>NZ_CP019936.1:2000150-2697725 GCF_002009425.1 Thiosocius teredinicola
CATCAATGCAGGTATGTAATAGCGCCAGCCTTCGGGGTCGAGGTGGGCGATGTTGTTGCGCTCAAGCTCGGCCCAGGGCACTGCGTTCCAGGCATCCGTGACCTCCGACAGCGGCAGCTCTCGATATGCCTGCTCGCTGATGTTGTTGCAGTAGTCGTCAAGCGCCTCAGCCTGCCGCAGGCTGAGGCCTCCGCCGAGTGTCACCCCGGCAAACGCGGTGCGAACTTCGCGTTCGAGATGCTCGCGTGTTTGTATGGGCGCTTTCACGGTGGGGCGATCAATTGGGTAAGCAGGGTAAAGAACAGCCGGTATGTGCGGCATGGTCGATAAGGAGGTGGGACAGTAAGAGCTTGGGCAGTTGCACGTTCACAAGCCCTCGAAATAGTGGCAGCTGTTGGCTCGCTGCTTGTCGGCAATCTTGTCGGCGGCAGGCTGGGTGCACTGCTTGGGCGCGCCGCTGCTGAAGTAACGGCAATTCCGGCAGACGCGGGTCGGTGTGCGGCAGCCAGGGCAGATCGAATCGTACTCATAGCCTGCTGTGCTCAGTGTGTAGCCGCAGCGCCAACAGATATTTCTCTTTTCCTCGGTCATCGCAAACCGCAGCGTCTGAGAGCCTGTCGATGAGCATATCCAATGGCATGATCGGATTGCTAGCTTTCGCAGGCGAAAACTCCCATTTCGCAACCGATATCGATCACTCTAAGCTCTGTCCGTCGCGCTGAATCGCCGTCGGCGAGCTACACAGGGACTAAGCGGCCTGTCCCCATCATCCCGTGATCACGGAGGCGACCGAGCGCCATGCTCGGGTGCCCGCAGGGCTGAGTAGCCAGGCAAACGCCGCGCAGTTGAGTATCACTGTGGTCCAGAACACAGCGCGGAATGGTTGCTTTCGTGTCTTGTGCCGCAAGCGGTTTTGCGCAAGCAAAGCACCCGGCCAACCTCCAACGAGAGCCATCAGGTGCAACGTCGTTTCGCTGGTGCGCCAACTGCGTTGCCGTGCCGCCATTTTGTCGAGCGCGTAAGCGATGAACGTAATCAAGCTGAACATCAGGTAGACAACGAAAACCGACCCCGGCACGACCGCCAAAGCAACGGCAGTGCCGACCGCCGCTAGAAAACCTGTCGCCAAAAAAACGGGTAACAGCGCCCCTGAGGGCTTTTGGGTTTTTGTGGATTTGCGTGCGCCCGAAATCGCTGCAGCCTCGGCGCATCGTCTGCCGCGCGAATCGGTAGACAGGGAATAAGTGACGATATCCCCGATGGCCGGGCGACGCGCCCGATTCGCGAACGCTTTGATATGGATGAATACGCGATCGCCACCAGCGAACGGGGTGACGAAGCCATACCCTTTTTCGTCGTGCCAAGCGACGATTTTGCCTTTTGTTCGCACCGGTTCGTTTCTCTAGAACAATCGACAAAGCGGTCTGCTGGACCGGTTGGCGGAGCTATGCGACAAGTCAATCCGAGCGTATGTGGCATGCGCTTCGAGAACACGCTCCACAAGGTCGTCGAATCGGATTTTCAACGTGTTGGAGCTGATATGTATAGGGCCACCAAAGAACTTGGCGTTCATCGCCACCACCCGTCGCTTTAACCCCGATGCTTGCTCAATGTACTTTTCCGGATTTTGAACCTCGATGCTGAGGAATCTCTGATTGTGCATCGTAGTGACCTTGAACCCGATGACATCGGACCACGGGATGAAGCCTGCTGAAACACCGCTGGAGTTGTCGACGATGCCTTTGTCATCGATGACCATTCCTGGCGTGGTGTCGAACATTTTGCGAAGACCGTAGGCAGTACACAATCCAAAGAATAAGACACCGATCACTGCAACAATTTGCACAAACAAGGGGTTTTCCCAACCCACATCTGATGACGCACTCAAATACAGCCATACACCCGCGGCAACAAAGATGCCCGCTGCGAGCGTCAGCAGGAAGATCTTCTGCTTGCTGAGCGGAACGATGATGGCGGAAGGGCGTGGGGTCATGAGTTGCCTAATGCTGAGCTAGTGGAGGCCGCAGTTCACCAAGTCGATCGCAAATAGCTATTTTTGTCTCATCAACGATTCGCCTCACATGAGGTAATTTGTCGGCAACACGGCGCCGACCGTTTATCCTCTACATCGATTCATCCAGATGCGCACTCCAAATCTTTGCTGCCTTTGCGTGTTGATCTACGCCCGTAAAGAATGAGTCTAGCAAGTTGTGAATATCGGATCGTAGATGCTCCGACATATCCAGTACCTTGGGTCGGTGTACGGCGAAATCTGTGTGGTCGGACAATGGAGTATATGGCACAGCCACGACCACGAACCCCGGGGTATCGCCGTAGCTCCTAAACTCAACGATCAGTGCGTCCTTCTTGCCGGCATCCAAATTGATTCGACCGTCAAACACCAATACTGCCGCCGAATAGCCGTTCAGATTGATGTTTAACCTTTCCTGGCGCGCTGCGACGCCTTGTTCTAATCGATGGTATGCAAGACGTTCCACCACTCTTTCGCCTTTGCCGGAGAGATAGCCATAGATCGGGATGAGTGTTTCACCATCAGAAACTGACCATACTGCATGGGCCGCTAAGTAGCCCGCCAATATCGCTGCGTTAATCATGACAAGTCCTTTTGCGCGATATCTAAGTGTTCTTAGTAAGAGAATTGTTTGAGTCCAATCCCACGGTAGTACGAAGGTTCGGCGCTGAGAATGCTGCCAGCACGATTTGCGATAGTTTCGGCTCTTCCATCCACGATATCGCCGCTGTATTAGAACTGGTCCCAAACCAGCGGCAATGTCAAATTTTGGTTGTTACGTGGTTTTGAGACCCAGGCTTTTATCACGTCGTGCGATCTACCGACAATCCCAGCACCATGTCATTCGAACCAGTGCTCCCATTCCGCACAGTGAATCCGGGTTCATGGCCCTCATTCCGACCCGCGTATTTTGGAACGTGTTGCAGTGTGTCACAGGGTCTGCGCCATCCGTTCAACCAGCAAGACCTCGTTGAGCGGCTCACCACTGAGAAAGCCTCGATGCGTCGAAATCTCACAACAAAGTATCGCGGCCTATTGCCACATAATCTATTGTTCAAGCTCCCTCGCTGTCGGAAGAAAGGTTTTCACCTCCGCGGGTTTCAAGCGAAGCTCGATGCGGAGTGCGTGACGCCCGGATCGGCATGCGGAACGGTCTGACCGAACTTTCATGTGTTGACATCTTTTCCCATCAGCATTTCGTAAACACGTTCTGACCGACCTTCCTCGAAACCGCATCTGTCAATGTAGGTTGCCGGATTCGCCCATGTACCAAAGACCAAATCCCATAGCGGTAGGCCATAGTTGTTTGCGTGATGGTTCAATTGATGGTGTACCCGGTGCATCTCGGGCCGTTGAACGACATAGCCCACCCATGGCGGCGATTTCGTGTCCGAATGAATATACAGATTAAACAAGCTTACATAGAGAATGGCCCAAGCCACGGCGGAGCCAGAAAAGCCGAAGATCAGGTATGCCACGCAGCTAGTAATAAGAGTTGCAGCGATGGAATCGAACGGATGGGCAAAAAAAGCGGTCAGCGCTTCAATCCGAGATGGGCTGTGATGTAGTTGATGGAAGATTCGCCAAAGGCGATCTGATGCGTGCATGGCACGGTGCCACCAGTAGGCAACAAGACTCGCCACCAGGAATGTGAGCGCACCGGCGATTGTGGGGTGAAACGACGATTCAAGGTGCCAGATCGAGTTCCCTGCGAAAACATCCGCGAAAACGTAGCCTGCCCCAATTGCCGCAGACATCTGGAGAATGTTGATCGATGCAGCCAAGATAAGCCATCGGTTGTCGCACGTTGCCTTCGAAGCCGGTGCAACTACTTCGCGCGTAAAGATCGCCACGAAAACCAGAAATATTACGATATAAACTACAACTTCCATTTTGCTTCTTGCCTCACTCCTTGGTAAGCGGTGGACGGTGCGGAACGCCGTTTGCGCCAGCGTGGCAAATGGTGCGGTGTGCTGCGTGGATTGAACGCTTTGTTAGGTGTTCAATCGTCAAAGTACTGCCCTCGTAGATTTGGAGTCCTTTGCTTTATGGCGTCATTAAAATGCCGACGTAATTTTGCTACTGTCTCTGTTTCATCTCACCCATGACTTTGCTTTAAGCCATTTGCGATATGTTGCGCAATGTCGCTTAGTATGTTTCCCCACGCCCATAGTTCATCGACATCGCAATCATCGGCATCCTCGTACATTCCTAACAATAAAGAAATATTACAGGTTCCGTTTCCAAGCCAAACTCTGGCCATTTCAGTTGCTTGATCATCGCCATCGTTTTCAGGTGGTATTGGTAATTCATGCATTGTTCGACCCGCACTGGGGATCCTGAGTAGACTTTGTGTTGATAGGTCTCCGCCTAACGCCCAGCGAATTGACGGCTAGTGTGGAGCACTTGTTGCGCCACAATGACTAGGGCAGGCACATGCAGGTGTGGAGGGCGAGATGCCTGCGAGAACCTAGTGAACGACTTGCTGTGCTTTTTGCTCATAACTTATCGAAGCTCTTGACGCGCCTTGGGACAGAGATAAGGCAAGAGCGTACCTCGTATTCCCAGCTGTGAAGCATGTTCGAGCAGGCAAGTTGAAACAGCGTTTTCTAACGCACCACCGTTTTCGACCGCATAATTCAAAAGCTCCGAAAATGCTTTGGTTTTCTTCGGCTGACTTTCGTTCAGATACTCTGCACTCAGAGGGGCGAACGTGCTAATCACCGAATGATAGGAAAAGTCCCCATCTTCGTAGCCATACTCCTCTCCGCCATTCCATTCTTCGAAAAACCTCGGGAATAGCGCAATAAGACGATCTACCAATTCGTTGGGCGCTGCGATTGAATCCTTCATAGGCATAACAGCGAATTAGCTCGCGTAACGTCGAAGAGACGTGTACGGCTGCATGGCAAACCCGATCAGGCAGTTCGTTCTACCGTATACGCAGTATTCTGAGTTGTGATACCCAGCCGGCTGGGCACATGGAGTTTCCGTCATTGGCGTTGCCGCTTCCTTTGCGAGTTAGATGGCTAGAACGGCGGTTCCCTGCGATGTTCACTCGGATAGTCGATTCGATCAAGTTTCGTCGGACACGCAGCAAAAAGCCCGGCACAAGGCCGGGCTGTCATCTTCTACGGGTTTGGTCGTGGTACCTGGCGCGTCAATTGCCGAGCCGGCGACAATCAATGAAGTTGTCGAAAAAGCCTGTGGCTAAGCGGGATTCATGATTAGGTTTGGTACCGTCAGGACATTGGTCTGCGTCGAGCTCATTGCGTCTGCCATCCTGTCCCTCTATCAAATGCGCTTTCGTATCGCCGGGATTCCGAATAGGAGACCGGCCAAGAGCATGGCGGAGGTCGGCGCAGTGGGTACTGAAACCTCGACCTCCGGGGCTGCGTCAATACCAAACTCGTCTACGGCCAACGCAGGCGCCCGTGTGCTGGTCGGTATATTGCCGATCGTAAAGCTTACGATCATTGTGTCAAGACCGGTCCAGCTGAGGGTGCCGTCGCCACGATCACCCGGTACGGAAGAAGTAATCTGGCCGCCGATGTTTACCAAGTCACCGGTAAGCGTTGTGGGGTCTCCGATATTGAAGTCGGTCAGAAATTCATCTGGTGGCAAAACAAAACTGATGCTCAGAAAAAACTCGCTAATTGGTTTATCGAAAGAGAAGGCGACGAATGCGGGGTCGGTATTTAGCAAGTCACGAAACGAGGTTGCGCCAAAAGGTTGGGTGTTGCTTGTCGTTAAGGTTACCTCGACATCGCCAAGCGTTGTGGTACCGCTGAACGGAGTTCCCGACCCGAATGCAAAATCGGAAGTTATCAATGCAGCCGAAACGGTGCCAATGGACCCGATCGATAGACAGATAGCTATAAATATGGCGCGAAGCATGGTTGGAGCGAAGTTCACTATTTTTCTCCCTATTCAGTTTGAGGCCGGAAAGGCAGATTCCCAGAAAAGGAAAGCGCGTTTTTGCAGCAATGAAATAATCGGGAATTGCTGACAGACGGGCCTGCGGGTGCGAGTGGGCAGGCGATGTGACGGGAAGTTCAAGAGGAGGTTGCGGTTCCATCGCCTGTCACTGAGTTTCCTTTCCGAGGTCGATTTTTCTGTCGGACCAGAATTATATTCGCGTCAAATGCTATTCAATGCAAGTTAGTGAGGCGTGCACGCAATAAAAAAGCCCGGCACAAGGCCGGGCTTTCCAATTGGCAATTGCCGCGTCGCCGCAGCGCGATCTATCGAATCACTTATTCTCGCGATTGTCGATCAGGTTATCGACAACGCCCGGATCGGCGAGGGTAGAGGTATCACCGAGGTTCTCCAACTCGTTAGCGGCGATCTTACGCAGAATGCGGCGCATGATCTTGCCCGAGCGGGTTTTTGGCAGGCCCGGTGCCCACTGGATCAGGTTGATCTTGGCGATCGGACCGATCTCGTTGCGCACCAGTTTCACCAGTTCGCCTTTGAGTTCGTCGGTGCCTTGTTCGCCGGCCATCAGGGTGACGTAGGCGTAGATGCCCTGACCGGTGAGGTCGTGCGGGTAACCGACAACAGCAGCCTCGGCGACCTTGTCGTGCAGCACCAGTGCCGATTCGATCTCGGCAGTACCCAGGCGGTGACCGGATACGTTCAACACGTCGTCGACACGGCCGGTGATCCAGTAGTAGCCATCTTCGTCGCGACGTGCGCCGTCACCGGTGAAGTAGTAACCGGGGAACATCGCAAAGTAGGTTTCGAAGAAACGCTTGTGGTCGCCGTATACGGTGCGCATCTGCGAAGGCCACGGATGCTTGATGGCGAGGTTGCCTTCGGCCGGGTTGCCGTCGATTTCGTTGCCCTGATCGTCGAGCAGCACCGGCTGCACGCCGAAGAACGGCTTGGTGGCCGAGCCGGGCTTGAGCGGGGTGGCGCCGGGCAGTGGGGTAAGCATGTGTGCGCCGGTTTCGGTCTGCCACCAGGTGTCGACGATCGGGCAACGCTCGTCGCCGACCACACGGTGATACCACTCCCAGGCTTCCGGGTTGATCGGTTCGCCGACGGTGCCGAGCAGGCGCAGTGAAGTGCGCTTGGTTTTCTTGACCGGCTCTTCGCCGGCGCCCATCAGCGAGCGGATGGCGGTCGGCGCGGTGTAGAAGGTGGCGACGTTGTGCTTGTCGCACACCTGCCAGAAGCGTGAGATATCCGGGTAGGTCGGGATACCTTCGAACATCAACGTGATCGCGCCATTGGCCAGCGGGCCGTACACGATATAGCTGTGGCCGGTGACCCAGCCCACGTCGGCAGTACACCAATAGACTTCGCCGTCTTTGTAATCGAACACGGTCTTGTGCGTCATTGCGGCCTGCAGCAGGTAGCCGCCAGTGGTGTGCAGTACGCCTTTCGGCTTGCCGGTCGAACCCGAGGTGTACAGGATGAACAGCGGATCGTCTGCGTCCATCTCTTCGGCCGGGCAATCGGCCGACGCGGCGCCAACCGCTTCGTGATACCAAACGTCGCGACCTTCGGCCCATTCAACCGGTTCGCCGCCGCGCTTCACGACGATGCAGGTATCGACCTGCGGGCAGTTGGCGATGGCGCGATCGGCGTTGGCCTTCAGCGGAACCTTCTTGCCACCACGCATCGACTGGTCGGAGGTGATGACCACTTTACAGTCTGAATCGTTGATGCGGTCTTTCAACGCGTCGGGCGAAAAGCCGCCGAACACGATCGAGTGCACGGCGCCGATGCGGGTACAGGCCAGCATGGCGACAGCGGCTTCAGGGACCATCGGCAGGTACAGCGATACGCGGTCGCCTTTCTTCACACCACGGTCTTTCAGCACGTTGGCCAGTTTGCAGACCTCTTCGTGCAACTCCTTGTAGGTTATCTTGCGATCTTCGTTCGGATCGTCACCTTCCCAGATGATGGCGACCTGGTCGCCGCGGGTCTCGAGATGACGGTCAAGGCAGTTGTAAGCGACATTGAGTTTGCCGCCTTTGAACCAATTGATATGCAGGTCGTCCTTGCCATACGACCAGTCGAGTACGGTGTCCCACTTCTTAAACCACGTCAGGTAATTTTCTGCCTGCTCACCCCAGAATCCTGCCGGGTCTTCGACTGAGCGCTTGTACATCTCCTCGTATTGTTCTGCGGTGACGTTGGCCTGTGCTGCGAATTCGGCGGGTACGGGGTAGGTCTTGACCTCTGACATGGCTCCTCCGGGTAGGATTTATAGAAGTTAGTCGGACATTCTTTGAATTCGGCGAATGGACTGTCAACGTCGCACTGTATTAATTCGCTTGATGATGAGCATTCTGCGATCGTTGCTTGCGTTGCGACATTCTCAGATTTTTGACGTTCTTGGCGTCGCGGCGCAATTCATCCGAGTGGCAAAGATAAGGGGGGCGACACGCATTGTCGACCTTCTTTTTGCACTCGCAGCAAAGATATTTTCTATTGTCGACAATCGAATTGTTCAAAGTGATCGTGCAACGCTGCGCGTATTAATGATGCAGCGATTTCAGTCGTTCAGTAAATGCTGATGCGGCTGGTGACAATGCCACGCCGCGCCGTGCGATCACTGCGAGGCGACGCTCGATGCGCAGCCCCTGTACCGGGATCACCACCACATCGCCATGCGGTTCGACGCCCAGCTGGCTGACGAAGGCGAGGTTGCCGGTGGTGGCCACCATGCGCAGGATCGCCGGGATCGATCGCAGCTCCATCACAACGTTCACCTCGACGCCGGCATCGCGCAGCTTGGCATCGATGATCTGGCGCAAGGCACTGCCGGCCTCGAACGCAACGAATGCCTGGTCGGCAAGATCGACGATACGCACGCGTCGGCGTTGTGCCAGCGGATGATCGTGGCGTGCAACCAGCACGATGCGGTCGTCAGTGAGCATGGTGATATCCAGCTCACGGTCACGCACGGGCAGGGTGACCACGCCGAGTTCGAGGTGGCCGGCCACCACGTCGTCAGCAATCTCGCTACTACCGGCCTCGCGCATCTGGAAGCGCACCTGCGGGTAGGCCGCCTGAAACTCGGCAATCGCTTCAGGCAGGATGAACGATACTGCCGTCGCACCGCCACCGATGCGCACGGTGCCGCCTTCAAGTCGCTGATGACTCGACACCAACTCGCGCATCTGCTCGTAGCGCGCCACGATGCCGAGCGCCTCGGACTGCACCAGCCGGCCCATCTCGGTCAGCGTTGCCCCTTTTCGGCCCCGCACGAGCAGTTCCACGCCCAGGTGTTGTTCGAGCTGTTGCAGACGGCGTGACAGTGCCGGTTGGGTAATGCCGATCTGTTCGGCGGCCTCGGTTATTGCGCCGATTTCAGCCACCGCCAGGAATGAGCGCAGCAAGACCAGATCCATGCATGCAAAAATATCATGTTATTTATGCAAAGTATCCATTTTACGTATGTTTTTGCCTTTGCTAATTTGCCCGCCCAGTTAGCCGGGCTGAGCGCTCAATGCGCCGTGGCCCGGTAGAAACCAGGGTTTAACCACCAGCGGGGCACGCGCCGACTAGACTCGGAACATTGCCCGCCATACAGCTCATGAGGTGAACAATGCTCGAAGCCTATCGCAAACACGTTGAAGAACGCGCCGAACAGGGTATCCCGCCGCTGCCGTTGAACGCAGAGCAGGTGAACGAACTGGTCACCATGCTCAAGGCGCCGCCGGCCGGCGAAGAAGAAACCCTGCTCGATCTGCTGATCAATCGTGTGCCGCCGGGCGTCGATGATGCGGCTTACGTCAAAGCCGGCTTCCTGTCTGCCGTTGCCAAGGGCGAGGCCGAATCGCCGCTGATCGACAAGCGCAAGGCGGTCGAACTGCTGGGCACCATGCTCGGTGGCTACAACATCCAGCCGCTGATCGACCTGCTCGACGATGCCGACTTGGGCGAGCTCGCCGGCGAACAGCTGAAGTACACCCTGCTGATGTTCGATGCGTTCCACGATGTTGAAGAAAAGTCGAAGGCCGGCAATGCCAATGCCAAGGCGGTCATCCAATCGTGGGCCGATGCCGAGTGGTTCACCCGTAAAGACAAGGTCGCCGACGAGATCAAACTGACCGTGTTCAAGGTGCCGGGCGAAACCAATACCGACGACCTTTCGCCGGCACAGGATGCCTGGTCGCGTCCCGACATTCCGTTGCACGCGCTGGCCATGCTGAAGAACGCGCGCGAAGGCATCGTCCCGGATGATCCGGGCAAGGTCGGCCCGATCAAGGCCATCGATGAACTCGAAGCCAAAGGCCTGCCGCTGGCCTATGTCGGCGACGTGGTGGGTACCGGATCTTCGCGCAAGTCGGCCACCAACTCGGTGCTGTGGCACATGGGTCACGACATTCCGTTTGTGCCGAACAAGCGTGCCGGTGGCGTGGTGCTCGGCGGCAAGATCGCGCCGATCTTCTTCAATACGGTTGAAGATTCGGGTGCACTGCCGATCGAATGTCCGGTCGAGAAGATGAACACCGGCGACGTGATCGTGATCAAGCCGTATGCCGGCACGATCGAAAACGAAGCGGGCGAGGTGATTTCGGAGTTCTCGCTCAAGACCGACGTGATCCTCGACGAGGTGCAGGCCGGTGGCCGCATACCGCTGATCATCGGCCGCAGCCTGACAGCCCGTGCACGCGACTCGCTCGGCCTGGGCCATAGCGATGCATTCCGTACGCCGGTCGATCCGGAAGATAGCGGCAAGGGCTTTACGCTCGCGCAGAAGATGGTCGGCCAGGCCTGCGGCGTCGACGGTATTCGCCCGGGCACCTACTGCGAGCCGCGCATGAGCACGGTCGGCAGCCAGGACACCACCGGCCCAATGACCCGCGACGAGCTTAAAGAACTCGCGTGCCTCGGCTTCTCGGCCGATCTGGTCATGCAGTCGTTCTGCCACACCGCGGCCTATCCGAAGCCGGTCGACATCAATACCCAGCACACGCTGCCGGACTTTATCCAGACGCGTGGCGGTGTATCGCTGCGTCCGGGCGACGGCATCATCCACAGCTGGCTGAACCGCATGCTGCTGCCCGACCAGGTCGGCACCGGCGGCGATTCGCACACCCGCTTCCCGCTCGGTATCTCGTTCCCGGCCGGTTCCGGCCTGGTGGCGTTTGCCGCGGCCTTGGGCGTAATGCCGCTGGATATGCCCGAATCGGTACTGGTCAAGTTCACCGGTGAGATGCAGCCGGGTATCACGCTGCGCGACCTGGTCAACGCGATTCCTTACGAGGCGATCAAGCGTGGCCTGCTGACGGTTGAGAAGCAGGGCAAGAAGAACGTCTACAACGGTCGTATCCTCGAGATCCAGGGCTTGCCGAATTTGACCGTCGAGCAGGCGTTTGAGCTGTCGGATGCCTCGGCCGAGCGCTCCGCCGGCGGTTGTACGATTGAGCTTTCGGAAGACTCGGTCGCCGAGTACCTGCGTTCGAACATCGTCATGCTGCGTTGGATGATCGACAATGGCTACGACGACAAGCGTACTCTCGAGCGTCGTGCGCGTGCGATGGAAGAGTGGCTGGCCAACCCGTCGCTGATGCGTGCCGACGAAGACGCGGAGTACGCCGAGGTCATCGAGATCAACATGTCCGAGATCAAAGAGCCGCTGTTGGCTTGCCCGAACGATCCGGACGACGTCAAGACCTTGTCTGACGTGGCCGGCGACAAGATCGACGAGGTGTTCATCGGTTCGTGCATGACCAACATCGGTCACTTCCGCGCGGCCGGCAAGCTGCTGCAGGCAGCCGGCGAGGTGATCCCGACCCGTCTGTGGATCGCACCGCCGACCAAGATGGACGAGCACGTGCTGATGGAAGAGGGTTACTACAACATCTTCGCCACCTCCGGCGCGCGCACCGAGATGCCGGGCTGTTCGCTGTGTATGGGCAACCAGGCGCGCATCGCGGCCAACTCGACGGCGGTGTCGACCTCGACGCGTAACTTCCCGAACCGTTTGGGCCAGGGTGCGAACGTGTACCTGGCCTCGGCCGAGCTGGCGGCGATCGCGGCGGTACTCGGCAAGCTGCCGACGCCGGCCGAATACATGGAATACGCGGGCAAGATCGACAGCATGGCGCCGGAGATCTACCGCTACATGAACTTCGACCAGATGCCGGAGTTCGTCGAGTCAGCCAAACGCGGCCAGGAGGTCGTGCTGAAACTCGCGATTTGATTTCTGGCGTAATTCGCATGCTCTGTCAGACCCCGGCCATTGGCCGGGGTTTTTTGTGTCCGCGCCGGCTGAACACCTGAGCGCAAACTTTGTTAGCATCGGCAGATGCCAGAGGCCGGGCGAATCAGAATAAAGAGGTAGGTATGCCGCTGCTGACGAAGTTCATCGCCAACCAACGCTATGCGATGATCGCACCGCACATCCGGGGTGACGTGCTCGAGCTGGGGTGCGGCAACGCCCAGGTGCTGGCCGAGCATGCCGACAAGCTCACCAGCTACTCCGGTGTTGAGCGCTCGCCCAAGCAGATCGAGAAACTCAAGGGTCTGTACCCCGACTCAACCTTCTATCAGCGCGATCTCGACAAGGACCAGCTGAACATCGATCGTCAGTTCGACTGCATCCTGATGATCGCCTTGATCGAACATCTGTTCAATCAGCAGTTCGTGATGGACCAGGTCGCCAAGCTGCTCAAACCCGGCGGCGTGATTGTGATCACCACGCCGACGCCGATCGGCAACGATTTTGTACACCGCCTGGGCGCGTCGGTCGGCTTGTTTTCGAAGATGGCGGTCGACGATCACATCGTGCTCTACAACCGCCACCGTTTCCGTATCCTGGTCGACGAGGTGGGCCTCAAGCTCAAATCGCACCGCTATTTTCAGCTGATGTGCAACCAGCTCGCCGTACTTGAGCGACCGGCGACGTAGATCGCCACAGCGGTTTGTGGCGCCTGGGTTTCGCGCCAAAATGCGGTTTCAATCACAAAATTGATGTCCATTTCTCAGTTTGATCGATCGGATTTGTGTTCCTGGGCGGGCGACTTTAGCCTGCATGCCCGAGCGGTCGCTCTAAATGATCATGACCGCCTTTGTGACCTTGGAGGGAGTTCAATGCTGGTTCGCCATTTTGTGCCGTTTGTTACTAGTTCAGCGGTAGCTGTGTTCCTTGCCGCAGGCCAGGTGTCTGCTCAAGAGGTGCCTTTGCTGCCGCCCGGGGCGAAGCCTGGTGAGTGCTATACCCGGATCTACGTGCCGCCGCAGTACGAAACGAAAGTCGAAGAGATCGTGGTTACGGACGGTACCGAGCATGTCGAGATCATGCCGGCCCAGTTCAAGTGGGTCGAGAAGCAGGTGCTGGTCAAAGAAGAAAGCGAAAAGATCGAGGTGATCCCCGCAAGCTTTAAGACCGTCGAAGAGAAAGTCGAAATCAAGCCGGCTACCGAGGTTCTGAAGATCGTTCCGGCACAGTTCGATGAAGTCGAAGAGAAGGTGTTGGTACGCGAAGGCTATACCACCTGGAAAACCGGCCGTGGCCCGGTCGAGAAGATCGACGCCAGTACCGGCGAGATCATGTGTCTGGTCGAGGTGCCGGCAGAGTACAAAACCATTCAGCGCCGCAAGCTGATCACGCCGGCGACCACCGAAACCGTCGTTGAGCCGGCCAAGTACAAGGTCGTCAAAAAGCGGGTTATCGACAAAGCCGCCGAGACCAAAGTGACCAAGATCCCGGCCGAGTATGTCACCGTCAAGGTGCAGGAGCTGGTCGAGAAGGCCAAGCCCGAGCGTGCGCCGGTACCGGCCGAGTTGGTCGAGGTCGAGAAGATCATGAAGGTGCAGGACGGTGGCCTGGAGTGGCGCCAGATCCTGTGTGAAACCAACATGACGCGCGACGTGGTCGGTCAAATCCAGGCGGCTCTGAAAGAGCAAGGCGTCTACGGTGGAACGATCGATGGCTCTCTCGGCCCGATGACGATGCGCGCCGTGCGCAATTTCCAGAAGTCGAAAAACCTGGCGTCCGGGCAACTCACGATCGAGACCTTGGATGCGCTGGGCGTGAAGCTGTAAGCCGCCTCGCAACCTCAGCTACGCTAACGAACCGCCCCCTATCGGGGGCGGTTTTTTTTGCGCTGAAATTGCGAAATCTTCAAGAGTCTTGACGTAGCCCCTGGCATATTTCCACACTGGCCTCATAGATTTTTGTTATTGCGCTATGACCTCAGTCCGGTGTAGCGTCCACTTTGAGGGCTAAAGGGTAAGGGAAATCCCTAACGTGAATTTACAAATGTTCCGGGAACTCCCTTAACCGAAACCCGACTAAGTTGAGAACTGAGCCGGTTTTGGCGTGATCGACGGCTTCGTTTCTCGAAATTTGTTGCTCGTTTCACCAACCAACGTTGTTGGAACCTGTACAAAGTTGGTGCGATCAAGGTAGATCGACACCGGAAGTAAAGGTCCTGTGCTGAAGAAAATGGATTTGTAATCAGTAGGATGCGGTAATCAGGCGCGATTGGGCACGTTTGCTGCAGAGCACAATTAATTACGCGAATTCCCTTAAGGGTATTCATCTTTCTAATGACAGGTCGATATAGATCACATCAAGAGTTATGCAGAAGGCAGTATCAACATGCTATCCGAGAATGAAACAGATCGACATCGCACCGAGCGTACTTCGGGAGTAGGGCGTCACGCACGCAAACACCACGACCAGTATTCTCATTATTCCCACGAAATGCCGGAAGACACGAAGGAAGCGACCGGTAGGGTCATCATTCGGGCCGTACCCGTCATCTATGCCGGGGTTATCGGTCATCTCACCGACCATACCGTCGTTTCGCTGATCCTAGGTCTGGCCCTGTCGGTCGGACTGGATCTGGCCATGGGCAAGCACTCCATCGTCCGTCCCATGTGGCGAACCTGCTCCGTAGCAGGATGCCCCCTGATCGCGGCCGCCTCGCGCACCGTTGCGAAGGTCATGCGTATGCTGGGTATGCATCCGCCGTCATCGATGCGCGATATGCGCTGTGGCGTATCCTGATGATGTTTGATTAGCGGCCCCTGCGCGGGGCCGCTTGTCGTTCGATTTCCGGCTTTTCTTGCCATCAGGTGGCCGCACACTGGTCGCCGCGCTTTCTTCTCCGCCCCAATCTCCGTTTAACCTGCCAGCTCACCCGCGTTGCGACGCTGCGGTGTCGGCGACAAAACCACTGCTCCCAGTGGCGTGACGTGCTAGCTTCGGGTCTCATCACCGTGCAGACCAATCGGGATAGCCGCTGTGTTGAACGACATCTACAACTTCTTCCGCGTCAGCGAGCAGTTGGTGACTGCCGGTCAGCCGACTGAAGCGCAATTGCGCGAGGTCGCAGCGCTCGACTTCGACGTGGTGATCAATCTTGCCCTGCACGACGATCCCCGCTACTCGCTGCCCGACGAGACCGGCCTGGTGAGCGGCCTGGGCATGCGCTATGTGCATATCCCGGTGCCTTTCGACGCGCCGCATGCGTCTCACCTCGAGCAATTCTACGCAGCGATGCGCTCTGCCGAAGGGCAGAAGGTGTTTGTGCACTGTGCGGCCAATATGCGCGCGACGGCGTTCGTCGGTCTGTATCTGCTTAGTCGCCAAAGGATGCCGGAAGAGCAGGCGTTTGCCGCGCTGCGTTCGGTGTGGGAGCCGAACGAGGTCTGGTCAGCATTTATCGGCGCCCACATGGAGAAGGCGCATGGCTAGGTGCCTGCAAATCGGCGTATGAGTGAGTTCGCCGAATACCTGCCGGAGTTGTTCGAATCGATGGGCCAGGTTCGTCTGCGACGCATGTTCGGCGGACATGGCGTGTTCCTCGACGGCTTGATGTTCGGTCTGGTGGCGGATGACGTGCTTTATCTCAAGACCGACGACGTAAACCGTCCCGATTACGAACAGCTAGATCTTGCGCCATTCAGCTATGTAAAGGCCGGGCGAGCGATCAAGATGTCGTATTATGAAGCGCCCGCACTGATCTATGATGATGCGGAAGAGGCGGCGATCTGGGCTGCGCGCGCATTCGAAGCTGCGCGGCGCGGAGAGAATCGCAAGTGCTGATTGCCGTGTGCTGACGCCGTAGCACGTGGTGGACACGAGGATGGATTGGGATATCCGACCGAAAAGGCAAGGAGGCAGATATGCAGGACTATGGCCGCTGGGATGCGGTAGCGATGGCCGAACATGTGCGTCGCGGCGACGTGGCGCCCGGCGAGCTCGTGGATGAAGCACGACAACGGGTTGCAGCGGTCAACCCGGCGCTGAATGCCGTGATCGCGTCGATGGATAACTACGCCGAGTGCGTGCTCGCCGGCGTCGACAGGCAGGCGCCTTTTGCCGGCGTGCCCTTTCTCGTCAAAGACCTCTTCCTGCCGATGGCCGGTGAACCGATGTCGAACGGCAGCCGCGCCATGCGTCACTATGTACCGGAACACGATTGCCCGCTGGCGCAGCGGTTTCGCGGGATCGGTCTGGTGACCTTCGGCAAGACAAACACCGCCGAATTCGGCAACGCCTCGCTGACCGCGCCGGTGGCATTCGGTCCAACCAACAATCCGTGGAATACCGATCTCAACGCCGGTGGTTCGAGCGGCGGCAGCGCCGCGGCTGTGGCGGCCGGGATCGTGCCGATGGCCTGGGGCAGCGACGGTGGTGGATCGATTCGGCTGCCTGCCTCTTACTGCGGCGTGTTCGGCTTCAAGCCATCGCGCGGAATCAATGCCTATGCCGATGCCAAGGCCGCATGGGGAGATGCGGTGGTCAGCCATGTGCTGACGCGTTCGGTGCGCGACAGTGCCGCCTATCTCGATTTGATTGTTGACAATCCAATGCGTGTGCGACGGTCCCAATTGCAATCGTTCGAAGGTGGATACCTGCATGCCGTCGAGCGTGGCCTGCACCGCGAATTGCGGGTCGGCCTGCTCATCCAGTCGCCGGTTGGGAGGCCGGTGGCCCCACAGGCGGCAGCCGCCGCCGTACAGACCTCGGCGATCTGCGAGTCGCTGGGCCACGAGGTCGAAGAATTGGAATGGCCGTTCAACGGCAGGGCGCTGATGCGCGCCTTTCTGCGGGTTGTTGTGCATTCGACGGCGCAAGACCTCGACGCCATGGCGCAACTACTCGGTGTGCCGGCGGCTGGCCTCGATATCGAGCTGGCGAACCGTTTCATGGCCACGGCCGGTCGCGGTGTGACCCAAGAGCAGGTCGACGCGGCGTTGCGTGAATGGCGCGAAGCGGCGCAGGCCATGTCGCGCTTGCATGAGCAGTTCGATGTGCTGTTGACGCCCACGGTGGCGACGCCGCCGTTGAAACACGGGGCGCTCGATCCCAAGCCGCTCGAGCGGATGTTGATGCGCTTTATGTCGAGTACCCGCCTGGCCCGATGGTCGGTCAATGATGCCTTGCTCGATTCGATGATCGACAGTTCGATTTACCAAACGCCGTTCACCCCGATAGCGAACATGACTGGGCAGCCGGCGATGTCGGTACCGTTGTTCTGGGACGACGCGCGCTTGCCTCATGGCGTCCAATTCATCGCCGCGCACGGCAACGACGCCCTGCTGTTCGCGCTGGCGGCACAGATGGAGAATGCCTGTCCTTGGATCGACAAACGCCCGCCGGTGTCGGCGGATGCATTGCGGGAAGTTTCTGCCTCGGAGGTTGCCTGACGAGTGTGTAGGAAATTGTCGACACGTTCACCACGGGCCCACATCGGCGCATATTTCGTGGCAGAATTATCCGTTCAGCGAACCGGCTGACGACCGGAAAGAGCGTGCGGCAGCACGCGCGTGCTGACGTAACAATCAAGAATCATAAAAGGCGTGCGCCGTGGAATTACCCACTCATGGCACTGAGCAGTTGTCCGATTTCCGGATCAAGTCGACCCAGGGGGTCGCGATAACCACGCTCATATTGCTGACCCCTTTTTCGATCCACAACTTTGCCGAGGGCAGGATCGTGTTGGGTGTCGGCTCACTGGCGATTGTCGCCATCCTGGCGTTCAAGGCCTGGAGTATCGGGCGTGGACGTTACTATCCCGGCCTGACGTTCTTTGCTCTGGTGCCGATCATCCTGGCATTGTTGGCGGCGGTGTTTTATGAACACGGCATCGTCGGCGCACTCTGGAGTTATCCGGCGGTCATCTCCTTCTACTTCATCCTGTCGGAGAAGAAGGCGTGGATCGCCAATCTGTTGCTGCTGGCGTTGATGTTGCCGATCGCCTGGATGGTGTTGGATCACGCACTGGCGGCGCGTGTCGCGGCTACGCTGCTGGTCGTCAGTACCTTCTCGATTATCTTCATGCGAGTGATCACCAGTCAGCAGGAAAAACTGCAGATGCTGGCGGTCACCGATCCGTTGACCGGGGTGTTCAATCGCACCTTGTTGCGTTCAACGCTCGAGCAGGCCGTGCTGCAGAGCCGGCGCACCCAAACGCCGATGACGCTGATCGCCCTCGACCTGGATCATTTCAAGCAAATCAATGATGACTTCGGACACGATGGCGGCGATACCGTGCTGCGTGGGGTCGGCAAGCTGCTGTCGCATCGCCTGCGTCGCGTCGACCGCGTGTTCCGCCTGGGGGGCGAAGAGTTTCTGGCGCTGTTGTACGGCGCGGATGAGCAGAATGGTCGTCGGGTGGCCAAGGAGTTGTGCGATGCCGTGTCGACCCACTCGTTCTTGGACGAACACCGGGTGACCGTGAGTATCGGTGTCGCCACGCTGCAGCCGGATGAAAATTGGCGTGCCTGGACAAAGCGCGCCGATGAGAATCTGTACCATGCCAAATCGAAGGGACGAAACCAGGTGTCGATCGGGCGCCAGGCGGTGGATGAGCCGCTGGCCGCGACTACCTGAATGGCAACGGGGGGACCTAACGCGGTGTAATGAAGAACCGCATGATGTCGGCGGATGTCTCGCCGTCGGCGACGATTGCCGCGGTCCATTTCGGAATCGCCTGAATCGCCCAGATAATAAACACGACCAACACGATCTTCTTGCCACGCGACATCGCGCTGAGGCGTTCCATCAATTCGCCGGATTGGTCGTCTTTCAAGGTTTTCGGCATCGCATTGCGCCCATCATAGAGGCAAACCCGGGAAGGGAATCCAGGACTCGTTGGCGAAAGCGTAGCACCCCACATAGAGTTGCCACGTTGCGATTTCCGGGGTATTTCGGCAGATACTGAAATGCCACCGGCCCCGTCTGCGCGGGGCCGGGGCTATCGCTCAGTCGCGGGATTTGCCGAAACCGAAGATCATGTGCAGCGACAACAGGGCGACGCCGAGCAACATGGCTCCGACCGTGACGCTGGTTACCGCCTTGGTCAGCAGCGCCTCGTGCGCGGCACCGCGCCCCATCGACGGCGACAACATAAACATGCTGAGCCACGCCAAGGCATAGAAGCTACCGATGCCGATCAGCACCGACGTCGTCATCTTCAACGTGCGCGACATGTTGCTCAGCCCGGCCAGCACGATCATGCCGAGCGCGAAGGCGCCGACACCGGTGGCATGGAAGTGCGCCCGCTGGGCGTAGCGCCAGATCTTCGACTCGCTCTGGTCGTCATGCATGCCTGCATGTTGTGCCACGCCTTCTTTGATGTAGTCCTTGACCGCATCTTCGTTGGCGCCGAACACGACCCCCATACCGATGCCGAAGATCAGCGTCAGCATGGCCAGAATCGCGCCGATGCGGATAGCGTTGAAATCGTAGGTCATTCTCCTTGTCTCCCTTGAGTGTTGTAAGCGCGCCGATGCTAGGCAGTGCAAATTAAGGGTTTCTTAGCGGCAATCGGCGATGCGACTTGGCGCACAGGTCGCGGTCCCAGTGCTGGTGCGTCGACCATCGATATCCCGCCAAGTTGGTGCAGGCTGGGCGCCCTCGCGAGCTACAAGTAGCGGTTTTTTCGAGAAGTTTTCTGGTGGTATGTCTGATGCATAGCCGAAGCGGTATCGATGGTCGGGCTTGTGCTGATGCGTGCGGCGACAGTCGCCCGCCGCACAACGACCCAATAGTCACCCATGCAGGAAGGGGTATGGCGAAAGTGTTTTTCAAAGAGCGGACCAAGGCCCTGGCCAGTGAAGTGGGGCAGCGGGTTTTCGAATGGACGCATCCATCGGCAACGCGTCGCCAGCGTGCCGTGGAGATCTGTCTCGTAGCGCTCAACCTGATGCAGGATCTGCAACTGCATCGCGGCCTGAGCGGTGCCGTGCTCGACGGCGAATCGGCGTTCAACAGCGAACTCGATGCCACTGAACACAAGTTGCAGCGCTCGCTGTATGCCCTGGCCAGTCACTACGGCGAGAAACACCCGGTGTTTCGCAGCCCGCAGTGGCGCATCGTGCTCGGTCGTTGGGAGTCGCTGCGCAACAATTGGCGTGACCTTGATTTCTACACCAATCTCGAAGTGCATGGCGACGTCATCATCGGCATGGTGGGCATCCTCAAGGTGCTGGCAACAGACAATGCCAAGTTGCTCGGCGCTGAGAAGGCCGAGATCCTCAAGGAATGGCCGCGCCTGATGGAGCACCTGGGCATTCTTCGTGCCTGGGGCCTGCACCTGTTGGCACGCAACGGCGAAGCCGAAGAGCGCGTCATCAAGACGATGCAGGTGTCGCGTAGTGCAGCGGGCCAGATCATGAAAGACGTCGCCGACACGGTACCCGACCCATCGGCATTGTCGCTGACCCGCGACGCCCTGCTGCATGCGCGCGCAATCATCGAGAACCCGGGCAACGGCACGGAGCCGCAATCGTACTATGCACAGATGACCGTGGTGATCGACCGCTGGTACGGCATGATCCGCGCCTGCCTACAGGTCGAAGATGAAACCCTGTATCCCTGGCAGAAACGTACGACCACGCAGAGCATGCCGGTGAAGGCCGGTTGAACTGATCTTCTCCTCTCCATTGCGACCTCCGAGGATATTTGACCGCCAACCCCGGCGGTCTTTCTTTGCAGGGGCAATCGCGGCAAAACGGACGTGCGTCAATGTACGCAGCCCGGTAGTTCCGCTACGCTTGTTTTATCCTTTCAGCGAGGGCATGCGTCCCGCTTCCGCCGCAACGGCATGGTAGCCAGCTTGCATTTCGGTCGACCAGAACATGAATAAGTCCTTGGATAATCTGCGCCGCGATGCCGGGTTCAGTGGCGCGAACGCCGAGTATATCGATCAACTCTATGAAGCCTTCCGTGATTCACCGGAGAGTGTCGCGCCTGAGTGGCGCAGCTTTTTCTACGGTTTCGAACAAGGGGCAGGCAGCAACGGGGCGCCGGGCACGGTCCCGACCCAGCCGGGCGTCATCGCCGACCCGCTGACCGGTGTCGAACGCCTGATCATGGCCTATCGCATGCTCGGCCACCTGCATGCCGATATCGATCCGCTCGGCCTGACGGAACGACCGCGGCCAAAAGAGCTGACACCCGAATACTACGGCCTCGACGAGCAGGCCCTGGCGCAGGAGATCGATGTCGTCTCGATCGATGCCGAGCGGCCATTGCCGGTCACCGAGGTGATCGATGCGCTGGAGCGTGTCTATTGCAGTACCGTCGCCAGCGAGCACATGCATATCTCGGCATCGGATGAACGCCGCTGGATCGAGCGCCGCCTCGAATCGACGCGCGGCTACTGGGCCGACCAACACAGCGCGGCGGTGCGTATCGATACGTTGCGCGATCTGACTGCCGCCGAAGGGCTCGAACGCTTCCTGCACCGTCGTTACGTCGGCCAGAAAAGGTTCTCGCTCGAAGGCGGCGATTCACTGATCCCGTTGCTCGACGAGATCGTGCAGGGCGGCGGTCAACGTGGGATCACGGATATCGTGATCGGCATGGCGCACCGCGGTCGCCTGAACGTGCTGGTCAACCTGCTGGGCAAGGCGCCCAGCGAGTTGTTCTCCGAGTTCGAGGGGAGTCACGGCAGCGACCAGCGCAGCGGCTCGGGCGACGTGAAGTATCACCAGGGTTTCTATTCCAACATCCAAACGCCCGGCGGCCCGGTGCACCTGTCGTTGGCATTCAATCCTTCGCATCTCGAGATCGTCGGCCCGGTGATCGAGGGCGGTTGTCGTGCGCGCCAGGACCGTCACGAAGAGGATGCGACCGATCTGGTCCTGCCGGTCATCGTGCATGGCGATGCGGCGTTCATCGGCCAGGGAGTGGTCACCGAAACGCTGAACCTGTCGAAGACGCCGGCTTACGGGACCGGCGGTACGCTGCACATCGTGGTCAACAACCAAATCGGCTTCACCACCAGTCATCCGCAGGAGGCGCGTTCGACGCTGTACTGCACTGAGGTCGCCAAGCTGATTCAGGCCCCGATCTTTCACGTCAACGCCGATGACCCGGACGCGGTACTGTTCGTCACCCGGCTTGCGCTCGACTACCGCCGGACTTTTCACAACGACGTGGTCATCGACCTGGTCTGCTACCGACGCCAGGGGCACAACGAAGCCGACGAACCGATGATGACGCAGCCGCAGATGTACCATCGTATCCGCAACATGGATACGACGCGCACCCTGTACGCCAAGCGCCTGGTCGAAGAAGGGCTGATCGCCGCTACCGAGCCGGACAAGATGGCCGAGGCGTACCGCCAGTCGTTGGAGCACGGCAAGGTGGTGGTGCGGGAGTTTCTGCATGGCTCGCGGACCGGCTACGAGGCGCACTGGGAGCAGTACCTCAACGCCCGACCGGGCGACATGGTCAATACCCAGGTACCGATCGACCGCCTGCGCGAACTCGGCGAGCGTGCCATCCGCGTGCCGGATGGATTTGAGTTGCAGCGCGGCGTGGCGAAGGTCGTCGAAGAGCGGCATCGCATGCTCGCGGGCGAGCAGCCGCTCGACTGGGGTATGGCCGAGATACTGGCCTATGCGACCCTGCTCAAGGAAGGACATGCGGTGCGGCTGTCGGGGCAGGACTCGATCCGCGGAACCTTCGCCCACCGCCATGCCGCCTATCACGATCAAAACAACTTCGAGACGCATATTCCGTTAACCGAGCTGTTCGAAGGACAGCCACGTTTCGAGGTCATCAACTCGATTCTGTCTGAACTTGCGGTACTGGGTTTCGAGTACGGCTACGCGACCTCGATGCCCAACACCCTGGTGATCTGGGAGGCGCAGTTCGGCGACTTTGCCAACGGTGCGCAGATGGTCATCGACCAGTTCATCGCCAGCGGTTACCTGAAATGGGAGCGCCTGTGTCAGTTGACCTTGTTCCTGCCGCACGGCTTCGAAGGTCAGGGGCCGGAGCATTCTTCGGCGCGCCTCGAACGTTTCCTGCAGTTGTGCGCCGAACTCAATATGCGCGTCTGGGTACCGACCACGCCGGCGCAGTTCTTCCATCTGCTGCGTGACCAGATCAAGCGGCGTTTTCGCCGACCGTTGGTTGTTATGACGCCGAAGAGCCTGTTGCGTCATCCGCTGTCCAAGTCGTCGCTGGATGCCCTGAGCAATGGAGCGCTGGCCGTCGTGCAGCCCGAGATCGATGATCTCGAATCGGGCAGGGTGCGACGGGTGGTGCTGTGCAGCGGCAAGGTGTATTTCGATCTGCTGGTCGAACGGCGCGAACGCGGCGCGGACGACATCGCGATCATGCGGGTTGAGCAGTTGTACCCGTTTCCGCGCCGTCGTCTCGGCGAGTTGCTGTCGAAGTACGCCAAGGCGCAGGAGATCGTCTGGTGCCAGGAAGAGCCACGTAACCAGGGCGCCTGGTATCAGATTCAGCATCACCTGCGTGTGCTTACGCGCGACGACCAGACCCTGGGTTATGCCGGTCGTGCGCCTTCTGCATCGCCGGCCTGCGGTAATGCAGCCCTGCACCGTATGCAGCAGCAGGCGCTGGTCGAGGCGGCCTTGTCCGATGAGCCGGTAGAAGATCCTGGTGAACGTCTGGACGATACCGACGAGCATCACCTGAACTGGTAGCCGTCGGCAGCACTTGTGCGATTCACGACAAGGCCTCGGGTCTTGTCGCAGTTATTGCGTGACGAGCGGACGCGAATCCCCGCCAAATCAACACCTTGGAGATCGGCATAGCGCTTGCTTCGTGCTCAGGCATTGAATCCCGTGCTGCCTGCGGTGCGCGTTCGGGCCGAACGTGCGCCGCACTAGGAAATGTGATGAACCCAGACACTGTTGGCCGGTGGGTGGCCGAACACCCCTTGACCCCGATCCATGTCGACTGTGCAACCACCGTGATGCTCAAGATTCTCGACGGCAAGTGCAAGATGTATCCCGAAGAGAAGATCGTCATGACCTTGCTCTACGACCAGGTCAAAGGGTTGTGCGGCGAATTGTTCGACGATGGTATGCATCGGCTGATCGCAGAGGCACGCGGCAATCTCAACGACGAGATGCGCAACCGGATCTATGAAAAGCGCGTGCTGGCCGAGACCGTGTTGTCACGACCGGTCATGAAAGGTTTCAAGGCCTCGATCCGTCAGCAGGGCTTGTTCGACCAACTGCCGGAGCGGACCACCTGATGCGCGGCGAACCGCAACCGGTGTGCGCATCGAGCGCGCTGGCCAATAACAGCTACGTCGGCTTTGACGTGGTGTATCGCGGTGAGGCACGCAAAGCGATCGTCGTCCGCCATCAGGGGGTCGCCTACGCCTACTTGAATCAGTGCGTGCACATGCCCAGAACACTCGATTGCGAGCAGTGCAATGTATTCGACGAGTCGGGCAGGTACATCCGCTGCACGATGCATGGCCTGATCTACGAACCGGACACCGGGATGTGCCGCAGCGATATCTGCGCCGGCGAGTCGTTGACTGCGCTGAAGATCGACGAGCGCGACGGCACCATCTTTCTGATCGAGAAACACGGACGCTGCCATATCACACCGGCCTGACTGCGCACGGGGATTGTAAGGATTGCGACAATCGCCGGGCGTCGGCCTGCTTTGTCGCCGCACGTGCCCGATCGCTGACCCGCGCAAGCATTTGAAATCAACAGCTTGGCAGCTCGCTTCTGAGCTGGTTCGGTAATTGCAACGACGTGCTTAGGGAGCATATGGCTCCTCGTACCAAGCAACTCGGAGCACTTCATGAAGCAGGTCGGGATCTTTTTCGGAACGGACTCGGGTACGACTCGGCTGATCGCCAAGAAAATCGCCAAGAATCTCAAGAAGCGTCTCGGTGACGATGCGGTCGCCAAGCCGATCAACATCAACCGCGTCGGTATCGACGACCTGCTCGGCTGCGATAGCCTGATCCTGGGCACGCCGACCTACGGCAAAGGTGTGTTGCCGGGCAAGCCGAATCGCAACACCGAAGAAAGCTGGTTTGAATTCCTGCCGCAACTGACCGCCGCCGACCTGTCGGGTAGAACGGTGGCGCTCTACGGCCTGGGTGACCAGGAGAGTTACCCGGAACACTTCGTCGATGGACTGCGTGATCTTTACGATGTCGTTACCGCGAGCGGCGCCGACGTCATCGGTGCATGGGATGCGGGCGACTACGAATTCGAAACATCGCGCGCCGTGATCGACGGGCGCTTTGTCGGGCTGGTGCTGGATCAGCACCTGCAGCATCTGAAGACCGACGAACGTATCGATACCTGGCTCGACCAGATCGTCGATGAGCTTTTCGCCGGTGATGTCACACCGGTTCGTGCCAATGCCTGAGGTTGTTCCAAATGCAAGAAGAAGTCTTTCACGAAGTCGCCGATGAATTCATCAATCTCGCCAATCAACTCAGCGAGGATTGGGCGGTGCCGATGCTTAGTGCAGCCTTTATGTATGCCGCCGCCCGCTACAACGCTTTCAATGCCGTGGATGGCACCGACGACAACGACACGCGCAGTCGCGCGGTGAATTTTCTTTGCGATCAATACCGCAAGATGTTGGAAGAAAACCTGGCGGAACTCGCTGCCTCACACTGAGCGCAATCGAAGCTACAATTGACACGCTGGCAAACCGGCCGGGTTGAACAACCCGGCTGCGCCGATTGGCCGGCGCAGGACGACAACGGTTGATGGTCCAGGGGTAGCGGATGTCCATAGATCATAAACACGCACTTGAACTGGCACGCGTGGGCAAGTGGGATGAAGCCCATCGCTTGGTGCAACAGGCGTCAGACCGGTCGTCATGTCTCGTGCACGGCTACCTGCATCGCGCCGAGGGCGATATGGGAAACGCCTCATATTGGTACCAGCGCGCCGGCGAGGAGATGCCGGAGAATTCGTTGCAGGCCGAGTGGCAACGCCTTTACGGCTTGATGGATAACGCACGCTAGCGCAAACCTTAACGCTTTCTTGCATTGCCACCCTGAATGTCATGTTTTTACCTTGGGAGCGTCGTTCCTTAGCATGGCCTGTGCTTGTCGCTATCCCGGTTGCGCTGCGATATCCTTCGACCCGTCGAGATGGTCTGCGCCAAAAGGATTGGCGCGCAAAACGGAAAGGAGTTCCAGTGGATTACCGAGATCGCCGGGGGCAATCCCCGCATGCACACGCCGATCGTTTGCCCCAACTCGAAAACCGCGTCGATCTAGAATACCTGCTACTGCATGGCGGCCTCGAAATCGGCTGGGCGGTCGGCCTGCGTATCTGGTGGAGCATCGCCTGGCGCACGGTGGTGGTTACCCTGTTGTCGGTATTGGCCGTCGGATCGATGGCGGCAACCTATTTGAATTACGTGGGCGGTGAATGGCCGATCAGCGCGATCATCAACACCCTGATGCTTCTGTTCAGCGTGCCGGCCGGGATCTGGGCGGTGAAGTCGGTGCTGAACAAAGATTTTCGCGACTACCGCCTGCTGTTACTGCCTTCGCATCGCTTGCTGATCGAGCGTGAGCGTTCGGCGAGCGACCGTCGTTAGCCGGCCGGCCGGGTACCGCGCCGACCACGTATCTAAACGTCGGCAATTACGACGGTGTTTTCGGGGTATGCTTGCCTTTCGTTCTGCCAGAATAAGGTTGGCCGCGCGAGAGTCGCGGTCAACACACAACGCGGAGAGCAGGCCATGCCGGAGCGGTGGTTACAAGTCAAAGGCGACCCGTCGGTCAGGGCGTTTCTGTTTGAGCAGACGCGCGCTCAGAGCCTGTTCGATGAGCAGCTCGACAGTGTGTTTGGCATCATGCACCAGTTGTTCGTCGACAAGGGTGCCTATCACGTCAAGGCGCACTTCTCGTCGTCGCAATTGACCTGCTGGTTCTACGACGACCCCTACAGCTACCGGGTCTATGTGCGTGAGGAGGTGTTCGACGACCACTTCCTCCCTTCGTTGCCAAGCCTGTCGTACGAGGGCCGTAAACCGCGCATCGCAATCGCCGACCTCGACCGCGTTCTCGCTGAGTTCAAGCGCCTGCGCCTGACGGACGAACAGATCTACCTGCGCAGCGCGTCGATCAATCGCATCAATGGCATGATCGGCATGACCTTCTCGTGTGACGGCAGCCATTACATCGACAGTGAAAACTTCTTCCGCCGCCTCGACTGTTTCGGCAACGAGTAGACTCGGCGTCCGGCCCGGCGGCGTTGCGCCGGCGCGCTCTCGCACAATCGGCGATCTCTGCTAGCTTTCAATAACCACCGCCATTTCTCTATCGAACCGACAGGCGGTGGATTATCGGAGGAGAGTAATGAGTAAGATCGTAGACGAAGTAATGACCGCCAATGCCGAATACGTGTCGAGTTTCGGCGACAAGGGCAACCTGGCGATGCCGCCTGCCCGACATTTCGCCATTCTCACCTGTATGGATGCGCGACTCGACCCAGCCAAGTACGCGGGCCTGGCCGAGGGCGATGCGCACGTCATCCGCAATGCCGGGGGACGCGCCAGCGATGACGCCATCCGCTCGCTGGTGATCTCGTACAAGCTGCTCGGTACCAAGGAGTGGTTTGTGGTTCACCACACCGATTGTGGCATGGAGACTTTCACCAACGACGTGATGGGCGATCTGCTGGCCAGCAGCCTGAAGACATCGACGGTCGACGCCAGCGGCTGGCACGATAGCGGCAACGGTGAGGGCACGACCGACGGCAAGTTTATCCAATGGCTGACGATCAGCAATCTCGCGCAGAGCGTGGTCGACGACGTGAAACGCATCCGCAACAGTCCGATGGTGCCGCAAGAGATTCCAATCTACGGGTACGTTTACGACTGCAAGACCGGCAAGTTGAACGAGGTCGCAGAGGCGACGGCCGCGGGTCGTCCGAGCTGAGTCATCATCTGAACGATATGTCTGGCGGCAGGGAAGCCGCGAATCCGGGTCACTCGTCTTCTCTTTACCTTGCAAACCGTGCGGCCATAAAGGCGCCCGATCGATTCATTTGTCTCCGACGCCGGCGAACCATCGCAGCCCCTGCCGGTCCCATCTTCTAATGCCGCCGGTGCGCTATAGTCCGTGCCTGGTCAATACCAATAACGAGCTGGTCGAGGCGCCACGTGAAATCAAGGTCAGGTTTTTGGGGTGGGGCTCTGGCTCTGTGTGTCTTGGTCGGGCCAGGTCGTGCCGCCGATGGTGCGCCGCCGCCGGCGCCGGTGATTGTCGCCGCGGCACGCAGCGTGCCCTTCGCGGACCGGATCGAAGCACTCGGCACCCTGCGTGCCAACGAATCCGTCGCTCTGACGGCCTCGGTCACTGAAAAGATCAGCGCACTGCATTTCGACGACGGCGATCGCGTGGTGGCCGGCAAGGTACTGGTCGAGATGACCAGCGCCGAGGAGCATGCGCAGCTCAAGGAGACCCAGGCCTTGGTGCAGGAAGCGTCGCGCCAATACCGTCGGGTACAGTCGCTGGCGGTGCAGGGCACGGCGGCGAAATCGTTGCTCGATGAGCGTGCACGCGAATTGGAGACGGCGCGGGCGCGTCTTGTCGCTATCGAATCCCGCCTGACCGATCGTTTGATCAAGGCCCCATTCGCCGGTGTGGTCGGCCTACGCAACATCAGTGTCGGTGCGCTGGTGGAGCCGGGCGATGTCATTACCACGCTCGACGATGACAGTGTCATGAAGCTCGACCTGTCGGTGCCGAGCGTGTATCTGTCGACACTCAAACCGGGCCTGCCGGTTACCGCCACGACCAGGGCCTACGGTGATCGCGAGTTTTCCGGTGAGGTACACAGCGTCGACACCCGCGTCGACCCGGTGACTCGTGCGGTGCAGGTCAGGGTGCTGCTGACGAACGATCAGCGGTTGCTCAAACCGGGCATGCTGATGCAGGTCGATTTGCGCAAAGACGCCCGCCAGGCCATCGTGATTCCCGAGGCCGCTCTGATGCCGGTGGGGCGTGAGCAGTACGTATTCGTGGCCACGCAGCAGGACGACACGCACAAGGTCGAGCGACGCCAGATCCAGATCGGCTCGCGACGCCCGGGTGAGGTCGAGGTGTTGTCCGGCATCGCGGACGGCGATCTGGTGATCACCCACGGGACTATCCGTGTGCGTCCAGGACAGCTGGTTGAAGTGAAAGCGGTCGACGATGGCTCGAAGTCGCTCGGCGACATGCTGGGGGCGAAACCCAAGGTAGGAGTGGCGGAGCAAACGCCATGATCCTGTCCGATGTGTCGGTCACCCGGCCGGTGTTCGCATCGGTCATGTCGTTACTGTTGATCGCTTTCGGCCTGGTTGCCTTCGATCGCCTGCCATTGCGTGAGTACCCGGATATCGATCCGCCGGTGGTATCGGTCGAAACGGTGTATCCGGGCGCCGCTGCCAACGTGGTCGAGAGTCGCATCACCCAGGTGATCGAAGATCGCATCGCCGGCGTCGAGGGCATCCAGTTCATCGAGTCGACCAGCGAGGATGGCCGTTCGGCAATCACGATCGAATTCGATGTATCTCGCGATATCGACGGCGCGGCCAACGATGTGCGCGACCGGGTGTCGACCGTGCTCGACGACCTGCCGGACGAGGCCGATCCGCCGGAGATACAGAAAGTCGACAGCAACGAAGACGTGATCATGTGGCTGAACCTGGTCAGCGATCGCATGAGTGTGCCCGAGCTTTCCGACTATGCACGACGTTATCTGGTCGATCGTTTCTCTGTGCTCGACGGCGTTGCCCGGGTGCGTGTCGGTGGCGACCAAACCTTCGCCATGCGTATCTGGATCGACCGCAAGGCCTTGGCAGCGCGTGGGCTGTCGGTCAGCGACGTGGAGAGTGCCCTGCGTGCCGAGAACCTCGAGCTACCGGCAGGCAGCCTCGATTCGGTCGACCGTCAGTTTACGGTGCGTGTCGCGCGCTCGTTCCGCGACGCCGATGACTTCGCCAAGCTGGTGCTCGCGCGCGGCGACGGCGGCTACCTGGTGAGACTGGGTGACGTCGCCAGGGTCGAAAAGGGCGCCGAGGAAACCCGCACCTTCTTCCGCGGCAACGGTGTGCCGATGGTGGGCATCGGCATCATCAAGCAATCGACGGCCAACACCATCGAGGTTGCCGAGGCAGCCAAGGCGGAGATGGCGCGCATCAACCCCTCACTGCCGCAAGGCATGCAGATCAAGCAGAGCTACGATACCTCGGTGTTCATCAAGGGTGCGATCGACGAGGTGTACAAGACGCTGGCGATCGCGATTGGTCTCGTGGTGTTGGTGATCTTTATCTTCCTCGGCAGCGTGCGCGCGACCTTGGTGCCTGCCGTCACGGTACCGGTGTCGTTGATTGCGACCTTCCTGGTGCTGTGGATGCTGGGCTTTTCAATCAACATCCTGACGCTGCTGGCGCTGGTACTGGCGATCGGCCTGGTCGTCGACGATGCGATCGTGGTGCTCGAGAACATCCACCGCCGCATGGAACAGTATGGCGAGACGCGTTTGGTGGCGGCGTATCGCGGTTCCCGCCAGGTCGCGTTTGCGGTCATTGCGACGACGATTGTGCTGGTGGCCGTCTTCGTGCCGATCGCGTTCCTGCAAGGCGATGTCGGCCGTCTGTTCTCCGAGTTCGCGCTGACCATGGCGGCGGCAGTGGGCTTTTCCAGTTTCGTTGCACTGTCTTTGTCGCCGATGTTGGCGTCGCAGATTCTGCCGCAGGATGCCGGCAAGGCCAGTCTCGCCCGCGGCGTCGACAAGGTGTTCGGCAAGTTGCGCGACGGCTATCTCGCCGTACTCAAAGGCGCATTGCGTGCCAAGTGGGTTGTCGGCCTGGTGTTCGTTGCGATGTTGTTCGCCACCCAATGGCTGATCGAGCAGATACCGGGTGAATACGCACCGAAGGAGGACCGCGGCGCGTTCTTCGTGCTGGTCAACGGGCCCGAAGGTGCATCGTACGAATACATGAAGGAATACATGGACGAGATCGAGCGGCGCCTGATGCCGTTGGTGGAGAACGGCGAGGTCACACGCCTGTTGGTGCGCGCACCGCGCACCTTCAGCAACTTCGAGATCTTCAACAGCGGTATCGTCATCAACGTGCTCAGCGACTGGAACTCACGCCGCTCCGCATGGGAGATCATGGACGACGTACGCGGCAGGCTTGGTGATCTGTCCGGGGTGCGCGCCTTCCCGGTGATGCGCCAGGGCTTCGGCGCACGCATCCAGAAACCGGTGCAGTTCGTGATCGGCGGTGGAACCTATGCCGAACTGGTCGAGTGGCGGGATATCCTGCTCGCCAAGATCGAGGAATCCAACCCCGGCCTCGAAGGCGTCGATTGGGACTACAAGGAGACCAAGCCGCAGTTGCAGGTCGCGATTGACTACGATCGCGCCGCCGATCTCGGTGTAACCGTCGGTGAGATAGGTCGCACGCTCGAGACCATGCTCGGTTCGCGGCGGGTGACGACCTATATCGAAGAGGGCGAGGAGTACGACGTGATCCTCGAAGGCGAGAGTAGCGATCAGCGCACGCCGACCGATCTGAACAACCTGTATGTGCGTTCACAGCGCAGCGGTCAGTTGATCCCGCTGGCCAACGTCGTGCGTCTGGAAGAGGTCGCCGATTCGATCAAGCTGAACCGCTACAATCGTGTTCGCAGCATTACGCTCGAAGCCAACTTGAAGGATGGCGTGTCGCTCGGCGAGGCACTCAGCTACCTCGATAACCTCGTAAAGGAAAACCTGCCGGGTAAGGTAATCGTCGACTACAAGGGCCAGTCGCAAGACTTCAAGGCCACCGCGCAATCGATCGTATTCGTGTTGATACTCGGTGTGGTCGTTGTCTACCTGGTGCTGGCGGCTCAATTCGAAAGCTGGATACATCCCTTCGTGATCATGTTGACCGTGCCATTGGCGATGGCGGGTGCCTTGCTCGGTTTGTGGCTGTCCGACCTGACAATGAACGTCTACAGTCAGATCGGCCTGATCATGCTGGTCGGCTTGGCCGCCAAGAACGGTATCCTGATCGTCGAGTTTGCCAACCAGTTGCGCGACCAGGGAGAGCAACTGCACGATGCCTTGATCGAAGCGACGCGTGTCCGTTTCCGGCCGATCGTCATGACGGGCATCACCACCGCGGCGGGTTCACTGCCGTTGTTGTTGTCGAGCGGGGCAGGGGTGGAAACACGCACCGTGATCGGAACCGTGATTCTCTACGGCGTTCTGGCTGCGACCTTGTTCACCTTGTTCGTCGTGCCGACGGCTTACGAGCTGTTTGCACGTCGTACGGGTTCGCCGAAGCAGATACAGCAGCGCTTGGAAGTAGAGCTTGCGGGAAAAGAGTGAAGTAGAGAGAGCGACCTAGATCACCGCGAGGTTGGCTCACGGGTTTAGCGTTTCACACCCTGTGTATCTATCAGACATCCACCCCGTTTGCGAACCGGTTATAAATGTGAACCGCTTCACAATAAATCATCGATAAATATTGAGTCCGTGATCTTCGAGTAGCACAGTGTTGTGCCATTCACTGTCAGTAATTTTAACAAACCAGTTTCGATCTCGAAGTGCAAGAATTCTAAGGTGTTGTAATAGTTTAAGAATAAAATTCTGGTGTACAAATTGCTTAAACGGCATCTAGATTGAAATGGATAATCTGCAGGAAGGGCTTGATTGATTATGAAAGACCAAACGACTTTCGCGAGAAACCTGGGTTTCGCCACCGGCGCTGCCGTACTGCTATTTGGCGTCGCTCAGGCTAACGCTGCCACGATAGTCAAAGATGCTTCGACCACGGTGTCTGTCCCCGGTCTCACGGGTTTCTCGACTACCGGTGACATGATGGATGGAATGTCGGTCACTGCGACCTTTGCCGGCGGCATTAGCGAGACTTTGGCCTGGGCTGATACGGGTCTGGGTAGCGGTGGCGTCACGGGCTCAGGTTGGAGCCTGACCCAGAGCGGTACCACTTTTGGCGACCTCAGCTGGTCGTTCACCAATTCCGGTGCCGGGTTGCTTACCGGGCTCGTGCTGGATGGAACACCGGGCTTGACGGTCTTCGATACGACGTTCGGTGGAGCATTGGGAACGCCTGGCTCCGACGCAGGTAAAGATTTCGCCACTGACCTTATTGCAGACGCCGCGGTTGTCGCGACCTATTCCAATGTGATCAGTGTCGGCGGTGCCGCTCCGGTGGGTGACCTCTTCCATGTATTGAGTGTTGACTTCACCGGCCTGGTAGCCGGCGGTACAGGGTCATCTTTCCTGATGACCCAGGATACGGATAACGATTCGCGGTTTGGTCAGGAAGTACCGGCACCTGCCACGCTGGCACTTTTCGGTCTCGGTCTTGCCGGTATCGGCTATAGACGCAAGCCGGTCAGAATGGCGTAACGTTTCCATCGCTGTACGACGCAACAGACCCCGCTTCGGCGGGGTTTGTTATGTCCGTAGCTGGCCGACGGCATTTGGTGTGGACCGAATTATATTTCCAGCCACGTGAAGGGTGTTTGTCGACCGTTGGTGCAAGGCCGATGGGAGTGTTTTGGGTGAGCGACCTCCAGCCCGCGGCGCCTACGAGCATCTCGAGAAGAACACTCGTTCACTGTTGTATCGCATGAAACTTCTCTCTTCGTCTGGTCGCTGATTCGTGCGTAGTCGTGCCTGACTAGGCTGCCGGCGTGGTCGTCTGTATCACAAGGTAGGCCGTGTAGGCGACGTATGCGACCAACAACGACACACCTTCGAATCGATTGATCCGGCCCTGGCCGCGAAACCCGTACGCCATCACCAGCAGGACCACCGTGAGCAAGAACATGCTCAACCAGTCGCGTGTCAGCACCTCGGGCGCGATGTGAGGCATCGGTTCAATGGCGCCGGCGATGCCGACGACGGCCAGCAGGTTGAACATGTTCGAACCGACGACGTTGCCGATCGCAATGTCGTGTTCTCCCTTGCGGGCGGCAATGACGGATGCCGCGAGTTCGGGCAGCGAGGTGCCGAACGCGACGATCGTCAGGCCGATCACCAGATCGCTGATACCTAGTGCATGGGCGATGTTGACCGCACCCCAGACCAGGATACGTGAGCTGACGATCAGCAGCAGGAGTCCTGCGGCCAGCCAGAACAACGCCTTGCCCAAGGGCATGGCGTGCGTCGTCAGCTCCTGATCCATTTCGTTGGCGAACGCGTCTTCGCGGTGGCGCATGCCCTGGTGGATGGTCCAGCCGATCAGGGCGAAAAAGGCGGCCAGAAGGCTCCAAGCATCGGCGCGCGTCAGGTCGCCGTCCCACATCAAGGCTCCGGCCAGCAGGCTGATGGCGAGCAGCAGTGGCAGTTCGCGGCGGACGATATTCGAGTTCACTGCAATCGGCGCGATCAGCGCGGTCACGCCGAGGATCAGGCCGGTATTGACGATGTTCGAACCGACGGCATTGCCGATCGCGAGGTCCGGATTGCCGTCCAAGGCGGCCATAGCAGAGACCACCATCTCCGGTGCCGAGGTACCGAAGCCGACGATCACCATGCCGATCAACAGCGATGGCATGCCCGCATGTTTCGCGGTTGCCGCCGCACCCTCGACGAAACGGTCGGCGCTCCAGATCAGCAGCGCGAAGCCAGCGGCGATAGCGAGAGAGGCAAGGAGCATTTGGGTAACAGCAACCTGTAAGTTGATCAGTGGGTGCGCAGGTGGCCCGGCAGGCCGAGCGCGTGGTGCAAACGGATCGATCGCATTGCGTACTTGGCGCGACGCAGTCGGGGAAGACACATAGGGAGTACTCCTGGCGGGTGGCGCAAAGACTCAGGTCGCGACATCAGCCCACCTGACCTGAATGTCGCGTACCTTGAGTCTGGTCAATCCCGGTTGGGACATGGCCGCCACGGGATCGTACCCGGAGACTGTTGACGTCCATCTCAGCGTGGCTGAGCGACTACGCCCTCAAGAAGTGGCGCAGATGATACGGCTCGGCCGACGAAGAAGGCAATTGTCCGTGATCGAAATGTGCGCCCATAGGGATTTCGTCCAAGCGCCAGATCAGTCCTTCTTTTTCAGCAGCGCTTCCAGGTCGGCAAAGGGCCGGTGGGTAGTTTCCGTGTTCGCAGTGCCGCCGGCACCCGGTGTACGTCCCGACGCCATGGCCGCCATGTGCTCTTCGTATTTCTGATGTTCGTTGTCGTGGCAATACAGGCACAGCAGCTCCCAATTGCTGCCGTCCGGCGGATTGTTGTCGTGGTCCATGTCTTTGTGATGCACGGTCAATTCATGCAGATTGGCCCGGGTGAACGTCCGCGCACAGCGACCGCATACCCAGGGAAACAGCTTCAGTGCCTGCTCACGGTATCCCGCCGCGCGTTCTTCGCTGTTGCGGCGCGCATCGGCCACGACCTGGTCGAGCTTGGCAGTGTCGATGGGGCGACCGTTTCGACCGCTCCCTGATGGTTGCTGAGCCATGCTGTGTCTCCCGATGATCTGCACTAATGAACCCTTCGTGTGCCTATTTGAACTGATTTCGCGGTGACGCACACGTGGGTTCTGCCGCCGCCCCGCAACGCGTGCGTGTCGCTGTACGAGAGGGCGTCGTCAGAGCATTCCATGACGCCCGGCAGGCAGCAAAGCGCACCCGACAAAGGATGTTATAACGTAACGTTTTTCTGGTACGCTATCGACGTGAACTCCGCTGCCGTCTCTCTCAAGCCGCCTGTCATGAACAAACGGCGCCGCGTATTGCTGGCGTGCCTGCTATTTGCCGCGCAGTTTGTCTCTCAACTGCATGTGCTCCAGCACCTCGAGTCGGCAGATCACGACGAACCCGACGGCGAGGTCTGTGCGTTGTGCATCATTGCCGCAGCGACTGATCAGGCCGTGATGCATTCTGCCGTTCCGGCGAATAATTCGGCCCACCACCCGCATCCGGTGTTCATTGGCGGCGAACGTCCGGCCGTCGCATCGCTATCCGCCTACCAGGAACGCGCACCTCCACCCAACTCTTCGATCGCTTAGACCTTCTTGTCTTTTGCCCTCTCGTCGAGAGAGGCGATACGTAGTGCATTGGAGAAACACAAATGACACGAACACTGGTGAACGCCGCCGTCTTGGCCGCGTTGAGCATTCCCATGAGCGCATGGTCGGCCGAGTCGGACGATATCGCTGAATTGAAACGCATGATCGAACAGATGAAGCAGCAGCATGTGCAACAGCTTCAGTCACTCGAACAACGCGTTCAACGTGCAGAAGAGCGTGCCGCTGCGGCCGAAGAGGCTGCACAGGCGACGCAAGGCAAGGTTGCAGCAGTCGAGGAGCAGGTGCAGGCTAAGCCGCGCGCCGGCGACAACAGCTTCAATCCTGCGATCAGCCTGGTTCTTCAGGGTGGGTTCGCTGGGTACTCGCAGGACCCGGAGGAATTTCATTTCGAGGGCATGCCGCTCGGCGGCGAGGCTGGGTTGATCGATGAAGGCCTGGCACTTTGGGAGACAGAGCTGACGGCGTCGGCCAACATCGACAACCTGTTCTTCGGTCAGGCAACGCTTGGCCTGCATACTCACGACGGCGAGATCGAGGTGGATGTCGAGGAGGCCTTTGTCGACACCCTGTCGTTACCGGCCGGACTCGGCCTGCGCTTCGGGCGTTTCTATTCGGCTGTCGGTTATCTCAACGAGCACCACACCCACGCGTGGGATTTTGCCGATGCGCCACTCGCCTACGAGGCATTTCTCGGTGGTCAGTATCGCGATGACGGCGTTCGTGCGAGCTGGGTCGCGCCGATCGATGCCTTGTTCGTCGAAGTCGGTGCAGAAGCGTTGCGCGGCGACGCTTACCCCGGCGGCGGCAATGACGGTGATTTCGGTGCCGTGCGCAACCTTTTCGCCAAGGTCGGAGGCGATATCGGCGATGACAGCAGCTGGCAGGTCGGCGTGTCGCGGATGAACGTCGATGTGCGTGAGCGCTCGGCTGGTGGCCATGCGCATGAGCATGGCGGCGACAGCCCGGTGTTCAACGGCGATTCCGACCTGACTGTTTTCGATGCCGTATGGAAAACCAATTTCAGCGGCGAACGGGCACTGATCCTTCAGGGCGAATACTTGCTGCGTGACGAGGACGGGCAGGTTGCATTGAGTGAAGGTGCCGGCGACGCACTGTTCAACTACGACGGCGAGCAGGATGGCTGGTATTTGCAGGGGATCTTTCAGTTCAACCGCCAGTGGCGGGCCGGCTTGCGCTACGACCGGCTGAGCGCAGACAACGACCTGGTGATGGTCAGCAATACGACGGGTGAAGCGGATAGCGATATCTTCGAGGAGTCAGGCTACCAAAATGGCGATCATGACCCGCATCGCTGGGCCGCGATGGTCGATTGGTCGCCGAGCGAGTTCAGCCGATTGCGCCTGCAGTATGCGCGCGATGATTCACGCGAAGAGACCGACGACCAGGTGATGCTGCAATACATCATGACGCTCGGTGCGCACGGCGCGCACCGTTACTGACGCCGGGGGACATGTCTATGCGTAACAACAGACTCTCGATGTCGGTACTGCTCGCGTTGCTCCTCGCCGGTACCGCACAAGCGAAACTCAACGTCTTTGCCTGCGAGCCCGAGTGGGCCGCATTGGTGAAAGAGCTGGCCGGTGACGAGGCGAGCATCTTCGCCGCAACCCACGCGGGTCAGGACCCTCACCATGTGGAAGCCCGACCATCACTGATCGCCCGCCTGCGCTCTGCGGACCTTGCGGTATGCACCGGCGCTGAACTGGAAACCGGCTGGATGCCGATGGTGCAACGGCGCGCGCGCAATCCGAAGGTGCTGCCGGGTCAGCCGGGCTACTTCGAGGCAACCGATGCGGTGACGCTGTTGGAAAAACCCGCCGAACTCGACCGCGCCGAGGGAGACGTGCACGGTGACGGCAATCCCCATGTTCAACTCGATCCGCGCCGAATACTCGAGATCGCCAAGGCATTGTCGGCACGGCTGCAGCAGATCGATGGTTCGAACAGCACGCTGTACCGGCGGCGCTTGCAGGACTTTGCAGCGCGCTGGCAGGCTGCTCTCAGTCGTTGGCAGGGTGACGCGGGCGCACTGCGGGGCAGGCGCGTCGTCGTACATCACCAGGAATGGACTTACCTGTTGGATTGGCTGGGTATGCAGCGCGTCGGCTCGCTCGAGCCAAAGCCGGGCATTCCGCCCAACATGGCGCATTTGGCACAGCTCAAACAACAGCCGGCAGACTTGATTGTGCTGTCGCCGTTGAACGACGAAAAGCCCGCCGAATGGCTAACGTCGCAAACAGGAGTACCTGCGGTCGTGCTGCCTCAGACCGTCGGCGCCGTATCTGGGAGTGACGATCTGTTCAGCTTGTTCGACACGATCGTGCGCCGGCTCAACGACTTGGAACATCGATGAATGCGTCCGACTTCGCATTGCTCGGACCGCCCCTGATCGCAGGGGCGGTCGTGCTGAGCACCCACGTGCCGTTGGGCCGGCAGGTGCTGGCCCGAGGCATCATCTTCATCGACCTGGCGATCGCGCAACTCGCCGGCCTGGGCGTGATCCTCGTCCATGTCATGTTCGATCAGCCTGGGGGCTCCACCGTGCAATTCGCCGCGTTTCTCGCGGCGCTCGGCGGTGCATTGATGCTGCGCTGGGCCGAGCGACACTGGCCCGGTGTGCTCGAGGCCGTCATCGGGGTCGTGTTCGTCTTGGCGGTGAGCGCTGCGTTGCTCATGCTCGCCAACGACCCGCACGGCGGCGAGCGCTTGAAGGAGTTGCTCGCAGGTCAGCTGCTGTGGACGACCTATGACGATCTGTGGCTGCCGGCAGTTGTCTCGCTGTTGATCCTGGGCGTATGGAAGACGGTCGATGTCGCGCACAGTCCCACCGTGTTTTACGCATTGTTTGCGCTGAGCGTCACGCTGTCGGTACAACTGGTTGGTGTTTACCTGGTGTTCGCGAGTCTGATCATTCCTGCCCTGGCAACACGCGGTCGGCGCGGGTCGTTCGCAGCGTACAGCGTAGGATTGGCCGGATACCTGCTCGGTCTGTTCGGCTCCCTGATGACAGACTTGCCGACTGGCCCGAGCGTGGTGTGGGCAATGGCGACGGTGGCCTTGGCGTCTGCATTCCTTCGACGAACCAAGCCACAGACTTCGAATTAGTCGCAGCTGTGCTCAATCGAAAACAAGCGATACGGCGAGAACGCGACTTGGTAAAGGGTGGTTTTTCTGTTTCACCGCAGGATCGATTTGCGCTGGATTCGGACGTGACATCATTCAGCGTCTCTCTATATTCGAAACGAATGAACTATCGATCTTTGTCTAGGTTTCTATAGCTTTTGAGTTTTAGTTAATCTGGATTAGTGAGATTTCCAAGCAATCGTAGGTGCTTTCGTTCAGAGTAAAAAACCGGTTAGCCATCGTTGATTCAATAAGAACCGAAAACGCCAAACCGGAGGACACGGCATGTCGAAGCTTCTGCGTTCGACTGCAGTGGTGTTGTATGCACTGGGGTCACTTTTCTCATTTTCCAGCGTTGTTCTAGCAGAGGAGACGGTACGCAACGTATCGTCGGAAGTCTGTCAGAGCTGTCATAAAGATATCTATCGTCAATGGAAGGGTTCCATGCACGCGCAGAGTACGGCGCTGGCGGACCCGATTCATGCCACCTTCTACAAGAAAGTCGTCGGCGACCCGTTGGCCGATGGCGTCAAGATGAAGAACGGCAATTTCCCGGTTTGTCTGCAGTGTCATGCGCCGAATGCGGCGCTCGAAAATGCGACCAAGCTGGATACCAAGGTGTCGTACCAGGAAGGCGTCAACTGTGTCGCTTGCCATACCTTGAAGTCATACAAGGGCATCAATGCACCGGGCGGTAAGTTGCGGCTGGGAATGAAGGCCTATGAAACGGTCGACAACCTGCAAGGGCCGGCCGGTTTCACGCATGGGTTGCAAGAGCTGACCGCATCGAATGACATGTTCGGCGGGGCCGGCAGCAACGACGACAGCAAGCCGAATCCACATCTTGGTGAAGGCGTGACGCTTGAAGGCAAAGACATCCCGTCGCTGCCGTTGGAGGCGAATGCCGGGCTGCTCAAGTCGAATGGCGCCTGCATGGGGTGTCACGACAAGCGCAACAACGCCCACGGTGTGCCTTTGTGTGCGACCGGCAACGAGTATATGGTCAGTAAGAGTGATGTGACCTGTCAGTATTGCCACATGCCGATGGTCGACAACTCGGCCGATCACAGCATGGGTGGCGGCCATGATGGCGGCATGCTCAAGCGCAGCATCGTGTTCACGATGGATGCGAAGAAAGACGGCGGCAAGGTGCTGGTCGAGGCAAAGCTGAAGAACCAGCAGCCGCATGCACTGCCGACGGGTGCGCCGTTCCGCAACATCGTGTTCAAGCTGGCTGCCTACGATGAGCAGGGCAACAAGGTATGGGAAAGCTCGCCCGAGCACCCGGCGAAAGACGATCCGCAGGCCTACTTCGCTTACCTGCTGTCGGACGATGCAGGCAAGGACGCGATGCCGCCGACGGCGACCCAGCTGGGAGCGGATACCCGTCTGCGCCCACACGAGGAGCGGACCCTGTCGTACGAGATTCCCGCCGACAACGTGGCGCTCGTCAGGGGCGAGGTGCACTACAACCTGCTGTGGAAGGTCCTGGCCGACCAGTTCCAACACCTGCCAGAAGACCTGAGATCGCCGCGCACGATTGCGGTCGCCGAAACGCGATTCTGATCGTCGTAGTGGCGGAGGGGCGGGCCGTTGTGTGGACCCGCCCCTTAAAGGTCTCGATCGATGTCTTCAGTTCAGGTTGTCAGTCGCTATGCGTAGCCTAATTCGTTTCCTGCCCATTGCCTTGCTGCTCGGCGCCGGCAGCGCCTGGGGCGCCAAGGTCACACTCAGCCCCGACAATTGGGGTGATCCGGCTGGCGAAGAGTGCGTCAGTTGTCATGCCAAGTCGTCGGCCGGCATCACCAAGCAATGGAAAGACAGTGCCCATGCCGAGGCCGGCGTGAACTGCATGGACTGCCATCGTGCGCAGGCCGATGATCCGGATGCCATCACTCACGAGGGGGCAACGATCGCGACGGTGGTCTCACCGAAAGACTGCGGTCGGTGTCATACCGTCGAAGAGGAAGAGCAGCGCGGGTCGGTGCATGCCGAGGCGGTGTCGGTAATCGCCGAGCGCATGCCGGCGATGGTCAACAATGTTGCCGGTGCGGCGATTGAAGCAGCGGGCTGTGCGCAATGTCATGGTTCAACCGTCAAGCTCAAGGCCGATGGCGAACTCGACGCGAGCACCTGGCCGAATTCCGGTATCGGTCGGATCAACCCGGACGGCTCGCGAGGGTCGTGCTCGTCATGTCATGGGCGGCATCGCTTTTCGAAAGCCCAGGCGCGCGCCCCGGCGGCCTGCGTGCGTTGTCATTCCGGTCCCGATTCGCCCGACAAGGAGGTATTCGAGGCCTCCAAGCACGGCATGGCATTCGTTGCCGGTCGCGACGACATGAACCTCGACAGCGAACACTGGATTGCCGGCAAGGACTATGACGCCGCACCGACCTGCGCAACCTGCCACATGGGTGCGGCCGGCAAGCTGCCGGCGACCCACGATGTGGGCATGCGCAACGCGTGGAATCTGAACACGCCGGTCTCCGAACGCCAGCATCTGATCGTGTTCGGTGATGGTGGCAAACGCGAGCTACCCGAGTCGATCAAGGCGCCGGGGCGTGGCAGCAAGATGCCGAAACTCGACGGTAGCGAGGGCGAGGTGAAGATGGTTGCCACGCCGCAGCGGCGGCGTCAGGCAATGACCTTGGTGTGCCGCGAGTGTCACGGCAAGAATTTCGCCGAGGCGTTCATGCAGCAGTTCGATGATGTGGTCGAACTCTACAACGACAAGTTCGGCAAGCCGGCTCAAGCGATCATGCGCGAGCTCTATTCACAAAAGAAGCTGACCGCGACGCCGTTCGATGAACCTATCGAGTTCACCTATTGGGAACTGTGGCACGACGAAGGTGCCAGGGCGCGGCACGGTGCGGCGATGGCCAGTCCGAATCATGCCTGGTGGGAAGGCATGTATGTGGTCGGGCGCAATTTCTATGCGCGTTTTCTGCCGCAGGTACGTGAAGTGGCGGGTGAGTCGGCGGACGAGCTGATTGCGCGGCATCTCGACGATGCGACGGGCCATGAGTGGCTGAAAGCGCCGAACCAGCGCAGTCCGATTCTCGGTGTGGGCAACGCACAGGTCGGCAATGAGTAAGCGGCGTTTCACATTGTTGCCGGAGTTTGTCACGCGACACGTGTTGTTCGCGATGGCGTTCGGTGGCGTGGCCGGCATCGGCTTTATGGTGTTTCTGATCGAGTTCGATCATCACACCAGTACCGAGAGTTTCTGCACCACCTGTCATTCGATGGAGATATCCGCCGAGGCTTATCGCGAATCGAGTCATTACCAGCCCGAGTCGGGCGTGCGCGCCAGCTGCGGCGACTGCCATGTATCGCCAGGCGTGTTTGCGGCTACCTGGGATCACTTCATCGGCAGCAAGGACTTGTTCAACCAGATCTTTGGTCCGGACTACGACGACCCGGTGATCAACGCCCTGCATCTGCCCGAGGCGGCGTTCAGCGCGCGCGAGTGGTTTCGCAAGAACGACTCACGCACCTGTCGCCGCTGTCACGCGCAGGAGGCGATCGTCGGCAAACGCGCCGATACGCTGGCGATCCATCAGGAAGAAACCGACGGCAAGACCTGCGTCGACTGCCATATCAATCTGGTGCATCGCAAGGTGCCTGAACAGGCGACGTTCAAACGCGAGGCGTGGAACCGAATGATCGAAAAGGAATTCGGTCTCGAACCGGGCAAGGCCGATGAACTGCTTGCGGAATGATGCGGGCGAGGGGACCGAGACATGAAACTGCTGATCCTCGGATGTAAGACGTTGCGCGAAGGTGTGGTTGTGTCGGTGATCTTTTTTATCGCCGGTATCCTGCTGACGCTGGCGGCGTTGTACGTCGTGCCGACCTGGTTGCACATGAACCACGTGGTGCTGTTGCTCGGGTTTGTGCTGCTGTTGGTGGCGCCGATCGTATTGCTTTCGACGTTCCTGCTCTCCGTCTTGCCGGGCGTCGAGCAGAACACGGACCAATGCGAACGCTGACCGCCCCGCGAACGCGGGGCGTATCGGCGGCCGGTGTTATCGCCGGCAGAGCTCGAGCTGACGGGCGGCGCCGGGCAGCAGGCTCAGCAGTGTCGTGGCGGCGATCAGGGTGGGACTGAGCACGATCGCCAGCAGGCCGATGCCGCTGAATGTCGTGGCCAGTACCGGAAGGTCGGCGCCGAACAGCAGACGCGGTGCCTGGAGCAGGATGCCGAGAACGAACAAAACGCCGGCCGTACTCACGGCAAGGCGCAGATTTTTACAATTAATCAGTGACATAGCAGCCTCCTGAATACCACTGGGGCTCATTTCTAAGATAAGCGTATTAGCAAAAGCTAATAAATGCAACCGCAATGAGACGCTGGCCCCGAAGGTCTCGCAGCGGGACAACCCCGCCCGTTGGCGAATCCCCGGGCCGAATGTGACCGACATAGGAGGCGCGCATGAGAAAGGTCGTTTTCCTGGTTATCGTCCAAGGTGCGCTATTGTTGAATCTTCCCGTTTGGGCGCAAGGACCGCAGACCACGGCGGACCACGCCAAGTTCGAGGAACTCAACGGCCCGTTTGCCGACGGGCCGTCTGTCACCCGCGCCTGTCTCGGATGTCACACTGAGGCCGCCAAGCAACTGCACAAGACCACGCACTGGACCTGGGCCTTCGACAACGCGCTGACCGGAGAGCGCCTGGGCAAGAAGAACGTGGTGAACAACTTCTGCGTGGCGACGGCGAGCAACTGGGCGCGTTGCACCAGCTGCCACATCGGTTATGGCTGGAAGGACGACAAGTTCGACCTCGCCAGGGAGGATGCCGTCGATTGCCTTGTCTGCCACGATACGACCGGCAGCTATCGCAAGTTTCCGACCGATGCCGGGCATCCGAACTACCAGGCGAAACAATGGCCGCCGAAGAAAGGCAAGCTATGGCAGCCGCCGGACCTGGCAAACATCGCCCAGCATGTCGGCAAACCCACGAGAGACAATTGCGGCAGCTGTCACTTCTACGGTGGCGGCGGTGACGGCGTGAAACACGGCCACCTCGATTCGTCGATGCACAGACCCGACCATGCCACCGACGTGCACATGGATGCGAGCGGCCTGAACTTCAGTTGCCAGACCTGCCATACCGCGGGCGGACACGAGATCGCCGGTAGCCGCTATGCGCCGCAGGCTGCCGATACCCAGGGTATCGATATACCGGGTAGAACCGACGGTAACCATGCGACCTGCGTTTCTTGTCATGGCGACGCGCCGCATGGTGATCAGCAAAATGCCAAGCTCGATCAGCACGTCAGCAAGCTGGCCTGTGTGACCTGCCATGTGCCCGAGTTCGCGCGAGGCGGTAGAAAGACCAAGATGTGGTGGGACTGGTCGACGGCCGGGCGCAAGGACCAGCATGGCAAGCCCTTGGTGATCAAAGACAGCGACGGCTACGCCACCTATGACTTCAAAAAGGGCGACTTCGAGTGGCAGGCGAACGTCGTCCCGGAATATCGCTGGTTCAACGGCGAGGTGCGCTATGCCCGCATCGGTCAGACGATCGACGATTCGGCCGTGGTGCCGATCAACCGGATCGAAGGCGGTCCGGATGATCCTCAGTCACGTATCTGGCCGTTCAAGGTCATGCGTGGCCGCCAACCCTACGATACGCAGAACAAGGTACTGGCAGTGCCACATCTGTTCGGCAAGGACGATGAGGCCTATTGGAAGAGCTTCGACTGGGGGCGGGCGATCAAGGCCGGACTCACGGCCGTCGACCAACCGTTCAGCGGCGACTACGACTTCATCGAAACCGAGTACTACTGGCCGATCACCCACATGGTCGCTCCCAAGGAGCAGGCATTGGCGTGTGATCAATGCCATCGCCGCGATGGTCGGCTGGCGAACATCGATGGCCTGTACATGCCGGGCAGCGACCGGTGGGAATGGCTTGACCTGATCGGTTGGCTGGCAGTGCTCGGCACACTCGGCGGCGTCTCATTACACGGTGCGGCGCGTATGGTCGCTGCACGCAAGCGGAGGAAAGGCTGATGGCACGCACTTACCTGTATTCGCGCTTTCTGCGGTTCTGGCACTGGGCGCAGGCGCTGCTTGTGCTGGCCTTGTTGATCACCGGCTTCGAGGTGCATGGCAGCTTTGTGCTGTTCGGCTTTGAACGCGCTGCGGACTATCACTGTAACGCCGCGTGGACCTTGCTGGCGATCTGGTTCCTCGCCTGGTTCTGGCACCTGACCACCGGCGAGTGGAAACAGTACATTCCGTCGCCGCTGCATCGGATCATCGCGATGATGCGCTATTACGGACTGGGGATTTTCAAGGGCGAACCACACCCGTTTCATAAGTCGCAGTGGCAACGGCACAATCCACTGCAGCGCATGGCCTACCTGTCGTTGCATGTCCTGATCGGGCCGGCTGTATGGATTTCCGGGTTGCTGTATATCGCCTATCCTTACTGGGACGAGCGCGGCCTGCTGGGCTTCGGCCTCACACCCGTGGCAGTAGCGCATACCGCGGCCGCGTTTCTGATGTTGGCGTTTCTGGTTGTACACCTTTACCTGGCCCTGACAACGAGTGAAAAGCCGTTTGGGTATCTGAAAGGCATGGTTACCGGATACGAAGAGACACACGACGAATCACTACAGCCGTCATCCAGAGGGGGAGATGTATGACACTGACTGAGATCACTGAAGACATGATCTTCGACTGTTTCGCCGCCGCACAACAAGCGGCGGACGGCAAAACGACTGCTACGTCGTTTGTCGATGTCGAAGAGTACGAAAACCAGATCATGTATCCGGAGTTCGCGCGCTGGGCCAAAACCGCCGGCTATCCTGAACTTGCCAAGTTGTTTTTGAAAGTGGCCGGTGAAGAAAAGCTGCATGCCGTCTGGTTGCGCGAGTTGTATGCCGACATCGGTACGCCTGAGCGTGGAGAAGACACCCAGCGGGCGATTGATGCACTGACCAAGATCCGTGAGAACTGCGATGCCTTGATCGCGATGAACCGTGACGGCGTGATCGAAAAAGCGCTGAGCGTGGCCATCTCGGTCGAGGAGCGCGAATACCGCGACATCTACCCGCGTTTCCGTGACGATGCGCTGGCCGCCGGTCGCGACGAAGAGGCCGCGGTCTATCAGCGCGTGGTCGATTCCGAGGCACAGCATGCCGAGTGGTTCCGCGATGCGTTGGCGGCGTTCCGCGCTTCACAAACATCGGCGATGCTGCAACCAGCCTGACAATCCAGTGCTGTCGGCGGTGAGGCCAGCACCTTCACCGCTGATGGCGTTGTAACCGCGCGGCTGGTTTCTTTCCCGTGTGGCGTTTCATCTCGACGCGCACTGTGTGCGAGTCGGGATCGACGCCTTGGGCATGTTTGTTTGCATCGGGTATACCCGCCATAGGCCGGATCGATGTCGCGCGCCTCGTGTCTGCTGCTCACAAACGCGCGGGGCCTTTGTCGGCCTGGGCGATAGCAGAACCCTTTCAATCTGCCGAGTGCACACAACGTCCCCACTTACTGCCACCGGCTGCGTGCACGGGCACGATAGAGTAATCGTGACTTCCGTATCCGCGGGGTGTGAAGATCACGCTCCACACCTGGCTCGTGTGTTTCACGTTGGCCTGGCTCGTTACCCAGTAGATGTCCCAATCGTAGTAGGTGCTCGGAAACACGGCTGTGTAGGCAGTCTCCGAGTGGTTGCGGAAATCCAGTAGCGAGGCCAGCTCCTGCACCGTGGGGAGACGCCAATTGCTCAGGCCGCCAAGTGTCAGTCCTTCACAATAGGGACCAACGTTGGAGGGATTTTCATCGGCGTCTTGTTGCCAGATCAGTGATCGGGCGAGGTCAGTTACGGTGCCGTCACCATTGTTCCTGAATGCCGGCCCAAGTCCTTTGCCACCTCGCACGCAGCGGGCGAAGGTGCCTGCATATTGTTCGTCGGTTCGGCGCGTGTACATCTCACCGCCAAAGAAGTTCACGACGACGGCGTAGGGTTCGTCATAGCCCCAGAATGACGACCAATGCGTGGTGCTCGTCCAGTAGTCGCGGGTCGTGTTGATTTGATCCGGGCTGGTCCCTGCCTTGGTTTCAGGAAAGGCTTGTACATCAATCGCGGTTTGCCCGGGCGGCGATTGATCGTATTTGACAAGGCTAAGCAGCTCGAAAGCATCGGGCAGGCGCCAGTCGGTCGCGCCACCCCAAGACAGGTCACGACAGTATGCCTGCGCATCCATCCAGCTCAGCCCGGCGTGTAGATCCTGCCCGCGCTGCCATTCGAGCCCAGTCGAAAGGTCCTCGACGGTTTTCTTGTGGATGAGATAGTTGCCGGGCGCGGCAACCGGCAGGTCAGGGTCGAACTTACCCCCACTGGAGTCTTCCTTGGGTGCTATCGAATAGGTGTTCGATGGGTTGAGTGCCGTTGCGTTTTGATCGCCTTTGGTGAACACCTGCGGTTCGATGGCCGAGGCAGACAGCGAAAAGACGGTGAACACGATTGATAAAGCAGCGTGCCAAGTCCTGTTCATTACGATTTTCCTTGTTCGAGATATTCGAGTGGGCTCGTGGGTGAGGTAGCCTTAGCGCTAAGTGCTATCCAATGCGCACAATCGCACGGGCTTTTGCGGACAGTTGAGCAACTCGCGTGCCACGTCACTACTTGGTGATGCGGTCGCGCCGGAGGAGCGCGTCATCTTGTCTTGCCGGGATGCGACATCGAACATCGCCGAATCACCTCGAAAGCCCTGGTGTTGCTACAGCAGCAAGGGCGAAGCGCTCGCTTGTCCTTTGTTGCACGCGCATCGATCTCCATCGGCGCAATGCCACTTCCGACCGGCTTGGATATGAACGTTAGAACCAGGAATCACACATAAACGGCGGGACGCGTACAACGTTTGCGCACTTGGTGTTTGTTGCCGGGCAACAAATGCCGTAGCGGCCACCAGAACGGACATCCTGGCTCACGTGGCGCGGGTGGATTCGGCAAGTCCAACAGGCTCGGCGATCCTAGACTTTGACGATCGAAGGCTTTTCAACGCGCGGTAGGCTTTTTCATCGCATCGCGTTTCATTTCCACGCGGACAGCCAATGAGCCCAGCCCGACACCTTGCGGGTGGTTGTTGGCGTCCGGTACGCGGTTCAGCAGTTTGGTCAATGCCGCAGGCGTTTGTCGGCCATCGAGGGTTTGCAGATACCCGTCGACGATGGGTGCCACTTGGTTGGCCGGTTCGTCGACAAATTCGATCCGGTACTGCGTGATACCGGCAGAGTTCAGTTCGGATAACACGGTTGCCGCGCTCTGCGCAGCGGCGTTGAACACGGTGTTGCGACAACCGATATCGGCGAGTACCAGATGATCTCCGCCTTGCGGGTCGCGAACGTGTACTCGATGTATCTCGCATGGGCGACCACAATCGCGGTAGCTGTCACCGCTTGATAGAAAGCGTGCAAACAGACAGTACTCGGTATGGAAGATCGGCAGGTGGTGGTGCACGATAATCTCGAGCCGATCACGCAGTTTGGCTGGCAGGCCGCGTGCCAGCGCAGCGATCTGCTTGCTGTTGAGGTCATGGGTTAGGCTCAGCCGTTCGAGGCCGTAGTCGAACAGGTGCATGGCACTTAGCACATTGGCCGCGTTGAGCGAGAAGTCGCCATGCAGCGGCGGAATGCGCGTCTCGCCGTCGTCGAGCAGGGCGCCAGGGCCGCCCAGAGCGTGCAACTGCCACAGCAGCCCGGCCGACCGTACTAGCAGGGCGTCGGGTTCGAGACGACAGTAGTAGCGCCACAGACGTTGTTCGCCCGGCTTGAAGATGCGCGGCGCCGCCACGATCAATCGGCGCCCGGCATCGCGCACCAGCAGGCAGGCCTCTTTCAGGCCATGCACCTCGAGAAAGTCCAGAATGATCTCGTCGATGTCGGTCAATTCGAGTGTCGCCTCGACCTGTGCCTTGGTTCGGCACAACAGACTCAGCCGTGTGTGCGGGGCGGCTGCAGTTGGTCCGGTTGCGGGCAGCAGGTGTGGCAACTGCGTTTCGCGCGCGACGTCGACGGCACGCTGATGTTGACGGCGACTGTCGAGGAGTTGCTCGACCAGGTGCCGACGTAGCGACTTGATATCGCCGATCGGCAGGAACAGGCCGTCGTCCAAATTGATGTCGAGCCGTTCGATCGTGAAAGGGGTGTCGCCCAGTGTGCCGATCGCCTGGCGAATCCGGTCGGCATCGAGTGGGCTGCGCGTTGCGGTCTCGAGCGGATTGTCGGTAGAGCCCTCGGCGCTATTCCCGTCACGATCATGCATGCGCACGTGCAGAGGCTCGCCGGCACGACCGCTGATATCGATTTCGACCGCTACCGGTCGCTTTGCCAGCCGGGGGTCGAGGAGGGTATTGCCGTCCATCGCACTGTCGCGTGTGCGCCAGATCAGGTTGCCGGGCTGTACGCGGTCGAGTCTGAAGTCGTCGCCAAAGCGTAGTTCGACCGGCCCGCAATCGAGCTCGTCGGTGCGCGATTCGCCGTGGTCGTCGATCACGTGATGCACGTTGCCACCGAACTCCTTGTCTTCCGGGCGGCCGCGATCGAACACCACGCCATCGCCGCGTTTGATCGGTCCGCTCAGCTGGGTGCGAATGCCGCGTGCGGTCAGTGCCTGTACCTCGCCGACGAATACCCCGCGGTGGCGTGGGTTGCGTCCAATTACCAGCGATTGGTGATGCGGGCCGTCGAGAAAGCCGGGTGTGAGCCCGTCGGCGGCACGGTTCTGGCCGCGCGAGAACACCTGCGCAAGATGCCGTCGGCGGGTGGGTTCAAGCGGGCGGTCGTTGCCGACTGCAGCGTTGACCTGCAGATCGTTCCAGATCGCGTCCAGGGTGTCGCGATAGGCGCTGACGGTCGCCAGCACATACTCCGGGCCTTTCAGGCGCCCCTCGATTTTGAAGCAGCTGACGCCGGCGCGTACCAGTCTCGGCAACAGCTCCAACGCCATCAGGTCCTGTGGCGAGAGCAGGTAGCGTTCGTCGCCCTGCTCACGCAGCTGGCCGTCGACGACCAATCCGTACGGCAGGCGACAGGCCTGGGCGCACTGGCCGCGGTTGGCCGAACGCCCGCCCCATGCCTCGCTGGAAAAACATTGGCCGCTGTAGCTGACACATAAAGCGCCGTGCACGAAAGCCTCGATCTCGAGGTCGCAGTCGCGCACGACGTCGGCGATTTCGTCGACCGACAGCTCCCGGCCGATGACGACGCGCCTGAAGCCGAGGTCGCGGGCGAACGCGACGCCACCGGCATCGGTAATCGACATCTGGGTGCTGGCGTGCAGCGGCAGGTTCGGGGCGACCGCCTGCGCGAGCCGCGCGATGCCGGGATCTTGCACGATCAACGCATCGACACCCGCGCGTGCCGCATCGGCGATCATGGCCTCGGCGGCGCTGAGTTCTTCGTCGAACACCAGGGTGTTGAGCGTGAGAAAGCCTTTGACGCCGCGCTCGTGCAAGAACCCCATCGTTGCATCGAGTTCGGCGGAGGAGAAAGAGGCAGCGCGCACGCGCGCGTTCAGGCCGCTGTCGAGACCGAAATAGACCGCATCGGCGCCGGCCCAGACGGCGGCCTCAAGCTGTGCCCGTCCACCGGCCGGGGCCAGGAGCTGGGGTTTGGTGCGAAGTGCAAAAGGGGCGCCGCTCGACATCCGCGCATTCTCGCAGAATCGGCCGGATCGAGCGGCAGGAAAAAGACGCTTTTTGTCGGAAAGCCGGGTTTCGAGGAATCAGTTATGGCCGGCGAGCCGGGTCGCAGCGGCAGCGATGATACGGTCCTTGTCGGGCTTGGGGCGGCAATCCCAGGCGTCGATCTCGTTGCTACGCGCCCACGGCGGATTCCAACGGATGTTGAACCATGCCAGCAGTATGTGCGGTGCCACCACCAGGGCGATCAGCGTGACCAGCGACATCAGCGGCAGGTCGGCGACCGACTCGTAGGGCGCGAGTTGGCCATACAGTTGAAAGGCGAAATACACCAAGGGTGCGTGCAGGACTGCGATCAGGGCAGAAACAAGAACTTTGTGAAAAACGGCAGGTGACATTTCTTATAACTCCGTCATACATCCTGGCGGACTTAGGTCACACTAAGTCGCCGTTACTGAACGAAATTATCGCCCGCCGTCACAACTTCTTTAAGTTAGGAATTGTGCTCCCTTCAGGTAGAAAAGCGTTCCGGAAATAGTAGATTAACGCGTGGAATTTTAAGTTCTAAACAGTAAAGAGAATCCGCTGATCACCAGCAGAATGCTGACCGCGACCTGGAAGCTGCGTTGGCTGATATTGGTGTGGATATGCCCGCCGATGTACAGGCCGATGCCCATGACGGGCAGCGCCAGGGCGGCGAGGATCATCCAGTCGCGATCGAAGAACCCACCGGCGAGATAGCCGGTCAGACGGCCCGCGCCGTCCATAAGAAAGATGGTGGCGAAGGTGGCGCGGAACTGGGTCTTGGGCAGACTGCGGTGCTTCAGATAAACGACGTAAAACGGGCCGCCGGTGCCAAAAAGCGTGCCGACCAATCCACCGAGCGAGCCGGCCGGCGCCGCCCACAGTTGCGATGCCGGTTTACCGCCGTCGTTGACGAACAGCGAATACAGGGCATACAGCAGGACGAACACGCCGAGTGCATGGCTCAACGACACCGGGTCGACCGTCTTGAACAGGTACAGGCCGGCCAGCACGCCGAGCAGCGAGAACGGCAGCAGCGGCAGGATCTCGCGCCACTGGATGTGCGCGCGATCTTTGAGTCCATGGCTTGCCGACGCCACATAGTCGAGAAACACGACCAATGGCACGACCAGGGTCAACGGTAACACCAATGCCAATAGCGGTATGGCGATCAGGCCCGAGCCGAAACCGGCGACACCGCGCACGAAGTAGGCGACACAAAGCACGACGGTGCCAAATACCCAATACGGCAGAGAGAGTGATTCCAACAACAAAAGAGGAAAGCCCTTGCTTTATTAGGGCCGGACACCGCAAGAAGCTGCGATGCCGACGCGGTGCTGATAATGACTAGCCGGGCAATTGTGCTTGCCTCTAACCAGCGGTATTTGTCTGGGCACTGTTTTTTTATGGCGCTATTTCATCGATTTAGAATCGATTATGCAACCTGATTATTTTCTTCTGAGTCTTTTTGTTCTTGTTCGCGGCGCCGCCGATGTTGATCGCTCGCGACCGGTCTTGTCGGCTGTCTTCAAGACGCTTTATGCGCCAGTTCTATCATCTCGAGGGCGTGTCGCCGGGTTTGGTCGGTGATGTCGACGCCGCCGAGCATGCGCGCAATTTCGTCGACCCGCGCCGACGCATCCAAGGAGTCGATACGGGTTTCGGTTGTCTTGCCATCGGTCATCTTGTGCACACGAAGCTGCTGATGCGCCTGGGCTGCGACCTGCGGCAGATGCGTCACACATAACACCTGGCGTTCGCCGCCCAAGCGGCGTAATAGCTGGCCGACAATCTCCGCGACTGCGCCGCCGATGCCGACATCGACTTCGTCGAAGATCAGCGTGGGTACCGGGCCGCAATTCGCCGTGGCCACCTGGATGCACAGGCTGATGCGCGACAACTCGCCGCCCGACGCGACCGCCGATAGCGGCGCCAATGGCTGACCGGGGTTGGCGGTTACCTCGAAACGTAGCTGGTCGAATCCGCTAGCACTTGGCCTGTCGCGATCGGCGGTGCAGGTGACCTCGAACTTGCCGCCTTTCATCCCCAGGGTCTGCATGCTCTCGGTGACCACCTTGGAAAGCTGTTTGGCGGTCTTCTTGCGTGCCTTGCTGAGTTTGTCTGCGTTGTCGAAATAGGTCTTCTGCAGTTCTTCGATCTGGGTTTCCAAAGCGCGCAGATTGCTGTCGGCGTTGTTCAGCGTCTCGGCTTCGGTGCGCAACTGATCGAGAAGTCCAACCAGTTGTTCCGGCTCAACCCGATGCTTGCGTGCCGCGTCATGCAGGCGGCCGAGCTGATCGTCGACGGCCTGCAGGCGTTCGGGATCGAGTTCGACCCGGTCCTGGTAGTGGCGCAGCGACGACAAGGCCTCGTCGATCTGGATGCCGGCCGATTCGAGCAGTTCGCGCGTCTCGCCGAGGCTCGGGTCCAGGCGCGAAAGATCGTCGAGGATGTGCGCAGCGCGCCCAACGATCTGCTGAACCGACTGTTCCTCATCACCGAGCATCGCGATCACCTGGTCGCTGTCTTTCAACAGCTGTTCGGCATGCGCGAGGCGCGCCTGTTCTTCCTCGAGTGACTTGAGTGCATCGCCTTCGCAGGCGATGGCTTCGAGTTCGGCGATCTGAAACGACAGGTAATCCAGGCGGTTCGCGCGATCTTCGCCGGCTTTGCGCAGCGCGTCGTATTGTTCTTTGGCGGCGCGCCAGGTCTGGTATTGCTGGGCGACGTCTTTGACCTGCTTGCGTAGACCGCCGTAGGCATCGAGCAGCGCACGTTGCGCCGCGGCATGCAGCAGCGACTGGTGGGCATGCTGGCCGTGGATGTCCAACAACAATTCACCAAGTTCGCGCAGGCTGGCGAGCGGTGTTGGCGTGCCATTGATGTAGGCGCGGCTGCGGCCATCGCGTACCAGCACCCGGCGTAGCAGACACTCGCCATCGGCGGCCAGATCGTGTTCATCCAACCACCGCAGCGCTGCGCTGCCGGCCGCCGGTTCGAAGGTTGCGCTGATCTCTGCCTTGTCGGCGCCGGCGCGGATCAAGCCGTTGTCGGCCTTGTCGCCCAGCGCAAGGCCGAGCGCATCGATCAGGATCGATTTGCCGGCGCCGGTTTCGCCGGTCAGCGTGGTCATACCATCGCTGAACGCCAGGTCGAGCGAGCGCACGATCACCAGGTTGCGGATGGTGATACGGCTCAACATGGCGTGGCCCAAGCGTCCCGGCGCTTTGAAGTTGGACGGCTCATGACGGCATTCAGTTTTTCGGGTGCTCGCCCCAGCCGAGCTTGGCGCGCAGCACATTGAAGTGATCGTGGCCGACCGGGTGCAGCAGGTGCACCGGAGTGGGGTGGCGCTCGACGCGAAGCTTGTCGCCGTTGCCGATCGTCAGGCTGGCAGCCCCGTCGCAGGTGATGCGAACGTCGTTCGGATCAATGCTGGCGGTGACCGAGATCTCGATCTTGCTGTCGGCATGGATCACGATCGGCCGGTTGCTCAGGGTATGCGGGCAGATCGGCACGATCGCAATGGCGTCGAGGCTCGGCGCCAGCAGCGGGCCGCCGCCTGACAGGGCATAGGCGGTGGAGCCGGTCGGGGTCGACAGGATCAGGCCGTCCGAGCGCTGGGTGTAGACGAAGCGGCCGTCGATCCAGGTCTCGAACTCGATCATGCGGGCGATGTTCCATTTGTGCAGCACGACGTCGTTGAACGCCAGCACCGGACCCTGGTCGCCGATCGTGGCGCTCAGCAGAAAGCGGGCATCCTCGGTGTACTCGCCGTCGAGCACGGCGCTCAGGCAACTCGCGATCTCGGTCGGCGCGATGTCGACCAGGAAGCCCAGCCGGCCAAGGTTGACGCCCAGCAGCGGCACCTCGTGATCGACGAACTGGCGGGCGGCATGCAGCAGCGTACCGTCGCCACCGACGACGACCGCCAGATCGCATGCTGCGGCCAGTTCCGGCAGCGGCATTCCCTGGCCCAGGCCGAGCATTGCGGCGGCGCGCTCGTCCGGCAGCAGGGTCAATTGGCGTTGTTCGAGGACATTTTGCAGGCGCTGCAGCGTCGGCTGCATCTGGCCGGCGGTGTCCGGCTTGGCGACGACTGCAATCCGCTGAAACGGCGTGCCGTAGGCGTTCACGATGTTGTTGTTTCTGCCGACATGAGTTAAGGCCGCAAACTAGCATGCGCTTCGGCACGCGCCAAGCGCGGCCGCGAGTTTCTTGACACCGTAAAAAGTGGCTCCACATAATCGAAACAGGCCGCAGCTTGCGGCATAGATCAACAGCGCTGCGAATGCAGCAGACGGTAGGCAGGTGACAGACAGCAGTTCCGAACCGGTAATCAGCGAACGCGCCCAGCATTTTCTCAAAGTGCTGATCGAACGCTATATCCGTGACGGGCAGCCGGTCGGATCGCGCACGCTGGCGAAAGATGCGGGGCTCGACCTGAGCCCGGCGACGATCCGCAACGTGATGGCCGATCTCGAAGACCTGGGTTTCGTGGCCTCGCCGCACACCTCGGCCGGGCGTATTCCCACGGTGTCGGGTTATCGCATGTTCGTCGACTCGCTGCTGTCGCTCAAGCCGCTCGACAAGACGGTGATGCGCCAGCTGCAGCACCAGTTCGATATCCAGAATGCACCGGCCGCGCTGGTCGACTCGGCGTCGCGTCTGTTGTCGAGCCTGACGCACTTGGCGGGCGTCGTCATGGTGCCCAAGCATAACCAGGTCCGGGTCAAGCAGATCGAGTTCGTGCCGCTCTCCGAGGCCAAGGTGCTGACGGTGATCGTGACCTCGGCCGGCGAGGTCTACAACCGCATCATCGAGACCTCGCGGGTGTTCAGCCGGAGTGAGCTCGAGCAGCTCAGCAACTACATCACCAAACACTACGGTGGGCAGGATCTCGAAGACATCCGTCGCCTGGTGTTGCGCGATATGCAGGAGACCAAGTCCAACCTGGATGCGTTGATGGTGCAGGCGCTCGAGGTGGCCAGCGCGGCCTTCGCCAAAGAAGACGCGGACGGCAAGAGTAGGGGCGACTTTGTCGTCGCCGGCCAGACCAACTTGATGGATTTCGACGAGTTGGCGCAGATGGACAGCCTGCGCTCGCTGTTCGACGCCTTCACCGAGAAGCAGGAGATTCTGCACTTGCTCGATCGCAGTCTCGAGGCCGACGGTGTGCAGATCTTCATCGGTGAGGAATCCGGCTATAAGACGCTCAAGGATTGCTCGGTGATCACTGCGCCCTACGAGGTCGATTCGGAGGTCGTCGGCGTGCTGGGCGTGATCGGCCCCACCCGCATCGCCTACGATCGGGTGATCCCTATCGTAGATATCACCGCGAGGATTCTGGGTAGCGCACTGGCCTCGCGCTGACGCAGGCGCGGTCTGCGAAAGCAGGGCAGATACAGGTTTTCAGAAGTTTTTATAGAAAAATGAAGAACCCCGCCGGAGCGGGGTTCTTTGCTTTTGACGGTTGCCTGGGCAACGACGAAATCAGTGCTCGGCCGAGCGACGCTTTCGTGTGGCAAGTCCCACCAGTCCAACACCCAACAAGGCAAGCGGCGCCGGCACCGGCACGCCGTTGTCGACGTTCTCAGATGAGCCGAAGGTGCCCTCGAAGTTATCGATGATGTATCGAGTTGCATCGTTGGTCGAGAAGTCGAACAAGGCATAAGAGGCGACACCGGCGAAGCTGACGTCTACCAGGCCCTCCGGGAAGCTGCTTTCCATGACACCGTCGACGAGCGTGAAGTCTGCCAGCACGTTGGTCGACGCCAGCAGTCCGTCGCTTGTGTCGTAGATCGAGAATTCGACTCCGTCCACTAGACCAGTCAGCGAGCTCATCGCGAATCCGAAGCGCAGCGATCCGGCCGTTCCATAGAGAAAATCGACGCGCAGATCCGGTGCCAGGATCGTCGTACCTTCGAGGCCCGGCTCGCTGATGTACGACTGGTTCGGACCCGGTCCAGCGGTGTTGAATCCCGATGGATCAGTTGTCGAGAAGACGACGTCGTCGATGCCGTCGCCATCACCGTCGAACGCGTAGCTGGTTTCGCCGGCGATGGCGTCGTCGAATGTGAGGATTGCTGCGTTGGCTCCCGAAGCGGCGAATGCCCCCAGCAGAACCGCCGCGCATTTGGTGATCGGCTTCATGCGTCCTCCTCAATCTCCATGCTGCAAGCTATAGCTCAAAACATTCGATCCATAAACGTGCCCAAGAAAAAACTTTCAGATACAGCAGCGTAGATAAGGAACTAAAATCGGATTATCAGAACTGCTTGTTGCTGTATCGCTGCCCCGTTTGCCGATTGGCTTATCGCATGCGCGTTTCGATCGCGCTCGTTGCTCTCCGTTTCCGCACCCTTACTCGAAGCCTCCAGGTTCAGGGTCGATGCTCGGCTGCAGCGCGTTACGCCGGCAAACGCTTGTCGGAAATCAGAAAATTTCGATGCACCGCCTTGTATTCGGCCGAGATGCCCATATATACCGGGCAATCGAACGGCAGGCGTCGTTCCGTCTGGCTAAATAACTATTTATATTCAAAGGCTTGTAAGAGGTTCTGATGACAGAGCAGCAGGATCGACCGGCGCAGGGTAAGGGCGTCGACGAGGCAATCGAGGACGTCAACGAGACCACATTCGAAGAGAGTGCGGCCGAAATGGAGGCAGACAGCGACATCGCCGAGCATTCGGCCGAGGACCTTGCGCGTCTGCTCGAACAGGCCCGCGCCAAGGCGGACGAGCACTACAACCAGATGATGCGCGCACACGCCGAGCTGGAAAACCTCAAGAAGCGACATGCGCGCGACCTGGAAAACGCCCACAAATTCGCGCTCGACAAGTTCGTCGCCGAATTGCTCGGCGTGTGGGACAGCCTGGAGCTGGGCCACAGCGCCGCGCAAGCCCCATCGGCCGATGTCGACAAGCTGCGCGAAGGCACCGAGCTGACGCTGAAGATGCTCAGCGACGCGATGAACAAGTTCAACGTCGAGCAGATCGATCCGATCGATCAGCCGTTCAACCCCGAATTGCACCAGGCCATGTCGATGCAACCGCGCGGCGATGTGCCGCCGAATACCGTCGTCGCAGTGGTGCAAAAGGGCTACACCCTCAACGGTCGCCTGGTGCGTCCGGCAATGGTCATGGTTTCGCAGGCCTCAAACTGAGCGGCCGATCGCAACGGGTGTCTTGAAAACGTCATAAGAAACCCTATTTCGACAACAGTTTCATAAAGAATTTCTCAATCGGAGATAGAACATCATGGGCAAGATCATCGGTATCGACCTTGGCACCACAAACTCATGCGTCGCCGTCATGGAAGGCGACAAGACCAAGGTGATCGAGAACAGCGAAGGCGATCGCACGACACCGTCGATCATCGCCTACACCGGCGACGGTGAGGTACTGGTAGGCCAGAGCGCCAAGCGCCAGGCGGTCACCAACCCGACCAACACCCTGTTTGCCATCAAGCGCCTGATCGGTCGTCGCTTCGAAGACAACGTGGTCAAGAAAGACATCGACATGGTGCCGTACAAGATCGTCAAGGCCGACAACGGTGACGCCTGGGTCGAAGTCAACGGCAGCAAGATGGCGCCGCCGGAAATTTCGGCCAAGGTGCTGCAGAAGATGAAGAAGACCGCCGAAGACTACCTGGGTGAGAAAGTCACCGAGGCGGTCATCACGGTGCCGGCCTACTTCAACGATTCGCAGCGTCAGGCGACCAAAGACGCCGGCCGCATCGCCGGTCTGGACGTTAAGCGCATCATCAACGAGCCGACCGCCGCGGCGCTGGCCTACGGCCTCGACAAGTCGAAAGGCGACAAGAAGCTGGCCGTGTTCGACCTCGGCGGCGGTACCTTCGACGTGTCGATCATCGAGATCGCTGAAGTCGATGGCGAGCACCAGTTCGAAGTGTTGTCGACCAACGGCGACACCTTCCTTGGTGGTGAAGACTTCGACATGCGCATCATCGACTTCCTGGTTTCCGAGTTCAAAAAGGACCAGGGCGTCAATCTGAAGAACGATCCGCTGGCCCTGCAGCGTCTGAAAGAAGCCGCAGAGAAGGCCAAGATCGAGTTGTCATCGAGCTCGCAGACCGACATCAACCTGCCGTATATCACGGCCGATGCGAGCGGTCCGAAGCACATGAACATCAAGCTGACCCGCGCCAAGCTCGAGTCGCTGGTCGATGAGCTGGTGCAGCGTACGCTCGAACCTTGCAAGATCGCGCTCAAGGATGCCGGCGTATCGGCTTCCGACATCGACGACGTGATCCTGGTCGGTGGCCAGACGCGTATGCCGAAGGTTCAGGAAGTGGTTGAGAACTTCTTCGGTAAAGCGCCGCGTAAGGACGTTAACCCGGACGAGGCGGTGGCGATGGGTGCCGCCATTCAGGGTGGTGTACTCGGTGGCGAAGTCAAAGACGTGCTGCTGCTCGACGTAACCCCGTTGTCGCTGGGTATCGAGACGCTGGGCGGCGTCATGACCAAGCTGATCGAGAAGAACACGACCATCCCGACCAACGCGTCGCAGACCTTCTCGACCGCCGACGACAACCAGACCGCGGTCACCGTGCATGTGCTGCAGGGTGAGCGTGAACAGGCGGCGGCGAACAAGTCGCTGGGTCGTTTCGACCTGCAGGACATCCCGCCGGCACCGCGCGGCATGCCGCAGATCGAGGTCAGCTTCGACATCGACGCCAACGGTATCCTGCACGTCTCGGCAAAAGACAAGGCGACCGGCAAGGAACAGTCGATCCGCATCACCGCTTCTTCCGGCCTGTCGGAAGAAGAAGTGCAGAAGATGATGAAGGACGCCGAGGCCCACGCCGACGAGGACAAGAAGTTCCACGAACTGGTGCAGGTGCGCAATCAGGCCGACACCATGATCCATGCGACCAAGAAGTCGATGGAGGAGATGGGCGAAGATAAACTCGAGGCCGGTGAGAAAGAGGCCATCGAGAAGGCGATCGCCGAACTCGAAGAGGCCATGAAAGGCACCGACAAGGAAGAGATCGAGGCCAAGACCAAGGCGCTCACCGACGCATCGGCCAAGATGGCGGAACGTCTGTATTCGCAGCAGGGTGGTGCCGACGCGGCTGCCGCCGCCGGTGCAGCCGGCGCTGCGGGTGCGGCCGGTGCCGAGGCATCGGATTCGGGCAAGGCCGACGACGACGTCGTCGATGCCGAGTTCGAGGAAGTCAAAGACGGCAAATAAGCCGATACGGCGAAGGGGTGGACCAAGCATCCACCCCGCGTTCAAACCGCGGTGGCTGCGGGTGAAGCACAGGGTGTAACAGGTGCTCCGCAGCCTGCGCGGTTTTGCTTTACCGAGTGGGTGGTATGTCTAAACGCGATTATTACGAAGTCCTCGGCCTCGCCAAGAACGCCAGTGAGGCCGAGATAAAGAAAGCCTACCGGCGGCTGGCGATGAAACATCATCCCGACCGCAATACCGGCGACAAGGCAGCGGAAGCGGAAAAAAGCTTCAAGGAAGCGAAGGAGGCCTACGAGGTTCTCTCCGACGCGCAAAAGCGCGCGGCTTACGACCAGTTCGGTCACGCCGGCGTCGACCCCTCGATGGGCGGCGGCCGTGGTGGCTTCAGCGGTGGCGGTGCCAGCTTCAGCGATATCTTCGGCGACGTATTCGGCGATATCTTCGGCGGGGGCCGCGGCGGTGCCGGCGGTTCACGGGTGCAGCGCGGCGCCGACCTGCGCTACAACCTCGAACTGAGCCTCGAAGACGCAGTTGCCGGTACCAGCGTCAAGATCAAGGTGCCCACCTGGGTGCAGTGTGAGACCTGCGGCGGTACCGGTGCCAAGAAAGGTTCTTCGCCGCGTACCTGCGGTACCTGCCAGGGCGCGGGCCAGGTGCGCATGCAGCAGGGCTTTTTCTCCGTCCAGCAGACGTGTCCGACCTGTCACGGAAAGGGCTCGGTGATCGACGATCCCTGCGGTACCTGTCGTGGCCAGGGTCGCGTGCAAGAGACCAAGACCCTGTCGGTCAAGGTGCCGCCCGGCGTCGATACCGGCGATCGCATCCGCCTGGCGGGTGAGGGCGAGGCCGGCGATCATGGCGGACCCTCCGGCGATCTGTACGTGCAGGTGCATGTGCGCGAGCACCCGATCTTCTCGCGTGATGACAGTCACCTGTATTGCGAGGTGCCGATTGCGTTCACTACCGCAGCATTGGGTGGCGAGCTCGAAGTGCCGACGCTCGACGGCAAGGTCAAGCTGAAGATCCCCGAAGGCACGCAGACCGGCAAGATGTTCCGCATGCGTGGCAAGGGCGTGAAACCGGTGCGTGGCGGCCCGCAGGGCGACCTGATCTGCCGCGTGGTGGTCGAAACGCCGGTCAAACTCACCGATCAACAGCGCGGCCTGTTGCAGGACCTCGACAACTCGCTGAAGGGCGGCGGCCGCAAGCACAGCCCCAATGCCCACTCCTGGGTCGACAGCGTGAAAGGTTTCTTCGAGAAGATGGGGTTCTGAACGACCTCGCTGGTTGACTGCCCGCGGCTTGGTGGGCAGACGGCCCCGATAATGTGCCGCTGATCTTGCACAATCGGCCGTGTTTTACACGGCCTTTGTCTTTTCTGTGCGGATCGCCGCAACGTCTGGCTTGACCTGGGGCATTTTCCCAAGGTGAGCGCTGCAGGCAACCTTGGGTGATGATTTTGCAGGATGTCTGACGCACGCCAGTTCGATGTACGTGCATCCGGATCTTTGCGCGTGACTGATCGATCCCGTCAACACGCTGTCAGCTTGCCTTTCCCCGCATGCGACCAATGTCATGCAGTCCCTTCCGAACGCGTGCAAACCATTTTCTTTGCCTGGCCTGCGGAAGACCTGAGTGAATCCGCAGTGCATCTAAAATCTTCACTAGGTCAATGAGTTAGGGCGATCAAAAAACCGCATGGGACATGTGCCCAATAGTCGTTTAGAGCAACCACGACCAAGGTTTCACCGACCCATCACCGTTCTGCACGGCGCACGCGCACGGCAGTGCACGACGCCGCGGTGATGTTCGATACACCGGAACATGGAGTCGGCAAATGAAACAGTTCTACGCTCGAATCGCGGCGCTCGGCGCAGCCGCATTGATGACCACCAACGTATTCGCGGGTCATGGCCACGGCTGGGGCCGAGGCGGATCACCGTGCGAGACGACTGCACGCGAGATGTACAAGGCGTGCGGTTTCGATGTTCGTGACGACCTGAATGTCGCTCAAGCTCGCTGCACCAACATCAGCGACAGCGGCGATCGGCGGGCCTGTCGCGACGAGGCGCGAGCCGCGTTCAGAGAAGATGCCGCATTGTGCTCGGACCAGTTCGCTGCCCGAGTGGACGCCTGTGAAACCCTTGGCGAGGAGCGTTACGACCCCGATCCGCTGGCGGCACCGGGCAGCGTGTTCGTCGATCCGAATGACGTCGATCAGAGCACGGCCAACCCGTATGTCTCTATCGTCGCCGGTCACACCTACGTGCTGCGTGCGGGAGAAGAGGAAGAGGAGATCGTGGTTGTGCACGTCACCGGAGAAACGCGCGAGATTCAGGGCGCGGAATGTCGCGTGATTGTTGATGCGGTCGTTGTCACCGAGGAGGATGAGACCAGTGGTGAGATCGACTACGTACCGGTCGAAATCACAGACGACTGGATGGCGCAGGACCAAAATGGCGATGTGTACTACTGTGGTGAGATCGCCCGCAACTTCGAAGACGGCCAACTGGTGGACCTCGATGGATCGTTCGAAGCAGGACGAGGCGGTGCCAAGGCTGGAATCCAGTTCAAGAGCATGCCGGAACCGGGCATTGCGCATCGACAGGAGTTTGCGCTCGGTGAAGCCGAAGACATTATCCGCTACGAGGATGTGAACGCATCGCCGATCCAGGAGAATGCTGCATTCCCCTGCGGCGATGGTTGCGTGAAGACGTTCGACTTCACGCCGCTGTCGCCGGAATCGACCGAGTTCAAGTACTACCGGCCCGGTGTCGGCTTCGTGCTTGCCGAGGCGATGGAAGACGGCAAGTTGACCGGCGAGCGGGAAGAACTGGTCTGCGTCGGCAGCTCACTGGAAGTTCTGCGCAGCGGCGCATGCGATATCCTGGATCCCGAGCTGTTGTTGGAAAAACTGTGCGAACTGTCGCCGCAGGCCTTTTGTCCTTCCGGTGAGTGACCGTATCGTCTGAATCTACCATCGGGACGGCTAGGTGGCGGGCGCAGCGGTTAGGAACTGCGTCCGTCGCTCGTCCAAGCAAGCATCGCCCGGCGTCGGGCCTGTCGGGTGTGCCGCAAACAGGCAAACGAGATGATCAAGCAGACATTCAAGGGTTTGAAGTCGTGGAATAGCATGCTGGTGGTCGCTGCCGGCAGCGCATTGCTGATCGGCTTGGAGATAGTTGAAGAACCGGAATTGACGCTCGGCGAGATACTGCTCGAGCTAATCCAACCGATGCTCATCGTCGTGATAGCGGTAAGCATGGTGCATCTCACCGACCAGGTGCGGCGACAATATGAAGAACAACAATTGCTGATTCGCGACCTGGAGTCAGCGCGAATCGAAGGCCGGCAATGGCGCGACAGTATGCGGGATTTGTTGCAGGGCTTAAGTGCCGGTATCAGCGCGCAGTTCGACCGCTGGGGGCTGACTGCCGCCGAGCAAGAGGTTGGATTCCTGATATTAAAGGGGCTGAGCTACAAAGAGATCGCGGTCATGCGCGATGTGACCGAGAAGACCGTCCGTCAGCAGGCGCATGTGATCTTCCGCAAGGGCAAACTCAGTGGGCGCGCCGCGTTGTCGGCATTCTTTTTGGAAGACCTGCTGATTCCCGCTGATAACTCACAGTCGTAGTCCTCCCGCCTGCTTTTCACGTTTCTGGTCCCGCGCCCCACGCCCAGAGTGTGGGATTGGCACATCTCGCGCCGCCAAGCTGGACGAAAATCGATAGCCGATCCGCCGCCGTTGCGTCTTCTGCAGGAATTGACTGCATGAATCTGCCGTAACGGCTGGTGCCACAAGCACGATCACCTATTGGCAACCGCATGCCGCCGGACGCACGCAGCCACTTCGGCGGAGAATCGATGCAGACATTCATACGGCAGCAGCGCATCGCAGCGGCGTCAACCGGGTTATACGCCTCCCGTCATTTGCCCTCCCGAAGGCGAAAAGCCGGGCGCGATGCTACTATCGCCAGCTATTAACGATGTTCCAACCAGAGAGAAGAACAAGGACCCTGCATGATTCGAGTTGCTGTAGTGGGCGCCGCCGGGCGCATGGGCAAGACATTTATCGAAGCCATCACCAACACCGATGGCGTGACCGTGGCTGCAGCAACCGAGCGACCGGATTCGACCCTTGTCGGTGCAGATGCCGGAGAGCTTGCCGGCGTCGGCAAGCTGGGTGTGCTGGTCTCGCACAGCCTGACCAAGGTCGTCGACGCATTTGATGTCGTCATCGATTTCACCAGCCCGCAGGCAACCATGGTCAATCTAGAGGTCTGCCGCCAACACGGTAAAGGCATCGTGATCGGCACCACCGGTCTGAGCGAAGAGCAGAAGGCTTCGATCAAGAAGGCCAGCGCCGATATCGGCGTGGTGTTCGCACCCAATATGAGCGTCGGCGTGAACCTTTGCTTCCGCCTGCTCGAATTGGCCGCGCGGGTGATGGGCGAAGATGCCGACATTGAGATCATCGAAGCGCATCACCGGCACAAGGTCGATGCGCCATCGGGCACCGCGCTGGGCATGGGCGAAGTGATCGCCAATACCCTGGGGCGAGATCTCAAAGAGGTCGCCGTCTACGGCCGCGAAGGGCACACCGGCCCACGCGATTCGAAAACCATCGGTTTCGAGACCATCCGTGCCGGTGATGTGGTCGGCGAACACACCGTGTGGTTCGCTACCGAAGGTGAGCGCGTTGAGATCACGCACAAGGCGTCGAGCCGTATGACCTTTGCCAAAGGTGCGGTGCGCGCCGCCGGTTGGCTGCACGGCCGCGATGCTGGTCTGTACGACATGCAGGATGTTCTGGGCCTGCGTTAAACATTGGCGGCCGGCGTTGCTTGCGATGCTGGCCGTTGGCTTGATCGCCTGCGGCGACGAATCGACGCCCGAAGAACAGGTGCGCGCGACGATCGACGGCATGGCCGAGGCGGTCGAGGCGCGCTCCGTACAGCGTTCCGCCGACTACCTGCATGACGATTACAGCGACCAATGGCACCCCAATCGGCGTGCCGCCGTGCAATCGTTATTCGGCTATTTGCGCGGACACAGCGACATCCATCTGTTCACACTGGTGCGTTCGATCGATGTCAGCGAGCCCGGCGACAGCGCCGCGGCCATCGTGTTTGTCGCGACCGCCGGTGTGCCGGTGGAGTCGCTCGATGCCCTGGTGTCGATCAAGGCCGATCTCTATCGTTTCGACATCGAGGTGGTGCCTGCCGATGAACATTGGCAGATTACCAAGGCTCGTTGGACGAGGGCGGATATCTCCGATTTGACCGACATCGACTGACGCCGGCACCAGATACAAAAAAGGCGACCTCTTGGTCGCCTTTTTTGTGTTTTCAGCTCAACTCGCTGGTGCAATGTGGGCAGCGCGTAGCCTTGATCGGAATCTTGGTGAAGCAATGGGGGCATTCTTTCTCGGTTGGTGCCGGCGGTGCTTCTTCTTCTTTCTTCTGCAAGGAGTTCATGCCTTTGATCAGCATGAATACGGCGAACGCAACGATCGTGAAGCTGATCACGCTGTTGACGAACAGACCGGCGTTCAGCGTTACAGCGCCGGCATCCTGGGCGGCGGCCAGGGTTGCGTAGGGCCCTGCGGTTGCGCCTTCTTTCAGCGTGATGAAGATATCCGTGAAATCGACACCGCCGAGCAGCAGTCCGATAGGCGGCATGATTACATCGTCTACCAGACTCTTGACGATGGTACCGAACGCACCACCAATGATGATACCGACGGCCATGTCGACGACATTGCCGCGCATGGCGAACTTCTTGAACTCTTCCATCATAGCCATCTTGCTTCTCCCCTTAGCTATTGTGATTTTGCGATGGAGCCAATCACTTGGCTAAGGCATTGTATGCCTAGGATCGGCCATCGGCACCCTGTTGTGTGTCAAGGACACCGTCAGGCGCTGCGCTCGATACCGAGAAGCGTGAGCAAACTCTCGCTATTTGCGGCGTCGAGCGCCGGATTTTCGGAGCAATACCACTTCACGGCAGCCCGAATCTGCGCTAGCTGGCGCTTGCGCACGCTCAACCCGCCATCCTGGTGGGCGGCGCACTGCCTGGCCGTTTCCAACAGGGTCTCGCGCGCCACCTGCGCACAATCCGAGCCGCCCGCGGGATAAGCGGCATGTGCGTAGGCCGTCAGCGCCTCGCCGAGCGTTGCGGCGAGCGCGCGATCGCAGGCGAGTTCCAGGGTTTTGCTTTTCATCAATTAACGGATCGATGTCAGCTTTGGCCGTACACCGGAACCGCGGCACCGGTCACGCAACGCGCGGCGTGCGATGCCAGGAACATGACCACATCGGCGAGGGCCGCCGGCGGTACCCACTTGTCGAAGTCGGCGTCGGGCATGTCTTTGCGGTTCTGCGGCGTGTCGATCGTGCCGGGCAGGATGCAGTTGACGTTGATATTGTTGAACTTGTTTTCGGCGGCCAGCGATTCGGTCAGTGTCAGCACGGCAGCCTTGGAGGCGCAGTAAGGCCCCATTTTGCCTTTGCCCTGTTCGGCGGCACGCGCCGACACGTTGATGATGCGGCCGCCGCCGTTGTCCAGCATGGCGGGAATGGCGCGACGGCAGGTGTTGAACACCGAACGCGCATTCAGATCCATCATGAAGTTCCAGTCCTTGTCGTCGGTATCCTGGATCAGCGGGCCCATGCGAAAACCGCCGGCGATGTTGGCCAGCACATCGATCTTGCCGAAACTCTCAAGGATGGCGTCTATCGATTTGTTCACCGAAGCGGGGTCGATCAGGTTGGTCTCGAACGCCTTGGCCGAGGCCTGACCTTCGCAGCGCTCCAGCGCAGCTTGCAGGCCGTCGGCATTGTGATCGATCAGTGCGAGGTGGGCGCCTTGTTGGGCGAAGGCCTGGGCGACAGCACCGCCCAGGTTGCCGGCGGCACCGGTGACAACGACGACCGATTGCTTGAATTCTGTCATATCGATTCCTTGTGCGACGTTTCTGTGAATGGCATGAAGGTGGCAGAGCCTAACGGATTCGTTGTGGCCGACAAAATCGCGCACAACCGGGAAATGGCGGTTGGCACAATGCCTGCACCTGAACTGCCACGAACGATCGATGAAGGCGACCGCTATGTTCCAGTTACCCGTTCTCGGCGCCGGTGCAACCGGGCTCGTGAGTGGTTCCGGTACCGGCCAAAGTGCCGAAACCACGGGGCTTGCCAACCTGTTTTCCGGTGCGGAGACCGAGCTTGCGGGCTTTTCTGCCGAGGTCCAGGCACTGCTGATGCAGATGACGCCGCAGCTGTTGCAGCGGCTCGAAGAGATGCTCTCGGGCGGCATGAGCTTGCCGCAGGCGGCAAAGTCGCTCCTGGCGGAGGCCGGCGGCGGCATGGACTTCGCCGAGATGCTCAAGGGCATGGATCTGGTGGCGGAAGGCGAGATGTCTTTCGACGCGCTGGTCAAGAAGGGCTCGCTGCCGCAGTTGGCCGGCAATCTGCTCAATAACGGTACGCTGCAGACCAACCTCGCCGCGATCGGCAAACTCGACCCGCAGGCAACACCGCTCGGCGCCCTGGTGGCCGCCGCGCAGCAGGTCGCGCCGAATACGCAGTTTTCCTCGCAACTCGCCTCGAGCCTGCTGGAGATGGGTGTGCCGCAGACGGTCGGCAGCCGCGGTTGGGACAGCGCGATTGTCGACCGCCTCGCCTGGATGGTGCAGGGTGAACAGCAGTTCGCCAAGCTCAAGCTGAACCCGCCCAACCTGGGGCCGCTTGAGGTGCGTCTGAGCGTCAACCAGGACCAGGCCAGCGTGTCTTTCCTGGCACCGCATGCCGCGGTTCGCGAGGCGCTCGAGGCCGCCATGCCGCGCCTGCGTGAGATGTTTGATCAACAATCGCTGCAGTTGGTGCGTGCCGATGTCGGCGATCCCAATGCGCACAAAGACAGCCGCGCTCACGATTCTTCATCCGGTGGCGGCGGGCTGCTGGGTGACGCGAACGGCGACGATATCGATGCCGATCAGGCTTCAACCGAGCTGCCGAAACTGGTCAATGTGGCGAGCAGCCTGATCGACCTGTTTGCCTGACAAAAACCGCTGCCAACCGCATCCCGTAACGCCGCGTGCATGCGGCTCGGGCCGGCTTTCCTTGCTATGATGGGCCTTTACCGTAGGGCCTGGATCGAATCATTGGGGGAAAGCTAAGTTGGCCATCATCAAGCTGTTTTTCATACTGGTTTTTCTCGTGGTGGGTGCGAGTTTCGCAATCATCAACGACAAGCCCGTGGTCGTCGATCTGTACTTTCTGACGCCGGAATTACCGCTATCGCTGCTGCTGTTGTTGGCCATGGGCTGTGGCATCCTGCTGGGTGGCTTGGCCGGTACTGTGTATTTCATGCGGGTGAAAAAGGAAAACGCCGATCTGCGCCGGCAAAGCCGCCTGGTGACGGAAGAGGTCAAGAACCTGCGGAACATGCCCATCAAAGGGCATTGATCGATGCAGGAACTTCTCTTGCTGCTGCTTCCTGTGGCAGCCGCCTCCGGTTGGTGGGCGGCGCGCAGTAGCGCGCGCAAAGAGAAGAAGAAATACGTCGGCGAGACCGATCCGGTGTATTTCCGCGGTCTCAATCACCTGCTCAACGAAGAGCCCGACAAGGCGATCGATGCCTTCGTCGAGATGCTCGAAGTCGACAGCGACACAGTTGAAACGCATCTGGCACTGGGCAACCTGTTCCGTCGCCGCGGCGAAGTCGAACGTGCCATCCGCATTCACCAGAACCTGATCGCGCGTCCCGCGCTGACACGCGATCAGCGTGCGCAGGCGTTGCTCGAACTCGGCCAGGACTATATGCGCGCCGGCCTGTTCGACCGCGCCGAAAACCTGTTTCGCGAGCTGCGCGAGACCAAGTTGCACGTCAAGCCGGCGTTGAAGAACCTGCTGGTGATCTACGAGAAAGAGCGCGACTGGCAGGCCTGCCTCGAGATTGCCGAGCAGATCGAATCGATCACCGGCGACAAGATGCTGTTGCAGAAGTCGCACTACCATTGCGAACTGGCACTCGCAGCCAAGTTGGCAGGTCGGGTGTCGGAGGCGCAGACGCATCTCAAGCGCGCGCTCAATACCTATCGCGGTTGTGTGCGCGCCAATCACCTGCAGGCGCAATTTGCCGCCGCCCAGGGCGATTACCGATCGACGGTCAAGATCCTGCGGCAGACCGCGGACCAGAACGCCGACTATCTGCCCGAGGTGTTGCCCGATATCGTCAACGGCTACCGCCAACTCGGCGAGCTGAACGATCTGCGCACCTACCTGGCCGAACTGGCCAAGGCGCACCCGGGGGCAGGCGCGGAGTTGGTGCTGGCCGACCTGGTCAAGGAGCAGGAGGGCGAGGACGCCGCCGCGACCTTCCTGGTCGAACACCTGACTACGGCGCCGAGCCTGCCGCTGTTGATGCGCGGCATCGAACTCAACTCGCGCATGGCCGACGGCCAGTCGGTGCGCTTTCTCGAAACCCTGCGGCCGCATATCAAGCGCCTGCTCGATGACAAGCCCGTTTACCAGTGTGCACAGTGCGGCTTCGCTGCCAAGACGCTGCACTGGCAATGTCCGAGCTGCCGCAGTTGGAGCACGATAAAACGCCGGGCCGTGATTGAGCCCGAAGCCTGAAGTACTGAACCTTTGGTATCCCTATGACCTCGAACGACTCCCGTGTGATCGTCGCCCTGGATTTTCCGGCGACAGCTCCTGCCTTTGATCTGCTCGAACGCATCGATCCGCAACAATGCCGCGTGAAGATCGGCAAGGAGATGTTCACCCGCGCGGGTCCGGCGTTCGTCGAGCAGGTGGCAGCCAAGGGTTTCGAAATCTTTCTCGACCTGAAGTACCACGACATCCCGAACACGGTTGCAGCGGCGTGCGAGGCGGCCGCCGACCTGGGTGTGTGGATGGTGAACGTGCACGCCTCGGGCGGGCGCAAGATGATGACGACCGCAGCCGAGCGGCTGGCCAAGCGCCAATCGCGGCCATTGTTGATCGCGGTGACGATACTGACCAGCCTTGGTCAGGACGATATCGCTGAGATCGGTTACGCAGGCACGCCGGCCGACAACGTGAGTCGTCTGGCGGCGCTGGCCGAAGACAGCGGACTGGACGGCGTGGTGTGCTCGCCGCTCGAGGTGACGATGTTGCGTGAGCAGCGTGGCGCAGCGTTTCATCTGGTCACGCCGGGAGTTCGGCCGGCCGGGTCGTCGACGGACGATCAGAAACGCATCATGACCCCCGGCGACGCGATCCGCGCCGGTGCGAGCTACCTCGTGGTCGGTCGCCCGATCACCGCATCCGACGATCCCTTGGCGAGTCTGGCGGCGATCAATGCCGAGGTTGCCACCGCGACTGCTTGAGCGCGAAATGCTGCGCTGCGGTTCACAAAGGTGTCACTTCGGACCCGTTTAGCAGGCCTGAGAACGTCAATAATCGGACCCGGCGATTTTTTACTCTTGCATAAAGAGATTAATTGGGCGAACCCCAGTCAGGTCTGATAGCTTTATGCCCCGATTTATAAGGTTATCGGTAGATTCTGATTCAAACACGAATAAAAACAACCGTTTGGAACATCTAGCCCGAGTTTCTTCCATCGTCTTCGGCGTGCTGCTTGTGCCGCCACATGCAATGACCCCCCAGGAGGCCCCCGCATGATCAAACCAGTCGGTTCAGATACCCTGCAACCCCTGTTTGTCTACGATTCTGACCAGCACGGCACGCTCAGCCACGAAGCCGAGAGCCTGCCGTCGGTCGTCATCAGTTCCCAGGCCGCCGGCAACGCCGTGATGATGGGCGCCGGGTACTTCAGCCCGCTCAAGGGCTACATGAACGTCGCCGATGCGATGGGTGCGGCCGAGAAGATGACCCTGAGCGACGGTTCGTTCTTCCCGGTGCCGGTCATGTGCCTGGTCGAGAACACCGACGCGATCGGCGATGCCAAGCGCATCGCGCTGCGCGACCCGAACGTCGAGGGCAACCCGGTACTTGCAGTGATGGACATCGAGTCGATCGAGACCGTCACCGATGCGCAGATGCAGACCATGACCGAGAAGGTCTACCGCACCACTGACCCCGAGCATCCGGGCGTTGCTGCGTTCAATTCGCAGGGCCGTGTCGCGTTGTCGGGTCCGATCAAGGTGCTGAACTTCTCGTACTTCATCACCGACTTCCCCGACACCTTCCGTACCGCGGTCGAGATCCGCAACGAGATCGCCGAGCGTGGCTGGAAGAAGATCGTCGCGTTCCAGACGCGTAACCCGATGCATCTGGCGCACGAAGAGCTGTGCCATATGGCCATGGATCGCCTCGGCTGCGATGGCCTGGTGATCCACATGCTGCTCGGCAAGCTGAAGCCGGGCGACATCCCTGCGCCGGTGCGCGATGCCGCCATCCGCAAGATGGTCGAGCTGTACTTCCCGCCGAACAGCGCGATGGTCACCGGCTACGGTTTCGACATGCTGTATGCCGGTCCGCGCGAGGCCGTGTTGCACGCCTACTTCCGTCAGAACATGGGTGCGACCCACTTCATCATCGGTCGCGACCATGCCGGTGTCGGCGACTACTATGGCGCGTTCGACGCGCAGACGATCTTCGAAGAAGAGGTTCCGGCAGGCGCGCTGGATATCCAGATCTTCAAGGCCGACCACACCGCCTGGTCGAAGAAGCTCAACAAGGTCGTCATGATGTGCGAAGCGCCCGATCACCAGAAGGACGACTTCGTGTTGCTGTCCGGCACCAAGGTACGCGAGATGCTCGGCAACGGTATTGCACCGCCGAAAGAGTTCTCGCGTCCTGAAGTGGCGCAGATCCTGATCGACTACTACCAATCGATCAACTGATCCGGCTCGTCTCGTCAGGCATAATGAAAGCCCGCTCAGCGTAGCGGGCTTTTTTATTGCGCGAGCCGATGACGATGAAGGTCGAACTGAAGAAAAACGAAACCGTCTTCGATGGTTTCTTCAAAATGAAGCGTTACACCCTGCGACACAGCAGTTTCCACGGCGGCTGGTGCGGCGACATCGTGCGCGAGCGCATCGAGAACCTCGCCGCGGTTTCCATCCTGCTGTACGACCCGGCACTCGATACGCTGGTGTTCGTCGAACAGTTCCGCGTCGGATTGATGGGGAGCAGCGAACCGCCATGGTCGACCGAGACGGTATCCGGTTTCTGCGATACCGAACATGAAACCCCCGAAGAAGTCGCCCGTCGCGAAGTCGTCGAAGAAACCGGCTGTACGCTCAAAGCGATGACGCACATCGGCGCCTTCTATGTCAGCCCCGGAATGTCGGTCGAGCAGATCAATCTCTACTGTGGCTGGGTGGATGCCAGTGGTGCCGGCGGCGTATACGGCCTGGAACGCGAAGGCGAAGAGATGCGCGTCGTGACGATGCCGCGCACCGAGGCGTTGGGACAGCTCTTCAAGCGTTTGAATTCGACGAGCGTCATCATGGCGCTGCAGTGGTTGGAGGCGAATCGGGATCGCCTTGTGCGCGAATGGGACGCATAAATTGTGCGGTTGTCATATTAATGTAGTAATACGTTAATACGCTGCGACAGGGACAACGCTGGTACAGATCGTCTGTGCTTACCAATGGATTTCAGGTACTCAATGCGACGCTCAACGCGTTCTTATCGTCTTCCATCTATTGCATCGGGATCGGCGTTGTTAGCTCGGAAAGGGCAAGGCGTTCACGGCAGTGACTTGGCCTGCCCGTAGAATCTCCGACGGACGATGGCTACAACACCGGATCGTCGGCTTAAAAGAGAAACAGCATGTCGAGAAAAGTAATTGGCCCGCTGGTCACCTTGCTACTCGTGGTGGGCGTCGGAGCGGCCATCTATCTGTCGGCGAGCGAACAGATTTCGCTCAACAGCGTGCAAACCGTTCGGGGTATATCTGGTTCGGAAAAGCTCCCCTTCTTCCACGATCAACGCACGATCGAAATTCTGAGCAGCGCGCCTCACCAGATCCAGCCCGACGTTGAAAAGGCGGGTTCCCGACAGATTGCGACATCGTACGACCTGAGCGAATACGACTTTGCCTTTCCGGCGGGTATCCCGGCGGCGGAGAAGATCAAGCTCGAGAATCACATCAACAAATCGTACCAGCCGTTCTTCACGCCGATGGTAATTGCCTCGTGGAAACCCATCGCAGAAATCCTGGAAGCGAACGGCGTGGTTCAGCTAAGGGACGGTACGTACTACATCATCGACATGGATAAGCTTTTCGAGCTGGTGTTGGCGCGAAAACGCTGGACTGATCTGGAGGGGCACGAAAAGTACCCGGCGAACAAATCGATATTGGTAACGACCACCGACATCCGGAAGTCGAACAGTGCAGCGATGTACCTGGCGCTGGCGAGCTACGTGTTGAACGGCAACACCATCGTGCAGAATCAGGAGCAGGCAGCGCCGCTTATCAACGACCTGGGTCAGATGTTCATGCGTCAAGGGTTCACCGAGAGTTCGTCTCAGGCCCCATTTCAAAACTACCTGACCATGGGGCCTGGCAAGACCCCGCTGGTCATGATCTATGAAGCACAGTTCCTCTATGAGGCAGCAAAACCGGACAGCGCGATCACCGAGGACATGGTGTTGCTCTACCCGGAGCCGACGCTATTTACCAAGCACATTTTCGTCCCGATCACCGAAAACGGGCAGATGCTGGGTGAGGCACTGAGTCGAGACGAACAACTGCAACAGATCGCCACCGAGCATGGCCTGCGTACTGAGAACACCAAGTTGTTCCGGCAGTTCGTCAAGGAAAGACAACTGAACGTGCCGGATTTTCTGGTTAACGTCATCGAGCCACCGAGCTACGAAGTGCTCGAAGGGATGATCCAACAAATCGAGCAACGTTATGCGAGCGGGGCCTTGGCCACGGCCCCGCAGTGATTGTCTTCGGAGTATTTGAACCATGAGTCAGACAGAAACGTTAACGCCGCCTGATCAGAGTGCTTTGCAGCCACCGGCTGCTGTCGCGCCCATCGAGAAGGAAAAGGCCGCCAGCATCGTGCCGGTAACCGACGAGCAGCGGCACGCCCTTGACGAAAAAGTTGACGAGTTCATCAACATCGTGGTCAGCGTCGACGTGAACAGCGAACAGTTCCAGGATAAGGTGCGCTCGATCCATTCGATGGGTAGCGACAAGATTCGCGAAGCGGCGAGCATCTCGAACCGCATGCTGGAGCGACCGGTTCGCGCGATCAATGACGGCATCCTGGACGGCTCGTCACCCATCGGAAAATCCCTGGTTGAGCTGCGCAGCACGGTCGAAGACCTCGACCCAAGCAAGCAGGGCGATCTGCTGTCGCCGAAAAAGCTGCTTGGCTTGATCCCTTTTGGTAACAAACTGAAAGATTATTTCGACAAGTATCAATCCGCGCAAACCCATATCAACGCCATCATTCAGTCGCTGTACAACGGCCAGGACGAGCTGAAGAAGGACAACGCATCGATTGAGGTCGAAAAGGCGCGTCTTTGGGACACGATGGGCATGCTCGAGCAGTATGCCTACGTCGGCAAGGAGATCGATCAGGCGCTGGAGACGCGCGTTGCCCAGATCGAATCCGAAAACCCCGAGAAGGCGAGGGTGGTTAAGGAAGAGATGCTTTTCTATGTGCGGCAGAAGGTACAAGACCTACTGACCCAGCTGGCTGTCAGCGTGCAGGGCTACATGGCGCTGGACATGATCCGCAAGAACAACCTGGAACTGATCAAGGGTGTCGACAGAGCGACAACGACGACGGTGTCCGCGCTGCGTACAGCGGTGATCGTGGCGCAGGCATTGACCAACCAGAAGTTGGTGCTCGATCAGATTGCAGCGTTGAACACCACCACATCGAACATGATCGCGAGTACGGCGGCAATGCTGAAGCAGCAGGCGTCGGCGATCGGTGAGCAGGCTTCAAGTTCGACGATTGAACTGGATAAACTGAAATCAGCTTTCTCCGACATCTACGCCACGATGGACATGATGGCGGACTACAAAGTCAAAGCGCTCGGCAACATGCAGCAGACCGTCGACGCCTTGACGACCGAGATCGACAAATCCAAGGCCTATCTCGACCGAATTCGCGAGCAGGAAGCCGCCGAACAAACGGCGGCGTCCGATTCGGTTTCGTCAAACGAAGTCCACATTTAGCGCCACGCGAGCGACCGCAAGCGGGAAGAACCATGAAAGTGCTGAGAACTTTGATCGCGACACTGACGTTGTCGGCTGCGCTGCTGGGATGCAGCCAACAGGAATCACTCACCGTCCTGGCGGGTTCGGAGTTGAAAGACATCGAGCCAAGACTGGACGAGATTGCGAGTGCAACCGGTGTCCGGCTGGAGATGCACTACATCGGTACGCTCGATGGTGCCGACGCCATTGTCAACGGTAATCAGCATTACGACTTCGCCTGGTTTTCACACGCGAAGTATCTCAGCTTGCTCCAAGGTCCGGAAAAGCGAATCGTAGCCGAAGAAAAGATTGGACTTTCGCCGGTGATTCCTGCGGTCAAGGAAAGTCTTGCTCGCAAATGGGGATGGACTGAAGGAGACACGGTAACCTGGGCAGATATCGCCGAGAAGGCGAAAAGCGGCGAGTTTCGTTTCGCAATGACCGACCCGACGGCGTCTAACTCCGGCTTTTCCACGGTCATGGGTGTACAGGCGGCTTTTTCGGGCTCCAGCGACGTGATCACGGCGGACAATGTTGACGTTGCCAAGCTCAAAGACTTTTTCAGTGGCCAGGCGTTGACCTCAGGAAGCTCGGGGTGGCTCGCAGAGGCCTATGTGCGCGAGCAGGAGCACATCGACGGGCTATTTAACTACGAATCGATCCTGATGGACCTGAATACGTCCGGCAAGCTGCGCGAGGAGCTGGTGCTGATTTACCCACAGGAAGGTGTGGTAACGGCGGATTATCCGTTCATTTTGCTGAACAAGGATCAGCGCGAGGCGTACAACAAGATTGTTGCCTACCTGAAGACGCCCGATTTTCAACAGTGGATGATGGAAAATACCAATCGCCGCCCGGTGCTACCGCAGATCAAAGCCACCGCGAAGTTTCCGAAGGGTTTCCAACTGGAGTTGCCGTTTCCGAGCGGCCTGAACACAGTCAACGAGATTCTTTTCGCATTCCTGGATCAGCACCGCAAACCCAATCATTCGATTTTTGTGCTCGATGTCAGCGGTTCAATGGCAGGCGACAGGTTGGAGCAGCTGAAGAGAGCCTTGTACAACCTAACCGGAGATGACAAGAGTCTTACCGGCCGGTTTGCCCGTTTTAGAAATCGCGAACGTATCACCTTGATCGCGTTCAATTCGGGTATCTCCATGGACTCGACCTACGAGATGACGGCTGACGGTGCGAATATTTCTGATGTGCGTCATGCGATTAACGATCTGCAAGCGGGTGGGAACACCGCTATCTATGACGCGATGTCTCAGGCTTACGAGCTGGCGATGACCAGCAAGCAACAAGATCCACAACGTTTTTATTCGATCGTTCTGATGACGGACGGAAACAACACGGCGGGTACCGATTACCAACAGTTCGCTAGTATCTATTACAACCATGCGAATGCTGCCGAGGGCATCAGAACGTTTCCGATCTTGTTCGGCGACTCCAATGATGCGGAGATGATGGATCTCGCGACGATGACCGGTGGGCGGGTCTTTGACAGTCGCAAGCAGTCATTGGCCCAGGCGTTCAAGAAGATTCGCGGTTATCAATAGTGGCGGGTAAGCGCAGATTCTTACTTTTCGTCTATGGGACACCCAACATCGTCGGCAGCGCGCTTGCGCTCGCAGGACTCATCTTGTTCTTCTTCGGCGTTATCAAAAGCTACTGGCCTTTCATCGTCGCGGGGCTGTATGCCATCGGGTACATGGGTGTGCCGCGCAACCCCAACCTGCATTTGTCGATGAACCACGCCCTGGATGGCCGCGCACTCTCCGAAGCGTTGGACGGTTTGTTGAAATCGGTCAAAAAACACGTATCGGATGCGGTGCTGGAGCGCTTGTCGTCGGTCAGTGAGACGATCAAGCAGATACTTCCGCATCTCGAAAAGATCGAAAGCAATAGCCAGTACCTACATTCGGTGAAGAAAACCGTCACCGACTACCTGCCAAGTATGCTGGAGACTTACCTGCAATTGCCTCCGGCGTTTGCGCGACTGCATCGTATGAAAAGCGGTACGACGCCGCGAGAGATGCTGATCGAGCAGTTGGATCTGTTGCAACGAGAAATGGACAAGATTCTGCAGAATATCCTGGAGAACGACACCGACGCATTAATCGCGCACGGCAAGTTCATCAAGGAGAAGTTTGCCGGCGATTATGATTGGATCAGCTAGTTCCTGGGCGACCGGCCGGAAGAGGGTAGAGCGAAGGTTGCCTGTGTTACAGCCGATCTAGCCGGCTATGGTGCCCGGTGTCGCTCTGATTGAATCGTTCGGCCAATGCCGACCTTGCATCGGCGTTTCCCGCAACGATGTCGGCCAGTTCAGCAGGCGTCAGCAGCTTGGCACACAGGATGTCGACCGGGCCAAACGGCATGTCGTCGATGCGCGCCGGCCGGCCTTCGACCGGCAGATTGATCAGGCAGCCGGCGGTGCCGTTTGCGCTGAGCCATTCGGGCGGCAACGCGCCCGACAGGGGGAGCTCAAGCGACAGCACGCGGTACTTGGCAATGTGTTGGGACAGCCCGCCAAGATGGGCGATGTTCTGTGCCAGCAATTCGATGAAGGCGAAGGCCCAACTCGATCGAACATCGTCGAACGAGGCGCCTGCCAGCTCCGGGGCCTCGATATAGACTTCGCAGCCGAACCCTTGTTTACCTGCAATGTCGGTACCGACGAAAGGATCCGAAAGTCCATCCGAGGCGATGATCAGGCTGTCTTTGGGCCGGACGATGCGGTAGGCCTGCCGGGTATTCGGCCAGGCCGGCGCCCCTTGAAACTGAGGATTGACCAGGTAGGTCAACAGGTCTCTATCGCTCGGGCCGATGGCGTCCCAGTAGGCCTGAAGGCGTTGATAGCCGGCTGCGTTGCGCGGATCGTCGTCGGCAATCGTCTCGGCGGTCTGTGTCGTCGATGGCCGATTATCAGGTGAAGCCGCAGTCGGCGTCGCGGCATGGGCCTGCGATCCGAACAGGCGGGCGAAGAACGCTTTCAAATCCATCTCAATGCTGCTCCGATTTTGGTGCGCCGACGGTGATCGGGCAGTGCATCACTTGTTGCCCATGAAGCGCTTACCGTTGACGGCGATGTGGGTTCTGTCATCGTTCAGAAAGGCGAAACCCGCCTGCACATCGGAACCATCGTCGTAGACCAGGTGCATGGCATAGCCATCGATGCGGTATCGACCGCGAACAGTGGGTGACGATGAAGACGTTGCGCCGCTCACGCCGGCACCGGAGACAGAACCGAAGCCAGTCGCATCATGCGTGAAGCGTCCATCCGGTGAGAAGCACCAGGCGCTGGCCCGGCCGACCGTTGCGCTGCCCACGCCCAAGCCATTGCTTGAGACCAATCGCCCAAAGCAGCCATTGAGTTTCTGATTTTTGCTGCCGGGTACGGCTATCCAGTCGCCGCGGGTTTTGTCGAACTCTTTGTCGTTATGATCCTTGAGTTCGAGCTTGCCGCCACGTTTGCGCCATTGGCCCCAATCCTTCGGGTTCTTACGTTTGGATACGCTTGCGCCTTCTCTGAAAACGGTCGCAATGTCATCCGTGTAGGTATGGTCGTCGAACAGCGCGATGGTCATGCTGGTCGGGCCGAACATACCGCCGGCCTGCATGCCGTAGTAAATGACGCCGCGAAATCCGGCAAAGCCATCCGGCAGTCGCGGAGCCGAGATGGGCGCGGTGCTGATCTTGCCTGTGGCCTGTTGGTTTGCCGCTGTGGTTGTCCGGGGCGATTGGGATCCGGTGCTGCAGTAGTAGGTCAGCGCTTTGACAAGGTCGTTCACGGCTGGTCGGTGCACAAACACCGACTTCTCGCCGATCGAATCGATTGTGCGCATCGTGTTATTGCGACCAGGGCAGACCGAGAGCAACGATAATGCCGTCTTGCCATCTTTGCCCCGCACTTGGCGTAGTACCTGATAGCTTCCCTTGGGCAGGCTTTCGTCGATCTTCAACTTGCTCTTGTAGAAGCGATAACCTTTTGGTGACTTCTTGGCATTGTTGGCCAGCCAGGATTTCAAAGATCCTTTGCGTGGCATCCAGGGTGATACCTGCAGCTGCATTTTGTTGCCGTTGAACGTTTTGGTTGCTGTCGGGCTGGCGCTGTCGCCGGATTCTACCCATCCCGCCGGCGCACCGCTTGCGGCTTGGATAGTGCAGCCCAACAACATCAGGCCGCCGGCGGCAATGTGTTTAATCGCCTCAGTTCCATTGTGCTTAGTCAAAATAGCTCCCTCCAATCAAGATGCCGTCGTCACTCTTTTCGTGGTCGACCATGGCGAAACTGGTCGTCACTTCGCGCCCGTTGTCGTAGATGAATTGAACAACGTAACCGTCGATCCGGTACCAGCCGGTCTTGTCACTGCTGCTATGCCCGGCCGAACTCGCTGAGCCGCTACCGCCGCTGCTGATCGCGACCGAGGTGTCGTTCGAGAAGCGACCGTTCTTCGCGAAACACCATGCATTGACCGCGAAGGAGGCCGTGTAAGCGCCACCGAAGGATGGCAGGGTGTAACCCTTCGACGAGGAATAGCAGCCGTCCATGCGGTGGTCGTCTCTTCCCGGCTCGGCCCGCAGCGAGACGAAATAGTCGCGATAACCCTTTTTCCCAGCCCATTTGACCTTGAGGTCGTTGCCATCTATGTCCCATGTGCCCCAGTCTTTGGGATTGGATCTGCGTGATGCTTTGACAGACTGTCCGAATACACCGTCGAAGTCCTTGCTGGCCGAATCGTCGTCGAAGGTCATCAAAGCAGTTTGTCGCGCTTCATAGCCGTTGACGCCCGGTACGAAGTAGCCGACGTACCAGATGTCTTCCAAGTCATCCGGTGGTGTCCCTTCTTTGAAATCGGGGCGCTTCGATGCGCGTTCAATCTGTTGGGCCTGATTCGTGTGAACGGGCGGATTGCTCCCACAGGCAACCGACACAACTTTGCCCATTGCGCCGCCGCCGTATTTGCCGGCGAAGTACTCAACCGGGCCATACAGGTCAACGTAGCGGATGTGACCGGACTTTTCGCACGCGAAAAGCAACGATGCGCGTTTCTTTCCGGCAATCGGTCTGAGCTGTCGGTTGACGGTATAGGTGTCCTTCACCGTACCTTTGCCGACCTTGGGCGTTTTGCCGATCACGGGGCTGCGCCCTGACGGATCGGTCTTGCGTTGACTCAACCAATCTTTGGCGCTGGTACCGTCCAGGTAGATCCAGGGGTAAACCGCGAGATTCATCTCTCCGTCGGCAAACTGACGAGTGAACAACTGGCTGTCGCCCGATGTCTTGCCGGTCCATCCGGCCGGCGTTGCGATCTCGCCTGGCGTTGCCTCGGCACCGGCAGCACCAACCATCATGCTCAGCACCAGTAATGACTTCATTGAACGTCTATGATGAGCGGCCATCATCGCCTTCCATGATTTCTTGTTGTGTAGTCGCTGAAACCTATATGCATCTTGCCGGATGCCAATCGATCCCGATCGGCGGAAGATGCTTGAAGGTTCAGTTGTAGCCGACGATGCTGCCGTCCGGCTTTACGCTGATGTCGTAGGGCGAGCGTCCGACCACCTGCTCGAAGGCCTGGCCGGCGAATTCGCGCATCTTCGAGGCCTCGGCATTGAGACCTTTTTGTTCGTACGCCTGAACCATCGCGAGAATGGAGATGGGTACTGTCAAAAACATATCGTAGGTGCGATCGAGTTGATCGGCAGTGGTCGCTTCGTTCTTGTTCTGATGGGCGGCCTTGACCGTGGATACCAGTTTGCGTGCGGCAGCGAGCGACGCCTGCTCTTCCAGTTCGACACCGTTCGCCAGTTCCCAGGTCATCAGAAAGAACAGCGCGAAGCCGACGCCATAGTCGCGTTTCTCAAAACCCATGCCGGGCAGCGCGTCTTCGACCGCGACAACGCCATCGACAAACGCCTTCTCGAATGTGGACGCCACGTTTGGATCATTGACGGCGTCACCCAGTGGCTTGGAGATGGCACGCGCCATGTTGCCGCGAACTCCGGTATCGGGAACGGGGATGCCGCTGGAGATCAATCCACCTGTCTGTGTGGGTTCGATATCGATCTTGCCTGACGATACATCACCGAAGACCGAGCCCAGGCCTTCGAGATCCGGCAATTCCTGCCCGGCGAAGTTGGCAAGTGCCGGAATACTGGAGGCGATGAAGAGAGAGGTTGCGGCGATGATCTTGAAACGCATGATGACTCCTTGTCATATGACTGCAAATTTTCTTGTTGTTGTCGCCACGAACTCAAGAGAGCGAACTCGTTCATTCGGACGGCTTTCATCGGACGGGTAGGTCCCTCGCATTCGGCGATGCTGGATGTTGTCGGTCGAATAGGAGTTTAAAGGCTGAAACTGAACACAGGATGAACGCTACGGGTTCAGTGTGACCCGGTGCACATTGATGCGAAAAACGAAAGACGTATCGATCGGAAACGTTGTCGGCCCACCGAAAGTGGTAAGCAACGAACGGGAACGCGGTCGATGTTCGCCACACAGCGATCGATCAGGTCGTCCATGACCGTGCTTTCAACCTCGAGCGAGGTTCAGCGTGGCTCGTCTTTCGGCGATTCTTCGACAGGCGCCGGTATCAGCTTCTGCAATCTTCGACGGAATTCTTCGGTCACCTGCAAGGCCGCGGTGCTGTTCGACACGGCGCGTGGCGTGATCAGCACGATCAGCTCGGTGCGATCCTGGTTGTCGGCCTTGGTGCCGAACAGGGCGCCGAGTATCGGGATCTTATGCGCGACCGGTATGCCGGATTCGGAGCGGTTGCGGTTGTCCTGAATCAGGCCGCCGAGCACGATGGTATCGCCGCTGTTGATCGCGACGGTGCTGGCGATCTTGCGTTGCTGGATACGCGGGGTGAGCGGGTCGGCGTTGTTGGTGTTGGGCACCTGGCTGGCCTCTTGCTCGACCTCCATGATCACCAGGCCGCCGGAGTTGATGCGCGGTTTCACCTTCAACAGGATGCCGGTGTTGCGGTACTCGATGCTGTTGATGATGTTCGAGTCGGCGACGGTGGCCTGCTGTTGCTGGGTCGAGATCGGCACCTCGTCACCCACCTGGATCGACGCCTCCTGGTTGTTCAACACGAGCAGCGAGGGTGAGGAGATCACGCTCAGGTTGCTCTCGGTCGCGAGCAAGTTGAGGATCGCACGCGGGTCGCCGATGCTGTCGCGCACCACGTAGGTGAAGCCGAGCTGGCTGTCGTTCAATCCCAGCGTACCGAGATCGAGCGTGCCTTCGCCGGTCTTCGAGCCGATGCCGTTCTTGAAAAACCACTCGACACCGTAGGCTAGGTTGTCGGTCAGCGTGACTTCGGCGATCGTCACTTCGATCAGCACCTGCATCGGAGCGACATCGAGTTGCTTCAGCGCCGTCAGAATCTGTCGGTACTCACTGCCGCGCGCCAGAATCAGCAGCGCATTGTTCGCTTCGTCGGCGATGATCTGCACGCGCTGGTTCTGGTTGAAGCGAATGCCGCTGCCCGAAGGCGATCCGGGGGGCGGTGTTGCAGCGGGCGGCTGATTGACCGGCAGCGCGGTCGGGTCGACAACATCCGGCGATGTATTAGTAACGGGGCTTGCACCGACGGTCGGGATATCCGAGCCGACCGTGGTGGGCGTCGAGCCGGGCGCGAGTGAGACAGGCTCGCGTTGTTCGTCGGCACCTTCGAACAGGCCCGACAACACCTCGGCCATGTCGGTGGCCTTGCCGTTCTGTACCCGGTAGATGAACAGCCGCGGACTGGCGTCGCCGGTGTTGCGATCGAGTCGATTCACCCACTCGCGCACACGCGCCAGGTATTCAGCCCGCGGCGTCACCACCATCAGGCCGTTGAGCCGTTCGACGACGATGAAGCGCACCAGACCGGCCATCAGCCCCTGCTTGGGATCGGCGAGCAGCGCGTCGAGGTCGGCGGCCAGTGTCTTGGCATCGACGAAATCCGGGGTGAACAACGCGACCGACATGCCCGACATGCGGTCGACGTCGAACACGTTGACCGTTTCGAGCAGGCGCTCCATGTCGGCGGCCGTACCGGCGAGGATCAGCATGTTGCGCGCTGTGTCGACGCGCAGCAGTTGATTGTTGCCGGTCACGAAGGGGTTGAGTATCTGCGCCATCTCTTCGGCCGCGACGTAGCGCAACGGTACGACGCGCACGCTGTAGCCGGTCGGCAGGGCAAGGCCGGAGTCACCCAGTTGTGGTGAGCGGACCTCGGCGAAGGCGTTGGCCAGCGGCACGACGCGGAATGCGCCGTCGACCTGGATCAGCGCCGCATTGTTCATGCGCAGCAGCATCTCCAGTGTCGGGATCAGGTCGTCGCGATGCAGCGCGCGTGTGGTCTGCATCGACACCGTGCCCTGGATTGTCGGGTCGACCGTGTAGTTCACCTCGAGCATGTCGCCGAGGATGACCTTGATCACCTCCAGTAGGTTGGCGTTCTGGAAATTGAGTTTGACGTCGCCGTCTTGCTGCGGGCGTGCATCGGCAACCTTCGGCGCAGGTTTGATGAGCACGTCGCTACCGGGCTTGTAGAACGCCGGGTCGGGCGGCAGTGGATCGGTTGGCTGCTGTGTTTGTTTGGTGTCGACCGGCGGCACGTTATCGGATGTCTTGATCGCCGTCGATGAGCCGCCCAGCGTGTCGGCCCACGCCGGCGAACGGTTCGAGAAGCGGTCATACGCGCAGCCGTTGAGTGCCATGCTCAGGCCGGTGGCGAGTACGAGATAGAACAGCCTGCTCGTGGCAAGGTGTCGAGTCGATCTGATGTTGTGCTGGGTCATGGTTGAATAAACGCCATGTACAATTTTCAAGGTGTTCGGGAAACCGCCGGATTGCGCACCAGAGGCTTTTGCTGGGTATCGCGCGACGGCATGCGTCGACGCGTCGGGCGGTTCGCGCCGGCGATCGGCGTCGGGCGCGCGGCGTCGAAGTTATAGACGAGCAGCGTCTTACGTTGACCGCCGGCGATCAGGGTCAGTCGGTCATTGGCAATGGACTCGATCTGCCAGCCGGCGATCCGGTCGCCACTGCGCAGCACCGTGGTGTTGCCGGCGATATCTTCGATCAAAGCGATGTATTGATCGCCATCCTGGATTACGGCGGTCAGTCGCTTGCCTTCGATCTCGCCGGTTGTCTCTGCGTCGGCATCGCTTTCGATAACCTCGGCGACCTCGGTGCCGGCCTCGTTGATCGGACGTCGCCCGGCCACGAACAGCGGACGGTCGACGATCTCGTCGAACGCCGAGATATTGATCACGTTGTCGGGCTGCACGGCGATCGGCGCGATGGGCTGCGTGTCGACGTCGTCGGGCTCGGCCGGCAGCGGCGAGGTATGCCGCAGTTCGACGGCGCCCCACGTCAGGGCGATGGCGTATCCGGCCACCAGCAAGAGCAACTTGCGATCAGCCATTGCGCGCTCCGCTGCCGCGTGCGTCGTCGGGTTCGCGCAGACCGTACAAGGTCAGTTGTACATCGAGCAGATCCTGGATCGCGTTGCGCCGCCGGTTGGTGCGCACGTTGATGCGCATATCGTCGACGAACAAATAGGGTTTGCTCGTTTCGAGCGTATGCAGCAGATTGCGCAGCCCCGGTGTATCCGATTGCAGGCGCGCCTCGACCGACACCCGTTCAAGCGGGCCCAGCGCACGCGGGTTCTGTACACGCAGGCTCAATACGCGCACGCCTTTGGCGGCGGCTGCATCCTGCAACAGCCGTTGCAGATTGGCGGCGGCCAATGCCTGGTTGTTGCCGTTGATCAGATAGGGTTTGAGCGGCTGTGCCTGCTGCAGGCGCTCATCAGCGGCCTCGAGATCGGCCTGCTGACCGATCAGCCGGCGATAACGGGTAATGTCATCCTGCATGCCCTCGATGTCTTCGCTGCCGGTGCTGTATACATCGACCAGCGGCACCAGCACATAGTTGGCGAACAGAATCAGCGGGATCAGCAGGATCGCCAGCGCCGTCAACCGTCCGCGAATGCCTTCGGGAAACATCAGCTACCGCCTCCGTCTGCGCGATGTTCAATCTCTGCGCTGATGTTGAAGCGATTGCCTTCTTCGTTGCGGTTCTGGGTGATGGCGGCATCGAAGCGCACGTTTTCCAGGATCGGCGTGGCTTCGAGTACCTCGATCAACTCGGCCGGTGACGGCGAGATGCCGGAGAGCGAGATCTCTCGTTCATTCAGTTCGAAGCGTTGCAACCAGGTGCCGTCATCGAGGCGCTTCGACAAGGTGTTGAGCAGTTCCAGCGATGATGCGGCCGTCTGGCGATGGTTCTGCAGCCATTCCGCATTTGTGCGGGTGCGCTCGATCTTCTCGCGTAGGGCGCCGACCTGGGCTGCACGCGCGCGCTCTTGCGCCAGCGCGTCTTCGAGTTCCTGTTGTGCCGACTGCCGGTTGTGCAGGTGCAGGGCGAGCACCGCACCGAACAACACGATCAGGCCGATGCCGGCGATCGGCAGCCAGCGTTGGCTTGCCGACGGCAATTCCGCCACGCGCCACGACAGGGTCAATGTCTCGTCGGCGTTCGGCGCGCCGTTGAGGCTGGCGGGGTTGGTCGGTAACGGCAAATCCAGCGAACGCAGGGCGCCGGCGATGCGCCGATGCGGCACGGCCACCAGCCACACGCCGAGTGTGTCGGCGGTTGAACGCGCCTTGTCTTCACCGCAGGCGTAGATCACCTGGTCGGCGCTGAACGGCGTCTGCTGCGGCAGTTGATAACCGACTGCCTTTGCGAGATTGGCACGCGCGGCAAGCGGCAGGGTGAAACGGCGCAGCAGGTAGTTGCCCGGCGGCAGGGCGAGGTTGACCCTTTGTGGGCCTTTGGGCAGTGACTTGCGTGCTGTGCTGTCGAGTGATGAGCCGTCCGACGGCAGCGCGATTTGATCGCTTGAATCCGGCGCGGCTGCTGCGCTCAATCGATCGCCTTCGGTGGCGGTCAGCCATAGCGTCGCACGTTGTCCCTCGAACAACTGGCGAACACGGGCGGGCACCATCTCGCCCAGTTGCGTCGTCCACCATTGATAGAACTCGGCAAACGTCATCCGCCGTTCGCCTCGCTATCCAAGGGGATGGGCAATGTTTCACGTAACAACAGGTTATAGCCGCGTGCCCGGTTGAGCTGGATCACGGCGTGTTCGCGTCGTCGCAGGCCGTCGCTCAATCGCACATCGATGTCGAGCGACAGCAGCATGTGCCCGGGCCGGGTATCCAAGTAGCGCCTCCCATTGCGCAGGGCAGTGAAGTCCAGCGTGCCGCCTTCGGCGAGCGTGCGGTCACGCTCGGCGATGAAGGCCTCTGCATCGTCCCGATCTATGCCGGGTACAGCATTCAATGTTACCAAGTCTGCGCTGGTCGCGTTAATCCGCGGCTGGCGTGAATACACGGTGAGATATTGGCGCACCCGGCTGACCATGGCGCTGTTGAAGCCCATGACCTGACTCAGCTCGTTGACCGAGTGAAACGGCATGTTCGGTGGCGTGTAGGCAAAACCAGCGCCGCTGTAGGCGCGCTTTTCAGAGCCGCCGGCGAGCGCCTCGTCGTCGCGATCGCGCCAGTCGACGACGGCGTCGGCCAGTTCATTGGCGTCGTTGTTCGGCAGTACTTGCTCGAACAGACCCACCAGCAGCTCACGCGGGGCACGATTGATATCGATGCGGCCGCTTTCGGATTGTGCGCGTACCACGATCGACGCGCCGGGCCACGCGAGCTGATGAGGCTCGAGGTTGCTTTGCCAGCGCGTTTCGGCATCGGCGCTACCGAACGCCAGAACGGCTGTGTGCAGGGCGGCCGTGGCCGCTGCTTCGGCATGGGCGATCGCTGCCGTATCGCCGGCAACGCGCGTCTCATGGCGCACTGCCAATGAGAAACCGCTGGCCAGGCTGGCGAGCATGATCACGGCCCAGATCACCAGGATCAGCGCGAAACCGTTCTGCCGTTGCGTGCACGGGCGGCTCATTGCAGGCCACCTTCATCCGGCTGGATTTCGTCGTCGAGCGGCACGGTGCCGGTGAGTGGTCGTGCAACCAGCAGGGGCCACGGTTCGCCATCTTTCGGCGTGACCTTGATCTGGATCAGGTTCGGCAAGATCACCTGACTTGGCCAGTCGGATTGCCACGACGGGGCGACGCCGATGTCGGTGGCGCCGAAATAACGCACATCGAATCCATCGAGTTCGTCGACCAGCACGGCCTGCTGCGCCGTTTCGGCCGTGGCGCTCGCCGTGGCCTTGTCGAAGTGCTGGCGCGTCAGTACGAGTTGCTCTCCTTTGGGAGAAGCGTTGATACCGAGTTCGATCTGCATCAGGCCACCGATGCCTACATAGGCCGGCATGTCGGCGACGAACTGAACACGATCAGGATTGCCGATAAACAGCGTTTTGTCGTCGCTGTTGTCGCGGCTGGGGATGGGCAGTGCGCGGGTGAGGGCATCGTGCGTGAACTGCCAACCGATACGCATCACCTCGTTGTCGCCGGTCTGATCGATCAGCGCTGTGGTACTGCGCTGGCCGATGCGTACTGCGCCATACACCAGCGAGATCAACAGTGCGCCGATGCTCAAGGCGATCAGGATTTCAACGAGGGTGAAACCGTGTTGCCGACGCATCATGACGGCCCCTGCTGACTGAGCAACAGGCTCTGCAAGGCAAAGGTGCGCTCGTCGTCATGCTCGCCCCAATAGACGGTCAAGGTCAGCGCGAGTGGTTGCAGCCAGGGGTTTTCGCCGACGCTCTCATCCACCGGCGCGGGCGTCAGTTCGGCCTGCCAGCGATAACCGTCGCCGAAGTTTCCGGAAAGTGTGCCGGGTTCGAGATGGCCATAGGCCTGCAGCTCGGTGAGTTTGCTGCGTGCGAGAAAGATCGCATGGGTATGTTCGGTGGATATGCGCGCGGTGCGCAGGCCGCCCTGAAACAGTTGCAGCAGAGAACCACCGACGACCGCGAACATCGTCAGTGCGACCAGTATCTCAAGCAGGGTAAAGCCGTGTGCCGGTTTCATCAGTGAGGCTCGCGCACCCGGATGCGACCGGTCAACCACTCGACATCGACATCCAGAAAACGATCTGCCATCACCAGCGACACCCGACCGCCACTCGAACTGCCGTCGGGAAAGAAATCGATGCTGCCGGTCGATTCGTTGGTAAGCAGCGACTCATCAGTCGTCAATTGCGCCTGCATGCCATCCGGCAAGGCGGCGCTCAGGGTATTGCTGGCGATGCCGTAGCGGCCGCTGTCGGTGTCGACCACAAAACGTTGGCGCGACTGGCGGGCGAGGGCGAGTCGGCGGGTTTCACGCAGCGTGGTGGCTACGTCGCGCGCCTCGGCCTGCAAGGCGCGAATCGGCGAGGTCATCAACATCGGCGACAGCACCGCTGCCATCACCGCGACCAGCGCGATAACGATAATCACCTCGACCAGGGTGAATCCCCGCGCTGGTGATCGAAGTGCGACCGTCATACCGGGCCGGGCTCATTCCGCGCTGTTGATGTCGGCCGCGTCGTCTTCGCCGCCGGGTTGACCGTCGGCACCGTACGACACGATATCGAACGGGCCGTTCTGTCCCGGGCGCTGGATCACCAGCTCGTTGCCCCACGGGTCCTTCAGCGTCGACAGTTTGCGCACATAGGGGCCGTTCCAGCGCTCGTTGCCCTCGGGGCGCTTGACCAGGTCCGACAAGGCCTCCGGGTAGCTGCCCGTTTCCAGACGGTACAACTCGACTGCGTTGAAGATCTTTTCGATCTGTACGCCGGCGGTCTTGCGGTTGGCATCCGACGCCTTGCTGAGCAGGTTCGGGGCGACCACGGCGGCCAGCACTGCCACCAGGGCGATCACCACGATCAGTTCGATCAGGGTAAAACCGCGGTTGCGACGTTGGATGTGCATGGTTTGAAGCTCCGGATAGTCCGTTAAAACGCCAAATTGTTCGATTCGAGGATCATCAGCACCACCGACAAAATGATCACCGTGACCAGCAGGGCGATCATGATGATGATGACCGGCTCGGCCAGCGTGAGCAGGCGCTTCATCGAGTTTTGCACATCACGCTCGTAGATGTCCGCAACCTGGGTCAGCATCATTTCAAGTTTGCCGGAACTCTCACCGAGCCGGATCAACTGGGTGGCGAGCGGCGGCAACACCTCGGTTTCGGCCAGTGGGGCCGACAGGCCTGCGCCTTCACGTACGCGTTCTGCCACCACGTCGAGCCCCTGCGCCATCACCGAGTTGCCGACGATCTCTTTGGCGATGCCCAGTGCCGGCATCAGGTGCACGCCGTTATCCAGCAGGGTTGCCAGCGTGCGCGCGAAACGCGCCGCGTTGAGTTTGCGCACGAGCGGGCCGACCAATATGGCGTTGATCAGCCAGCGATCCCAGCGCAGCCGGCCGGTTGGCGTGCGCCAATCGCGGATCGCCCACCAGATGCTGCCGCCGATCACGGCGATGATCAGCCACCAATAGTTGGTGACGATCTCGCCCGCACCGGCAACGATCCGCGTGAGCAGCGGCAGTTCGCGGCCGGCATCGGCGAACATCTGGGTGAACTGCGGCACCACGAAGGCCAGCAGCACGGCGACGGCAATCAGGGCCATCACCAACAGAATAACGGGGTAGATCAACGCCGAGATCAGCGAATTGCGCAATTCGCGACGGCTGGCGCGAAACTCGGCAAGCCGCTCCAGCGCCAGATCGAGCGCGCCGCTCGATTCGCCTGCACGCACCATATTGCAGTAGAAGGCATCGAAGCCCGGGTGCGTCTGTTCAAGCGCGTTCGACAGGCTCTGGCCGTCGCGCACCAGCGTATTGACCGACTCGGCCAGCTCGGCCATCGCCGGGCTGTCGGCCAGGCCGGTCAGCGTTTCGAGGGCCTGCGCCAGCGGCAGACCGGCACGCAGCAGGGTGGCGAGTTCGAGCGTGAAGAAGTCGATCGTCGCGGCGTTCGCCTTGCTGCTCCTGCGAACCTGGCGGGTAACGCCGCTTGCCGCCTGACCGACCGCCGAGTCGATCTGAATCGGCACATGCCCTTGCGCCTGCAAAACCTGCGCGGCGCGCTGCTCGTCGGCAGCCTCGAGCTGACCGTCGATCACGGTACCGTCGTTGCGCGCGGCTTTGTAACGGAACAAGGGCATTGAAACTACTCGATGGCGACCAGAGACTGCACCACGCGCTCGACTTCTTCGACGCTGGTCAGGCCTGCGGCAGCCTTGCGCAGGCCATCGGAACGCATATCGAGCATGCCCTCGGCAAGGGCGATACGGCGTAGGGCATCGGCATCTTCTTTGGCGATGATGGCGCGGCGTAGCGGCTCGGTCATCACCAGCAGTTCGAGTATCGTGGTGCGGCCCCGGTAACCGGTATGGTCACAGGCTTCACATCCGGTCGCACGATACAGGGTGGGTGTTTCAGTTTTGAGTAAGAGGGTCAGACCGAGTTCTTCGACCATGATGTCGGTCGGTTGGTAGGCCTCGCGGCAATCCGGGCACAGCCGTCGCACCAGGCGCTGCGCCAGTATGCCATCGACGGTCGAGGTGATCAGGTAGTCGTCGACCTGCATGTCCTGCAGGCGGGTGATGCTGCTCGCGGCATCGTTGGTGTGCAGGGTCGAAAACACCTTGTGGCCGGTTAGTGCCGCCTGCACCGCGATGCGCGCGGTTTCCACATCGCGCATCTCGCCGATCATGATGATGTCCGGGTCCTGCCGCAGGATCGCGCGCAGCGCATTGGCAAAGGTCAGATCGATGTTGGGCTTGATCGGTATCTGGTTGATACCTTCGATCTGATATTCGACCGGGTCTTCGACGGTCAGGATCTTGCGATCCGGTGTGTTCAGGGTCGATAGCGCGGCATACAGGGTGGTCGTCTTACCGCTACCGGTCGGGCCGGTCACCAGCATGATGCCGTGCGGCCGTGCCAGCAGCTGTTCGAAGCGCTTGAGGGTTTGGTCGCCGAAACCCAGCGAGGGCAGGTCGAGCGTGACATCGCCACGGTCGAGCAGACGCATCACCACGCTCTCACCATACAACGTGGGTACGGTCGAGATACGCAGGTCGATCTCGCGGCCCTCGACGCGCAACTTGATACGGCCATCCTGCGGCAGACGACGTTCGGCGATGTTCAGATGGGCCATAACCTTGATGCGCGACACAATCGCCGCCGGTGTGACACCTTTCGGAAAGTCGATAGTTCTTAATACGCCATCGACGCGGTAACGGATCACCACGTCGCGCTCGAACGGTTCGATATGGATGTCGGACGCCCGCAGCTCCAAGGCCCGGCCGATCAGCTGGTTCACGCGGCGGATCACCGGCGCCTCGCTGGCCATATCGCGCAGGTGGGCGATCTCGTCGACCTCGTTGGTCGTGCTCAATGACTCGGCCGCGGTTTCATCGGCCTCTTCGGCATAGTGCCGGTTCAACGCCGCCTGGATATCGCTGATCAGCCCGATGCGCACCGCCACATCGCGGCCGAACGCAAGCTTCACCGCATCGATCACAAAGCCGTCACCCGGATCGGCCAGCGCAACCTCGACCTCTTCGTGCGACACGCGCAGCGGCACCAGGTGGTGCTTGCGCAGAAACTCCGGCGAGATCTGACCATCGACCTCGGCCGGTTCCTCGTAGTCCTTCTTCTCGGCCAGCGGGCTGCCCAGCGACTCGGCCAAGGCTGCCGCCAGATCGCGTTCGCTGACGAAGCCCAACTGCACGAGCAGGGGGCCGAGCAGCCCGCCTTTCTCGGCCTGCAGGTTGCGCACGCGCTCGAGTTGATCGGCAGCGAGTTTGCCGGAACTGATGAGGATGTCGCCCAGGGTGGCGGTCATGGTGGTGCCTGAATCGAGTTGCTAACCGATAGGAAGGGAATGATAGCGCGGTTCAGGAATGGGTATCGTGAAGGATTGGTTGACGTTGACGCGACGTCACGCGGTCGGTGAACTGCTAGCAGCAGCAGATGGCATCTGCAAGTGAATGACGTCGTGATGTCGTCTGTCGTCGAATTCGGCGATCCCGGGGTCACCAACTTGGAGTTTCGGAAGTCCTAACGGGTAGGGCCTGCGAACGAACGCGAAAGGAACAAAATTCTCTAGATTATCGTTTGTTGTCTATCCACGATTGAATGAGTTTCACATTTGTCATTATCCTAAAAAACAAATAGGCGCATCGGTCGCTGGTGCGCACATAATCAAAACGTTTCTAGGGAAAGACTGTGCCGAAACCAAGGGCCGTATTTGCAGCGAGCGTTTTCGCTGTCGTCACCGGGTTGATCGTGTGGGCATCCGTATCGCGCGAGCCCCTACAGGAAAAATCGCTTTTCGACGCAGCCGAGTCAAAAACTGATTCCGGCGAAACATCGATAACACGGCCAAGCGACGAATCTGCGCCAGCTGGTGAATCGCCCTACAAGTCAACTGCATCGTCGTCGCTGGATCGTACCGTGCGTTCGCTCAAAGACGATGTCGGCGCCATCGGACATTCGCCTACGAGTGAAACGGCCAACGCCGTGAAGTCCGCCGACGATGCAATCGCGCGAGCGGATGCAGCGTTGTCAGCGGCCGGCGTGTCGCCGCCGAAAAACGCTGACAAAAACAACGCAAGCTCGGAAAAACTGACCGCCTTACAAGCAAGGCTGGATCGACTTCGCGACTGACTTGCTTCTACTGAATAACAGCCAATAACAATCCCAGACACAGGGAAAGTGCCATGAAATTCTCCTCGATCGTGAAATCAGGCGCTTCGGCGCTGCTCGTTGCTGCCTTCTGCCTGCCGCTGCAAACCAACGCAGCCGCACCGACTGAACTACAGAGCTACGTTGTTGGCAGTCTTGCGGGGCGATTTAGTGTCGAACAGGGTGCTGCGAACTACTCGGTACCGATTGCGGTGCCGCCGGGCGTTGCAGGGGTTCAGCCGGAGTTGGCGTTTAGTTACAGCAGTAGCGGCGGCAACGGTACACTTGGTGTTGGTTGGTCGCTGAGTGGGCTGTCAGCTATCACGCGGTGCGGCCGGACCTTGGTACAAGACGGTCAATTGGGAACCGTCGAATGGAAACGATCTGATCGGTATTGCCTGGATGGCCAGCGTTTGGTGCTCGTGAGTGGTACTTACGGCGAGGATGGCTCGGAGTATCGAACTGAAACTGATGGATTTACGCGAATCCGTGCACACGGTCAGGCTGGAGAGGGGCCGGCCTCGTTCAGCGTCCAAACCAAAGCGGGTTTGACGGTTGAATACGGCAATACGGCTGATTCGAGCGCCAAAGCGCAAGGCCGTAGCGAAGTCCAGGCTTGGTCGCAGAACAAGATCACCGATGCAGTCGGAAACAGCATGGCGATGATCTATGTCGAGGACCCGCAAACTGGACAGCAGATGATCGACCGCATTGAGTATGCGGCCAATATTGTTCAATTCATCTATGAGCCCGCCAGTCGCGTTCAGATGTATCACCTAAGTGGTACAGCGAAGGGGCTTTCGAATCGACTAAGCAAGGTCGAGGTGCGCGCTGAAGGCAGCCTGATCAGCGACTACCGATTGGCCTATGAAGAGGTTGGCGCTTCGATATTGCAGTTGTTGACTTCGATTACTCAGTGTCTTGCGGACGGACCTTGTTTGTCGCCTACGATCTTCCTTTGGGACGGGGAAAATTCCAACACTATCGTGAATCGTCAGATCTGGCACTCAGACACCGCACCTAACTTTAACGGTGATTGGCACCAAGCATTTGTGGACATGACGGGCGACGGATTGCCGGACTTTGTCCAGCACTATCAGGGTAGTTCGGGTAGCCGAGTCTGGGTTTACGAGAACACGGCTGCCGGTTTCAAGGATCGTGTCATTTGGGACCACGATACGGCTCCGAATTTCAACAGTGATTGGCATCAGCAGTTTGTGGATATGACTGGCGATGGGTTGCCGGACTATGTTCGTCACTACCAAGGCAGCTCGGGTAGCCGGGTGTGGGTTGGCATCAACACTGGCAGCGGTTTTGAAACCCGGAAGATCTGGCACTCAGACACGGCGCCGAACTTCAATAGCGATTGGCACCAAGCATTTGTGGACATGACGGGCGACGGATTGCCGGACTTTGTCCAGCACTATCAGGGTAGTTCGGGTAGCCGAGTCTGGGTTTACGAGAACACGGCTGCCGGTTTCAAGGATCGTGTCATTTGGGACCACGATACGGCTCCGAATTTCAACAGTGATTGGCATCAGCAGTTTGTGGATATGACTGGCGATGGGTTGCCGGACTATGTTCGTCACTACCAAGGCAGCTCGGGTAGCCGGGTGTGGGTTGGCATCAACACTGGCAGCGGTTTTGAAACCCGGAAGATCTGGCACTCAGACACGGCGCCGAACTTCAATAGCGATTGGCACCAAGCATTTGCGGACATGACGGGCGACGGATTGCCGGACTTTGTCCAGCACTATCAGGGTAGTTCGGGTAGCCGAGTCTGGGTTTACGAGAACACGGCTGCCGGTTTCAAGGATCGTGTCATTTGGGATCACGATACAACTCCTAAGTTTAATGGTGATTGGCACCAGCAGTTCGTAGATATGACGGGTGACGGGTTGCCGGACCATGTCCGCCACTATCAAGGTAGCTCGGGCGAAAGGGTATGGGTCGGCGTTAACACCGGTAGCGGCTTTGAAACCCGGGCGATTTGGCGCTCGGATACAGTGCCGAACTTCAATAGCGACTGGCACCAAGCATTTGTTGACATGACCGGCGACGGATTGTCGGATTTTGTCCAGCACTATCAGGGTAAATCGGGTGGCCGAGTTTGGGTGCATTCAAACATCGGCGGAGTATCGAGGCACATAACGGAGTTCAAGGACAGCTTGGGCGCAAAGATTGCTGTGCGATATGACGCTCTTACTACCAAGGGTTTCTATGTGAAAGGTGAAGGAGGAGTTCACCCAACGCCCAACTTGCAGATGCCAATGTGGGTCGTCTCGGACGTCGAGAAAAGCAATGGTTTAGGAGGAACGACGAGTACCGGCTATCGTTACGGCGGCCTGCGAGCCCACGTACAAGGCCGCGGCCTGCTTGGCTTCGCCTGGGACGAAGCCACTGACGAATCAACCGGTGTAACCACACGCACCGAATACCACCAAGACTATCCGTTTACCGGCATGCCTAAAGCGGTCACCACCTATGCCGCGGATGGTACGGTTCTTTCGTCAACCACAACGACCTACGAAGATCTCTACGCGGTCCACCCCGAAACTCGCCCTGATGGCTCGGTGTGGGACTACGAAACCCACTTCCCGTATCTGGTAGAAAAGGTCGAGAAATCCTACGAACTCGACGGCACACTGGTATCAACGGCGATCACGCGCCAATCCAACTACGATGCCTACGGCAACGTCGGCACGGTCGAGGTCATCACCGAAGCCGGTGGCGAGACCTTCTCCAAAGTCACGACCAGTAACTACGACAACATCGTCACCGCTGACAAATGGCATCTTGGCCGTTTGCGCGATGCAACTGTTGTCCATACTCACTCGAACGGCAGCACCGAAACGCGCAAGTCCGCGTTCACCTACTATGCGGAAACAGGTCTGCTCAAGGATGAAATCATTGAGCCGGACCAACCGGCCTACCGCCAAGTCACCACCTATGAGTACGACGCCTTCGGCAACAAAGTACGCGTCGCCGTGTCGGCCGACGGGCTGCCCACGCGCATCAGTACGTCGGGCTATGATCCAAGCGGGCGTTTTGCCACCAGCGTGCAGAATGCGCTCGGCCATGCCGAAGCACGCACGTTTGATCATGCAACCGGTAAGGCGCTGAGCCTGACCGGCCCGAACAATCTGACCACACGATGGGAATACGACGGATTGGCGCGTGTCGAACGCGAACTGCGTGCCGACGGCACCGAAACCCTCACCACGCGCACCTGGGTCGATGCGAGCGATGCCCATGCACCGGTCGCCGCCTACTACAAGGTCACCGAAGAGATTAGCGGCAGCGCGCCGGCCTCGGTCTACTACGACCAGCTAGGCAGAGTCATCCGTAAACTCAGCACCGGTTTTGACGGCAAAGCCATCTATCAAGATACCGAATATGACGAACAAGGGCGTGAGTACCGCTCATCGCTGCCGTATTTCGTCGATGATCCCGCCTACTGGGTGATCAATCACTATGACGAAGTCAATCGCGTCGTCAAAAAGAGCTTCGATACCGGCAAAGGCACGGTCGTCACGCAGATCGACTACCAGGGTCTGACGACGGTCGAAACCAATACCCTCGGTCAGGTCAAACGCACCACGAAGAATGCCCTGGGCAAAGTCGTCCTGGTCGAGGAAGAAGAGGGCGGTAAGGTCACCTATGAATACGATGCCATCGGTAACCTGCTGAAGACCCATCAGCACGATGACGCCAGCGCCAAGGTGGTCACTACCGAGCTGTGGTACGACGTGCGTGGCCAGAAAACGGCTATGCAAGACCCGGACATGGGCTACTGGACCTACCAGCACAACGCCTTCGGCGAACTGGTCAGCCAGACCGACGCCAAGAACCGGTCTGTTTCCATGACCTACGACAACCTGGGCCGTATGATCCGACGCGTCGAACCGGAAGGCGAAACGGTCTGGACGTACGACACAGCGCAAAAAGGTATCGGCAAGCTGTACAAGGTCGAGCAGTTCGACACCACGGGCACTCTGCTGTACAGCACCGAACACAGCTACGACAACTTCGGGCGAGAGATCGTCTCGGTCAATGCCTTCGACGGCAAGGTGTTCAACACCGCGGTGGAATACGACGCCTTCGGCCGTGTCGCCAAGAGCTGGCGCCCGAACGGCTTCGAGACCGAAAACCTCTACAACCAGTACGGCTACCTGTTGGCCAAGCGCAGTCCGAGCAACCACGTCAATGACTACGATGCCCAGCATCTGGCCGGCCTCTACGATGACGCCGTCACCAGTGCGCAGTCGGCACTGGATGCTGCTGCAGACCTGCTCGATCGACAGGCCTACTTCCTGACCAAGGCGGCAGAATACGAGGCCTTGGGCGACACTGCAGTCAACCTCCCGCAGGACCTGCTCGATCATCTACAGGAGGCAGCCGAGCTCTCACATTACGCGGCACAAGCCTTGTCTGCGGATATCGACAATGCCCTGACGCTGGCCGAGCAACTGATCGTCGTCGCCGGTGGTCTGCGCGATCGCATGGAGCAGGCCGAGCTGTGGGTTGATGCGTCGCAGTCGGAAACGCTCGATGCGATGCTGGCCGACCCGGCCTACGTCACGTGGTGGCGAGCTACCAGCCGTGATGCCGCTGGTCGTCTCACCGGCCACCGCACCGGCAACGGCCTGGTCACGATCCAGGACTACGACCGTGCAACCGGTCAGCTCAACACCATCCAGACCGGTTTCGGTCACGGCGACCTGATCCGCCACCTCGATTACGAGTACGACGCGCTCGACAATGTGCAGGCACGCCGCGACCGCATTCAGGATGCGCACGAAACCTTCGACTACGACGGACTCAACCGCCTCGTAACGTCGACGGTCGACGGCACGGCCGATGGCATTGCGTATCACGCCGAAACCACCTATGTGTACGACGCCCTCGGCAATATGCTGAACAAGTCCGATGTCGGAACTTACCTGTACGGCAACGCTGCCAAGAGTGTCGGCAATGCCGGTCCGCATGCACTTAGCCATGCGGCTAACGACGAGTACATCTACGACGACAACGGCTCGATCACCGAAGGCGGTGGCCGTACCATCACCTGGACGAGCTTCAATAAGCCGACCAGCTTCCAGAAAGACGGCACCGTGGTGCAGTTCCACTATGGTCCGGATCGCGCGCGCTACAAGAAAACCGTGGGCGGCATGGTCGGCTTCGACGAAACCACTTTGTACCTCGGCAAGAGCTACGAACGGGTCGAGAAGTCGAATGGCGAGGTCACCCACAAGTACTTCATCTACGCCGACGACGGTCTGGCCGCGATCCATATCGAGCACGAAGACGGCAACGGCGTCATCGACGAATCGCGCGATGAAACCCGGTACCTGCACCGCGATGCGCTGGGCAGTATCGACACGATCACCGATGGGCAGGGCGTCATCGTCGAGCGCACCGGGTATTCACCGTTCGGTGAGCGACGCGCCGGCGACTGGCGCACGATCGGGGGCCTGAACCTTGCGCTGTACACCAATCGGGGCTTCACCGGGCACGAGCATATAGACGAAGTCGGCCTGATCCATATGAACGGGCGGGTTTACGACCCGCAGCTTGGGCGGTTCCTGAGTGCCGATCCGCATGTGCAGGCGCCGTATAGCTCGCAGAGTTATAACCGGTATGCCTACGCGATGAACAATCCGTTGAAGTATACGGATCCGAGTGGGTATTTCTTTAAGAAGCTGTTTAAGAGCATCAAGAAAGCGTTCAAGTCCATTGGGAAGTTTCTGAAGAAATATGGTCGGGTGATCGTTGCGATTGCAGCAGCAGCGTTCATAGGGCCGGCTGCTGCTGGGGCGCTTGGCTTCACTTCAGGAACGCTGGCGTTCAGTATCGCAGCTGGAGCCGTTGGAGGGTTCGTAAGTGGAGCAATACTAGGTGGAAGCCTGAAGGCAGGATTAAAAGGAGCTTTGTTTGGTGGAATAAGCGCTGGTCTTGCTTTCGATATCGGGCACGGTTCAATCGGAAATTGGCTGGAGGGTGCCTTTGACGGCGCTGTCGCAGTTGCAAGGGACATAGCCCATGGTATTGCGCAAGGGATTGTCAGCGAACTTTCTGGAGGAGACTTTAAGTCTGGATTCCTAGGTGGTGCGCTGGGGCACTATGCTGGTCGCAGAGCCCAACACTATTTTGGCAACATGGAGGGAGCTACGGGCGTGGCGGCACGGACAACCGTAGCAGCCGTAGCAGGTGGGACTGCGTCTACCCTCGGTGGAGGGAAATTCGGGAACGGTGCCATAAGTGCAGCGTTCTCCCATCTGTTCAACAATGAGGGACAATCGATTTGCAAGGGTAGCTGCCATGGGTACGATGGAACGCCCGGGCGCAGCATGACGAAGAACGAGCAGCTTGTTTTGACCGTGTCTTCGATGGTGGTGCCAGGAAGCGGTTTTTTCAGCGCGGTGCGAAGTTTGTTTAATGGTCTGCGTTCGATAACTCTTTATCGCGCGGTGGGGCCTGCTGAACTCTTAGATATTCAGGCAACAGGCCAGTTAATAAATCGCGGATCCGCGGAAGGCAAGTATTTCACTAGTTCGGCTGCATACGCTTCCGATTACGCGAGACAGGCAGTAAATTCTTTTGGTGACCCGGCCTATACGATAGTGTCCACAAGAGTTCGGATATCTTCGCTGCCGACTCCCGTGAGTGTAGACGGGGGAATTCCAGCTTACGTGCTGTCGAACGATTCGCTACAAAGTTTACGGCCAGAGATCCTCAACTATATGGCATTACCGCACTAATGATGAAAGCTGATGTTGTTATTACTGTACGTTTTTTGACCCAAGAGGAAGGTGGAAGAAATACGCCAATCGTGAGTGATAGCTACGGTTGCCCACTAATGCTCGGCGATGAAGGTTTTGACTGTAGATTTGTCCTCGACGGCAAGACGTGTTTTGAGCTTGGGAAGGAGTATGCGATTCCGATCAAGTTCTTGAATCGCGATAAAGCCTTCGAATCGCTTAAGGCAAATTCGGAAATATCCCTATGGGAAGGCAAGACCATTGCAACTGGCCGAATAGTTGATGTTTGCGACAGGGGATTTGATAGTTGAATAATGGAGTCCGATTCCTTTTGCGAGTACTCGATATCATGGGGTGGTCGGCGTTCTGTTGTGGAATCACCATCGCAGAAATCAAGGGGTCAGAGTTCTTGATCTGGTGATCCACAAGACCCCGAGCGACTAGTCTTTCCCATTCATACCTTCAACTTGCCAACGCAAAAAAAATCAAGGGGTCAGAGTACTTGATCTGTTGATCCGCCAGGCTCCGAGCGACTAGTCTTTCCCATTCATGCCTTCAACTTGCCAACGCAAAGGACTGCACTATGGCACGTAGACCTCGACACGTAGTGCCAGGACAAGCATTGCATCTCATCCAACGTGGTAACAATCGGCAGGCGATATTCTTTGCCGACGAAGACTATCAGTTCTACTATGAAGCTTTGCAAGACGCGGCACACCGCTATCAATGTGCCGTACATGCATATGTCTTCATGACCAATCATGTGCACTTGCTGTTGACTCCCTCTAGTGAGGACGGACCTTCACGAGTGATGCAGTCTGTCGGTCGTCGCTATGTACGGTATGTGAACACAGCCTACCGGCGAACAGGCACGTTGTGGGAAGGGCGTTTCAAGTCGGCCATCGTCGATTCTGAGCGATATCTTTTGGTGTGTAGTCGCTACATAGAGATGAATCCAATACGCGCTGGTATGGTGAGCGCGCCACAGCAATACCGCTGGTCGAGCTACCGGGGTAATGCGCAGGGTCAGGCGGACAGCTTGCTTTCATCGCATGACGTGTATCAAAGGTTGGGTCAGGACCTCGCGAGCTGTAGGGAAGGGTATCGCCAGTTGTTTGAAAGGCAACTGGATGTCGTAACGCTCGGGCAGATTCGCTTGGCCACAGAGACAGGCGCTGTGATTGGCAACGATCGATTTCGCGACGAGATAGAGCTAGCGTTGAATCGTCGGGTCCGACCCTATCGCCATGGTGGCGACCGCAAAAGCAAGGCCTTTCGCGATCAAGAACTCTGACCCCTTGATTCGGCTTCAACCACCCGATTCCTCCCGGCTTGTTTGGCACGATACAGCGCGCCGTCAGCGTCTTGAATCATCTTATCTAGCGGCACCCCTGCCGCTTGCGCAGGGCAGCTGATGCCCATCGACAAGGTCACGGGAATGGACTTTCCGTCGAAGACAAATTGGTGTTGCTCTACCGCCGACCGGATTCGTTCGGCCCAATCGCCGGCAGCATCCTGTTCTGTTCTGCATAACAGCAGCACGAATTCTTCGCCGCCGAACCGCGCGAGCAGGTCTTCTTTGCGGATGTGGCTGCGAAGAATATCGACAAGTTCTTTGAGCACATGGTCGCCGGCCGGGTGGCCGTGGTTGTCGTTGATGCGTTTGAAATGATCGATGTCGCACATCATCAGCGACGTACGACTCCCCGTTCTCTCTGCGTTGGCCAGTTCCTGTTCGGCACGGGCCATGAAGGCACGCCGATTCAACGCGCTGGTGAGCGGGTCGGTATTGGCCGCTTCGTAGAGCTTGCGCTCCGCCTCGATCTCGGTAGCGCGCTTGAACTCGATTTTCATCTCGCTGGCGCCGGCAAGCACTCTGGAGGTCGGTTGCACGATCGCGCGATCGATACGCTCGCCATCGAGGAATGTTCCATTGGTCGATTGAAAATCGATGATCTCGATCCTTTCGCCGTCGACGAGAAAGGCGCCGTGGCTACGCGACAGTTTGGGGTCGGTCAGGACAATGTCGGCATCGTGGCCACGTCCGAAACTGTTGCGTGCACGCGCCAGTGCAAACAACTGACCCTCGTCTGAACCCGACAGGATGACGAGGTAAGGTTCAGGTTTCGGCGTTGTATCGGGTCGACTATCGTCGCCAACGGTGCTCTCGAGGATCGTTTCAGCGAGATTTTGTGTTATCGAGTCTTGGTCGCTCATCGGCAGCCGCGTGCACAAACAGGTTTCAGAATCGCGCGGAGCGGGCAGCGGGAGGCTGTCTTCCGTCGGCGCGGTGGAAGTCTGGCACACATGCTACGCCGCTGGTGTCGAAAGATTCACATTGGCCGGTTTCCTCTCCGCGCGGGCTGCGTATCTTGCACGTGCTGCCCACTGAACGATTGCGGCAGGCATCGAACGCCTGCTGAGGTGGCCGCGGTCGTTGATTTGCGAACGCCGGCTGTGTCGGCCGGAGTCTTTCGGGCGGTGGCGCAGTCGCTGCCTCACGCGGTCGCGTCGATGGTGGAGGTGCGCTTTCGACAGGTGGCGGTGGTGCGAGCACCTGAGGTGCCGATGGCTGGCCAGAGACGCGTGGCGCGCCGGCAACTTCTGCCGGTTGTCGCTGTTGATGCTCGACCGGCGCTGGCTGAGCTGTCGTCTCGGTTGTTGGGTTCGGCGGCGTTGGCGAAGGTGCTCGTACGACGGTTGTTGGCTTGGCCGGCATGTTCGGTCGGGCCACTTGATCGCCACTCTGCGGCGTGTCCGGCTGCCATTTGCTCCAGACCAACAGCCCGACAGCCAGGATCAGAGCCAATGCGATCCAACGGTTCAGCCCCCCGCGGGTATCCGGCGGCTGGCTGTCGAAGATGACCGTCTGCGGCGACGACGCTGCGATCGGTCGTGGCGGCGCTGCGGAGGCGACAGTTGGCGCGAGCGTGGCGACGGTAGCGGTGCCGTCTTGATGGAAGTCGCCGCTCAGCGCGTTGCGCAGCGCCATGGCGGTTTGGGGGCGATTCCCGGGTTCGACGGCGAGCCCTCGCATGATCGCCTGACTGAATCGCTTGCTCAGGTTCTTGTTGAACACGATGGGCGGCAACAGCTTGTCTTCGTGCTGTCGTTCGATGGCGTCCTGTGGAACCTTGCCGGTGACCATGTAGTAAAGGGTAGCGGCAACGCCGTAGACATCGGTCCACGGACCTTGGCGACCTTTGGCATGGTACTGCTCGAACGGCGCAAACCCAGCCGACAACATCACGGTCATGGTCTTGGTGACACCCGCCAAGGCCATACGCGCTGCACCGAAATCCAACAGCATCGGTGTCGCCTTGTCGGTGAGGTAGATGTTCTGTGGTTTGATGTCGCGGTGCAGGAATCCCTTCGCATGCACCTCTTTAAGCCCGTCGAGAATCGGCAGCATGATCTGCAGCGCCAATGTTTCGCTCAGCGGGCCTTGCTCGCTCTTGACGAACTCGTCCAGCGATTGGCCACGGTGAAAGTCCATGACCAGGTAGGCGGTGTTGTTGGCAGGAAAATAATCGCGCACGCGAACAATGTTCGGGTGCGAAAACTGCGCCAGCGTCTTGGCCTCCTTCATGAAGACCTGCAGGCCGGTATCGAAGGCTGCGGCATCTTCGTCTGAGTTCGGCAATACCGAGATGGTCCCCGCCTCGCGAGACACGGATGACAGCGGCAGAAACTCTTTGATCGCCGCAGCGGTTTCGAGCACCTTGTCCCACGCCAGATAGGTGATGCCGAACCCGCCGGGTTTTCCCAACACCCGGCCGATCACGAAGCGGTCGTTGAGTAGGGTGCTTTCAGGCATCGCGACCGGGCTCCGCGGCAGACTGCCGGGCGCTGTGTTGCAATGTGGGCACAGTGCCTGGTCGCCTTTGACGGCCATGCAGTTCAGGCAAATTGTCTCGATATCTACCATCTCGCCAGCATTCGAGTCAGTTGCGGTTTAGTGCCGGGAATAGGGCGCGCTGAGCGGCCGACGGCACGTCAGGAAGCTAAATCCAGATCGGTTAGTTCCCTGTAGCGGCGGGTGCGGCCGCATCATGAGGATTTTCCGACGTCGAGCCGGATGCTGGATGTGCACCTGGTATCGCGGCGCTTGAACCGGCGGGCACTCGACACCCGCTGGGGCGGCTCGAACGCGCAGGGTGGCCGCCGGCGACAAAGTGGCAGAGTTTGGACGCAACTTGCGACATGGCACCGCACGAACGTACATGTTTACGCAAAACCGATGCCCCGGCATTGATATTTTGTCGCTTATTCTTCTTGGCGGGATGGATCATATTGTGCAGTGCAAAAGCGACACAACGCCCGTCCGTTTATCTTTTTCTTTATATTTCATCGAACCGTTGATCTAACTTGTGAAACGGCGCAAGCTCTTCAGGGTAGCTTACCGGCTGTAATGTGCATCAGTCGGGCATCGAGCAGCGACTCTTTCGAAGTGTTCGTGGGAGTAGCAGGGATAGGGCTTCGAAACGCTGAGTGGCTTGATCGTCGGGCTACTGCAGATGGTAGTTATCGATACGACACATTCATTTGATCAGGGAGATGATTATGAATAGGTTGATCACGATTGGCGGATTCTCCGCTGCTATCGCGTTATCAGGTTACGGACATGCTGCGCTCATAACCGAGGGACTCACCTATACAGTCGCTTCGGCACCGAGCGAAATCCACACGCATTCCGATCCGAGTTGCTGTGACTCCTCTCCGTTTGGCAATCCTCCGGACAAGGCTGAAGTTGGCGCCTTTTCAGGAGAGCCGGGGTTCGTGGAAGAGATTCGCGGGTTCTCTGAATTCGATCTGACCGGTGTCACAAGCGGCTCGCCTGCTTATCTGACGTTCGACGTGTACAACGACGGCGGTCTATTTCTCGATGTCGCCCCAGTGGTGCCGAACAACGATTTTCCGTTTTTCGGCCCGATCACGATCGAGGCATTCGAAGCCGATGGCAATTTCACCTTCTCGGATGTCACCGACAATTTCTTTATCGCCACGTCGATTGTGATCGATACCTTCGACACCTCGCCGCTCTCAGTCGGCGACATTCTCAGCTTCGACGTGCAATCTGTCGTGAGTGATGCGATCGACAATGGCTGGAGCGCCTTGGGCGTGCGTTTGCGTGCAGACCCAGTGGTATTGAGTGGGGCGTGGACGTTTGATCAGTTGGGCCTGACGACAACGGATGAATCAACCGGCGTGCCGTTGCCGGCTACTTTCGCTTTCTTGTTGATCGGCGTGGCTGCAATGGGTGCAAGCAGAAAGCAAATGCTGACCTAGGGAGGTTAAAGCCGCTGATAGGGCAGGATGCTTCGACGGGCTATTGGGCGAAGGGTCCTGCCTTTTTCGATATCGGGTGAACTGCCTTGGTTTACGATCAGTTGTGTGATCGTTACGGTCAATCCAAGCGCATTTGTTTAGCCATGCATCGCCCGATCGCTCGATCAGGCCGACTAAGAAACGCGTACTCCTTTCAAGAAAGCTCGCAGTGATGCAGCTTCGCCGAGCAGGCGCCGATATGCCAGCCGTCGCAGCTCTTGCGGTGGCTGCAGGGGAAAGGTGTGGCCGAAGCTCAGTGCTGGTTCAGTACCGAACCACAAACGATAGCACCGGCTTGATGCAGCTCTTGCCGGAGTGTCTTCAGCACATCGACCGGGGTCGAGTCTTTGCGGGCAATCACCAGCGCTCCGTCGGCCCTCACCGATACCGTCTGCGCATCCGCATATTGCCCCGCGGGCGGCGTATCAATGAGCACGACGTCAAACGCGTCGGCGCTTTGCTTCAGCAGCCCGGCAAAAGCGCGCCTTGCCAACAGCTCTTGCGGGTTGGGGGGCTGGGCCCCTGCAGGCAAAACCGACAAAGCCCTGATATCCGGTACGGGCTGAATGCACTGAGGCCCACCGCGCCTGGAGAGCACGGCCGCCAACCCGAGGCGGTTATCGAGACCAAACCAACGGTGCAAGGTCGGCTGCCGCATGTTGGCGTCGATAACCAGTGTTCTTTGACCCAGCTGGGAGAAAACCACGGCCAGGTTTGCGGTCAGCCAGGAGCGGCCATCCCCTTGGTTCGGACTGACGATCGCGAGCGTTTTGCGCGAAGGGGCATCGGAGAACCAACGGAGCAGAAGCTGGCTTCTGAGTGCGCGTAGTGCCTCGATCTGGGGTGAGCCGGGATCGAACGCAGCGGTAACCTCCGTCGATATCAACGAGGTTTGCGGTGACAGGCAGGGAAAATCGAACTGGCGATTCAGCGCGTATTGAATGTCGTCTTTGGTGATGAGGCCAAGTTTGAGCCCCGCGGCGCCAAACTGCAGATTCTCTTCGGATTGCTTCTGGAGGATTCGTTCTGCATCGGTGGGGCTCAGGCGGCCCGCACGGATCAGGATCGCCCCCATCGGCACATCGTTGTTGGGAAACTGAAACGGAGTCAGTTGCGCCGGCTTGTTTTGCATAGCGTTCACCCGAAGACCTCGAGACGTCATAAACCGATTAAGGATGAACTGGGGCGATGACGCAAGTGTTGCATGATTCAGATCCTCTAGTGCTTGGATGCCATATTGGCGCCGGGAATAACCCCCAGCACAGGCGCCTCGAGCGACGTTGCCAGATCGTCTCGCGAGCGAACCCGTGGATTGAAAAATTCCAGGAGGTAAGCGAGACCGAAGCCCAAGGTCATGCCCATCACGACGCTCAATGCCATATTGCGCATCACTTTCGGACTCGAAGGCCGCGTCGCCGGTATCGCCGGGGTAAGGACGACAACGTTGGTCTGCTGCGTCTGTTTCTCCAGGTTACTCTGCGCAAGACGTTGCGTGACCAGATCGAACGTGTTCTGGGCGTGCTCAACATCCCGCTGCAATACGGCTATCTGGTCGCGTTGCGCCCGCAGCTGCAATACATGGGCTTTCTGCGCCTCCACGGCGGCCTTGATCTCGGTCAGGCGGCTTTCGCTGACCAGATTTGTCGTGCTGAGCGAATTGGCAACACGCTTCGTTTCGGCGCGGATTTTGCCGCGCAGGCCGGCAATCTCGGTCTCGACGCGTTGCCGCTCGGGGTGATTGCTCCCGAGTCTCACGGACAACTGATCGCGCTGTGTTTCCAGTTTGGCAAGGTCCGACTTGAGCGATTGAATGAGGCTGTTCTGCATGACTTCCGGCAGGGTGTCCGGCGAGCTGCTCTGACTCAGTCGGGAGGCACTGTCCGCCCGTTGACCTTGCGCGGTGCTCAACTGGCTCGACAACTCACTGAGACGGGCAACCTCGATATCCAGGCGCTCGTCGTCGACGGCGACGATGCCGTGCTCCTGCTGATAGTCCGAAAGGCGTTTGCGAGCGCTTTCCAGTTCGTCGCGCAACGACTGCGACCGGCCGCTGGACCACTCCGAATACTGCCGTGCGGGGTCGACCTTGAGCTCCAGGTTTGTCTCGATGTACGCCTGGGCAAAAGCGTTTGCGATAGCCGCGGCGCGTTCAGGATTCGCCCCGCTGTAACTGATATAGATAACGTTGCTGTCACGCCCGGGATAGACTTCGAGATTGTCTTTGACCACCAGGGCCATCCACGAGACGAGCGTTCCCTCACCGCCGGTTTTGTCGAGCCAGCGCTCGCGTACGCCGGGCAGTTTATCCAGTTCGAGCATCTCGACCACGCGTTGCGCGACGCGGACCGAAGAGATGATGTCGACCTGCGTAGCGACGTAGCTGGTGAGCGTCTGACCAGGCAGGGTGGAGCCGTAGGTGAAATCCGCCTGACGCACGTCGATCACTACCGATGCCGTGGAGGTGTATTTTTCCGGCAGGTAGGCATTCAGCGCAGCCGCCGCACCGACGACGAGCACAAACGTGAGCAGCACTATCCTCCAGCGTGCCCGCACCAGCCTCAGTAGTTGGATGATGGTCATAGCATTGTGCCTTGATCAGAACAGGCTTTCCTTCACATAGATGACATCATTCGGGGCGAGCGCCTGGTTCAAGTCCGGCTCGATGACCTCGATGTTGTTCGATTTACCACGCCGGTGAATCCGCAGCCCGCTTTGCGTTCCGCGAGGATTGATACCGCCCCCGGTCGCCAATCCTTGCATCACGGTCATCTTGTCTTCAAGACGGTAGATGCCGGGTTTGTTGACCGCACCATAGATGTAGAAGCTTGGGGCCCGTTGCACATAGATGCGGTCGCCGTCGTGCAGGAGCATATCCTTGCTGAAGTCGCCTGCGGCGAAAACCTCCGGGATATTCACCGTGACCCGCAACGGCTTGCCGTCGCGCTCGCCGACGAGGACTACGATATCGCTGCCTGTCGACGAGATACCGCCCGCCGTGGCGAGCATGTCGGACAAGCGTGTTTTGAGGGTTTCGAGGGGATAGCGACCGGGTCGATTCACGTGCCCCAATACCGCAACCTGATTGCCCCTGATCTGAATCGGCAGGATGCTGACCTGCGGCTGAAGGACATACCCTCCGTCGCGCAGATGATCGGCAATGTTACGTTCGGCATTGGCGATGCTGCGTCCACCGACGGCGACGCTGCCGATCAGCGGGAAGGTTATGTTGCCGTTTTCCGACACCCTGGCTTCGGTGGTCAGATCCGGGTTTTGAAACACCGTTATCCGAATCACATCGCCGGCCCCGAGGGCGTATTCCCGGTCTTGCGCCCAGGATTGAGTGCCCATCGCCAGCAGGATAAAAAGCATCACTGCGGCAAGTCCGTTGACTTTCCAGGTCGGCGACGTGTTGTCGAGTTTCATCATGCCTCTGTTCGATTTCATTGTTTCCATAGCCGTGTTCCGCTACATCGACACCGCGACGTCCCGGGTTGAAAGTGCTGCAAGGCTCGCATCGTGGTGAGCATGCCGTATCAATTCTGCCCGCCCGGCGGCGAAGGGCAAATGCATAGATCTCAAATACCGTGCAAAGGTTCGGCCCGTCGCCGGCTTCTCGCTTTTTGTCACGCCCGTGAGCGAGGGTGCTTCGATGTGAACCCACATGCCGGCAGCGAAAAGGTGCATGGCTTTCATCATCAGAAAAGGAGACGCATCGTCAATTCGGTAACATTTGCATCGAACTCGGCAGACGCTCGGTCGCTCTCACGTTCAATGTAAGTCTGCGACAATTCCAGATTGAGATTGTCCAAGGGTTGGTACGCCACGCTGGCCCGAAAGCGATTGGTCGTGTCGTCGAGGTCGGTCGAATTGACGACGAAACCCGGATCGCCTTCGAAGTCACGTTTCTTGATCTCCCACAGACCTGAAACGCTGATGCGTTCGGTCGGCGTCCATGACGGCGCGACCGAGAAGGCAGTGACGACAACGAAGTTATTGATCAGATCCTCTCGCGCGCCGATCTCCCGGCGTGCCGTGGTGCGAAGCTTGGTTTTGCCCGAGATATCCCAGTCGTGTTGAATGCGCGCAGTCACGCCTGAGAAATCCTTGGCGCCAAGGTTTTCGTACTCGCGTTCCGTCAGGCCAACGTAGCCGGACAGCTTGGATGCACCGGTGAACTTCCACTCCCCGGCAAGGCGGATATCTTTCTGCGTGTAGCCTTCGTCTTGGGTGGACGTGGCGATCCGGTTGGGGTACTCGCCGTCGGTATATCGGCCGGTCAGTGCCAAACGGTTTCCCGACCCCGGGCGGTACGTGACGCCCAGGTCGTAGATCATCGCCTGGTACTCGGCCGACTCCGACGCGGTATCGCTGAGCGAGGAGTCGTACTGCTCAACGCCACCGCTGACTGCCCAATCCGGGTGAAACCAATAGTTTGCCGTTCCCCCCAGGGTTCGTTGTTCGTTGATACTGACTTCGTCGTCAATCGTAAGGATCTCGGAAAAGTCGCGCGGGACTTCGTCATAGTTCGCGTTGAGCAGACCCGTCCACCGGCTTCCCACGGCCCATCGCCACGCGGCAGATGCGCCTTTCGTCGTGTAATCCAACTCGTCCCACTTATCGAAGGCGACGGATGACACGCGCGCGGATGCACTGACGAATTGGCGACTGTAGCGTTTTGCGAACCGGGCCTTGGCCGAGGTAACGCTTAGGGTGTCGGAGCGACTGCCATCGCCGGGAGGGGATTCATCATCCGACAGGCGAAACAGGTTGTCGTCATGCCGAAACGATTGGCTGATCACGAACTGGAGCGGGTCTTCGTCGTCTGCGGCGTGACTCGATGTCACGGCAATCAAACAGATCACCGCCGTCAGGCCGGGCAGCCCGCGTAGTGGCCGCGTGCGCTCGAACCCGGCTGTCGTGCCACTTGTTTCCATCTTCTGTTGCAACGGTGCTTCTCGATCTTCGGGGGCATGCATATCTGGGGAAAGCGGGCTAACTCTTGTCACCGAACTGGTAGCCGAACAGTTCGATATCGTCTGCGTAGGTTTCATCCGCCAACGCTTTGGTCTCCGCATCGTAAAAATCCGCATAGTGTTTGCCGGAACCTTTCAGGGCATGCGGCAGCTGTATTTCGTCGATGCCCATGCGTTCGCAGGCTACCGAGAAGTCCTGCTGCAGCGATTCAAATCGACAGATGTAATCCATTGGGATCTTGCCATCGAAATCTTTCAGCCAGTGTGTCTGTGGTTTGAGCATGCCTCGGCCGCGGAATCGCTTGAAGAACGTCTTGAAGTCAATGTCGGCATCGACGCCCAGTAGCCGCTGATGCTCGGCGTCGCGTTTAACATTCTGATACCAGGAAAAAGCCCTTGCCCACGGATTTCGAACGACCGTGAATTTGAAGTACTGTTCGATCTGATGTTTGTTGGCAGAAACTCTATTTCGTGCGTTGGGGTGACTCGTGAAAGGATAAACCGTCGCTTTAATGACTTCTTTTACATTGTCTACGCTGGAAAAGCTGGATAGCGCCAGCGATGGCCACAGCATCATGCGGAATGTCCGGTGGTCCTGGCCTTCGCGTCCAGCGTGGCCGTCGAGGTGGCCGAAAGCCGTTTCAATGCTGGTTCCAGCTGCCTTCGGGATATGTACAAAAATACAATGATGATCATGCGAAATCATTAGATATTCTCAACTCAACAGCCAATCTTTTGTCAAAACTGTGCGGTAAAACACTATTTTTTTCGCACCGCGACGATTCTATCCACGAGTACGCCGGTCGTATCTTTGTCGGTCTGGGATTGAACATAGATTCCTCGCTGATGATTTACCTCACGCTCGAACGGTCCCCCGGGCACCTTTATATATTGATATCCTGAATCATTGGCCGCTTTGCGCACGGCGCGAAACAGGGTCATGGGTGGATAGCTGCCGACATTCGCATAGGGTTCTGCGCTCACTGCCGCGGTACGCTCGGGGCGCATGGCGACGTAGAGATCCCATGCGCCGACCGACGGTAACTTGTCCAACTTGAACTGAATCAGCCAGCCTTTCTTGCCGGCCGGAATCCGCGCGGCACCGCCATCGGAGGCGTCGGCATCGGCAACGATCGACGTGGCCGCGTATCGATTGAGCGACAGGTCCTGAAAATCGTGCCAATCATTGGCCGCCGTCAGCAGCGAGGCGGGCGGGGGCGTTGGATCTTTCCGTTTGACGCGCAGCATGCGCTCCATCTTCTTGAGGTCGCCGCCTTGGCGATACCATTTCACACCCGCAGCCTTGGCGGAAGCCATCAGTCTTGCAATGCGCGCCGCGTTGTCACGCGGCCAGACGATTCCCTTTGCATCCGCTTCGTTTCGCAGATCCAGGTGGCGCGCGGCCGCGACATAGTCGATCGGCATGCGTGCCGCTCTGACGTGCTTCAGCCGAACGGGATCGTCGGCTGCCAGTTTCTCCGCCCGATCGAAAAAGGCGTCTACCTCGGACACAAATTCGAGATTGAACATCTTCAGATCGACCTGGGTTTTCTCGGCCAGTACATCACCGCTTTGTCGGATCGCACGATGCATCAGGTCGATGTACTGCATGACCGGTTGTGCAGCGGGTCCGTAGTAGAGCTCGCAGAACTCACGAACGACTTCCTCGGGATCGAGGTCCGGATTCCATAGAAGTCTCGACAGCATCCATGCCCGCAACTGGGCAAACTCGGCCGAGGGCGTGTTCCAACTCCCTTCGGCAAAGTACCCCTGCACGTTCTCCAAGGTTGCGAGCCACTTGACGCTTTCGGCGATAGGGTAAATGTTTGGCGTCGGTTGGAGAAAGCCCGAAAAGTTGGCGATGTGATCCCATACCAAAACATGTCGTGCGCGCTCGTTCCAACCGACCAGGTCGGCACCCAGTTGCAGGTTGTTGCCCTTGTTCAGCGCACTTGAGTAGTCGACATTGATGGTCATCGGAAAAACCAGGATGTGGTCCGGTACGCTCAGCTTGTCGGGCGGTGTCATGCTCCAGTGATAGGCATTGAATGCAAGTTTGGCGCCAGGTAGCGATTCGCGCACGATCTCGGCCACCTCGATCATCATGTCGAGCCGCGGCGCCGAGGGCATGCCGCCGTGCTGTTCGGCGAAGGCCGCGCTTTGTCGGTCCATGTCCCATCCCCAGTCCATATCGAGGATGCCGAACCAGATTGCCCGGTAGTCTTTTTGTCTGCGCAGTTGTTCGATGACGGATTCGGCTGTCTTGCGGCGCAGAGCAGGGTTCATCATGGCGACTTGTCCACCGGTGAACCACTCGGGATGGACTTTGGCGTTCTTCTTGCGCTGCGCGAGTTGCCAGAAGTTCGCTGAGCCGCCCTTGGCCAACCAGCTCTGGTCCCAGACGTCGATCTCCGGAGGCGAGTCCAAGAACGACGGACCGTGGGATTCGCCGTTGAGCAGATTGTGCGCGCGAAAACGCTTGTCCTCGCCTTCGTGGCTCAGGATTTCACGGTACGAGAATCTGGGGATCTGCACAGTGTCGAAATGCTCGACAGACAGGCGATGCATGTTGGGCACATGAGTGAAATCGGGACTCAGCCACTTCACGCCGAGTTTGCGGTCGAGAAACCAATAAACGCCATACATGGCACCGCGGGCTGTACCGCCGCCGATCACGATCCGCTGCCCTTCAGCGCGGATTGCGAATCCGTCGGCCCCCAGCGAGTCAGTATCGAGCGCCGGGAAAAAGCGCGCCATCCAGTCAGGGCCTGCACCCACGCCGATGAGTCCTTGTGCATCCGGTGTCATACCTTCTTGTATGGGTAGAAAGTCGGCGCCCGACATGCGTTGCAGGTACTCGGCCAGCTCGCCGACCGCGTTCAGGACGACCACGTCCGGCGATTTCTGCACGGCTATACGCAGATGGGGTACCTGTGCGTCGGCAATCAGCAGCGCGGTCGAGTCGTCGTTCCACCCGGACGGTAAGCGCCCCGGCGGCATTTGTCCGATAAGCTTTGCGCGAAGTTCTTTCAGTTTTATTGACGCCGGGGTTGCAGCGGCTTCGGTCGTGGCCACGGTTTCGATGGCGTCGAAATAGGCCAAGCCCGGGGTGCCCTTCTTTTTGCGCAGGTACAGCAGCAGCTCATTTGCGCCATGAGGGGCAGTGACTACGGTCGAGTATTGACGCCAGTCCGAATCGCCTCCGGTTACCAGTAACGCACGTTCCGTTCGGCGCTTCAGTTTGATGCGCTCCGGTCCGAACCATCCGGGTGAGACACCGTTGCCTCGAAAGCTCAGCTGTACAAACACCGAATCATTCGGTGCACCGACAGACTTCACGGCCAGCGAGATCCGATAGTTCTGTCCCGCTTGCACCGGTCGTCGGTCTTGCGCGACAAATCCGCTGTCGAGTTCGAGTGCATGGTTGCCGGCAAACGACGTCGAATCGACGATCTTTCCCGTCTTTCCCCACCAGGGGCGTCGACCTTGCTCGAATCCCCCGTTGCGCATGATGCGTGTCGGCTCGACGACGCCGGGTGGCAGTGCGTTTACGCTCAGCGTATCGAACACCGCGGTTGCGTGATCCGCGGCATCAAGATCGGCTCGAAGGTAGATGTCGAGATAGTGTGTACCCGCGGGTATGTGCTGTGCCGGGATTCGTCCCGTCAATCGTTCCCAGCCCGCGGTCTCGTTGGCTGCCAGCACGGCCGACTGGCCCCGGTCCATCCAGTAGCGCGGTATCTCGCCTTCAAGCCAGGAACCGAGCACCTTGTCACCGGCGTTCTTTGCCAGGACGGCGATGCCGGCGCTGTGTGGGCGGCAATCGGTGCATTTGACCCACGCCGTCACTTCGAGATCGCGTGGGTTGGAGACCTCGATGCGACCAACCGACGGTGACATGGCAAAGCCACCGTGCACGGCCAGCCCATTGCCTTCTCGTCCTTCATGCGCGGTTGGCTTACCCGAACCACGCCACGCATTGCGGTTCTCGAAGTCGTGCAGCAACAACGACTCGTTTCGCCCGTCGACAGCGGCAACGACACTCGACGCCAAGATCACAAGCGAAAACAACAACACGCGCTGACGATCCAGGGGCATTGCAGCTACCAATTTTGTCGCATAGTCCTGAGTTAACCGGGCAGTCCGTCCAATCAGTTTCCATGCACACGATTGGGAAGTACAGCGGCAGGCCCGGGCAAAGGACGTTAACGTCGAACGCACCACGTTTTGCTTGTGGTACACGACGCTTCAAGCGTTCTTGAGCGCACATCAGGGCCGTGCTTTTGCGGTGTGCAGGCGTGGTTCATCGGCGTCATTGAAGGACAGCGAACTGCCGGACCGTTGTGCGAGACATTGTTAATCGCGCGCTCTGTTGATTGAGTCATCGGGTTGGCCCGAGCAGCGCGCCAACGGCGCTGGGTTTCGAACGGTTGCCGATGGCGTCGCCAAGCTGATTGCGGTCTCAAGTGAGAGGTACGTCACATGATCGCAGGGGGCGGATAGGGTGACCACGTTCTGCTAGACGGATCAATGCCCAAATTTGGTGCCAAAAGGGGGCTCTCCTGATCACTTACGGGGCGAAAATTTACGATTGGTTCACGCAAACGGCCATGCAATTAACTTACGCTCGCGCCATCCAGCATCCACGTCGCAGCACGTATTTTTTGTCTCCACTGGCGTCAATTTTGCTTCGCCCGATCCACCATGTTGCAGAACACGACGAACCACAAAACAACGGCGATGGCAGAAGTGGACGAACATTTTGCTTCAGTCGATGAGTGCTCACAGTTTGGCACGCGTTTTGTCGACCGCACCAAAGAACCCTGGTGTGAATTCACGCTAAGGTTTGCCTATTGCGCGTGTGGGCTGCCGGATGTCGGTGAGGCATGACGTCGTTGGGTTTTTGGGGTCGGGTTTGTCATCTGCACGCCCCGTTAGTGTTGTGTTGGCATAGGTACGTTTTGATCTCTTGGCGGATGGCGAAACACACGTTTGTCACGAAGTCCGGATATACAGCGGGTTTCACATTGTTTGATGCGGCTTGTGACAGCAGTGAAGCTCAGCTTGGCCCTGGCTGGCCCGGTTCCGAAATGCGTTTGCTCTTTGGCAGTGGTGCGGATGTTCATTGACCAATATCGCATAGCGACCGCCCGCGTGGTTGACGCGGCAAGCGGGGCGTTCCCCGATTCATACGACACCGACTCATTGATTCGTGGTCAGACAAACGCCGGTGCCGTTCTGCGACAGCGCATATCAGCCGTACTGGGCGAAACGGCCACCGCGGGTCGGTACCGCCCTCCAACACGTAGACCCGGTTTGCCGATCGATGCTCCAGCAATGCTCGAACGCGGCTGTGCGCTGACTGCCTTACAAAGAGGACTGGCGATTCCGTTTCAAGCGTGCATGAAACACGAAGCGTTATTCACAGGTGATATTGGATGAACCCGCTGGCAGGCCGGTATGAAAAGCAGGGAGACGCGGGTGAGTATCGACCACCAAAAACCTACAGCACTACGGATAGCTCGCCGGAGAGACGCGTGACCCCGATCCGCCGCGTGCTCATGGTAGGCGCTCCGTGGCATCACATGGGGCAAAGGAGCGGAATGACGCCGTTGGTCGCTGCTTTGTCGGCGCGTTTTGATCTCGTGCGTACCGCGCCGAGCCGTTTGGACAAGCTGACGGTATTGCTGCGGCGAGCCCTACAGAAACTGCGCGACAAGGTGACGGGCAAGTCGCGGAAGCTATCCTGGAGCCCTTTTTACGATCTGCAGAAATGGACGGTGGAGACCTGCGCCATCCGCAAGCTCAAGAGCGAACAGTTCGATGCCGTGGTGTTTGAATCCATCGAGGACTACTTCCAACAGTTTGCGGCCATCAGAGAAAGGTTTCCCGGCCTGCGCGTAATCGGAATATCGCATCAGCCGCCGGGCTGGTGGCGACTGTTTGCGCCTGACTCGCAAGGGCGGCTCGACGCCTTCGATGAGGTGATCTGCCTCTCCCGGCATGCGCAGACTTATCTGACAGATGCTGTCGGTCACCCCAACGTTCACCGTCTGCCGCATGGTGTGGATAGCGAGTTCTTTTGCGACAGCGCGACGGTACCTCCGCTACCGGGGTTCAATGTGCTGTTCTGCGGGAAATGGCTGCGGGATTTTGAAGCCCTGGAGCGAACGGTGAGCAAAGCCTTGTCGACACATCCCGACTGGGTATTCCACCTGGTCGTGCCGGCAGGCGCGCGCAATATTGAGCAACACTTCCGGTTGGCCCGTTTCGACAACGTGCAGTGGTACTCGGGCGTGAGCGATGAGGATCTTCGCGACCTGTATATCAAATGTCAGGTTCTTTACCTGCCGCTGCTCGATGCGACCGCAAACAACGCGATTCTCGAGGCGATGGCGTGTGGCCTGCCGATACTGACCAACGGTGTCGGCGGCATTGCGGACTATCTCTCGGACGACACGGCCCAGTACATCAAGGGCGATTGGATGGAGGGTGCGGTGGAACAGCTGGCATGGTGCCAATCAAATCCGGCTGCACTCGCGGCGCAGGCCAAAGCTGCGCGGCAGAAAGTGGAGAACGAACTTGATTGGCGCATCGTGGCGGCGCGGTTCGCCGACGTTATTGGCGGCGCAGATCCGCGCGAAAGTGTAGAAGGAACGCATCAGTGATCAACGCAAATTTCTTTTGGCATGGACCGTCCCTGAGTCTCTATGAATCCGCATGCCTCAAGTCGTTCGTGCGGCAGGGCATCGAGGTGCGATTGCACACGTTCAACGAACATCTGCGGGCGCCCGAAGGGGTAAAGATTGTCGATGCGCGGCTGCTGGCCGATGAATCCGAGGTGCTTGCCTATACCCAGGGCGGACATGCCGGTTCGATCGCTGCTTTCACCGATATCTTTCGTTACCGCGTGTTACAGAAACAGCCCGGCTGGTGGTTCGATACCGATGTCGTATGTCTGAAAGACGGGGCGGAGTTGGAAAAGCTGCAAGCGGGCGTCAGTGGCATTCTGGTTGGGGAAGAGGCCCAGGGAAAGCTCAACGGCGCCGTACTGTATGTCGGCGACACCGCAGCCGCCGCGGAACTGGAGCGATTGGCGAATGCCAAGGGCTTTGTGTTTGAGTGGGGCGACATTGGGCCGCAACTGATTACCCAATATCTTGCGGATCGGCCGGAGCGCGTAAAGGTCGCGCCGCCATTGGCTTTCTATCCTGTGCATTACCTTGAGACGGCGATGCTGCTACGCCAGGAAGACGCGGACGAATGTCAGCGGCGGGTGCAGAGTTCCGTTTGTGTGCACCTGTGGAATGAGTTCTTGCGGCGCTGGGAGATTCCTAAAAACATGCTGCCACCGGAAGGAAGTTTCCTGCATCGGCTGTTTACCCAATTGGAGATGACGGTGGCGGCTGATGCGTGTCTGCCGCCAGCCAGTTTCGAGGCACTGCGACACAATGGAGACATCGGACGCGTCGGCACCAAAGCGTTGCGCATGATCAAACGGGCCAAGCAGATCAAGGAAACCATGGTCGGACGTTGAGTCGCTCATTGTCGCTATGCTCGATACTGCTTCAGTCAATACGATTGCCACGAGCGCGAAAACGGATCGTTTCGCGCTGCTCGACTGGAGTTTTCTCGCGGGTTTGATGTTGTTGTCGCTGCAGGTTGTGTCGGCCGGTCCGGCACAAACAGGCCACCTCTGGGCCAGCGCCATGTTGGCATACCTGATCCTGCAGCGACGCGTAACCGCCACGCCGATCGAACTGGGTATCTTTCTTGCCTTCTTTACCGTGGCGCTGATCAATACGGTGATGGTCGATGTTCATCGAATCAAGGACGAGTTCCAGATTCTGAAATTCGCGGTGGTTTATCCGGCGTTTTTCATCGTCGGACGTTTTTATGGTCAGTACTACTTCAAGCGTCGCTTGCCTTTAGGCGTCTGGTTCATCGCGGGATTCGTCGTTGTTCAATGGTTGATACAGCATTTTCAGCTGCCGGTGATCCATCAACCGCTGCAGTTTCAGGAAGGTTCTCTCCACGGCACATTCCGGGAGCGTAACTGGTTTGCCGTCATGCTTTTTTTTATGGCGTACATCGTTATGTTGAAGACGCCTTCGCGCATGCTTTCTGCGATTGAGTTTCTCGCCATCTGCGTGCTTGTGACATTGCTGAGTGGCTCCAAGTCTGTGCTGGTGGCGGGCGGTATCGCGTTGCTGTTCGCGTTTCGCGGCCATCTCACGCTCAAAGTGCTGGGCGTGATCGTGGGCGGGGCGATATTCATCGAATTGTTTGCGTGGCAATTGAGCGGAGATCTACTGCGGGTCCGGCTTGAAGATGAGCGCGGTCTGGCGGCCGTATTGTCCTGGGATCTCATCCAGCGCGACTGGCTGGGTTACGGATTCGGTTTTGTCGAAGCACATTTCGGTGGATGGTGGATCTCGGTACAGGGGCTTGGCTACGGGGTGGCCTCGGTGTTTTCCGCACCGATTGACTTCCTGCTGATCGCGGGTCCGTTCGGCGTATTGTTCTGGTTGGTGTTCTTCGCGGGGGTCGGCTTGGGCTGGCGCGCGGTATTGATCCTTGCGCCGGTGGCATCTTGGTCGCTGATCAACCCTATGCATCAGTCCGAAATCGTATACCTGATGCTCGGCTACCTGGTTGCGTGGGCAAGACTTCAGCAGGCTCAAGCAACGGTCACGGCAACGACGCCGGTCGGCGTGCAAACAGATTCACATGACGCAGCCACAGCTGCAGGATGTCGCTCTTGAGCCTCAAGTTCTCTCTCATCATGGCGACGCTCGGGCGTTCGGACGAAATCGTGCGGCTGTTCGACTCGTTCGTTGCACAGTCGTATCAGAATTTCGAGGTGATCGTCATCGATCAGAATGACGATGACCGGGTATCGAAAATCGTTGACCAGTACAGCGATCGGATCGATATCAAGTATCTGCGGTCCGAAAAGGGGCTTTCTCGGGCGCGCAACGTGGGTTTGAAGCATGTGAGCGGACAGCTCGTCGCCTTCCCGGATGACGACTGCTGGTATGCGCCGCATATTCTGGGCTATGTGGCGCAGCGTTTCGAAGGCCGGCCGGACTTGGCCGGCCTGACTGGCTGCAGTGAAGACGGCCACGGTAATCGGTCGCAAGGCCGCTGGGCAGAACAGCCCATGGATGTTACGCGGTTCAACGTCTGGACCTGTGCGACCTCGTATACGATCTTTCTCAGGGCCGAAGCAGTGCAACGATTGAATGGCTTCGATGAGGCGCTGGGCGTCGGATCGGGTACCAAGTGGGGCGCCGGCGAAGAGGTGAATTACCTGCTCGGTGTCATCGATTCGGGCGAACACGTGGCCTACGACCCCGAACTCTGCATATTCCATCCGGAGCCCTTGTTGGAGATGAACGAGAAGGCGTTCAGCCGGGCGCGACTCTACAACCGAGGGTTTGGCAGGGTTCTGGGGACGAACAACTACCCGTCGTATTTCGTAATGTATCTCATCGCGCGATCTATCGCGGGATGCGCCGTGTCCGCACTGAAGTTCGATTTCGGGCGCGCACGCTACTACTGGATCGCCGCATCGCAACGCTTCATGGGATGGCGCGATGGGCGTGGATTGGCCTGAGCAACGAGGTAACAGGTGCTAACGGTATTTTCCGATTCGCGATGGCCTGAGAAGACCGGCATCGGCAACGTGTTGGCGGCGATGAAGATGTATGTGCCGAACGATCTGTCGGTCGTGGATCTGGAAATCCCGGGCAGCGTCGGCAGTCCGATGTCGCCGTTGGCCATCAGTCGCGCGCTGAACACGTACGACGCACAAGACAGCGTGTTCTGGTCCGCGGGCTTTGTTCCTCCGCTTCCGGGCCGATTCCCGTCGGTGGTGACGGTCCATGATCTGACGCATCTGCATTTTTACAGCCGCAAGCACGCCCTCTACTACAACTGGGTCTACAAGCCGTTGTACCGGCGGTGCACGCAGATCGTGTGTGTGTCGGACTACACCCGGCGCGAGTTTTTGGAGTGGTCCGGTATCTCGCCCGACCGGGTATCGACCGTGTACAACGGCGTGACGCCTGAGTTTTACGCCAATGAAGCAACGTATCCCTGTGAATTCCCCTATGTGTTGTATCCGGGAAATCGACGTACGTACAAGAATCTGGACCGACTGATAAAGGCCTATGCGGCCAGCCGGTTGCCGAAGAAGGGTATACGCCTCGGGCTGACCGGTCATCCGGATAGCGCATTGACCGGTTTGGCCGGTCGTCTGGGCATCCAGGACCTGCTGCATTTCTTCGGATGGGTGGAAGACGAGGAACTGCCGGCGCTGTATCGCGGCGCATTGGCAGTGGCGTTCGTTTCTCTTTATGAAGGGTTCGGTCTTCCCATCATCGAGGCGATGGCCTCAAGGGTGCCGGTGCTGACGTCGAACGTGTCGGCAATGCCGGAGGTGGCGCAGGATGCGGCGGTCATTGTCGATCCCTACGATGTTTCTGCGATCACCAAAGGGTTGGACCGTTTGGCGGAAGAGGCATCGCTGCGGGACGATCTGGTGGCCAGGGGTATGACGAGGGCACGTGCGTTCGACTGGAGACGTTCGGCGGACCAGCTGTGGGATGTCGTGGAAAGGGCGGCCAAGGGCAAAACACCGGCGTACGGGAGTGCCATGCAATGAGTACAGTGGGTCGTGTCAACGCGGTGATCGTGAACTATCGAACACCGGACCTGGTTCTGAAGTGTGTGCATTCGATTATCGAGCACGGCGTAGCCGCCGCGGGCGACATCATTGTTGTCGAAAACGCTTCTCCCGACGATTCGCTGGAAAAACTCACCGAGCCACTCAAGGCGCTGAACGTGCAGTTGCTGGCGTCGCAGAAAAATGACGGTTTCGGCGCGGGCGTCAATATCGGTGTTTCGCACGCCGACAAGCCCTACGTTGTCGTACTCAATCCCGATACCTATTTCGAGGACGGGTCATTTTCCAGGGCCATCGATTATTTCGAGCAGCATCCGGAAACCGGCCTGCTCGGTCTCAACCTGGTTTATCCGGGCGGCGAGCGGCAGTTCTCGGCGCGTCGCTTCTACAGTCTCGTCGATGTGGCGGCCAGGCGATTACCCATTGGCAACTGGTGGCCATTCAAGCGCTTGGTCGACAGGCATCTGATGGTGAAAGCGTGGCACAGCGGAGACGCATTCGAGGCGGAGTGGGTGATGGGCACCGGATTTGTGGTGCGTCGAGAGCTTTTTCAGCAGATCGAGGGCATGGACGAGGCGTATTTCCTCTATATGGAGGATGTCGACCTGTGTGCACGGGTCTGGCGGGCCGGCTTTTCGGTGGTCTGCCTGCCGCAAGCGCGTTTGGTACATGACCACCAGCGAAGCAGCGCCGCCCAACCTTTCAGCTGGGCGGGCAAGATGCATATCAAGAGCCTGCTCTATTTTCGCCGCAAGTTCTGTGTACCGGTCTTTCGTCCACCGGGTGTGGCCGGAATACTAAAGTGATGTGGTTCACATTTATTTTGTGGTGAACCATGACTTTCCGGCCGCTAGCGAGCCCATTTCGGATATCGAAATCGGGCGTTATTGATTAGTGGAATGATGAATCAGTACGCCGATTTATCATTGAACCCGACCAGCATCGTGCGCACGACTATCTTCAAATCCAGCCAAAGGCTCCAGCTGCGGATGTAGTCAATATCATGTTCAACGCGGCGCGACATTTTATCGGGTGAATCCGTTTCGCCGCGCCAACCGTTGACTTGTGCCCATCCGGTGATACCCGGTTTGACTTTATGCCGCAACATGTAGCCTGAAATGATCCGACGATAGTGTTCGTTGTGAGCGACGGCATGTGGCCGCGGGCCGACGACAGACATATCGCCTTTCAAGACGTTGATGAACTGCGGCAACTCATCGAGTGAGGTCTTGCGCAGGAAGGCGCCGAGCGGCGTGACTCGCGCGTCGCCCTTTGTTGCCTGAACGACCTTATCGCCGTCGTCACATGTCGTCATACTCCGAAACTTCCATACCCGAATTTCTTTCCCGTCCACGCCATAGCGTCTCTGCTTGAAAATGACCGGTCCGGGCGAGCTGAGCTTGACCCCGATTGCGATGGCCAACATCGGAATAGCACAGATAGAAAGAATGATCAGCGAAAGCACGATGTCTTCGCTGCGCTTCAACCATCCGCTGGTACCGAAATAAGGAGACTCGTAAACGCTCAGCGTTGGAATTCGGCCAATATTGATAAGTTGCGAATGCAGCAGGTCGAAGACGAACAGGTCCGGCACAACGTGCACGGCGACGGCGGAGTCGGCGAGCTCGTTGATGATCCGCAAGGCGCGATCGCGGCCGGTCGACGACAGGGCAATATAGATCAGGTCGACGTCCCCGTTTCTGGCCAGAACGATGGCGTCATTGATCGAACCCCGCAGTTGCTCGCTGGGAATGGAAGCGGAGACCCGGTCGGGGTTGTTGTGCCTGTCGTCGAAGAAACCTACGAGTTTGAGCCCGTAGGCCGGTGAGTTTTCCAGAATACTGCCCAACTCTGCACCGTTTTTCTCGGCACCGATAATGGCAACACGACGGCTATTGTAACCGGCAGTCCTCAACATCGAGAGAACATATTTAATCGCAATTCGCCAAGCGATCACGGCTATTGGCGTAGCCAACATCCACGTGATGATGACCGGGCGTGAGAAACTGCCCGCGGCCCCGAGGAAAACCCCAAGCACAAGGAGAAAGAAGACGGTGAGTCCCCATGCAACCAGAATCGGTATCGCTTGCTGCGTGACGCTGGCGCCGCGATAAGATCGATACACCGAGTGCGCTTCGCCGGTGATTGCAAACACAGTCGTCGCCAGCAGCATGGCAACCCAGTAAGGAGTCGCAAACTCCGCGCCTGCAAGCATTGTCGAAATGAGCAATGTGCCGCAGATCAATAACGTATCGGATATCCGATAGATAGCATCCAGCTTTGACTGGTGCTGCCGAAGTAAACCTTGTCCGTGCACAACTACTACTCCTAATGCAGGCGAAATTCTAATCAGTCCTACAGGCTTTCCAGCATCGGATTGAGGCTGTGCCTTTTTCGGCGGACTACGTCGCTCGGCGGTTTTTAGTTTACTTTTTTAACGTAACGAAACTGTGACCGTTGTTGGTTAAGCAATGTGAACAGAGTTGGTAAACGATCTACTGTTCAAATGGCGAGAATGCACGCTCAATAAAAACTCGAAAATCAGATGTGCAACGTGCTTTGAAAGTCATGCATTTCGCCCCAAGATTCTACTTCGTTTACCAAAGCAAGCCGCATGCCACATAACTAAATGCAGCAAAAACAAATAGTTAGAAGTTTCGGTATTTGCTTGGCCGGTCGTTCTTAGTGCAGTGATTGCTGCGATGCATCAAAGTGGTGATCAAAACACTGATCACCAGTCGGTTACGCGATTTGCGAAAGGGTGAAATGCGCACTTCTATAGTTATCAGTTTGTATAACTGAGTCACAGTTTTTCACTTGAAAGCTAACTATAAGGGGCCGGCCGTATTGGGGCGCATACCGTGCTGACTCCACGGTGTGTGCAAGCAGGCAATCGTCTCGCCCTGCGATCCTCTGATCAGAGAACGGCCTGGTGGAATGCTTCATGCGCAGGATGAAGGCGCAATGCCGTCAGATGCATTCCTTTGAAGGGATCAGCTGGTCGCGAGAAATCATCATGCGCTGGTTGTGCCACTGCGACCGAGCGGCACCAACCGTCCTTCGCTAATCAGGTGCCTGCGCAACTCACCGCGTGGGTACGCCATGATCGTCGGTCACTGCATGGCTAATAAACTGTTCCGATATGGCATCGGAGAACCTGATCGGTCAGCACCGCGAACTGCGGCACATGGCCATGGTGTTCCAATGGCATAGCGTCGCGCGTGATCGACGCCGGGTTAAGACCCAGACGGTGAAATACAGAAAGGCCATTGCTTATCCCACTGACGGCTGCGCGCTCGACACTGGCCGGAAGCGGGTGGTAAAGCTGGCGGGTGGCCTGGGTGGAGTTCCGCCGGAGTTTCGCGCACACCGCCATCACGCAATGCTGCTACGGCGACGCCTGACAGTTCACGAGTAGCACCGCAGATACCCATCGAGATCAATAGGCAAGAGCGGCCATCGAAGGGACGGGATACTTCGGTGGAAGCCACTGCGCATCAACAAGGGCATGCTGCCATCTTGTGTTGGGACACGCCGGACTGCTGGGGAAGTTGCCTTTGCTGCCCAGTTTTCTGGTTGAGCTGGGTAGAGGGCTTTAAGCGAAGCTGTCGGATGGTGATGATCAAAGGCTCGGATGTGCCATACCCATTCGTCAGCGATACAGACCGATGAGCGCGCGATCGACAATTCAGGAATAGGTTGTTCGCCAAGCGCTGGCTGAGGTGCGTACTTCAGTACTTGGATGTTGCCGACAGCAACAGAAAACGCGCCGACAACGATCCGGGCACGCGGTGGCGGTTTAGCGGCGTGACCGGGTGGGTGGGGAGCGGCACGAGGCCGCTCTCGACAGATAGTGCGGGCTTAAGAAAGCTCGTATTGCTGCAGCTTCACTGAGCAGGTGCAGATCTGCAGGCCGTCACAGCTCTTGCGGTGGCCGCAGGGGCATGTCTCCAGACACTTCAGAACATCGACATCTCTGTTCGTGTACTTCATGCAGGCACAGAAGCTGGTGTCTTCAAGGCAGGCGAAATCGAAATCACAGCGTTCCGCTCGTAGGGCGTGCTCACCGATACTGCGGGTTTCCTGGGTTCCTCGCATGTCCGTCTCCCCGTCGCGTTTCTGCGTTGTTGAGTGCGAGACAGCATGCGGTGCCTATCGCAACAAGGTAAATTAGTAATAACCCCAACAGGCATGCGTTTATATTTTGTCGTTTACAACTAAATGCCGGGCTGTACTCAATCTAAATCCGTTTCCCGGCACATCGTTGGATTTGGGCGAATTTGTGCGGTGCGGAAAAATATTGCGTAAGTTAAGCCATTGAAAAAACGTTGAAAATAGGCATTTTGCACGGCTGGGAATCTAACGATTTGCGGCAATCCGCTTTATTTGTTCGGGTATCAATATGTGATAGGTGTCCCTGATCCTTTTATATCTGCGTTCAACTGCTTCGTAGTGGATGTCCGGACCCTGCGCGAATAGATGTGTCGTTGTGCAGGCCGACAAAGGTTTCTCGCCTGATCGCCGGGCCGGTTCGGCAGTGTCGGGCAATCTCGGCTAGTGGATTCAGTGCCCATCATTCGCCTGTCTTGGTGCCGGCAGCGATGCTGCCGGCTAACGCTTACCCGATTACTGCTGCATCACTGCTGATCGGGCTTCAGCTCAAAGGCGCTGAACTCAGCGCGGTCGATTTCCATGTCGTTGTTGGTATCCATGTCCTGCCATGACTGGCTCAACTGTTCGCTCTTGGCGCCTTCGGTGCGGCTCAGTTTGCCGTCGCCGTCTTCGTCATACTTGGCGAACTCGTCATCCTCTGGGCGCAGACTGCTGTAATCCGAACCACCGTGCTCCTTGCTGTCCGAACCGTAGATGCCGGTTTCGGCATTCGGTTGCGCAGCAGGACCGCTGGGTTGTTCTGCCATGTCGCCGCTGCTTTCCGGACGGATACCACTGTAGTCCGGGCCACCATGTTTGCGGCTGTCTTCACCGGTGATGCCGGTTTCGGCCGACGGTGAATCACCGGCCTCTACGACACCTGGGTTACCGTCGTCGCCTTGAGGGCGCAACTGGCTGTAGTCGGCACCGCCGAGTTTCTCGCTGTCTTTGCTGTAGATGCCGGTATCGGTGGTGTCGCCTGCGAAAGCCGCGGTGGCCGGCAGGGCGACCAGGCTGAGTGCAGCAATCATCGCTGCAACGCGCGGGAATCGTTTCGTGTGAACATGCTTGCTCATGGATATCTCCTCGTAACTCTCGTTGTTCAAACCTTCGTTACACAACGCGTCGGTCGGTAACGGTGTGCTTACCAGGGAGCAAGTGAGGTGCCAATATCCGCAAACTTGCGCAGTGTTGCGCTAAGTGGATATTTCTACAGCTGTTTCTGCGACTACCTGCGTCGCCAGGAGATTGTCGGCCGACAATGGCTTGAGTCAAACGAGTGGAAATCGGCCTCGGCATGCGTAAATGCACCGAGCGTTCAGCCCGGCCAAGCCGATCGGTTGATATGCAGCGAATGATGCGATGGGCGATCACCACCGGGGTGTTCAACCCGGCAGTGACCGCTGCATTGTGTTGGGAGCGGCTCGGCTTACTTACCGCGCCATTGCACGCTGTACAGATCGTGGCGACGATCGCGCAGGTTTTGCACCGTGCCCGAGTTGCGCGCCATCTTCAGAGTGTCGGGGCGCAGGTCCGCAAAGGCGACCATCTCTACGTTCGGCGTGGTGTCGGCGGCGACGCCATCGCGTGCGAACGGAAAATCGCAAGGTGTGAGGATACAGCTCTGGCCGTACTGGATATCCATGTTGGCCACGCCCGGCAGGTTGCCGACGTTGCCCGACATCACGACGTAGAACTGGTTCTCCACGGCACGTGCCTGACAGCAATAACGCACACGCAGATACGACTGCCGCTCGTCGGTGCAGAAGGGTACGAACAGGATCTGCGCACCCTGGTCGGCCAAATGCCGCGCGAGTTCGGGAAACTCCGAGTCGTAGCAGATCAACACGCCGATCGGCCCGCAGTCGGTATCGATGGCGTTCAGTACGCTGCCACCTTCGATGTTCCACCAGTACACCTCGTTGGGCGTCGGGTGGATCTTGGGTTGTTCGAAGATCGCACCGTTGCGCAGAAACACGTAGGCGATGTTTTCGACGCGTCCGTTCGGCATCAGCGTTGGATGCGAACCGCCGATGATATTGATGTTGTAGCGGATCGCCATGTCACGCAGCGCCTCTTTGAAGCGCGGCGTATGCCGGCTCAAGGCCTCGATCGATTCGGCGGGATTGAGTTCCTGGTTTTCGATCGACAGCAACTGCAGGGCGAACATCTCGGGGAACACGACGAAGTCGCCCTTGTAGTCGGAAACCACCTCGACGAAGTATTCGATGAACGACAGGAACTCGTCGAACGATTTCACCCGTCGCTGCATGTATTGCACGGTACCGACGCGGATCGTGTCCGGCAGACGACCGCCGTAGCGCTTCTGACGGCCCTCGAGCTGTTCCTGGTCGACCTTCGGATTGTTCCAGGTGAGGTGAACGCCGTAGCCCATCGATTGTTGATCGGCATCGAGGTAGTGCGGGATCACCCCGATCACCTCGAAACCGTTGCGCAACTGAAACGACAGCACCGGATCGCGTTGCTTCTTCTGCACCACCTGCTCGACATAGGCCTCGGCGCTGCCGAATTTCTTGATGCGTCGTGCCAGCGTCGGCAGACGGCCGGCAAATACGATGCCTTTCAGGCCGAGTGATTGGCACAGCTTCTTGCGTTCGTTGTACAGGCGCTGACCGATGCGATAGCCACGCAGATCCGGATCGACGCACACCTCCATGCCGTACAGCCAGTCACCCTGCGGGTCGTGGCGCGACGCATAGCCGTTGCCGGTGATCTCGGTCCAGTTGTGTTTGCCCAGGCCTTCACTCTCCGCGACGCGGAACGTGGCGCAATAGCCGACGACTTTGTCGCCGATGACGGCCACAAACTGGCCTTCGGGAAAGTTGTTGATCTGTCCGGTCAACGGCCCTTCGGTGTAACCGTACATTCCGGTGCCGGTATAGACCTTGGCACTCAACCCAGCAATCGCTGGGATATCGGTCAGCTTGGCGTTGCGCACCTCGAGGCGGCTGCGCGGGTCGTCGAGGGCGTTGGAAAGGTCGTCTGCGGACATAGGGTCTCCGAACACAAGGGTGCAGGGGTAGTGGTACAACTCGATAGATTCTAGCGCGGTGGATCGCCGAAAAAAGCAGTTGCAACGACTATTTTTTCGCCGCCCCAGATGGCTCGGCGAGCGCAGTGGCAATGGGCGAAAATCGGCAGTCGCCCACGGGCTCAGGCGCAGGGGAGCGCAGGGCGGCGAAATGGGATCAGTCGACCGGGATCACGCGCAGTTCGAGGCTGCGATCCTGCGAGCGATGTGTCTGAACGTGGCGTCCGAACTCGTTGCGGTTGTTCGAGTCGTCGCCGCCGATTGCGCCGAGCATCAACCATTGCCCGATCGCGCCCTGCAGTACCGTCGATGCTTCCTGGTTGATGAACCGTCCACCGGATGCTGCGCGACTGTGTTGCTGGAAGATCTCGACGGTGACGTGGTCGCCATGCACTCGTGGAACGGCGTAGAAACCGCTGCCGGTGTCGCGGTACTGCATATTGAATCCCTGAACCACGCTGTTGCCGATCACCTGCTGGTGTGCCGAGTAGACCGGCACCGATTGACCGGCGCGAATCAGTGCGGGGCGTCCGTCGAGCGCCTGGACACGTTGCAGGCTGTCGTCCTGCCCGCGGGTCTGTGCCTCCTGGTAGGTGATCTGTGCCTTGCTGCCCGGTGGGACGCGGCCTAACCGCACATTGTCGGTGTTCACCCCGTAACCGATATCGCGACGCGAACTGCTGAGGCTGCCGGACTGGCGCACCTCGATGATCAGGCGGCGCGGCGGTCGGTCGAGTTGTTGCAACGTGGCGCGCACCGTGGCGATCTGTTGTGGTGTGCCGCTGACGACCAGCTTGTCGTGATAGGCCGAGACGCTGCCGTTCGGGCCGACCAAGGGGCGGATGGTATCGACCAACGCGGCGGCCGGTTGGCTGCGGATTTGGATGACCGCCGACTCACCGTGAGCAGCCATCGAGCTCACGAACAGCAGTAGAAGTGGAATCAGACGATTACATCGCATGGCGCGCCCCGACGATAACCCAATCACTAAGAGTTTAGGCGTTCTCGGCATCGAGTGACATGCGCATCGCGCGATGATCGATACCGGCATCGACAAACACCTCCCCCTCGGCGACAAAGCCAAGGCGTCGATAGAACGGCTCGGCTGTGCACTGGGCGTGCAGAAACACCTCCGCATAACCACGCTGACGGGCGATGTCGATGAGCCTGTTCATCAAGGCCGAGCCGATGCCGCGCCCGCGCCATTCCTTAAGCACCGCCATGCGCCCGATGTGCCCGTCGGTGAGCATGCGTGCGGTCGCAATGGGTTTGCCATCGCCGTTCAATGCCAAAAGATGTAGCGCCTCGCGGTCGTAGTGGTCGCGTTCCAGCTCGGGTGGCACGGACTGTTCGTCAACGAACACCGTGAAGCGGATACCCAGCAATGCGTCCTGTTGCGAGCTCCAATCGGCCTCGACGACCTGGTAGTCACTCATCGGCATCCTCCGCTTCGAGCACGCCCTCGTTGAGCAGGTCGAGCACGACCGTGCGGCTGTCTGCATTGTCGGCCAGCAGCGCCGAGACCGTCCGTGTATCGAGTCGGCGATGCATGCACAGCGTATTCACCGTGGCCGTTGCCGCGGCAGGGTAGATGCGGTGCTCGCCCTGATAGAACAACGCAGGCGCGCCGTCGGGCAATGCCTGCCAGGCCAGGCGGGCGAACGGATGGCGCACGAGCGCGTGGCCGCCGCGCAGCCACGCCGTCAGATCGGCGTCGCTCCACGGCGATTCCGGTGGCTCGATCTGAAACTGCGTCTTGGCTTCGGTCAGGTGATCGCCAAGCCACAGCGCGAACGCCGTGCTGTCGAGCGTCGGTAGGGCGGCGAACAGGCGCGCGGCATTGTCGATCGCGCCAGGTGTGATCTGTCCCAGGTGGTCGGCGTCGATATCGTCGGGGTCCTGCAGGCGTTGCGCGGCGCACTGATCGACCAGGTACTGAAACCAATCGGCCGCCAGCTCTTGCTGATTGGGCGAGCGAAAACCCAATGAGTAGGTCATGCAATCGCCCTCTGCGGTACCCCAATGGGCGACACCCGGCGGCAGATACAGGATATCGCCGGGCTCAAGCAGCCAATCGTCGCTGGTGATGAAATGCGAGAGGATGCGTTGCTCGAGGCCGGGGATCAGGTCGTCGTCGGTGTAGCGGCGATCGCTGATGCGCCAGCGGCGTCTGCCCTGCGCCTGCATCAGGAACACATCGTAGGCATCGGTGTGCGGGCCGACGCCGCCTTGATCAGTGGCGTAACTGATCATGATGTCGTCGATGCGCCAGCTCGGCACGAAATCGAACAGGTCGATCAAAGCGGCGACGTCCGGTACGAACTTGTCGACATCCTGCACCAGCAGCGTCCAATGCGATTCGGGCAGCGATGCAAAGTCCTGTTCGTCGAACGGGCCGTGCTGAACCGTCCATGCGGTTTCACTCTGCTCGATGATCAAGCGCGATTCGAACTCGTTTTCGCAGGCCAGCCCGGCCAATTCGTCGGGCATCAGCTGAAAGTGCTGTGGCGAGATTGCAGCGCGCATCAACAGTGGCTTTTTCTGCCAGTAGTCGCGCAGAAAGGTTTCGCGGTCGATGCCGTCGGGCAACCGGATCGTTGTGTGTTGCCCGGTCATCGAATTGCCGCATCGACACAAAAAAACGGACCGGCCTCAGATACGAGGGCGGTCCGTAGGGAGTTACGAGCCCAGGTGCCGTGGGTTCGGCGGTTGGCTACCGTCGACGACACCCTTGGGATCACGTCGCAGCCTAGGATCATCACTGTCTGCATGTTGAGGCGCTTATCACATTCGAACCCATACATAATTTAACCGGCCTTGGCCGGCAACGGCGTGCTGTGGGGCATGCCGCGTCCCACCAGGACGGCCGATAACAGCACCAGCAGCGTGCCGGCAATGGTTGACCAACCCAATGTCTGCTGCCAAAAGAACCAACCGAGCGCGGCGCCGAACACGACCGAAAAGAACGTGAAGGGACCGAGTCGTGCTGCCGGTGCGCAGGCCATGCCGCGTGTCAGCAGCAACTGGCCGGCGGTCGCCAGTCCGCCGACCATCAGTAGCCACAGGAGCTGCGATGAAGTTGGTGTGCGCCACAGCCAAATTAAAGGTATCGCCGAAACGAGGGTGCCGATCAGTGCGAAATAGAACACCGTGCGTGAGGCAGGTTCGGTAGCCGACAGCTTGCGCACGGCAACCTTGGCTATGGCAGCGAGTATGCCGCCCAGCGAGGCGATCAGTGCGACCGGTGCCATGCTGCTGAAGTCCGGGGTGAGAATAACGGCGACGCCGGCGAATCCGATAGTGATCGCGGCCAGCACGTGCCAGGTAAAACGCTCGGCGAGCCACAGCAAGGCAACCAGGGGTATGAACAAGGGCGCTGTGAGTTTCAACAGCATTGCATTGGCGAGCGACGGCATATGGGCGATGGCGTAGTAGAAGCAATACATCGCACCCAGGCCGGCAGCACCGCGCAACAGGTGAAGATGCGGAACACGGGTGCGCATGTCGCGGTAATCGGGGTGCGAGGCGAGGCTGGCGAGCAGCGCGAGCCCGACGACGTTGCGTGCGAAAACCACCATGCCGTTGTTCAGATCAACGGATACCATGCGGATGCTCGCTCCCATGAGTGCGAACATCAGTTCGGCGGCGACAATCAACAGCGCGCCGCTGATCAGGCGGTTATCAACCAAGGTACATCGCAGGCGGAGAATAGGGCTTCAGTCTAGCAATCGTGGCCAGTTCGCGTCTAAAAAAAGGCTATTTGCCGGCAGTTGGCGTCTAATCCGCCGGAATTTCCCGGCCGGGGCTTGCAGTTCGCGCCATAGCTGGTTTAATGCGCCCCTGTAGGGTCAGTTCTACGGAGCTCGTACTGGTTTGACAGGCGCTGGCTGATTCTCGATTAACAATAGATTTCCGCAAAAAAATCTCGACAAGCTGGGGAGGAAAACCATGTTTGAAAGTGCGGGTAAGAATAAAATCGCTGCGTTGCTGGCACCTGTAGGTCTGGTGTTAGGTCTGACGGCCGGAGCCGTTCAGGCAGCTGACGAAGGCCCTTTCGTTACGAGTAACCAGGGCGAAGGCGTCGTGACCGGTTACGGCGAGTGCTGGCAGGGTGTCGGCGGCTCGGATTCGGCCACCGGTTGTACCGCGCCTGCCATGCCGGGCGATTCCGATGGCGACGGCGTACCGGACGACAAAGACAAGTGCCCCGGCACCCCGGCTGGCGCGCCGGTCGATGCCGATGGCTGCCCGCTGGATAGCGATGGCGACGGCGTACCGGACTACAAAGACAAGTGCCCGGGTACCCCGGCAGGTGCGAAGGTCGATGCCAACGGCTGCCAGATCGCTGGCGACGTTGTGATCAACACCACCACCGATCACTTCGATTTCGACAGCGCCACGTTGAAGCCGGCGATGGAAGCCGAACTCGACAACGTCGCCAACCAGGTGAATGCCTCGAAGGGTGACGAGACGCTCGAGATCGTCGGTCACACCGACAGCACCGGTGCAGAGGCTTACAACCAGGGCCTGTCGGAGCGTCGTGCTCAGGCTGCCGCTGACTATCTCGCCGGCAAGGGCATCAGCCCGAACAGCATGACCGTCAAGGGCATGGGTGAGAGCTCGCCGGTTGCCGACAACGGCACCCGCGAAGGACGTGCGATGAACCGTCGCGTTGAGATCCTGACGAAGTAATTCGCAAGATCGCGTCCAATAAAAAGCCGCACCTTCGGGTGCGGCTTTTTTGTTTGCGCCGCCGCGATCAACAGCGGTACGCGTTACGCGTGAGCGCTATCTATACCTTGCGTGCCTGTTCGGCTGCATTACCGATATAGCTCGCGGGGGTCATCGCCTTAAGCTCGGTCTTGACCTGTTCGGGCAGATCCAACGTGTCGATGAATGCCTGCATGCCTTGCTGATCGACGCGGTTGCCGCGCGTCAGCGCCTTGAGCTTTTCGTACGGCTGCTCGATGCCGTAGCGACGCATGACGGTCTGGATCGGTTCGGCGAGTACTTCCCAATTGGCATCGAGATCGGCATCGAGACGCTTGGCGTCGACTTCCAGCTTGCCGATGCCGCGCAGCGCGGATTGCCAGGCGATGGTCGAATAGGCGAAGCCGACGCCCATATTGCGCAGCACGGTCGAATCGGTCAGGTCGCGCTGCCAGCGCGAAACCGGCAGCTTCATCGCCAGGTGATCGAGCAGGGCATTGGCGATACCGAGGTTGCCTTCGGCGTTTTCGAAGTCGATCGGGTTGACCTTGTGCGGCATCGTTGAGGAACCTACTTCACCGGCGACCGTCTTCTGTTTGAAGTAGCCGATCGAGATGTAGCTCCACACGTCGCGGCAGAAGTCGATCACGATGGTGTTGAAGCGGGCGACCGCATCGAACAGTTCCGCCATGTAATCGTGCGGCTCGATCTGGATCGTGTACGGGTTCCAGCTCAGGCCGAGCGATTCGACGAACTGCTGCGCATGGGCCTGCCAGTCGACGTCCGGATAAGCCGACAAGTGGGCGTTATAGTTGCCGACCGCGCCGTTGATCTTGCCGAGCAGCGGTATTGCGGCGATCTGTGCGCGTTGGCGTTCGAGGCGGGCGACCACGTTGGCCATCTCTTTGCCCAATGTTGTCGGTGATGCCGGCTGACCGTGCGTGCGCGACAGCATGGGCTGATCGGCGTAGCGGTGTGCCAGTGAGCGAATCGCGTCGATCACCTTGTCGGCCTGCGGCAGAAGTACTTCGTCGCGGCCCTGTTTCAGCATCAGCGCGTGCGACAGGTTATTGATGTCTTCGGAGGTGCAGGCGAAGTGGATGAACTCGCTGACTTTTTCAAGCTCAGCATTGCCCGCGATCTTTTCCTTCAGCAGGTACTCGACGGCCTTGACGTCGTGGTTGGTGGTGCGCTCGATCTCTTTGACGCGCTGGGCATCGCCGAGCGAGAAGTCGTTGGCGATCTTGTTCAGTTGCTGCTCGGTTGCATCGCTGAAACTCGCGACCTCGGTGATCCCGGCGTGCGCGGCCAGCGATTGCAGCCAGCGTACCTCCACGATCACCCGGTGCCGGATCAGGCCGTACTCGCTGAAGACGGGGCGCAGATCTGCGGTTTTACTGCCGTAGCGGCCGTCGATCGGCGATATCGCCGTGAGGCTGTCGAGCTCCATGGGAAGCGGTCTCCGAGACAAAAATCAAGCCGCGCATTATACGGGGTGAGACGCCTCATGTGGCCTGCAAGGCCAGAAAAACCGGCAGCAAAAACCCGGCCGAAGCCGGGTTTCGATATCAAAGCGGTCGGTAAGCGGGAGCTTACTCGGTGGCCGGCGGGAAGCCGTCGCCCTCGCGCTGATTCTGCTTGGCCTCGTCGATGATCTCCGATCCCTTCTCCTTGGCCGAATCGTACAGCTCACCGGCTTTCTGCTTGGTGGCATCGTAGGCGGCCGAGGTTTTCTCCTTGGCGGCATCGTAGACTTCCGAGGCCTTGTCTTTGGTGGCGTCATACGCTTCGGACGTCGACTCCTTGGCCGAGTCGTACAACTCGCCTGATTTCTCCTTGGTCGCCTCGTAGGCTGCGGAGGTTTTCTCTTTGGCCGTTTCGTAATAGCCCTTGCCGGCCTCGGCGGTGTCGCTGGCGGCCTGCTTGGTAGCTTCGCCGATCGCGCTACCGGCCTCTTTGGTCTCTTTGACCGCGGTATCGACCTTTTGCTGCAGTTCGCTCGGTTGCTCGGTAGCTGCCTGATCGGTGCTTTCTTCCTGGCTGCATGCGCCGAGCACGAACGGCAGCGACAAAAGGGTGATTTTCCAAAGTTTCATGTGTCTGCTCTCCGGCGATTGTTATAGCTGAAACAGTCAATCACCCGAAAAGTTGCCGCGCAAGTTGAGTCAGTTGGCAAATCTGTCGACCATGTCACGCGCCGACTCGGCAATGGCACGGCGCTTGAATAGCAGCTGCCATTTCTTGCCGCCGGCCTGGCGCCAGAGAACGGCCGCGCGGATGCCGGCAAGCAATACGGCGCGAATGCGAGCCGTGTTTTCCGGGTTCTGCAGATGCAGCGGCTCGCCTTGCACCATGATGCGCGGGCCGAGTGGGCTTATCTGCTCTTGATAGATCTGCGAAAGCTGCTCGTTCTGCACTGATTCGCTCAGATCGAAGTGGTTGAGGCGGCGGGCGAGGGCCGACAGATCGGTGTGCAGGTTCTGCATCCCGTTATCGCTGCGCATCAGCCGGTCGGCGAGGTGGATGACCGAGATGACATACCGTGAGATTTCCATATCCGGTCGCTGCGGTTTTTCCAGTTGCGAGGTCAGCGTGCGCAACCCGATCGTTACACCGCCGATGCCGCCGAACACGCCTGCCACCGATTCGGGCTCGAAATCGAACAGCGATTGGCGCGCCGCACGAAACGCATTGGCATCGCATTGGCCCGTGCGCGCGATATCACGCGCCAGTTTGGCCGCCTGAAAAACACCGGACAGGGCAATGATGCGATCGTTGTTCGAATAGCTGGCCATGTTGCGATCAGTCGATGATTCCGCCACCGAGGCAGCATTCACCGTCGTACAAAACGACCGACTGTCCCGGGGTCACCGCACGTTGCGGTTGCTCGAATATGACGGACAGCGTATCGCCTTCTACCGATGCCGTACATGCCTGCAACGGTTGACGATGCCGACAGCGCGCCATACAGCGTATCGTCTGCGTCGGGCCGGCGCCGTCCACCCAATGCAATTGTCTTGCGGTGAGCCGGTCGCGGAACAACAGCGGGTTGTCGTGACCTTGGGCAACCACCAAGCGGTTGTTGACCAGATCCTTGGCAACGACGTACCAGGGTTCGTCGGGCGCATCGGCGACGCCGCCGATACCCAGCCCCTGGCGTTGTCCCAGGGTGTAGTACATCAGCCCTTGATGCTCGCCGATGCATTTGCCGTCGGCGGTGCGGATCTCGCCGGGATTGGCCGGCAGGTACTGCGCGAGGAAGTCGCGAAATCGACGCTCACCGATAAAGCAGATGCCGGTGCTGTCTTTCTTCTTGTGATTGGGAAAGCCGGCCTGCTCGGCCAATCTGCGCACGTCCTGCTTGTCGATGTCGTTCAGCGGAAACAGGGTATGGCGCAGAGCATGTTGTCCGAGCATATACAGAAAATAGGTCTGGTCCTTGTTGGCATCGTGCGCAGTCAATAAGTGGCACTGTTGTTCGTCGCAGGCGACACCCGCGTAGTGCCCGGTTGCGATCTTGTCGGCGCCCAGGTGCAGCGCATAGTCGAGGAATGCCTTGAACTTGATCTCGCGGTTGCACAGCACGTCCGGGTTGGGGGTGCGACCGGCGCGGTACTCGTCGAGGAAATAGGCAAACACCCGATCCCAATACTCGCTGGCGAAGTTGATCGTATGCAGCGGGATCGATAACTGCTCGGCGACCGCACGTGCATCGGCAAGGTCTTCGGCCGCAGCGCAGTAGTCGGCGTCGTCGTCTTCTTCCCAGTTCTTCATGAACAGGCCTTCGACCTGCCAGTCCTGGTCGAGCAGGCGCAAGGCGGCGACCGACGAATCGACGCCACCGGACAGGCCGACAATGACTTTACCTTTCATGGGTTGCACACGCTGCGATTGAACAAGACATCTTCAGATTTGACGGTCAGTATCGGGGCAGGGCGACCATTCAGAACGTGAAGCCATCCGGCTTCCAGCCATCTTTCCAGGTTTGCAGATCGACCACGTCCGGCGGCTGACCGTTGTCGCGAAACCACGAGTCGATGACCCACTGTTTGCCCGTCTGGTTCTCGGTGAGCATGGCCGAGTAGTGCGGCATGCCGCCATAGAAGATCATGCCGCGGTTGGCACGACTGCTGACCCGGTGAAAGCGCAACAGCCCTGCCTGCTCGAACAACGTCAGATAGGTGGTGGTGTTGGCCGATTCGTCGATGCAATCCATCTGCGGTTCGAGCGTGCCGAAACTGCCGAGGTCGCCCGCGATATCACCCGATGTGCCGGCCAGCTCGCCGGTGACGTGCTCCATTTCGGCGACCGCTGCGCGCACCTGCTCGCGTTCGGCCGCGGCGTCTGCGGCCGGCTGGCGCAGGTGTCGGCTGACCTGCTGCCAGTGGCGCTCGTCGATCTCGACATGCTTGACGCTCGCGCAGCCATGGTGGAAGCACACCGGCACCTGCTCGCGAGTCAAGGTCTGCGGGTAGTCATACAGACGGTAGAGCTCGGCATAGGGCGTGACGTTGTCTTCAGCGACTATGCACCCGGCAAGGGTGAGCGTGACAATCAAGGTACTAAACAAACGCATGCAGCACCTCGAGCGGTAGGGGGGAGCGATGCAGGGCATCGTCGATACATTGCAACACCATCGGGCTACGTGGTTGGAGTGCACCGTCCGCGATCTGGGCGCGTGACAGCCAATGCGTGGCGATGATGTCCGGGTCGAGCGAATGGCCCGGCACCGGATCGCCGACGTCGCCGGCAAAACAGAAACGCAGGTAGCTGCGATCGGTGCTGGGTACCTGCCATTGGTAAACGCCGACCAGTCCTGCTGGCGTGAAGTGGCACCCGGTCTCTTCAAGCACCTCGCGGCACACCGCCTCGATCAGTGTTTCGCCCTGCTCGAGATGGCCGGCGGGCTGGTTGATGACGGACACGCCTTGCGGGCGTTCTTCGACGACGAGAAAAGCATCCTGGCGGCGTACAACTGCCGCAACCGTAACCGAGGGAGACCAGCGCATGGTGGCGATTCTACCACCTCAGCGTCGTGTGCCTCGCGGAGACTTGTGCACTTTTGGCCGCGCCGGCGAGCGTGGCCGGGTGTTGCTGCGGGTAGGCGATTCCACTTGCAGTGCTTTCCATTCGCCGGGTTGCAGATTGCCGAGTGACCAGTCGCCGATCGCGACGCGCACCAGGCGCAGCGTCGGAAAACCGATCGCCGCTGTCATGCGACGCACCTGGCGGTTGCGCCCTTCGTGAATCCGGATCTCCAGCCACTGGGTGGGGATGTTGGCGCGAAACCGCACCGGTGGGTCGCGCGGCCATAGCCCGGGCGCGTCGATCAGGCGCACCTTGGCCGGTTTGGCCGGCCCATCTTTGAGTGTCACACCGTCGCGCAGGGGCTTGAGGTCGGCGTCGCTCGGCACGCGTTCCACCTGTGCCCAGTAGGTCTTCCAGGTCTTTTTGCGCGGTTCGGTCAGCTGGTGGGCGAGGGCGCCGTCGTCGGTTAGCAAAAGCAGGCCCTCGCTGTCGCGGTCCAGGCGGCCGGCCGGGTAGACGTTTGGCAGGGAAATGAAGTCGGCCAGCGTCGCGCGACCCTCACGATCGGTGAATTGGGTGAGCACGTTGTAGGGTTTATTGAACAGTATCAATTGAGGCATGGAATGAAGCCTACGTCGACTCGGTGCTAGAATTCAGCTCTTCGTAAGACCCACAAGCGGATGGAGCTCCATGGCATTCGACAAGATTCAGATCCCGAGCGACGGCGACAAGATTACCGTCAACGCCGATTACTCTCTCAATGTTCCGGCCAACCCGATTATCCCTTACATCGAGGGCGACGGCATCGGTGTGGATATCAGCCCGGTCATGATGAAGGTTGTCGATGCCGCGGTGGCCAAGGCCTATGGCGGTGACCGCAAGATCGCCTGGATGGAGATCTATGCCGGCGAGAAGTCGACGCGCGTCTACGGCGAAGGCGTGTGGCTGCCGGACGAAAGTCTCGAGGCGGTCAAGGACTATGTCGTCTCGATCAAAGGCCCGCTGACCACGCCGGTGGGTGGCGGTATCCGCTCGCTCAACGTGACGCTGCGCCAAGAGCTTGACCTCTACGTCTGCCTGCGCCCGGTGCGTTACTTCAACGGCACGCCCAGCCCCTTGCTGCATCCCGAATACACCGACATGGTGATCTTCCGCGAGAACTCCGAAGACATCTATGCCGGCGTCGAGTGGCAGTCGGGTTCCGCCGAGGTCAAGAAGGTCATCGACTTCCTAATCAACGAGATGGGCGTGACCAAAATCCGCTTCCCTGAAACCTCCGGTATCGGCGTAAAGCCGGTGTCGAGCGAGGGCACCAAACGTCTCGTACGCAAGGCTATCCAATATGCGATCGACAACGATCGTGCCTCGGTAACGCTGGTGCACAAAGGCAACATCATGAAGTTCACCGAAGGTGCCTTCAAAGAGTGGGGCTATGAACTGGCCAAGGAAGAGTTTGGTGCAACCGAACTCGACGGTGGCCCGTGGTGCACCTTCAAGAACCCGAGAACCGGTAAAGAAATCGTTGTAAAAGACGTCATCGCCGATGCGTTCCTGCAGCAGATTCTGCTGCGTCCGAAGGAGTACGACGTCATCGCCACCTTGAACCTCAATGGTGACTATGTCTCCGACGCCCTGGCTGCACAGGTCGGTGGTATTGGTATCGCACCGGGTGCGAACCTTTCCGACTCCGTCGCGATGTTCGAGGCAACGCATGGCACCGCGCCGAAGTATGCCGGACAGGACAAGGTAAACCCGGGTTCGCTGATCCTGTCGGCCGAAATGATGTTGCGTCACATGGGTTGGGTAGAGGCTGCCGACCTGATCATTACGTCAATGGAAACGACCATCGGCGCGAAGACCGTGACCTACGACTTCGAGCGCCTGATGGACGATGCCAAGCTGCTGAGTTGCTCGGAGTTCGGCGACGCGATGATCGCCAATATGTAATCGATGCTCGCCATAGCGGTGAGACAATAAAAAAAGCCTGCCGCTCGGCAGGCTTTTTATTTTTTGTCGACGCGATGCGCCGGATCAGTGGTTATATGCGTTACACGGCTGACGCGGCGTGTAGATTTTGTGCATGTAAACCTTTCGGGCCTTGCTCAACCTCGAACTCTACCCGTTGTCCTTCTTTGAGCGTTCGATATCCTTCCATATCGATTGCCGAAAAATGCACAAATACGTCTTGTTCTCCGTCATCCGGGGTTACGAAACCGTAACCTTTTGCGTTGTTAAACCACTTCACAACACCGGTGGCCATAAGCACTCCTCCAAAGCTAACTCTACAACGATGGTGCTCCCTTCTTTTCCCAGCCATAAGTAGAACTTAGGCGCTGGTCGGGTTCTTATTTCGTGCACCATGTTGGAGTATATCTGCACAATGAGAATGGTCAAACTAACCTCATTCTTTTTCATAAAAACAGGTAATAAACAAATACTGAAATAACTGATAAAACAAGAAGATGCAGGAACTACCTTCGGCGCCGACGTGATGAGTCGGCGTTCAAGAAATGCGTTATTTCGGTGCTTTTCCCCAATAAATTTATGTGCACTTGCACAAAAATTGGGCTGTTTCGAGCCTTGAAAAATGATCGATCGAACCGCACTTTCAACCGCGTCCCATCGCTACTTTTCAGCGCCTAATCCGCCATAGGAAGAGCGTGCGACACTGGTAGAATCGGCTGCATGTAAGGTTGAACGATTGGACTAGACTTAGGCGGATTATGAGCAAAGACAACGAACACCAAGGTAGTGACGGTGATCTCGCGGTCGAACAATCGCGGCCGAAACTGAAGCGACCGCCACTGTTTAAAGTGCTGCTCCTTAACGACGACTACACTCCTATGGAGTTCGTCGTTCATGTGCTGGAGCAGTTCTTTGGCATGAATCGTGAAAAGGCTACTCAGGTCATGTTGCACGTCCACACCCGGGGCATGGGAGTCTGCGGGGTGTTCTCAAAGGACGTGGCCGAGACCAAGGTGGCCCAGGTGAACGAACACTCGCGTGCGAACCAGCATCCCTTGCTGTGCACGCTGGAAGAGGCCTGATCATCGAGGTGCGGAACCTGCGGGCTTTGGGTTAACTCAGAGCGTAAACATAACGAGCGGTTACTGGATGCTGAGACATGTTGAGTAAAGAGCTGGAATTTACCCTCAACCAGGCTTTCAAAAATGCCCGGGAGAAACAGCACGAGTTCATGACGATCGAGCATCTGCTGCTCGCGTTGCTGGATAACCCCGCTGCCGCCCAGGTGCTGCGTGCCTGCGGTGCCGATATCGAAAGCCTTCGCAAAGACATCGACAGTTTCCTGGAAGAAACGACACCCCTGATCATGGACGACGACAGTCGGGAGACGCAGCCGACACTGGGTTTCCAACGGGTGCTGCAGCGTGCCGTGTTTCACGTGCAGTCGTCGGAAAAGAAAGAGGTTACCGGCGCCAATGTGCTGGTTGCGATCTTCAGCGAACAGGAGTCGCAGGCGGTGTACTTCCTCGACCGCCAGAACATCACCCGCCTCGACGTAGTGAATTACATCTCGCACGGAATCTCGAAGGTATCGAGCGACGAACCGAGCGATCATGCCGCCGACAACGAAGCGGCGGATGCAGAAACCGGCGAAGGTCGCCAGGAAAGTGCGCTCGAAACCTACGCGACCAACCTCAACGATCAGGCGCGTCGCGGCAAAATCGACCCGCTGATCGGCCGTCAACTCGAGGTCGATCGTACCGTGCAGATCCTCTGCCGCCGGCGCAAGAACAACCCGTTGTTCGTCGGTGAGGCCGGCGTCGGTAAAACCGCAATCGCCGAAGGGCTCGCCAAGAAGATCGTCGATGGCGAGGTGCCCGATGTGTTGACCGGTTGCACCCTATACGCACTCGATATGGGCGGGCTGGTTGCGGGCACCAAGTATCGCGGCGATTTCGAGAAGCGTTTGAAGGCGGTGCTGGCCGACCTCAAGCGTCAGCCCGAGGCAATCCTGTTCATCGACGAGATCCACACGATCATCGGCGCCGGCGCGGCTTCCGGCGGTGTGATGGACGCGTCGAACCTGATCAAGCCGGTATTGGCGTCGGGCGAGCTACGCTGCATCGGTTCGACCACTTACCAGGAATACCGTGGCATCTTCGAAAAAGACCGCGCACTCGCGCGCCGCTTCCAGAAGATCGATATCAACGAGCCTTCGGTTGAGGAGACGATTCAGATCCTCAAGGGGCTGAAGACGCGCTTCGAAGAACATCACCAGGTGAAGTATTCGGTCAAGGCGCTGCGTGCGGCGGCCGAGCTCGCCGACAAGTACATCAACGACCGGCACATGCCCGACAAGGCGATCGACGTGATCGACGAAGCCGGTGCGGCCAACCAGTTGCTCGCCGTGTCGAAACGCAAGAAAAGCGTCTCGGTCGGTGACATCGAAGGAATCGTCGCCAAGATCGCACGCATTCCGCCGCGCAAGGTGTCGGCGACCGATACCGAGGCACTGCGCAACCTGCAGCGCGACCTGGAGATGGTCGTGTTCGGTCAGAACCAGGCAATCGAGGCCCTGTCGGCGGCGATCCGTATGAACCGCTCAGGCCTGGGCACGGATCAGAAGCCGGTCGGCAGCTTCCTGTTTGCCGGTCCTACCGGTGTCGGCAAGACCGAGGTGACCCGGCAGTTGGCGCGCGTGCTCGGCCTGGAGCTGATCCGTTTCGATATGTCCGAGTACATGGAACGGCACACGGTGTCGCGATTGATCGGTGCGCCGCCCGGCTACGTCGGCTACGACCAGGGCGGTCTGCTGACCGAAGAGATCAACAAGCATCCGCATTCGGTGCTGCTGCTCGACGAGATCGAAAAGGCGCACCCAGATGTGTTCAACCTGCTGTTGCAGGTCATGGATCACGGTACGTTGACCGACAACAATGGTCGCAAGGCCGACTTCCGCAACGTGATCATCATCATGACCACCAACGCCGGGGCCAGCGAATCGAGCCGTGCCTCGATTGGGTTCATGACCCAGGATCACAGCAGCGATGCGATAGGTGCGATCGAAAAGCTGTTCACGCCCGAGTTCCGCAACCGTCTCGACTCGATTATTCAGTTCAACGGTCTCGATCAGAAGACCATCATGAACGTGGTCGACAAGTTCCTGTTCGAACTCGAGCAGCAACTGCATGAAAAGCAAGTCGCGATGAGCGTCGAGCCCGAGGTGCGGGAGTGGCTGGCAGGCAAAGGCTACGATCCGAAGATGGGTGCGCGTCCGATGGCCCGGGTGATCCAGGAGCACATCAAGAAGGCGTTGGCGGAGGAGCTGCTGTTCGGCCGGCTATCGCAGGGTGGTGCTGTGCGGATCGGGGTTGCCGACGGTGAACTGACGTTCGATTTTGAAGGGGCGCTGGTGCACTGAGCTGGTGCTGTCTGCCCTGATAAAGGGCAACGGCAATCAGCGTTCGCGGTAGACGATGCGGCCTTTGGTGAGGTCGTAGGGGGTGAGTTCCACCTTCACTTTGTCGCCGGTGAGGATGCGGATGTAGTGTTTGCGCATCTTGCCGGAGATATGTGCAGTTACCACGTGCCCGTTCTCGAGCTCAACGCGGAACATCGTGTTCGGCAACGTGTCGACCACGGTGCCTTCCATTTCGATAACGTCTTCTTTCGCCATGTATTCCTGTCCGATTATGCGTACCCGACCAGGGGCCGCTCACAAGGCGCGGTATTATAGCAAAGCGAAGTAGGGCTGGAAACGTTTAACTGGGCAAAGGAACGCCGGCTTCAAGCCGAAGCCATTGCCCCTGCTGCCACAGTTCGATCGGACGGAAATTCACCTTGTAGGCCATCTTGCGGCATTCCTGGATCCAGTAGCCCAGGTACAGGTAGGACAATCGGCGGGCGCGGGCGTAGCGGATCTGGCTCAGGATGGCGAAGGTGCCCAGCGAGCGATCCGCATAGTCGGGATCGAAAAAGGTGTACACGGCCGACAAGCCGTCTGTCGGCATGTCGGTAACGGCAACCGCCATCAACTGCTTGCTGCGGCGAAACTCCAGAAACTGGGTATCGCACCAGTCGGTCTGCAGGAAGCTCATATAGTCGTCGCTCGAGGCGTTGGCCATGTCGCCATCCTCGTGCCGGGCGCGCGTGTAGCGTTGGTAGAGCGCGTAGTGCTCGTCGTTGAATACCGCCGGGTGGTCGTAGACCTCGATATCGCGATTGGCCTTGATCACGCGTCGGTGGGCGCGACGTGGGGCGAAGTCGTCGACCGGCACGCGTACCGAAACGCACTGCTGGCAATGATCGCAGCGTGGCGAATACACCATGGAGCCACTGCGTCGGAAACCGTAGCGCAGCAATTCGCTGTAGGTCGACATGTCCATCGCTTGGTCGGGGTCGGTGAACAGCGTATTGCTCTGTCGCCCGGGCAAGTAGCTGCAGGCGTGCGGCGCCGACAGGTACAGGGGCAGGTGACGCTTCATGCGGTTCATTGCGCCCACCGCATGTGTGCAACCGGGGTGCGTTCGATGCGTCCGAGCGGGCGGCCCGGCTTGTCGACGGCAGCCGCGATCTTCGAATGAAAGGCCTCCCGGCCGATCTCGCGCGCGCCGAGGCTCGCGAGATGATCGGTGTGGATCTGGCAGTCAATCAGCTGGAAGGGATGTTCGAGGGCAATCTCGGCCAGCTTGGCGAAGGCCAGCTTGGAGGCGTTGGGCTTGCGACTGAACATGGATTCACCATAGAACATTTCGCCGATAGCGACACCATACAGACCGCCGACCAAAGATTCACCTTGCCAAATCTCGAGCGAGTGGGCGTATCCGTTGCGATGCAGTTCGCAATAGGCACGGATCATCTCAGGTACCAGCCAGGTACCTTCCTGCTGGCTGCGCGGTGCGGCGCAGGCGCGGATGACACCCTCGAAGTCGTGGTTGATGCTGACCTCGAAAGCGCCTTGGCGCATCACCTTGCGCAGGCTGCGTGACACGTGCACCTCGTCCGGGTGCAACACCATGCGCGGGGCGGGGCTCCACCACAGAATGGGCTGGCCTGCGCTGTACCACGGAAAGATGCCCTGCCGGTAGGCCGTCAGAATCCTTTCCTGCAACAGGTCGCCGCCGATGGCGAGCAGGCCGTTCGGGTCTTTCTCCGCCAGGCGCGTTTCGGGAAAACCGACGTCCGGCGGCGTGCCATCCAAATCGAATATCACCTTGTGTCCGTCACCCGGTAGGGACTGCGGGTTTGCATCTCGTTGATGTAATCCTGCATCCCGGCACGTTCGTAGTCGAGATGTTTTGCAATCGCCTCGCGGAAGCGTGGATCGGCGACCCAGTGGGCCGACAAGGTCTCGGTCGGCAGGAATCCGCGTGCCACCTTGTGCTCGCCCTGGGCGCCGGGCTCGAAGCGTTGCAGACCGCGTTGGATGCAGAAGTCCAGGCCCTGGTAATAGCAGGCCTCGAAGTGCAGGTTGTCGAAGAATTCACTGCAGCCCCAGTGTCGGCCGTACAGGGTGTTTTCACCGACCAGGCAGAACGCTGCGGCCACCGGATGAGCGTCGTGATCGGCCATGACCAGCAGCACGCCATCCGGCAACGAGCGCGCGAGCGATTCGAAGAAGCCGAGCGACAAGGTTGGTATACCGCCACGCTTGTCGAACGTCGACTCGTAGAAGTGGTGGAAGATGCGCCAGTCCTCCGGCGTGGCCGTATGCCCATCGAGCAGGCGGAAAGTGACCCCGGCCTCGACCACGCGCCGCCGCTCCTTGCGGATGTTCTTGCGTTTGCCGGAGCTCAGGGTCGCCAGGAACGCCTCGAAATCCGCGTAGCCCTGGTTCTCCCAATGAAACTGGCAGCCGACGCGACGCATCAGGCCGATGTCTTCGAGCGCCTCGGTCTCGTGCGGCAATGTGAACAACCAATGCAGCGACGATACGCCCATCTGCTCGGCAAGCTCCTGGCCGGCAGCGATCAAGCCCGTTGCGGTGCCCTCGGGTGCGTTCGGGTGGGTGAGCAGCTTGGGGCCGGTCGCCGGCGTATACGGCGAGGCGCTGACCAGCTTGGGATAGTACTCGAGTCCCTGGCGCGCGTAGGCATCCGCCCACGCCCAGTCGAACACGAACTCGCCGTAGGAGTTGAACTTGAGGTAAAGCGGCGCGGCGCCGACCAGTTGCCCATCGTCGTTCCACAAGGCGAGGTGACGCGGTAACCAGCCGTAGCGTTCACCGAGGCAGCCTTCGGCTTCGAGGGCGGCGAGAAACTCGTGTCGCAGAAACGGATAGGCGGCAACGCCGAGTGCGTTCCATGCGTCGCGGTCGATCTCGGCGATGTGTTCGACGATCTTCAATCGCAAAGTCACACCTGCACTTGCGAATGTAGCGAATGATGAGAGAAACGGTATGATCTCTGTGCCGGCCGGTCAACCAGAAGGCAGCTCAAAAATGCCTTTGTGTTCGATCGCGGTGCCGCGATGCTTTGAGCAGTTTTTCGCAAGCGCCGCGGCTGGTGCTCAACCCAATACTTCGATCGCCAGCGGTCTGGGTAGCGGGTGGGATAAAGATTCTCGCTCGGTTACCGACATAATGGCCGTGAACCCGAAAACTGATCTATTGAGTATTCCGCCCGGATCGGTGCTGCAGATCCAATCGGCCTCGCCGGAGAATGCACCGCGACATTCGGTGCGCCTGATCGGCTATCTGCCGGGCGGCAGCCTTGTGACCACCGCGCCGACGCACAATGGCCGGGTCAGCATCCTGCGTGAAGGTCAGCGGTTCAATATCCGCGTACTCAAGGGTGAGCGGGTGCTGGGTTTCAAGGCACGGGTGCTCGACACCGCGATGCGTCCTTACCCCCATCTGCATTTCGAATACCCGGAAGAGGTCGAACAGATACTGATCCGCAACGGTTCGCGGGTCAGCGCCGATATCGACGTGTCGGTGCGCAACACCAAGGACGAGAACATCGACCAGAACTTTCGGCCCGGCACGATTGTCGACCTCAGCGAGACCGGCGCCAAGATCGCCACGGATGTCGAGGTGGCGGAGGATGGCGAGCGCCTGCACATGAAGTTCCACCTGCTGATCTCGGGCGGCAAAGAGGAACTGGGCCTGTTGGCCGACGTGCGCAATGCAACCGAGCGCATAGAGGAAAACGAAGGCATAGAACACTCGGTGTTCTATACCGGCGTGCAGTTTCGTGCGCTGAGCCGGTTCCAGCAGATCCTGCTGCATGCCTGGGTGACCAACCAGGTGCTGAAAGATGCCTTGTGGGGCCAGCGGGACTGAAACCGCCGCGCCTGACGCGCACCGTTCGAATCCGATGCAAACAAAAACGGCGGCGCCTTTCTGGCACCGCCGTTTTCGCTGTAATCAGCGCAATCTCAGCCTTTCTTTTCGAGTGCGTCGAGGTATTTCTCGGCATCGAGTGCGGCCATGCAGCCGCTACCGGCCGAGGTGATGGCTTGACGGTATACGTGGTCCATCACGTCGCCTGCGGCAAACACCCCTTCGACCGAGGTTGCGGTGGCGTTGCCTTCGGTGCCGCTTTTGACCTTGATGTAGCCGTTATGCATCTCGAGCTGGTCGACAAAGATGTCGGTGTTCGGCTTGTGGCCGATGGCGATGAACAGGCCGTGGATATCGACGTCCTTGGTGCTGTCGTCGACGGTGCTCTTGATGCGCATGCCGGTCACGCCGCTGTCGTCTCCGAGAACCTCGTCGAGCACATGGTTCCACTCGATCGTGACGTTACCGCTCTTTTCTTTTTCGAACAGATGGTCCTGCAGGATCTTCTCAGAGCGCAAGGCATCGCGACGGTGCACCAGGATGACCTCTGAGGCGATGTTCGAAAGATACAGGGCCTCTTCGACGGCGGTGTTGCCGCCACCGATCACGGCCACCTTTTGATTGCGGTAGAAGAAACCGTCACAGGTTGCGCAGGCCGACACGCCTTTGCCCTTGAAGGCCTCTTCCGACGGCAGGCCGAGGTACTGGGCGGATGCACCGGTAGAGATGATCAGCGCATCGGCGGTGTAACGCTGGCTGTCGCCCTTGAGCTGGAACGGCCGCTGGCTCAAGTCGACTTCGGAGATGTAATCGAAAATGATCTCGGTCTCGAAGCGTTCGGCGTGCTTTTGCATGCGCGCCATCAGGTCCGGCCCCTGGACGCCGTCGTTGTCGCCGGGCCAGTTGTCGACATCGGTGGTCGTCATGAGCTGGCCGCCTTGCTCCATGCCGGTGACCAGTACCGGGTTCAGGTTGGCGCGGGCGGCGTAGACGGCTGCGGAATAACCGGCAGGGCCGGATCCCAGAATCAGCAGTCTGCAATGCTTGGTTTCGCTCATGCGAGTGTCTCCTGTCTATTACGGCTTTTTTGAGCGCGCCTGTGGCGCGGCGATGCGCGATGGTATCGGCTCACGGCCGGCCATACTATAAGAGACCCCGTACGGAGGTAAAACCATGAGTTTGAAGGTGGGTGTACCGAAGGAAATCAAACCGCTCGAAGGGCGTGTGGCCCTGACGCCAACCGCGGCTGGCGACCTGACCCACCAAGGGATCGAGGTCGGTATCGAGAGTGGCGCGGGCATTCCGAGTGGCTATCCAGACAGCGATTACGCACATCACGGCGTGCAGATCCTGCCCGATGCAGACGCGTTGTACGACTGGGCCGAGCTGGTGGTGAAGGTCAAGGAGCCGATTGAACCGGAGTTGCATCGGCTCAAGCGCAATCACCTGCTGTTCTGCTACCTGCATCTTGCACCGAACCCGACGCTCACCCGGAAACTGTGCGATATCGGGTTGACCGCGATCGCCTTCGAGACGGTGGTCGATCAGGGTCGTCTGCCGATCCTGGTGCCGATGAGCGACATCGCCGGTCGTATCGCGATCCAGGTCGGCGCGCACCTGCTGCATATTCCGCAGGGTGGCCCCGGCATTCTGCTCGGCGGGCTGGCGGCGGTGGAGCGGGGCAACGTGGTAGTGTTCGGCGCCGGTACGGCCGGCGGTGCAGCCGTACGCGCTGCCTCGGCATTGGGCGCGAACGTTACCGTGTTCGACAAGAACCCGCAGCAACTGGCGCACATGCATCACCTGGCTCCGAACATCACGGCGCTGGTGCCGACCAAATCGGTGGTCGACGAGAAGGTTGCCGACGCCGATCTGGTCGTCGGTGCAGTGCTGCTGCCGGGCGCTGCTGCGCCACGCGTCGTCTCTCGCGCACAGGTCGCGCAGATGCGGCCGGGTAGCGTGATCGTCGATATCTCGGTCGACCAGGGCGGGTGTGTGGAGACCACGCGACCGACCACCTACGATGATCCGACCTACCTTGAAGAAGGTGTCCGCCATTTCTGCGTTACCAACATGCCCGGCGCCGTCCCGCGCAGCGCCACCCAGGCGTTGTCCGCGGCGATGGTGCCTTATTTGAAGGTTCTGCTGACACCCGACTGGCAGGCTGACCCGCGACTAGCCGGCGGGGTGAACGTTCACGACGGCAAGGTCGTTCACCCGGCACTCTTGTAGGAAACGCTTGTTTCGCGCCACTTCGGCCGGATTTGCGCGCATTTAGCGACAGATGCCCGATGGGTCGCGGCAGATTTTGCTAGTATGCGCTGCCGCGACGCCCGCTGTCGCCGCCCGCCGGTCTGTGCAATAATTCGCAAATTACCTTTAGAAGACTTTATAAATTATTGTTTGTTTTATGAATTTGGTGTTCGTGAGATGCATGCAACGCTGAACAAGCGACTCAAGGAAGGGGCCTTTCTGCTGCTGTTGGCGATCGGTGTCTACTTCCTGATGGCGTTGTTCTCGTACTCCAAGGACGATCCCAGTTGGCTGTTCGAGAGCGGCAAGCAACACGCCGACAATGCGGGCGGTGTCGCCGGCGCCTGGGTGGCCAGCGTGTTGTTCCTGTTGTTCGGCAAGGTCGCCTACCTGTTCCCGGTGATGATCGCCTGGGGCGGCTGGGTCATGTTCCGTGAGCGCGACGAGGAAGAGCACAGCGTCTATCTACGGGTCGCGCGTTGGGTCGGCTTCGTACTGACCGTGCTGAGCGCGACCGCGTTGGCATCAATGCACTTTGGATTCAGCGATGAGCTGCCTCGCGGGCCGGGTGGCATCACCGGCGACCTGATCGGTTCGTCGGGTCAGGCCGTGTTGAACCAGGCCGGCGCCAGTCTGCTGTTGCTGGCCTTGTTGCTGACCGGTTTCACGTTGTTCACCGGCGTGTCGTGGTTGGGCGTCATGGATGGTTTGGGCGGCTTCATTCTCAATGCGTGGCGACAGGCGACCATGTTGATCGGCAGTGCTGCCGAGCGGCGCGAAGCCAACAAGATGAAGCAGGAACGCCAGGAGGTGTTCAAGAAAGAGCAGGAACGCACCCGCGACAAACCGCCGCCGATCATCGAGAAGAAAGAGCCGACCATCAAGTCGAGCGTGCGGGTCGAGAAGGAACGCCAGATGACCTTGCTCGAACCCGAACCGAATACCGAACTACCGCCGTTGAGCCTGCTCGATCCGCCGCAGCACAGCGGCAAGGGTCTGTCGACCGAGGCGTTGCAGGCTTTGTCGGGTCAGGTCGAGCGCAAGCTGGCCGACTTCGGTATTACCGCCGAAGTTACCGCGGTGCATCCCGGCCCGGTCGTTACCTTGTTCGAGCTGTTGCTCGCAGCCGGCACTAAGGTCAGCAAGGTTACCAACCTGTCGAAAGACCTGGCACGTGCACTGTCGACCGTCTCGGTGCGCGTGGTCGAGGTGATTCCGGGCAAGTCGGTGATCGGCCTGGAGATTCCGAACGAACACCGCGAGATGGTCTACCTCAGTGAAACCCTGCGCTCGGAGGCCTATGACCGTTCCAAGTCGCCACTGACGCTGGCGCTGGGCAAGGACATTGTCGGCGAGCCGGTGGTTGCCGATCTGGCCAAGATGCCGCACGCGTTGATCGCCGGTACCACGGGTTCGGGTAAATCGGTCGCGGTCAACGCGATGATTCTCAGCCTGTTGTACAAGGCGACCGCAGAAGACATCCGCATGATCATGATCGATCCCAAGATGCTGGAGCTGTCGGTCTACGAAGGTATCCCGCACCTGTTGACGCCGGTCGTGACCGACATGAAAGAGGCGGCGAACGCGCTGCGCTGGTGTGTCGCCGAGATGGAACGGCGCTATCGCCTGATGGCCTCGCTCGGCGTGCGCAACATCGCCGGCTACAACAAGAAGGTCAAAGAGGCGGCCAAGGCCGGCGAACCGATCAAAGACCCTTTGTTCAAACCCGAGCCCGATCCGATCACCGGCGATCTGCCGGAGATACCCGATCTGCATCCGATGCCGTACATCGTCGTTGTCGTCGATGAGTTCGCCGACATGATGATGGTCGTTGGCAAGAAGGTCGAAGAACTGATCGCACGCCTCGCGCAGAAGGCGCGCGCCGCCGGTGTTCACCTGTTGCTGGCAACGCAGCGTCCGTCGGTCGACGTCATCACCGGTCTGATCAAGGCGAACATCCCGACGCGTATCGCTTTCCAGGTCTCGTCGCGTGTCGATTCGCGCACTATTCTCGATCAGATGGGCGCCGAGGCATTGTTGGGGCACGGCGACATGCTGTACCTGCCGCCGGGCACCAGTTTCCCGCAGCGTACGCACGGTGCTTTCGTCGACGATCACGAGGTGCACCGCGTGGTCAGTCACCTGAAGCAGAGCGGGCAGCCTAACTATGTCGACGAAATTCTGCAGGAACCTACCGAGGCGATACCGGGTCTATCTGCCGAGGCTTCCGGTGTCGATACAGAGGATCAGGATCCGTTGTTCGACGATGCCGTGAAGGTAGTTACCGAAACGCGACGTGCGTCCGTTTCGGGCGTGCAGCGTCGGTTGAAGATCGGATACAACCGCGCGGCGCGCTTGGTCGAAGAAATGGAACGGATCGGTATCGTCAGCACCGCCGATGAGCGCGGTAACCGCGAAGTGCTGGCGCCACCACCGGTAACGGACTGATGAAATTCAAGATACTCGTGGCGGCAGGCTTGTACCTGTTGCATTCGCTCGCGATAGCGGGCCCGGCGCGCGATGCGCTGGACAACTTCATGCAGGGCCTGTCGACGCTGCAGGCCAAGTTCGAACAATCGGTGCTCGATACCGAGCAGGCGACGACCGGCCAGATGCACGGCCTGTTTCTGCTCGAACGTCCCGGTCATTTTCGCTGGGACTATGTCTCACCGAACAAGCAGGTGATCCTCGCCGATGGGCGTGACGTCTGGGTTATCGAAGAAGAGCTCAAGCAGGTCACCCGCCATTATCAGGACTGGGCACTAAAAGGTACGCCGGCGGCGTTTCTCGCCAACGAGCGTTCAGTGGACGATGACTTCGAGGTCGTCGATATCGGCGAACGGCGTGGCCTTCAGTGGTTGGAACTGATTCCGCGCGACAAGGAAAGCGATTTCGTGCGTGTGTTGCTGGCGTTCGAGGGTAATGAGTTGCGCCTGCTCGAGCTGTACGACAACTACGGCCAGATCTCACGCTTCCGCTTCTTCGATGTGCAGCGCAATGTCCCGATCGATCCCCAACTGTTTGTATACCAGGGTCACGACGACTGGGATGTGTTGCAGGGCGATCGGTAGTCGGGCCAAGGCGCCCGGGATCTGATTAGCCGGCGTCTGCGCGGCCAGCTCATGCCGCGCAGACCGGTCGTGTCATCAAGCGGCCGATGCGTCTTTGTACTCGGCACCATCGATCATCACTTTGGCGACCGTCGTGTAGGTGACGGTCCATGCCTCTTTGACTTCCGGCGTGAACGCATCGCCGAGACCCTGCTCGAGCGTCCACAGGAAGGCATCGCCCACCTTGTCGTAGTCTTCGGCTTTCACGCCGTAGTCGACGTGTGCCTTGCCGGATTGCTTCAACGGCTCGATCAATGATTCGAGATTATCGAGGCCGTTGACGGCGGTGTTGAGCATGGCCATCAGCTTGCGGCCCTGTTCTTTCATGTCGCCTTTGAAATACGGCTTCACTTCCGGATATTTCTCGAACAGTCGGCCGTAGAACAATTCTGCGGCCTGTTCTTTGATCGGCAGAACCTTGATCCACGAATCTTTGACGAGTTGTTTCTGTTGCGGGGTCATGAATTTTACTCCTGGTGCTTCACGTAATATTCGGCCAGGGTCGCCATGTAGTCGACGGCCAGGCGGACTTCTTCATCGGTCAGTTTGTCGTTGCCGCCGCGTGGCGGCATGTACGTATAGTCGGGACCGTAAAAACCTTCTATAGCGTGTTGGTACAGCGTGGCCCGGTCTTGGGCGAGGCGAGGACGCCATGCGTCCGGTTCCATCGGGATCGGCGCGCCGGCGATGCCATAGCCGTGGCAGCCTTCACACGTTCCCAACCAGATGGTGCGTCCCTGCACCAAGGCTTTGTCCTCGAACTGCCGGTACGCCGGGTTGTCGCCCGCGATAGCTGAAGACATCAGCATCGATAACAACAAGATCAGGCGACCTTGCACGGGATCAGCCTTCAACCGGGATGCGGATAACGACACCACCCATCACGTCACCGAGTTTGAAATCACGGCGCGGCGTATCTTTGTGGTCGTTGTGGCAAGAGACGCAGACCGGTGCGACTGCCGTGTCGGCGTAGACAGCGGTGAAGTACTTGGTGCCGCCGAGCTCTTCCACGGTGTAGTAGTTCTGGCCCTTGTTATCGGCAACGAATTTCAGACCGGCTTTTTCGGCCTCGGTCTTGGGTGCGTTCTGCTTGTTCACCGGCCACATGGACTGCAGCGAGTAGCTGAATTTCACATCCGGCAGCTTCTCGGCGCGCTTGGCAACCAGCTCTGAACCGAAGCGGAACATCTGGGCGGGCAGCACCAGTGCCTTCTCATCTTCGAAGTGTTCACTGGCGGTGATCACTTTCTCTTTCTTGGCGAGTCGGTTGACGATCTTCTGCGTGTATACGGTGCGGTCAGAGTCCATAACCAGGTGCAGGGCATCGGCCATGGTCTTCGGAGAGATCATCGGCTTGTCGGCAACGTCCTCGGCAACGCTAACGCCGGTCGCGGTGGCGACTGCGCCGAGCAAGGTGAGAGCGATCATGTTTTTGCGGCTGTGTTGTTTCATTACTTTACCTTCTGACTACGAATGTTCCGGAGAACGAAATGCCGGTCTTCGCCGGCGTTGGGATTCATTGCGCGGCCTCGGCTTTTTCGCGCAGATAGCGTTCCTGGTCGGCGCGTGCGAGATCGAGCGATTCGACATGTCTGCTCGGTCGGCCCGTGAAGTTGTTGTCGATCAGCGATTGATCGGCCAGCGCATCGATCGAAAAGCCCAGGCCATGACAATGCAGGCAGGCTGGGCGGATCATCTTGCTGTTGGGTGACAGCGTCGCGCTCTGGTTGTGATCGACGAGCTTGCGACTCATCCAGTCGTTGACGTCGAAATCGATGCGCGGCATGTGGCACGTTGCACATGACACGCCGGTGCCGGCATCCGCCTTGCCGCCGACTTCGGCCTGCCACAGTTCGGCATGTGGCGATGCCTCGTAGGCCACGGAGTGCTCATCGTTGTGACAGGCGAGGCAGGCATCCACCGCCGCGTAGGCGGCGTCGAAGCGGTGGCCGCCATGGCAGCTGTTGCAGGTCAGTTCGGCATGTGCTGCCTTGTCGTTCATCGGCAGGCGTGCCATGTCGGGACGCATCGGTGAAAGGTCGGCGGCCAGGCGCATACCGTGCTTGCCGAGCTTGAAGCGCGCGACTTCGTGGTTGTGGCAGCTGTTGCAGCCCTCGACACCCGGTTTGTCGACCCAGGCGGTCAGCTCGCCCTGCGCATCGCGCGGCTGATGGCAGGCACTGCAATTGACGCCGGCCTTGGCATGCGCCGTCTCCAACCAGTCGCGATCGATCTCTTCGTCGGCTGCGAACTCGGGCGGCGCGTCTTTGTCGGCCAGGGTGAGCGGTTCGACCGGATAGTGGTCGCGTGGGTACTCCATGATCTCGTCGATGACCGAGCCGAACTCACGCAGCGGTACCTTGGGCTTGTCGCTCAAGTCGGCGTCGTCCATATGCTTGACGAGAAAGTCGGTATACAGGGCGCGATTGTTGTGAAAGTTGTGGCAGCCTGAATTGGCACAGGTATCGAATGCCATGCCGACATGCGATGGTCGGTTTTCGCCGACATCCACGTGGCAGTGGTAGCAGACATCGACAGGCTGCGTAACGCCATTCTTGCGCGTGATCTCCGGCCGGTGTTCGACGTGACAGCTCACGCATTGCAGGGCATTGATCTTTTCCAGGCGGTCAGCATTGCGCGGGTCTTTAAACTTGGTGCGGGGATGTGAATCGTGCGGTTTGACGCGTTCCTCACCGTGACAATCGATACAAGCCTGCTGCAGCACCTCGCCACCACCGAGCGGATCGGTATGGCAGCTGTCGCAGGCGTCGGCGAGTTGGTGATGGCCGTTGCTCAGCGGTCCCGGCATGAACACGGTTTTGTCACCTGCCTCGAACATCACGTAACCGAACGCGCCGGCCGCACCGAGACTGGCGACAATCCATAGCAACCACAGCTTCATCGTTGACTTCTTCGCCATGTCTGCGCCGCTCAGTACCAGTACGTCTTGAAGATGTGCCAGCCGAGCAATGCCGGTACGGGCCAGAACAACAGGATGTGAAACCACACACTCTGTCGGCGCAGACGGGTCGCGATCGCGCCGCCGATACGGTGTTCAAGTGCGATGACGCCGCTGGAGAAGCCCCCCAGCAGCAGCATCAGGCTGAAGCTCGCCATCAGCAGAAAGTTCAGGCCGTTACCCAAACGCAGGCCGGTGTGTGCGAGCAGCGTGACCACCACCAGCAGACCCAGCACGATATGGGCGAGGCGCCAGCCATCGAACTTGCCGAGGCGGTTGAGCACGGGGGTGCGTTTGCGCAGCGAAACCAGCAAGCCGATGACGAACAGGCCGAGAATCGTAAAGCCGGTGATCTGTTTGAGCAGGCCGTCGCGCCACAGCACGTCCCAGTGCCACGCGTGCTGCACTGAATCGGCATAGGGGATGGCTGGCGCGAACAGCATCAGCAGTGCACCGATCAACGCGATGGTGCCGGAGACGAGCAGGGTGCGCGATAACGCGACGGGCTTGAGTGCGCCGCCGCCGATGAGATCGTTGACCAGCGGCTTGCATGAGCCGCAGACCGAGCTGGCGCCAGTGGCCTTGCAGACCGCTTCTGTGGTGCAGGCCCCCTTGGCGATGGCGTCGCTCAAGGTGCCGCGCGTGACGTTGGTGCATTGGCACACGATGGTTGTTGCCGGCCAGGCAGCGACGCTCTGGCTGTCTTCGGCCGGCCAGATGAAACCGGTGCGCAGAAAACGCATGATCTGCCAGGGCCAGATGACAGCGGTTCGACCGATGAAGGTCTGCAGCCGGACGGTTTCGTTCCAGTCGCCGATGCCGATCGCGCCGATCAGTCGATGTTGCTTGACCAGAATCTTGCGGTAGATGCCTTTGTCGTCATCACGGTACACATAGGCCTTGCCGTTGTGCCGGTTCTCGCCGGCGCCCATCGGTCCCATGCTGAACACCTGGGTACCGACCACCTTGAGGCGCGAAGCAGCGACCGAACCGGCGTAGTGACTTTCGATGCCGGCGATATCGGCGGCGGCAACGGCGGCCTGTTCCAGGCCCGGTGCGACCAGGCCGTAGACCTCGCCGCGGTGTTCGGCGCATTCACCGACGGCATAGATATCGTCGTCGGAGGTGCGCATACGGTCATCGACCTGGATGCCGCGACCGAACTTGAGATGGAACTCCTTCGCCAAGCCGATATTGGGGCGGATGCCGGTCGCGACGACGATCGTGTCGCACTTGATCGTCAGGCCGGAGCGCAGTTGAACACCGGTGACACGTTCGCCACCCAGCACCTCGGCGACGCCGTCGCCGATGACGACCCGAACGCCCAGCGATTCCACGTCGTGTTGCAGTTCGGCAGCGCCGTCTTCGTCGAGCTGGTGACCGAGCAGGCGGTCTGCATGTTCGACGACCGTTACCTGCGTGTTGGCGCGTTGCATACCGCGCGCCGCTTCCAGACCGAGCAAACCGCCGCCGAGAACCACGGTGTGGTGGCTGCGGACCCGGCGAGCCAGCAGCTTGTTGGTGTCGTCGAGATCGCGGAAGGTGAACACGCCGCTCTTGTCGATGCCTGGGATATTCGGCACAAATGGTGACGACCCCGTCGCCAGGATCAATCTGGAATACGGTTGTACCTGGCCGCTGTTGTCGGTGATCCGCTTGTGGTCGCGATCGATCGATTCGACCCGGTAGCCGATGCGTTCTTCGAAGCATGCGCCGAGCGGCGGATCAAGCGGTTGTGCCAGACCTTGCCAGTCGACCTCGCCGGCGAGCCAGGATGACAAACGGACGCGGTTGTAGGGTTCGTGTTGTTCGTCGCCGTAGATGATGACGGACTGCCCGGGCAGCCGCTGCAGCAACTCGCGAGCCACGCGCATACCGACCGGGCCGTTGCCGACGACCACGATGGGGGCGACCGGTGCCGATGCTTCGGCTGCCTGCGAGGGGCTCAGCGCTTCTGCGACCTGGCTCATGTGACTGCTCAAACTTCCACTACTGGCAAACATCAATGGGGCAAGCAACGGAAACGGCGAACAACAAAAAAGGCACCGATGCAATCTGCGGTTACGCAGATGCAAGGGCGCCTTTGCCTAATGACCAACGTTGGTCAACCAGATTGTGTTCGCCGCAGCAACGTTGCTGCTTGCTGTCTAACGAAATAGCAAATGCGGTGCCAGAACTTAAGATACGGATTAAATCGTCTGTTGTTCAACGGTTTAGCTTTGGCGAGACGGTTCGCCCAGATGCGAACTACATTGCAAATTGAGCTAAGTCAGTGCACGTGATTTCGCCTTGGGCCCTCAAACAGTGCGCCTGTGCGGCGCGATCGCGTGGTGGCAGGCGCAATTGTGGCGCATCGAATACATGGGCACGGATACAATAGCGCGCTATGTACGCAGACGATTTATTCGACGACCCGGACCGTGCACTGCAGGGGCGCCCGCTGGCCGACCGTATGCGCCCGGCGACATTGCAGGAATACATGGGGCAGGAGCACCTGCTGGGTGAGGGCAAGGCATTGCGCCGTGCGATCGAGACCGGGCGTTTGCATTCGATGATCTTTTGGGGACCACCCGGTACCGGCAAGACGACGCTTGCGCGTCTGTTGGCGGGTCGATCCGGCTATGCATTCGAAACCCTGTCGGCTGTGCTGGCGGGTGTGAAAGACATTCGCGCTGCCGTCGATAAGGCGCGCCAGATACGGGCGCAGAGCGGCAAGGGAACCGTGCTATTCATCGATGAGGTGCACCGCTTCAACAAGAGTCAACAGGACGCGTTTCTGCCGCACGTCGAAGACGGCACGCTGTTGTTCGTCGGCGCGACCACCGAGAACCCATCGTTCGAGTTGAACAATGCGCTGTTATCACGTGCGCGTGTCTACGTGCTCAAGTCGTTGCAGCGTGACGCGATCGAGGCGTTGCTGAATCGGGCCCTCAACGACACCGAGCGCGGGCTGGGTGAGCTGAAACTGAAGATCAGCGACACTGCGATGCAACTGCTGGCCGATGCCGCAGACGGCGACGCCAGACGTGCAATCAACCTGCTGGAGATTGCTGCGGATCTGGCAACGGACGGCCGAATCGACGACGAAGCCGTCGGCGAAGTGGTTGCGGGGCAGGTCCGGCGCTTCGATAAAGGTGGCGAGGCGTTCTATGACCAGATATCCGCCTTGCACAAATCCGTACGCGGCTCATCGCCCGACGGTGCGTTGTACTGGTTGTGTCGCATGCTCGATGGCGGTTGCGATGCTTTATATATCGCACGCCGGGTCGTGCGCATGGCATCCGAAGACATCGGCAACGCCGACCCGCGCGGCCTGGAACTCGCACTGAACGCCTGGCAGGTTCAGGAGCGTCTCGGCAGTCCTGAGGGGGAACTGGCAATCGCCCAGGCAGTCGCTTACCTCGCCTGCGCCGCCAAGAGCAACGCGGTGTACAGCGCCTTCAACGAGGCGATGGCCGCTGCCAAGCAGTCGGGTTCGCTGGAAGTACCGATCCACCTGCGCAACGCACCGACGCGTTTGATGAAAGAACTGGGCTACGGCAAAGCCTACCGCTACGCCCACGATGAACCTGGGGCCTATGCCGCCGGTGAGACTTATCTGCCCGACGAACTCGCCGCGCGTCGCTTCTATCATCCGGTCGACCGCGGTCTCGAAATCAAGATCGGCGAAAAACTCGATCAATTGCGCGCGTTGGATGAGAAGGCGGGCAAATCGCCGTCCGACGGTTGACCGCCGAGGCCCCCTGTAGCCGGATGAAGGGTTCAAGTAGAATGCCGGGTTTCGATGATCGAGCGCCGATTTGATCCAGACATTCGCGATTGCTGCCGGCGGTGCCATGGGCGCGTTAATGCGCTTTTGGATGTCCGGCGCCGTGTATGCGTGGCTGGGGCGCGGTTTTCCGTACGGCACGTTGGCGGTCAACGTGGTCGGCTCGCTGGTCATGGGGTTTCTGTACATCGTGCTGATCGAGCGCTCGGCGCTCGGCGCCGAGTGGCGGGCATTTGCCCTGGTCGGTTTCCTGGGGGCTTTCACCACCTTCTCGACCTTTTCGATCGAGACGCTGAACCTGATCGAGCAGGCCGACTATGTCAAAGCGGCGTTGAATATGCTGATCAGCGTGGTCGCCTGCGTGGGCGCCGCATTTCTGGGCGTAATGCTTGCGAGGCAACTATGAAACAGATCGACGTCACCATGGTGCGCGTGTATTGCAGCGAGAAGGATCGCCAGCATCAAAAGATCATCGACCTGCTGCACAAAGAGCATCGCGTGGCAGGCGTGACCGCATTTCGCGGGATCGCCGGTTTCGGCCGCTCCGGCCAGTTGCACGAAGCAGGACTGCTCGATGTGTCGCTGGATCTGCCGGTGATCGTCGAATTTTTCGACCGGCCGGAAAAGGTCGTCGACGTATTGAGAGCCGTTAAAGAAATGGTAGGCCCGGGGCATGTGGTTTCCTGGTCTGCACGAGCCAATTTGGACTGAGAGACATGCTGGACCCGAAATTACTGCGAACCGAACTCGACAACGTAGCGCGTCAGCTCGCGCGACGCGGTTTCGAACTGGACACCACACGGATTGCCGAGTTCGAAGCGAAGCGCAAGGCCTTGCAGGTCGACACCCAGGACCTGCAAAACGAGCGCAACACCAAGTCGAAATCGATCGGTAAGGCGAAAGCGGCGGGCGAGGACATTCAGCCGCTGCTCGATGAGGTCGCGACGCTCGGCGATCGGCTGAAAGCTGCCAACGATGCGTTGAACGACGTGCAGGAGCAGTTGCGCGACATCGCCTTGAGCACGCCCAACCTGCCGCACGAGAGCGTGCCCGAAGGCAAGGACGAAGACGATAACCGCGAGGAGCGTCGTTGGGGCGAGCCGGCCGCGTTCGATTTCGAACCGAAAGACCATGTCGATCTCGGTGCCGGGCTCGACATGCTGGACTTCGACGTAGCGGCCAAGCTGACTGGCTCGCGTTTCGCGGTGATGAGCGGATCGCTGGCGCGGCTGCATCGCGCGCTGACCCAGTTCATGCTCGATGTACACACCACCGAACATGGCTACACCGAGGCCTATGTGCCCTACATGGTCAATGCCGACAGTCTTTTCGGCACCGGCCAGCTGCCCAAGTTTGCCGAAGACCTGTTCCGCCTCGAGAACACCGACTACTACCTGATTCCGACGGCCGAGGTGCCGCTGACCAACATCGTGCGTGACGCGATCGTTGAAGACAGCTATATGCCCCGCCGTTACGTGGCGCATACCCCGTGTTTCCGCTCGGAAGCCGGCGCCTACGGCAAGGACACCCGCGGCATGATCCGTCAGCACCAGTTTGACAAGGTCGAGTTGGTGCACGTGGTGCGTCCCGAAGAATCGTTCGAAGCGCTCGAAGCGCTGACCGGCCATGCCGAGGCCATCCTGCAGAAACTGGGCTTGCCGTATCGCGTGGTTACGTTGTGCACCGGCGATATGGGATTCTCGGCAACCAAGACTTACGACATCGAGGTGTGGCTGCCCGGCCAGGACAAGTACCGCGAGATCTCGTCGTGTTCGAATATGGGCGATTTCCAGGCGCGGCGCATGCAGGCGCGTTGGCGCAATCCCGAGACCGGCAAGCCCGAACTAGTGCACACGCTCAACGGCTCGGGTCTGGCCGTCGGCCGTACGCTGGTCGCGGTGCTCGAGAACTACCAGCAGGCCGATGGCAGTGTGCGGGTGCCGGATGTGCTGAAACCTTACATGGGCGGCGTTGAGGTGCTGGCGGTCGCCTGATCGGTCGCCTGCTCAGCGATCCGCGAACAGTTTGTGCGGGTTGGTGTGCCAGCTGTCGGATAGGGAAGGCATTCTGCGGCAGCCGAAATGGGCGAGGGCGCGTGCCTGTCTTACCAGTGAGCGGCGCTTGCTTTTATCGATGGGTTGGTCTCGGCCCATCTTGTAGCGTCGATAGGAGAAGGTGGGTTCCCGCCGGGCAACCCGCTGTCCCCAATATTGAAAAGGGCCCCTGATGGGACCCTTTTGAATATGGCGGAGGGGGTGGGATTATTCGCGCTGCGCGCTCACCCTTCGGGCCGCCGCCGCGGTGCGGCGACGTTCTTGCCGCCTTTGGCGGCTGCGTCGAACCAGATGGGTTCTCACCGGGCACCCGCCATCCCCAATATTAAAAAGGGCCTCAGATGAGACCCTTTTTAATATGGCGGAGGGGGTGGGATTGACTCGGACCTTCCCTGGTCCTCGCCCTGCGGGCGCCGCAAGCGGCGTCAAGAAGGCTTCCTGCCTTCTTGTTCGAACCGATGGGTTCTCATCGGGCAACCCGTTGTCCCCAATATTGAAAAGGGCCCCTAATGGGACCCTTTTCAATATGGCGGAGGGGGTGGGATTCGAACCCACGGTGGGCGTTAACCCACGACGGTTTTCAAGACCGTTGCATTCAACCGCTCTGCCACCCCTCCGGCGATCGAGCGAGGGGCCGAAGGATACCGTAATTTCCTTATAATACAACCGTCTTTTGCGACTTGAATTGCCTTTGGCTTAGCCCAAGCTATCCGGTATCCTGTCCGGAACCTTCGATCCAGGGTTGGGTCTGAAGATCAGAATTCAACGCATCAACTGCCTGGGAGGCAATTTGCAATGAACCGTTACGAGAATGTTGTCGCACATAGTGGCGGCCAGGTGGAAGCCACCAGCAACAAGGTACTCAAGAACACCTACCTGCTGCTGTCCGCCACCCTGGGATTCAGCGCGCTGATGGCGATGGTCTCAATGTACATCGGTGTGCCGCCGTTCACCTACCTGATCGCTGTGATTGTGGCGATGCTCATGGGTATCTTCGTTCTGCCGCGTACCGCCAATTCCGGCGCCGGCATCGGTGTGATCTTTGCGATCACCGGCCTGCTTGGATTCGGCCTGGGTGCGGTCCTCACGCTTTACCTTTCGTTGCCGAATGGCCCGCAGATCATCGCAACGGCTTTCGCCGGCACCGGCATCATCTTCCTCGGTCTGTCGGGTTACGCGCTGACCTCGAAGCGTGACTTCAGCTTCATGGGCGGCTTCCTGATGGCAGGCATGATCGTCGCGTTTCTCGCGATCATCGCCAACATCTTCCTGCAGATGCCGGCCCTGTCGCTGGCAATCTCGGCAGCCGTGATCATGCTGATGAGTGGTTTCATCCTGTTCGACACCAGCCGCATCATCCGCGGCGGTGAGACCAACTACATCATGGCGACCTACGGCCTGTACCTGAGTATCTTCAACATCTTCATTCATCTGTTGAACATCCTTGGGATCATGGGCGACGAATAAGGTCGGCCGGTAATACCTAGAAAAACCCCGGCCAGCGCGCCGGGGTTTTTTGTGCCCTTGAGTCAGGAACCCCCCTATGGATTGGATGCAGATTCTGGCAGTTGTTTTCGCTGTCATGATGCTTTTCGTGATGTGGCCGGCGTACAAGCATTGGTCGGCCAACAGCCCGAAGGCGGAAAAGGGTGATTGGCAGGCTGTGATTCTGCCGCTGGCGGCCGTAGCGGCGCTGGTCGCACTGCTCGTGATGTCGGTACGCTGAACGTTCGTTCATCGATTGATCGATCCTGGCAAACCGGCTGAACTCGGATACACGTAAGTCGGAGCCGCCAGTTCGATTGAATCGCAGATCCGGCCATGCTCACGCATGCGGCAAGGCGTGCTTCTTTGACTTACCAGTCCTACGTGCGGAAAACGGGCTACTCGGAATTCGTATGGCGACCACGATTCGCCGTTGGGCGGTGCGACTCGATCGAGCGGCTTAGGCATAGGACAAAAGCCTGGACACCATAGTGGAGCGTATTGCGCCCATATCGGCACGGTCGATAGGTCGAACACGCGATATCCAAGCGTTTTGACCGCAGGGTGTTCTCGGGTGTCGACGACACCGGCAATTCTTCCCGGACCGATGCGTGTAGACGAAACGGTTGGCGTCTGGCGACTCTTCTGCGCGATGCCTTCCACCTTTTCGTTCGAATGATCGCCGCTGCGCCAATGGCGAGCCCCACAAAGTTGCAGGTAAGGCGAGTTGCGACTCATCCCGAAATCGCTGTTTTAGGTTGGCCGCATGCCGGACAGCGATTGGCGATTCAGAAGGCGCGGAGGTATGCACCCAAGTGCTCACCCCAGGGTCTTCAAGGGTGCTTGCGACGAGGTACGCAAAAGGCTGCACACGGCCGCAAAGTACCTTGGCGTGCTAATATAAAAAAAGTAATAATCGCCCGGCTCAAAACTTCCGTTTATCTTCTGCCCATGATCCGCATATTGCTAGTCGACGATCACGACCTGTTTCGTGCAGGGGTGCGCAGCATCCTGCAGAACCAGGATGGCATGGTTGTCGTCGGCGAATACTCCAACGGTGAAGACGCCGTCAAGGCGGTTAGGGACGATCCGCCCGACCTGATCCTGATGGACGTGAACATGCCCGGTATCGGCGGTATCGAGGCGACGCGCAAGATCCTGCAGATTGCCGCCGGGGTGAAGGTGATTGCGGTCACCGTGTTAAGCGATGACCCTTTTCCGAACCAGCTGCTGGATGCCGGTGCGCGCGGCTACATCTCCAAGGGCAGCGGGTCTGAGGAGATGCTGGAGGCGATCCGGGTCGTGATGAAGGGGCAGCACTACATCTCGAGCGACGTTGCGCAGAAACTCACGCTGGCGAACTTCCGCAGCGGCGGTGAGTCGTCGCCGCTCAGCACCCTGTCGGCTCGCGAGATGCAGGTCATGATGATGATTACGCGCGGGCAGGGTACCCAACAGATATCGGATGCCTTGTTTCTCAGCCCTAAAACCGTCAGTACCTATCGACATCGTCTGTACGAAAAACTGGACGTCGCCAATGACGTCGAGTTGACGCATTTGGCGATCCGGCACGGTCTCCTCGACAGCTCCAACCAATGAGCCTGGCGATGTTCGATCCGGGCTGCCGGCGCTGTCCGCGGCTGGCGGGATTTCTTGATAGCGTCAAGGCCGATTATCCCGATTATCACTGTCGACCCGTGGCGCCGTTCGGCGCGAAACACCCGCGCGTGTTGGTGGTCGGCTTGGCGCCCGGGATGCATGGTGCCAACGCCACCGGCCGCCCGTTCACCGGCGACCATGCCGGCATACTGCTGTACCAGACACTGCACAAATTCGGGTTCGCCAATCGCGCGCAATCCGTGTCGGCCGACGACGGCCTGCGTCTCAAAAAATGCGCAATAACCAATGCGGTCAAGTGTCTGCCGCCGCAGAACAAGCCTGTCGGCAAAGAGATCAACACCTGTCGCGCCTTTCTGGCCGAGGAACTGCAGGCGCTCAAGGAAGGCAGCGTAGTGATCGCCCTGGGTTCGATCGCGCACAAGTCGATCGTGGCCGCATTGGGCGTCGCGCAGAAGGATGCGCCGTTTGCGCACGGCGCCGAACATCGGCTGCCGCGTGAGTTGACCTTGATCGATTCGTATCACTGCAGCCGCTACAACACACAGACCCGCCGATTGACGACGGAGATGTTCGAATCGGTTTTTGCGCGCGCCAAGGTGTTGGCCGGGTAAGTCTGCCAAAGCGATAAAGCGCGATTCAGCTGAACAGCCCTGCGGCGCACAGTAAACTAGGCGCGTGACTGACGATAGCGCCATCAAATTCGACCACAAGACCTTCCTGAGTAACCTGACCACGAGCCCGGGCGTCTACCGTATGCTGAACGCGGGCGACGAGATCATGTATGTCGGCAAGGCCAAGAACCTGCGCCGACGGGTCGGCAGCTATTTCACCCGCGCCAGCAATCGGCGTATCGCCAGCATGGTCAGTCAGATCCATCACATCGAGATCACGGCTACCCATACCGAAGCCGAAGCGCTGCTGCTTGAGAATAATCTGATCAAGGAGCACCGGCCGCGTTATAACGTGCTGCTACGTGACGACAAGAGCTATCCCTACCTGTTCCTGTCGGACGAAACATTCCCAAGGTTGGCTTTCCATCGCGGCGCACGCAAAGCCAAGGGGCGATATTTCGGCCCCTATCCGAGCGCCGGGGCCGTCAGGGATACGCTGAAGATGCTGCAGAAACTGTTCCCCGTGCGCCAGTGCGAAGACAGCTATTTCCGCAATCGTTCGAGACCTTGTCTGCAATACCAGATCGAGCGCTGCACCGCCCCTTGCGTCGATTTCGTGACCCCCGAGGCGTATGCCCAGGATGTCCGCGATACCGAACTGTTTCTCGAAGGCAAAGCCTCCGATGTCATCGAACGCTGGGTGTCCAAGATGGAACGGGCCGCAGAGGCTCTGGAGTTCGAGGAGGCTGCCCACCTGCGCGATCAGATCAGCAACCTGCGCAAGGTGCAGGAAAAGCAGTACGTCAGTGGCGAACGCGGCGATCTCGACATCGTGGCGGTCGCCAGTGATGGCGGCGTGGCCTGTGTCCAGCTGTTCTATGTTCGTCAGGGGCGAAACCTGGGCAACAAAGCCTTGTTTCCACGCACGGGCGACGGCGCCGATCCGGGTGAGATCGCATCGGCGTTTCTGGCGCAGCATTACCTGGGCAAAGCGGTCCCGCACGAGATCCTGGTAAACGTCGAGCCGGAAGATCGCGCGGTGCTGGAGGAATCGCTTAGCCTGCAGGCCGATCGCAAGGTGAGTATCCAATCCAAGCCTCGTGGCGAGCGCGCGCGATGGTTGAAGATGGCTGTTGACAATGCCGCGCTGGCCGTGGCCAGCCGCCTGGCCAGTGCCGGCGGTTCGCGTGCGCGCATGGATGCTCTGCAACAGGCCCTGGAACTGGACGAGCCGCCATCACGCATGGAATGTTTCGACATCAGTCACACCCAAGGCGATCAGACCGTTGCCTCGTGTGTGGTATTCGTTGATGGTGCGTCGAGCAAGAGCGACTATCGGCGCTTCAATATCCGTGGCATTACAGCGGGTGACGACTACGCCGCCATGCGCCAAGCGCTCGAACGCCGTTACCAGCGCATACTGAGCGGCGAGGGCAAGTTGCCCGACGTGCTGTTGATCGACGGCGGTTTGGGGCAGCTGTCGGCGGCTGCCGACATCCTTGGCGAGCTGGGTGTTGAAGGCCCGCTGCTGCTGGGCGTGGCGAAAGGGCCGGACCGCAGGCCCGGTATGGAACAGTTGTTCTTGTTGGGTCGAAAAGAGCCTCTTATACTGCCTGCTGATTCACCTGCGCTGCACCTGGTCCAACAGATCCGCGATGAAGCGCACCGATTTGCAATAACCGGTCACCGACAGCGTCGCGGCAAAGCCAAGACGCGATCGGTACTTGAAGATATTCAAGGCATCGGGCCGAAAAGGCGCGCGCGGCTGTTGAAACAGTTCGGTGGCCTGCAAGGCCTATCACGCGCCGGAATTGAAGATATAAGTACCGTCGAAGGCATCAGTGACAAGCTCGCACAGGAAATCTATGCGGCTTTTCACGGCGATAAATGAATCCGATCTACAACCTGCCGAACCTGCTGACCGTTCTGAGGATCGTCCTGATCCCGGTCTTCGTCGTTTTCTTCTACCTGCCGGTTGGTTGGTCACGCGAGGCGGCGACCGTGGTGTTCGTCCTGGCCGCTGCCACCGATTGGCTCGACGGCTATCTTGCACGGCGGATGCAGTTGGTTTCGGCCTTGGGTGCGTTCCTCGACCCGGTCGCCGACAAGCTGATGGTCGCCACGGCCCTGGTGCTGCTGGTGCAGGCCGATCCCCGCATCTCGCTGGCCGTTGCGGCGGCGGTGATCATCGGCCGCGAGATCGCCATTTCGGCGTTGCGCGAGTGGATGGCCGAGATCGGCAGCCGAACCAAGGTGGCGGTGTCTGAGATCGGCAAGTTCAAAACCGCGGCGCAGATGGCGGCGATCACCTTGCTGATCTATCGCGACGACCTGTGGAGCATCCCGATCTACACGGTAGGTTTGGTACTGATGTTCGTCGCGGTCGTGCTCACCTTGTGGTCGATGACCATGTACTTGCGCGCCGCCTGGCCGAGTTTGCGGGGGCCGTTATTGCCGGCGGATACCAGCGACGAATCTTAAGAAACATGCTTGACACATTGCGCCAAATGCCTAGAATACGGCGCTCGTTCGGCGGGAATAGCTCAGTTGGTAGAGCACAACCTTGCCAAGGTTGGGGTCGCGAGTTCGAGTCTCGTTTCCCGCTCCAGATTCTTGTAGGTGATTGATTTTTCTCTCGGTTGTACGCCGCCACGGCGAACCGTAACCCCTAATCAGGGTTGTGTTCGTTTCGTACAGGGAGATCTGACAATGCCTACCCTAAAAGACGTGGTTGCCGCCTTCGTGGCGGCGCGCGAATGCGACGTCTCCACGCTCTCACGGTTGGATTTCTGGGTGGCCGAACTCGGCCCCCGGGATCTGACTGAAATCACACCCGATGATGTTGATGCAGCAGTGGTGCACCTAGCTAGCCGGGGCCGATTACGCCCATTGCGCGGCCGTGCAACTGTCGCCACCGGCAAACCGCTGGCCGGCTCTACCATCAACCGCTATATCAGCCAACTCGGCAGCCTGTACAAGTATGCTCGGCGGCTGCGCCTGATCCCGCGCACCTACGTTTTTCCGACCGCCAATATCGAGAAATTGCCTGAGCCGGTCGATCCGGAAAGCTACCTGCGTCCTGAAGAGGTCCAGCGGATCCTGGCCGTCGCTCGGGTCCTCGATCGGCGCTGGGGCAAGCTGTCGGCGCTGGTCGTGCTGGCCTATCACACCGGTCTGCGCAAATCGAACCTCTTGAATCTCACGTGGGCCGATGTGGATCTAATCGCCGGCACCGCGACCGTCTCGCGCACCAAGAACGGCGAGCCGATCGTCGCGGCCTTATCGAAGCGGTCCGTGGCTGAGTTGAAGAAACTGCCGGGCAAGCAGCCTGACGAACTCATTTTTGCCGGCAGGACAGGGCGTCCCATGCATTTTCGGGCGCTTTGGAACAAGGTCGTTATCGAGGCAGGTCTGGCGGGGCGTAATTTCCACCAACTGCGCCACGGCTGCGGCCACGCGTTGGCGACCGCCGGCGTCAATCAGGCGCAAATCATGGCGCTGATGGGGCATAAGACGCTGTCGGCGTCTGCCCGCTACATGCACCACAACACGCGCGACAAGGCTGAGATTGTTGCCAAGGTGTTCGACCGTGAAGGATAGGGAGAACTCGCCGCTCATCAGTGCGGAAGGACGGAAAAGACTCCAAACCCTTCTCGGTGAATGTGCTGGAGAGTTCATCGTTGCGGCTGAAGATGCCGTGGATCTTTATTTCGCCCTTCGGGAAACATCGAAGAAACGACGAGAGGCTGCGCTATCAACGCCGAAGCAAGCCGAAACTGCTTTGAGCGACATTGCCGGATCGTCTGGGCGCCTGGCATCACAACTGAATCAGTTTACGCCGGCAGATTGGTCGCGGATTCGTGAACGTGCGTTTCTGCGCGATAGCGCCGCGCCGCTGTTGAGCGTTGATCTGTTGGAGATTGTCGTCTTACTGCAAGATCTGCAGTTTGCAGCTGCAGACGAGGCTGCAGCTGTTGGCCCGTTCGTTCGCAAAGGCCGTCAGGCGGGTTCGGAAGGCGTACTGTTTATCCGTCATCTTGCTGATCGTTGGTCGTGCGAAGGCAAGATAAGCCCCGCCAAGAAAGGCCAGTTTTATCGCGCTGTGCAGCTTGTTTGTGAATTCAGCCAAGTGCCGGTTAGCGATCCCACCGGATGGATCGAAAGCTACCTAGAACTACAGAATTAGTTCGATTAGCTGATTTCTAAGGTGCCGACTTAGCGTCGACACGCCATTACGCTCTAAGCATCGCCAAGTGGCGGCGAGCAACCGAGCGTACCATGAGCAAAAGCTATACACCCCTTGATTTCAAGAAACGTCGCGAATGGGTCATCGAAGACGGCGGCGAGCTATTCGGCACCGTCGGGTCGTTTGACTGGTTCGTACGACAGCATAGGCAAGAGCTTGTCGATTCTGGCGAACTGATCATTCGGCGCGGGCCTGGTGGGTCGTTGGTTGGCCCCGGGTTCGGCGATGTCGCGATCGGTATCCTTCAGCGAGAGGCACGCCGAATTGCCGATGTTCATGCCGTATGAGCGACGGACTCCCACCTGACGTCCTCAAGTTTCAGCGTCGAACAACGAAACAGCCGGCTGATATTTCAGCGGACGAGGATCTTTCAGTTCGCTTGGAACGTTCGCGTCGTGAACTGTTTCGGCTCACTGACTGCGTCGAGAAGTATGAGCGCGAACTGCAGACCGCAGATGTGCTCTTTGACTTCCGAATAGCTCAAGTTCGATTACTCGAAGAGTGGAACGATCTTAAGACGAAGCTAAGCACGCTCAACCGCGACGAAGGTGGTATGACATGAACGAGCTTCAGGATCATCACGGTCCCGTGAGCGGCTACCGGCGAGGCATCAAAGACGCTTCGCGGCCGAAGGCTTACCAAGCGGTAGGCTGTGTGCTTGGCGTTCTCTGAGTTGCAGTGATGGCGGCAAGAGACAAGAAAAGATCGGCCGAGTCGGACCTTGAGGAGATGCGAACCGCAGCTCTGGACGGGCTGGCGCTAGCAGCAAAATCGATTGTCGAACTGGGGTCGCTGTTCAGAGCTATCGAGCGCATTGTGCCCGATGACGACGTTGCTATTTCCGGCCTGGCGCAACTGGGGTCACGTCTCGTCGATCGCTGGGAAATTTCGATGACTAGCGAGCTCGACTCGCTTACCGAGAAGTTGGCGGACATCGGTAGCAAGAGCCAGCTACGTTTGCGTATCCAAGAGCGGCAGTCCCCGGGTGATGCTTTGGAAAGGCGAATTCGCGAATGGTTGGAGCACACTCAAGATGAGTTCGTAACAGCGGGGGATATTCTTCAACACGTTCTCGATAGCGAGCATCGTCCCAATCAGAAGATTTTTCAGAGCAGGGTCAGCGTGATCATGGGTGCGCTAGGCTGGCGTAAAGATCGCAAGACCGTCGGCGGCAAGCGCGTTCACGGTTACCTGCGGCCGCAGGCTCCACAAACGAAAACCAACGACGATGGGATGCGATCTTGATGTTTGATCAGCACTCCATTGGCCAACGTGCCCAACCTACCGTAATGGGGTTGGGCACCATTTTCGCTAGATATAACAGGCGCTTAGGGCGAATGCCTAACGTGCCCAACCTTTCGCGCGCGTGGGCGCGCAGGCGCGCACATGTGCGGGCGCGCACGTACACGCGCGTACGCGCGCGCGCGAATACGTTGGGCACGTTAGGCATAGGTGGTAATTCACTTCCAGATCATAGAGTTACCCATACCCAACGTAGCCAAAACAGGTTGGGCAGGTTGGGCAGGTGGACCTGGCCACAATCCGTCGACGGTTTGCTGGTTCAGTGGTACAGCGATTCGGGCCGAGCGCCGGTGTATGGACAGGTTCGCCGCTGCGGGTCCTTCCCCAAAGCGTTGCATGCGGGTAATTCGCACCGCATGTTTTCTGCAGACGCGAGCCCTCTTAGGGGGGTTATGCCTCTCGCCGCTTTAAGTCGTTTTATCGGAATCGCTATGAACCTTGACCAGCCGGTTACGCGGACAGCATTCGCTGAGCTCGTCGGGATTTCGCAGCCGGCCGTTTCGAAACACATCGCGCAAGGCACGCTCGTTGATGGCGCACCTTTGCGCGCTTGGTTGTTGGCGTACTGTGGAAAGTTGCGCGCCGAAGCCTTCGGCGAAAACAGCGGAGAGAGCCTGGCGCCGCCGCGCGCGAAAACGCGCGAGCCGAGTATCAAAGCCGGCATGCGCACATTGAGAGTCGTTGCCGACATTCCACAGCTTGCTGATTGGGGCGTGGCAGATACCAAGCAACGCAGTGGTTTGTCGATCATGTTCCGCGCGCCTTCGGCACCACGCGAGGCGATTGCCATGTCATTGCCTCTTGACTTAGTAACTGTCGCCCCTATATTTGCGAGTGAGCAGTTTGTTCGTCGTTGCCCTTCGAACAGATATGGCCGGGTAAGAAAGCCCGGCCGGCGACAGTTTGAACATGTGAGCCTAGCTTGTGTTGGCGCGATCCCTGTCAGGGCATCGAGTAACACAAGCGAAGACACCAAGGCGGTGTCAGGAATGCGAAACAAGTGCGTAAGCCACCAGTAGTGGCATGCGCGGGTTCGTGTCCCTGGCACCGCCTTTTGCGTTGCAGGGACTTGATGAAGGTGTCTCTGTGAAGCTGGAAACAAGAAAATTCGCCGTAGAGAGGAAAGGGGAGGCAAAAGCCCTCGTCTTCCATGCGTCGATCTCGTCAGAGTATCCCGTGCTCCGCCATTGGGGCTGGGAGATTCTCAGCCATGACGCGGCTGCGGTCGATCTGTCGCGCGCGGCGGATGGTCTGCCGTTGCTTGCGAACCACAACCACCATGAGCCTGTCGGCATGGCGGAAAATTTACGCCTGGTCAACGGCAAGCTCCGAGCAAACCTACGCTTCTTCTCGACATCGAAAGGCCGTGAGTACAGCACGATGGTGTCTGAAGGCCTGCGTGGCGTTTCCCTTAGTTACGAGATTAACGACATGGTGAATGATGGCGATCGCGATGGCGATCCCGTCTACCGCGTCACCCGCTTTACCCCTTATGAAGTTTCTATCGCGCCAGTAGCCGCCGACCCTACTGTTGGTGTCGGGCGCTCGCGGTCGACTCTTCGCCTAAACAAATCACGAGTAATGAGTATGACCACTGAACACGACGAACATGATCAAGCGAACAGCAGTGAGATCCGCGCTGAGCGCGCGCGGGCCACGGAAATGATACGGATCGGAAATCAGTACGGGCAGGCCGACCTGGCCGAAAGATTCATCCAGCAAGGCAGGTCGGTCGACGACCTAATGGACGTAGTGAAGACAATTGCTTCACAGGCGCCTGCAATGCGCGAGCAGGAAAGCCGCGACTATGGTTCGCTCAACGTCAACACGGGGGGAATGAGTGCAGCCTTGTGTTTGAGCTCTCGCGACCTTGATGGCTACAGCCTGGTGCGTGCAATTCGGGCGTCAATGGACCCAAAGTACATGCGAGAAGCTGGGTTTGAAATGGAAGTCAGCCAAGCGTTGGCTTCGCAGACAGGTCGCCGCTCGAAGGGTCTACTTGTACCTCTTGACGCCTTGCACGTCCGATCGGTTCAGAAGTTGGGAACCGGTGGTGAGCTGGTGCCGACTGAGCACATGGGGTCAGCATTTGTCGATGTGCTGCGAGCCCGCTCTTTTGTGATGAATATGTCAACTGTTCTGCAAGGGCTATCGGGTGACGTCACTATTCCGCGAAAGGCGTCGAGTGCCGCTCCTTACTGGATTGCTGGCGATGATGCAGATGCCTTGACCGATAGCGATCCAACGTTCGATCAGATTGCGCTCACTCCGCATACGGTCGGTGCTTTGACACGCTTTTCGCACAAGATGCTTGTTCAGAGTTCTCCCGACATCGAGATGCTGGTGCGAATGGATCTGGCTGACACGGTGGCAGTCGGTGTCGACTTGGAAGTGCTACAAGGCGGTGGCACCGCAAACAAGCCGAAAGGCCTGCTTCCGGCTACACCGGGGTCGTTCACATATGCAAATGGCGCAACGCCAGACAATGTGGATATTGTTGGTCTTGAGGGCGCCTTGGCCGCATCTAACGCGGATATGGGTAACCTGGCCTATCTGACGACTCCGCAGTTGGCAATGGCCTTGAAGACGACCGACGTCGGGACTGACACCGGTCGCTTCGTGTGGTCGTCCGGTCGTGAGCGTGGGCAGGGCTCGATGAATGGGCTACCTGCTTTCTACACCAGCAACATGCCGGCTGGTTACGTGATGTTGGCCAATTGGCGGGATGTGTTGGTCGGCTTGTGGGGAATGCTTGAGATCGACGTCAATCCCTATGGGACGAACTTCGCCAAAGGTTCCGTCGAAGTTCGGGCGTTGATGGATGTCGATGTTGCCTTACGGCATGCCGAATCCGTTGTCGAGATTCACGAGGCTGCGTCGTGATGTGACTGCAAAGCGGTGAAGTTTGTCGTGTGAGCCTCCCTTGAAACGACAAGCTAACCGCCGGGCCTGGTTCTTGGGCAAGCCTATGAGCCGGGGACGCCCATCCCGACGCTGTTGCGAGCAGTGATACTGGGCTTCCCCAAATAACTTTCGATTCGCCTTCGAGTACTGCTTGGATTTGTCGGAAAGCGGTTAAGGCAAGACAGCAATGCACCGGTGGGTAAGAAAGGCGGGCACAGGGCCCGCCAATCCCCTAGCCGTTAACGGCTAGGCCAACTCCGGCAGTGTTGGCATACTGTTTCGAACCGGCCCAGCCGGAAGCGAACATACGCCCTCACAGTCACGGACTTGGGGTAGATGCAAGTACAAGTTGTCATCGTTACCTCCTGTTTTCAAAAGAAAAACACGTTCGTGATATCTAAGGGCGATATAGACTTACCGGTCCAGATAAACTAATATCTAGGTGCGCAGCCGGTAAGTGGCAGAGGGACGCCCTCACCACCATGCCAACGCTGTAGCCAGCAATAATTGGATCTGCATGCGGCCTCGCCAAAGACCGTTTATTCGTGAAGATCCCTGAATCAAGTGTCTACTCGATTCGGATACGCTGGCTAAAAGGTGAGTGACTTATCACCTCGGCCCCGTGGATTGCTCGAAATCTCCGGGGCCTTTCTATTTTTGCCCTTGCGACCGGTGAGGCGGTCACTCGCGCTGTGCTTTCGCAAGGGCAGGCGCTCTTCTCATCGATTTCGCTCCTGCATGCGCTTGATATACAGATCAAGCATTGAAGACATCATTTGCCAATCAGAATCGTCCAGCCCTTTGGGTACAGAAATCGTCGCCGAGTCTTTTCCTGGTATAGGGATCACGAAAGACTCGATATTTTCATTTCTGGACTGAGTGTTTTCGTTGCCTCCTTCATTTGGGCTGACCGCTTTTGTTTTGTTTTCGCCAGTATTCGCTGGCGGCGCAGAAGGGCTAACTTTCTCTAACTTCAGCACCCCGTTGTCTCGATTAATGAGTCCAGACAGCTGCAGGTAATCGAGCAACATGATTAGCTGGCTTTTGTGAGCGGGGCTTGCTCCGCTGATATCAGCGAACAGCGCAATTGCCTCATCTTCATTCACAGATCTCAGCTGCAGCCGCGGAATGAGAGCCTTGGCAAACCAAGTTTCTTTGATAATCGGCGCGAGTTTCTCGCCGCAGTCATCTGAGTTCCATTGAGCGCGTTCGGAGTACGCGACAACTTCTGGAGAAGGTACGAATTTGTGGCCGTGTTTAACAATCAGGCCGGTGTCGGTGAAGAACGGGTTGCACATCGAGACAGTGTTCGGATGCAAATCCCGAATGCTAGCGACGTCCTGAATGCCCACGGCGCTTCGGTCATCACCGCTGGCGATCGCGAAAGCGCGTAGCAATTCAAACTGATTGACCGTTGAAACCCGCTGCGCCGGTAGAACCTTTCGAGGTTTCTTCACACGCGAGCTCTTGCTGGCGTCCTGTGCTGCTGTGCCAGTCTGTTCGGCGTTTCCACCTACAGAGTGCGACTCGAGGTCGTCAGCTACGTTCGACTCGGAGGGATCATCTGCCATGACGGCCACCCATTTTTTCTAAACCTGTTGTGAAATATACGCGATGATGCGCGGCTGTCAACCGTGTTCCACGTGAAACCTCGCCAATGGCGTACAAATCTAATCTGTTGACAATAAAAAATAGGAAAAACAATGAATAACGAATTTTCCTTGCCGGCCAATTATTCGCCATCAAGTAATAAATTACGCGTTTTTGCTGTGTTGCGTCGTGTAAAAAAGGACGTTTTCGAGGCGGCTTTTCGGATGAACTCTTTGGCTTGGCTTGATGTGAGACCAGCGATCCAATGTCTGCAGAGTACGGCGGAAGAGGGGGGTGATAAGCGGCTGTTTGTAAATTAAACAAATAAAAACAGTATGTTATGGAGATGCGCTCTGGTGCTTTTGGTTACTCTCTTCTTCTGCGATTGCAGATCTTGGTGTGGCAGAGAGAGCGAGCGGCGCAAACAATAATTAGTCTGACGGGGTGAACTGTACGGATGGTTGCCTATTGTTGAGCTAGAAGATATCCGTATCACCCAGAGTGAGCCGAAAATGAGGAATCTAACTCAGGGAGGTTCAGTGAGAATTCTCATCAAGTACTCGCTTTATCCACGTAGACAGGGTTGCTCCGGCCTGGTCGGCTGCCTTTTGCCAGCGCTGTCGTTGTTGCGGCGTCACCCGAATTTCGAAACGACTTGTCGCAGGTTCTTCTTTTCGTGGGCGACCGCGTTGCTTAGGTGGCTTGCTCATTTTTTGATTTTAGCCCGTACAAAAATCCTTGACGAACTCGGATGGTTGAGTGATATTTATTGTACGTACAAAAAATTGCATTAGGACGCGATCATGACCAAAGATAACCTCTACAAAGTTCCTGAGAACTACCTGTGCTCTTCGCACGTACTGCCGGCAGACGTGGCGGAGAATCTCCACGCCTACCTCTTGGCCCTTGACGCCATTGATCCAGAGCAATTGGTTGACCAGAGGGCGGTATTTGGTATGCATTTGGCCATTCAGACGGCGGTGGAGACTGCGAAGTTTCTGTGTCAGCTTCTCGATCCGAATTACCTAACGGATGGAGAAGAAAACACGGACATCTAGCAATCGGTGAATTCGATGTTGGATTGCATTGCACTCGCTAAGTTGGGTGTTATCGAAAGGCGGTTATAAGCAGAACCCTGTCATAGTTCTTTCCAATTCCGTGTGACTTCGAGTATGATTCGCCGCGTTCCGCTGAGCGGTGCTGAGGGTGATCGTCCTTGCCAAGGTTGGGGTCGCGAGTTCGAGTCTCGTTTCCCGCTCCAGATTCCAGGAAACCCCGCGCGCTTGCGGGGTTTCTTGTTTCAGCCCACCACTCATGGGAGGTTGAAACATCCAGTTTGGCCGAGTGGCAGAGTGGTTATGCAGCGGATTGCAAATCCGTGGACATCGGTTCGATTCCGGTCTCGGCCTCCACTCATTTCCAAGGCAGAATGTTGCCGACTGTCTATCTTGCCCCGATCTCCTGATATGCCCGGATGGCGGAATTGGTAGACGCAGCGGACTTAAAATCCGCCGGCCATTGCGGCCGTGCCGGTTCGATTCCGGCTCCGGGCACCAACATCAGCTCCAACGCGATATCGCGGGAAATCAGCCCGCGGGCCACCTGACCCAGCGTGGGCGATCGGCGGCCTTGTCGATGACTTCGTCCAGATGTTCCTCTCGAACCAGTGCAACGATCACGTAGTGGTCGCGTTCATGGCCGAGATCCTCGAGGCTGTGGATGCGGGCCAGGCATTTACGACTCATCAGGTCTTCGAGATGAGCGTGACTGATCGTGAACTGCAGTGTTTTCATGCGGCTCGATGGGTTGGTTTGTGGGCCTGCTGTAGCTCGCTGCGTCGCTACACCTACCGACTATAGCTGATAGCGCCCACGCGTCGGGCTCACTACGGCCGCGTAGCCACACGCCGATCGAGTAACTTTGTCCGGTACTGGGAAGCGCGGGCGCTTGGGGACGTGCGCCCGCGGAAGTCTGTCTGCTACTTGAGCGTGTTGAACAGGTGGCTGCGGAATTGTGCCGCCTTCTTCGGGTCGTCGATTTCGGTGGCCACGTCGTCAATCAACTTGATCACATCGACATTGCCATTCGGTCCGCCAGCCTGTTCGAGGTGTTCTTCCCAGACGAACGAACCCATGGGTCCGAGTATCTCGATCAACTGCTCTTCGATGACCTTGAACGCTTCCGGGCTGGCGTGCGCACCAGCGGCCGGAGCGGCCACCGGCGGCGGGGCTGCCGCCACGCTTGCATCACCGCTCAGTTGAGCCAGTAATTCGGCGGTCGGCGGCAGTTGCGTTGCCTTGTGCGAGATAACTTTGCCGGCCTTGAAATCGTACGAACCGCTCTCGATTTCAAGGAACAGTGGGATCGCCTCGGCACCCTTTTTCAGCCGGTACTCGATGTAGATGATGTTCCCGGCGACAATGACGACCTTGGCCAGACTGTTGATCTCACTGATAGCAAACAGGCTGCCTGTGCTGCCGCCGGCGCAAAGTTCGGAGATCAGTCGGACCAAGTCCGCATAGCTGGAAAACGGCTGATAATCGTCCGACACAATCCCCTCCTGTAGTGTTGTTCTCGTTATCTAAACGCGTTATCCGCGCTTCTTCAGTCGGTCTATAGCCAGTCGGATGCTGGCCCCCATGCGATCAATGGCCGAGGCGAGCGAACCGATCTCGTCGCCACGCGAGGCCTCTTTGATTTCACCGACCGAGCCACCTCGGCTCAACTGATCTGCAATGGTCGTCAGATTGCGGATCGGACGCGAGAGGCCTTGCGAGAACAGGTAGGCGATAACCGATACGATGACCAGCGTGAGCACGAGCAGCAAGATACCACGTTGTTGCGCGTCTTTCAGAGGGGCGTAGGCTTCGTCGTAGTCTTGCTGTGCAACCACATACCAGCCGGTCTCTGAGCGGCGGACTGCAGCGACGACGTGATTGCCGTCGTCGTTGTATTCAAGCAGTACGCTGCCTTTATCGGGTTTGTTGGCGAATGCCGGATGACCACTGAAATCGGTCGTGGCCGGCGCGGTGCCTTCCTGCTGGTGAGCAACGACCTTGCCGGATTCGTCGAGGATGAAAGCAAAGCCGGTGCGGCCGATAACCGTGTTGGTAATGCGTTCGGATATCTCGCGGATGTTCATCGCAATTGCGATCACGCCGGCGACGGTTTTTCTGACGAACTTCGGATCGTGGATAGGCGCAGACAGGATGACCGCCGGTTTACCGCTGGTCTTGCCCAGTACCACCTGCTTGCCGAGCGGGGCTCCGGCAACGACATCTTTGACGTAAGCTCGACTGCTGTAGTCTTTGGGCGCCTTGCCATCGCTGCGGCCGATGTTCATGCCGCTGGTGTCGGTGGTGAACACCAAATACGACCAATCGTATTCCTTGAGAATCGATTTCAATATCGGGTCTTGCTTCTCGCGTTCCATCGAGCGCACGTCTGCCAACGTCGCGTTCTGCTGCAGTACCTTCTGGTTCATGCGGACCCATTGGTCTGCTTCGTTGGCCAGCTGCAGCGAGGTGTTGTCCAGTTGCTGCGAGATGTTGCGTTCCAGTCCGTCGCGGATAAGGCTGTAATCGAGATACCACACGATGCTCAACGGTATGGCGGCGACGACTAGCATCGTTACCAGGATCTTGCCAAAGATGCCGAATGAAAGGCCCTTCTTTTCACTACTCACTGTGGTTCTCCATCGATACAACGGACCGCGCGCAGCCCCTTTTTACAGGCGCATTAACGCGGATCTGCAATTGGCGACATCAGCTGCCAGCTCTGCCGGCGACCGAGTCGCTACGTTAAATTTGTGGATTTATCGGCCTGTGAGACGCAAGCCTGAACCGACTTAACAGAAGTTGGTGAATTATGATCACACGATAACGAATGAAAAGCGTTGGAAAGGCCGTTTAGTGCATATTTGCGGGCTTAGTGCCGGTTTTTCGCGGCCAATCGATAGCTATGTATTGAGTTGTTTGAGGGGTAGCGCTGATCGTCGTGGTGCGCGGCCGCTGGAGTTACCGGCCGGGAAACACCTGCAATCGAGGATCGCCTGAGTGCTCGGGCTGATTGCGCATATGGTCGGCGGTGTTCATGAACGCCTGCTCGAGCTTTTGGCGCATATCATCGGTCAGCGGCATGTCGGCCAGGGCTTTGCGCATGCAACGCATCCACTGGTCGCGTTCTTTGCTCGCAATCGCAAACGGCAGGTGGCGCTGGCGCAGACGTGGATGGCCATATTTCTGGACGTAAAGGTCCGGCCCGCCGAACCATCCTGAGAGGAACAGGAACAGCTTTTCACGTGACCCGCGCAGACTCTTGGCGTGCATCTGACGAATCTCGGCAACCTCGGCATCGCTGTCCATATAGTCGTAAAAGCGATCGACCAAGTCGCGCACGCCGGTTTCACCGCCGATCAGTTCGTATACCGTCTTCTCAGTCATCGATGTGTTTCCTATCTACTGGCACGGAAGTCAGTCGCCAATTCTCAATGGCCCATGTCCAAAAGTCATTGCCGTTGCGCAATCGAGCGGTTGGCCTGGTCTGCCCCAGGTGTTGCCATGCGGCGAGCAGCGTAGGCAGCGGATTGTCTTCGTCGACCGGATGCGCTGCGTCGCTCTTGCTGAGTTTTTGCCCGTTGGCTGCATAGACCAGGGGAACATGCGCATAGTTCGGCGTCGGGTAGCCAAGCTGGCGCTGCAACCAGATCTGGCGTGGCGTCGACCACAACAGGTCGGCGCCTCTGACCACATCGGTGATGCCTTGTTCGAAGTCGTCGACGACAACCGCTAGCTGATACGCGGTAAATCGATCGATGCGCCGAACAACGAAGTCACCCACATCAGACGCCAGATGCTGTTGCAGATCCCCGATGATGCGATCGGTGAATTGCACCGTGGATTCATCCAGCGCGACACGCCAGGCTACGTCTATGGCATTCGTCGGTGGCCGAAGTCGGCAGGTACCCGGATATATCGGACCTTCGCGGCCCACGTGGGCGATTGCGGCGATGGTTTTGCGGCTGCAGTCGCAGGGGTAGGCCAACGAATTGCTGCGCAGCGTGTCCAAGGCCTGGTCGTACAGTGCGGTCCGTTCACTTTGTCGAACAAGGGTGCCGTCGATCGACATGCCGAAAGCCTCGATCGCCTGAAGAATCCGGTCTTCGGCGCCCGATCGGGTTCGGGTCTGATCGACATCCTCGATACGAACCAGCCACTCGCCGTGCTGGTGACGGGCATCGGCATAGCTGGCTACTGCGGCGACGAGTGAACCGAAGTGCAGCGGACCGGTTGGCGATGGGGCGAAGCGCCCCCGGTAGGAGGGCTTGCTCATGATGAGCTGTGAGAACCGTCAGCCCTGGATGCGCTCGAGTTCTTCCTGGCGGGTCTTGCAGTCGATGCATAGGTCGGCCGTGGGGCGCGCTTCGAGCCGTCGAATGCCGATCTCGACGCCACAGCTTTCACAGTAGCCGTATTCATGCTCATCGATCTTTTTGAGCGTCTTTTCAATCTTGTTGAGGAGTTTGCGTTCCCGGTCCCGTGTGCGCAGTTCCATGCCCATGTCGCATTCCTGTGTCGCGCGGTCGTTCGGGTCGGGATAACTGCCGGTGTCGACCTTCATGTGATCGACGGTCCGATCGACTCCCTGCATCAATTCGAGGCGCCATGCGTTGAGTAGTTTCCGGAAGTGGTCCTCTTGTTCCGGATTCATGTAGCTCTCGCCGTCCTTGGGCTCGTATGGCGCTATACCGTGATTTACCGGAAAGTCGCTTGCATTGCTGCCCATGTCGGTCGCCTCGAGAGGTAAACCGCAAAATTAACATCCACGTAAAACAAGGGCAATTACGCCAGGTAATTGGGTAAGCTCGCCGCATAAGTTGTCAGGAGGTACATATGGCCGATCTACAGGCGCTGATTTTTGACGTTGATGGAACGCTGGCGGATACCGAACGCGATGGGCATCGCGTGGCGTTCAATCGCGCATTCGCCGAAGCCGGGCTGGACTGGGATTGGAGTGTCGAGTTGTATGGCCATCTGTTGGCCGTTACCGGCGGCAAAGAACGTATCCGTTTTTACCTGGACAAGTACAACACCGGTTTTCAACGTCCGGACGACTTGGATGGCTTTATTGCCGATTTGCACCGCAACAAGACGGCACACTACATGTCACTGATGGAGGAAGGCGCCATTCCGCTTCGCCCCGGTGTGCAGCGCCTGCTCGAACAGGCGCGGTCAGCCGGTGTGCCGCTCGCCATCGCCACCACGACGACCCCCGAAAATGTCAGTGCGCTGGTCGCCAGCACCCTGCCGAGCGGGGCGCTCGACTGGTTCACCGTGATCGGTGCCGGCGATATCGTACCGGCCAAGAAACCGGCGCCGGATATCTACCAATGGGTGCTAAGCGAAATGGATCTCGACGCCAAATCGGTGATTGCCTTCGAAGACTCGAGTCACGGGGTTTCGTCTGCGGTGGGCGCCGGCATCGATAAGGTTGTGGTGACCGTCAACGATTACACGCGCGAGCAGGATTTTGCACTGGCTACGGTTGTGCTGGACCAGTTGGGTGAAGCATCGACGCCGGCCGCGGTGCTCGACGGTACCGCGGTGCCACCCGATGGTGTGGTCGACCTGGACTATCTGCGGTTGCTGCTCTGAAACTGCCGGCGGATCTGGTTCGCTCGTTAGCCGGCGCTCTGCTGCAGGTCGTCCACCCAGAACTTGGTGGCAGCGGCCACGGCGGCCGGCATGGCGGCAAACTGCACCAGAGGGATCAGCATCAGGGTGGTGACGCCTGCGCCAAAGGCCAGTGACTTGAGCCGTTTGCCGCGCAGCGTGGCCCGCTGTTGTTTGGGTTTCAGCGCGTGGTTACCCATCGGGTAGTCGGTGTACTCGATGGTGAGAAACCAGAACCCGAACAGCAGCCACGCCAGGCTCGCCAACACGTTGATGCCTGGAATCACCATGAGGATCAGAATCGGCAGCGCGCGGGTGATGAAATAGACGATCTTGCCGATCTCGCCGCTGATTGCAGGTCCGATCGCTTTGAGCAGCGATTCGTCGGCATCGCTGGGGGCCTGTCCGCTTAACATTTCTTCAACCTTGGCCGCTAGCATTCCATTGAACGGTGCCGCGATCAGGTTCGCTATCAAGGTGAAACCGAAAAACAGGGCCAGCGCATAGGCCACGGCGAACAACAGCCAGAGCACGGGTCGCAGGAACTCCAGCCAACCGCCGTCTGGCAGCCATTGGTCCATGTAGGCACCAAAGTAGTGTGCGGACAGGTAGGCGAGTCCGGCAAAAATCAGCAGATTCGCGAAAAACGGGACAATAACGAAGCGCCGCAGGCCCGGTCTCAGAATCAGCCGCAGTCCTTTGAAGGGCAGAAAAAAACCATCGATGGTCGAAAGCATGTTGGGAAATCAATCGCATACAACGCGGGGGCAGGCAGTATATCCTCTGCGGCCGTACGAGCGGGGTGCCTGTTGAAATTCTGTGAATATGTCAGGATTATTTACAACATGTCCGTACAACCGGTTGTACTGCAAGCTTTTTTACCGAAGTTTGAGTAAACTTGCCGAGCCGTCGAGAGCGGCGCGATCTTGTTTCGACCGACTGCGACCATGAAAGAGAGGAAAGTTATGGTGAATCTCCTTAAATCAGTGCGTTTTGCCTCGATGCTGGGCGCTCTCACGGGGGTTTTGATTTTGACCGGATGTGCGTCGAAGCAAGAGGCGCGTCCGCAATTGCCGGAAGCCAGCGGCGACGCGCAGTACTCGACGCGCTACCGCATTGCGCCGGGCGACAATGTTCAGATCTTCGTCTGGCGTAACCCCGAGGTCAGCACCTCGGTGCCGGTACGTCCGGACGGCCTGCTGTCTGCACCGCTGCTCGAGGAAGTGCCGGCCGCCGGCAAGACGCCCGCCGAACTGGCGCGCGACCTCGAAGCAGAGCTTTCCACCTACCTGCGTGATCCGCTGGTTACCGTTATCGTCAACGGCTTCACCGGTACTTACCGCGAGCAGATCCGCGTACTGGGCGAAGCGACCAAGCCGCGCGCCATGCTGTACCGCGATTCCATGACCCTGCTGGACGTGATGATCCAGTCGGGCGGCCTGACGAAATTCGCCGATGGCAATTCGGCCACCCTGATCCGGGTCGAGGACGGTAAGCAGGCCGAATACCGCTTGCGTCTCGATGATCTGATCCGCGAGGGTGATATCACGGCCAACATCGATATGCGCCCCGGCGATGTGATCATCGTGCCGGAAGCTTGGTTCTAGTCTCAGCGTTAGGGCGAAATAGGGATGCATGACATAGTCGTCCTAATACTGCGGTACGCCAGGGGGACCTGGCGTTTCCGCTGGTGGATGTTGGGTATCGCGTGGGCCATCAGTGTGGTGGGCTGGACCGTCGTGGCTAAATTGCCCGATCAATACCAGGCTTCTGCCAGGGTGTACGTGGATACCACCTCTGTCCTGCAGCCGCTGCTGCAGGGTATTGCGATCAACACCAGCGACACGCAGCAAAAGATCTTTCTGATGACGCGTACGCTGCTCAGTCGGCCTAATCTTGAGAAGGTCATGCGTATGACCGATCTCGATCTGCAGGCCACGACCGACAGCGAAAAAGACGAGATCATCGGTAATTTGAAACAGAACATCCGCTTTCGGGGAACGTCACGCGAGAACCTCTACACGATCTCGTACGAGGCCGAGTCCGCCGATCTCGCGAAGCTGGTCGTAAAATCGCTGTTGACCATTTTCATGGAAAGCAACCTGGGTGAGGTGCGCAAGGATCAAGACTCCGCGACCCAGTTCCTCGAGCAGCAGAAAGCCGAATATGAACGCCGGATGCGCGAACTCGAAAACGAGTTGACGCGCTTCAAGCAGCGCAACATGGAGTTCCTGCCCGAAGGTTCGGGCGGTTATTACGAACGCATCCGCTCCGGCAAAAAGAAGATCGAGGACGTGCAACTTGAATTGGACGTGTTGCTGGAACGCCTCGATACGACGCGCAGCCAGGTTGAAGGTGAAGAGCCGTCATTCGGTCTTGGGCCGAAGACGCAAGGCGGTGAATTCACCGTAAAGACGCCGGAGATCGATCGCCGGATTGCCGCGATGCAGAGCAAGCTCGACGAACTCACCGTCAAGTACACGGAGCGTCATCCCGACGTCATTCAGGCACGTATCGCTCTGGCCAACCTCAAGGCGGAAAAGAAGCGGGTCGTGGCTGAAGTGGAAGCGACCGGCTCGTCGACCTCTGAAATTGTCGACTACAACATCGACAGAAACCCTGTGTACCAGCAGATGCGTTTGTCGCTTGCGCAGCTCGAAGCCGACGTGGCCGCCAAGCAACGCCTGCTGGACGTACACAAGAGTCAGGTGTCCGAACTTGAGGCTTCGATCGACAAAGTGCTTGCCTTGGAGGCAGAGCGGCGCGATTTGACGGCGGATTACGACATCGTCAAAAAGAACCACTCGGTGCTCGAGACCCGCCTGGAATCGGCAAAGCTTGGACGCAAAGCGGAAAGCACATCTGACAACGTGCGCTTCCGGGTTGTGGATCCACCGCGTGCTCCCTCGACACCGTCGGGTCCTAACCGCGTGCTGCTTAGCTCGGTCGTATTGCTTGCGGGATTGGCCGTCGGTTTCGGTGTGGCCTTCCTTATCTCGCAGTTCCGTCCGACATTCGACGAACGCCAGATGCTCAGCGATACGCTTGGCCTGCCAGTGCTCGGCAGCGTCAACATGGTGTGGACATCTGATCAGATTCGGGCGCGAAAAGTCAGAAACGTGAGTTTCATGTTGACGCTCAGCGGCCTGCTGCTGACCTTCGGGGTTGTCCTGGCGCTGTATCAATTCAATATCGAGCTGTTGCCACGGCTGGCTCAATCGCTAAATCTGGCTTAACCATGAGCATCATCGAAAAAGCAGTCGACAAAATGATGGGCAAGCTGGAACCGCCCGTTCCGGCCAAACCGCCACGCCAGGATTCGCCGCCGCCACAGGCAGCACCTACCGTCGATGCAAAAGTCGACGCCGATGCCGAGGTGGTCGAGCGCAAGGTGGAAACACCTGCTGAGAAACCCCATGCGCCGGTTGAATCGCCGCGTCCGCCAGTCACTGAACGCGCGGAGGGCCGGTACGAGCCGACGCCGCCAAGCCAAGTGCCCGAGGACGGCGAGACCAAGATGCTCAGCATCAAGAACCTGGCGCTCGAAGGCGTGTTGTCTCCGGACTCCGAGCGAAGTCGCACTGCCGAAGAATACCGGATGATCAAACGTCCGCTGCTGACGCGGGCGTTCGGCCAGAATGCCATCGGCGAAGCGCACCGCAACCTGATCATGGTTACCAGTTCGGTCGAGGGTGAAGGCAAAACCTTCTCGTCGCTGAACCTGGCGATCTCGATTGCGATGGAGATGGACCGCACGGTGCTGCTCGTGGATGCGGACCTGGCGAAGCCCGGGTTGTCGCGTCTGTTGAAGGTGAACAATCTGCCGGGCCTGACCGACCGCCTAATCGACGAGTCTTTGGATCTCAAAGATCTGCTGATCAAGACGGATATCCCTAAATTCTCGATCTTGCCTGCCGGCCGCCGTCACCGTCGGTCGACGGAATTGCTTGCCAGCAACACGATGCGGCAATTGCTCGACGAATTGGCGTTGCGTTATTCCGATCGTGTTGTCCTGTTCGATTCGCCGCCGCTGTTGGCCACCAGTGAGGCCAGTGTGCTTGCACAGCAGATGGGTCAGATCTGCTTGGTTGTCGAATCAGCAGTGACGCCGCAGTTCCTGGTGCAGGATGCGGTAGCGCAACTCAATTCCGTCGATAACCTGTCGCTCATTTTGAATAAGTGCAAACCGGATCTCTTCATCGGTAAGTACGGTTACGGCTACGGTTACGGTTATGGATATGGCTACGGATATGGCTACGGTAACGATGAACGATAGCCGCAACGTAACGGCCGGTATTCGCGCCGGCAGGGTAGTGGCCGCTGTTTCCGGGTGTGCAATGTTTTGCGCGTTCCCGGTGACGGCATGGGCAGGCGATTGGGAGTTGACGGATTCGGTGACCGCCAAGACAACGGCGATCGACCGTAACGGAGCCAACGAGTCATCCGGTCTGGTGTTCGAAGTCAAACCTCAGATAAAGCTCAAAGGCGAGGGTGCCCGATCGAAAGCGGACATCGACTATCAGCTGACCTTGGCCACCGGAACGGGCGATACCGACCCCGAGACGATGTCGCACAGACTGCGGGCCCAGGGTGAAGTCGAGGCTATCGAGGATTTTTTCTTCCTCGGTGCCAACGCGGGTGCTCGGCTGGTCGGTCGAGATGCGACGTCCGGCCCGGTTGATGCGATCAATGCACGTAGCGACGGCACCCAGTCGTACTCGGTGGGTCTCACCCCGCGATTCCGCCATCGCTTGAACAAGTACGCCGATATCGTTAGTGACAACGAGATCGATTACGTAACCTACGATCGCAATGGTAGCGAGGGCAACACCGACGACAGCTATTCGACCCGGCTGCATCTCGGGGTGCGTAGCGGGCACGCTTATGGCCCACTGAATTGGCGTGCCGATGCCTCGCACCGGACGACCGAGTACGAAGATTCGGACTCCGAAAATACTACCTATTCGGTCGGCGCCGGTTATCGCTTCAACGTCAATTGGGAAGTGGACGGCAGTGTCGGGTATGAAGAGAACGACGTCGATACCAGGCGCAGCGATACCGATGGCGTTATCTGGGATGTCGGCGCAACCTGGACGCCGAATTCGCGCACCAGTATGTCGGCGAGCTATGGCCAGCGCTATTTTGGTGACACGTTTTCAGGGCGGATCAGCCACGAAACCCGCCGCACACAGTTCGTTGTCGATTTGTCGCGCACCGTTGCCAGTCGCCGGGCGTTTGAACTGGTGAATCTTGGGTTGTTTGGGCTGGAGGATGCCCAAGGCAATCCGATCATCGGCGCAGATGGCAATCAGCTCAGTTTAAATCTTTTCGGTATCGATGAAACTGATGAAGAGTTCATCAATACGCAGCTGCGCGGCGCGATGACCATGAAGGGTGTGCGCACGACGGTTACCGTTACCGGCACGGTGTCAAAGCGCGAATACGAAATTTCGCCGATCGAAGAGGACGCGTACGGCTTGTCGGTTTCCGCAAGGAGACAGCTCTCGTCGAACTACACCGCGACGGTGAACGGTGGCTTCACGCATGCCGAAGGCAGTGCCAATAGCGACAGCGATACGTTTGACATCGGTATGTCGGTCAGTCGTCGGCTTACGCCTCGCACCAGTGCATCGGTGGACGTCCTGTATCGAGAACGCGATGCATCGGATGCCGACAACAGCTATGACGAAAGCCGAATTGGCATTTCGTTGAAGTCCAGCTTTCTCTAACAGCAGTCATGTACGAAAGTTTCTACAGCCTTTCGGGCAAGCCGTTTCAGCTCAGTCCCGATGCCCGTTTCTTTTTCAACAGCTCCGGCCACAACCGTGCCATGGCGTACCTGCGCTACGGATTGCGTCAGGGTGAGGGGTTTATCGTCATTACCGGCGGCATCGGTACCGGCAAGACGATGTTGGTCAGCAACCTTTTCAATGAACTTGATGAAGAGAATGTTGTGGCCGCGCAGTTGGTGTCCACACACATCAATGAAGACGAAGTGCTGCGTCTGATCAGCGCGTCGTTCGGGCTGGCTCACGAGGGCCTTTCCAAGGCCGCGCTGCTGCGTAATCTTGAAGCGTTCTTCCGCGCCCGGCGTGCCGAGGGGCGGCGTGTACTGTTGGTCGTCGACGAGGCGCAAAACCTGCCGCAGCGTTCGATCGAAGAACTGCGTATGCTGTCGAACTACCAGGAAGACGGTCAGGCGTTGCTACAAAGCTTCCTGCTGGGTCAACTCGAGCTTAAACAGACGCTGCAGAGCGCCGGCATGGAGCAGGTACGTCAGCGCATTATCGCCGGTTATCACCTTCGTCCGCTCGACCGCCAGGAACTCCAGGCTTACATCGAACACCGCTTGACCCTTGTTGGCTGGCGCAACGATCCGTCAATCTCGGATGCTGCCTACGACGAGGTGTTTGCGGCCACCGGCGGGGTGCCGCGGCGGGTGAACAGCCTGTGTGACCGTCTGCTGCTGTTCGGATCGCTCGAGGAAGTCCACGAGATCGACAAAGAGCACGTTGCGACTGTCGTAGAAGAGATGGCCCAGGAAATGGGCTCCAGCGAAAACGCACCCATCGAATCGGTAGGCGGCAATGGCGGCCAGATGCGCAGCCCGGTAGTCCGCCCAGCCGATATGGAGGGTCGTGTGGCGCTGCTCGAGCAGGAAGTTCAGCAGCTGAAGAATGCGTTATCCAAGAATCGCCGCATGTTGAAGCAGGCCATCATGCTGCAGATGGATATGGATGATGAAGACGACGAGCTCTAATGAGCCGCTTCGCATTCTCTGTGTCGTTGGAGCCAGACCCAATTTCATAAAGATTTCCCCCCTGATGCGGGCGTTTCGCGCCCGCGCCGACGAATTCGATGCACGCCTGGTGCACACCGGTCAGCATTTCGATGCGGCGATGAAGGCCGCATTCTTTCAGCAACTGAACATCCCTGAGCCCGATGTCGATCTCGGTGTCGGTGGCGGCAGTCATGCTGTGCAGACCGCGCAGATCATGTTGCGTTTCGAGCCGGTCATCGACGAGTTTTCACCGCACGTCGTGCTGGTCGTCGGCGATGTCAATTCGACCCTGGCGTGTGCCCTGGTGGCTGGAAAGAAGCAGGTCGCCGTCGTTCATGTAGAAGCCGGGCTGCGCAGCTTCGATCGCGCCATGCCCGAGGAAATCAATCGTCTGCTGACCGACCAGATTGCCGATCTGCTGTTCACCACGGAGCGCGATGCCGTCGATAATCTGCTCCGCGAGGGCGTTGCCGAAGCCAAGATTCACGAAGTTGGCAATGTCATGATCGACACGTTGATCAGTCATCGCACCGATGCCGTTCCTTCGGCGGACACCTTGCAGCGGATCGCCGCAGGTCGAGGCGCCATTGGCCGGTTTGGGGTGCTCACCCTGCATCGCCCTTCCAGTGTGGACGACCCGGAGACATTGAAGCATCTCGTTCGCCTTTTTGTTGAGCTGAGCGAGAAGCTGCCGTTGGTATTTCCGGTGCATCCGCGAACGCATCAGCGTCTGCAGGCGGCAGGTCTTCTTGAACAACTTCTGGCGTCAGGTATCGTAGTGGCCGAGCCGTTGGGCTATCTGGAAATGTTGGGCCTGATGCTGGATGCCGAGTTGGTGATCACCGACTCAGGCGGTCTACAGGAAGAAACCACGGCACTCGGTGTACCGTGTTTGACCATCCGCGAAAACACTGAGCGACCGATTACCGTCAGCGAGGGAACGAATACCGTGGTTGGCGTGGATGAAGCCGCCATTCGCACGGAGTTTGATCGTGTGCTGACGACTGGCGGCAAGCGCGGGCGTGTGCCGGCACTTTGGGACGGTAATGCTGCTGGACGTATTGCCGATATATTGCTCGAGTGGGCAAGTAAACAAAGAAAAGCAGCTTAGGCAGGTAGATATCGATGGCGCAAATCCGCAACGCAATGACAGTCGATGTCGAAGACTATTTTCAGGTTTCGGCGTTTGAACGCTACATCGATCGTAGCGATTGGGAGCGGCAGGAGTGCCGCGTAGAGCGCAATGTGGATCGCATTCTGGGCCTGTTCTCGGATCGCGATGTCAAAGCCACGTTTTTTACCCTCGGATGGGTTGCCGAACGCTATCCGGCCTTGATTCGACGGATGGTCGAGCAGGGCCATGAAGTGGCGAGTCACGGCATGTCGCATGTGCGTGTCACGCAACAGAACCGTGACGAGTTCAAGCAAGACGTCGTACGCACCAAGGCACTGCTGGAAGACGTCAGCGGACAAGAGGTGATCGGCTACCGCGCGGCGAGTTACTCGATCGGTGCCAGCAATCTGTGGGCGCTCGATGTGCTCGGCGAGACCGGCCACCTGTACAGCTCCAGTATCTATCCGATAAAGCATGATCTCTATGGCATGCCCGATGCGCCGCGTTTTGCCTTTCGTCCGACGGATGGCGATTTCGTTGAATTTCCCGTTACCACGGTGCGCGTTGGTGGAAAAAACCTGCCTTGCGGCGGTGGTGGTTGGTTCCGACTGGTGCCGTACGCCGGCATGCGGTGGGCGATGCGTCGCGTCAACGAAGTCGATCGCGAATCGGTGATCTTTTATTTCCATCCATGGGAGATCGATCCGGACCAGCCGCGGCAACAAGGCATTGATGCGAAGACACGGTTTAGGCACTACCTCAACCTCGACCGCATGGAGCGACGCTTGACCCGCCTGCTGAGCGATTTCGAATGGGGCCGTATGGATCAGGTGTTGTTCGAGCCGCATCGGCGGCACTATGCGAAAGCCTCGTAGTCTGCGAGCCGCGGAAGATCTCAATAACAAAGCCAAGGAAGCAGTAACTTGACCGAATCTGATTCAATGATTGGCCAACGTTGGCGTGCCACGGTGGTTGGCGCAGCGGTGGTGTTCGTGGCCTTGGTGGCGCTGTTCTGGCCCACGGTCACCAGCATGGTGCACACCTGGTACCACTTCGAAACCTACACCCATGGATTCTTGATCCTACCGATTTCGCTTTGGTTGGTTTGGCAGAAAAGGCGTCATCTGGCGGCGTTTACACCCCAACCCATGCCGGGCCTGCTGGTGTTCGCGCTGGGCGCCCTGCTGTTGTGGGCAATGGCCAAGTTGATCGGTGTATTAGTCGTCGAGCAGCTGGCGTTCGTTGCGCTGCTGATCATCGCGCTTGCCAGTGTTCTTGGCTGGCAGGTAGCGAAGTTCCTGACTTTTCCTCTGTTGTTTTTATTCTTCGCGGTACCGATGGGCGAAGACCTGGTGCCTCCGATGATGGAGTTCACCGCGACTTTCACCGTTGAGGCATTGAAGCTGACCGGCATCCCCGTCTACAGAGAGGGCCTCTGGTTCTCGCTGCCTAGCGGGAACTGGTCGGTCGTTGAGGCATGCAGCGGCGTTCGCTACCTGATTGCCTCGATCACGCTCGGCTTCATGTACGCGTACATCACCTATCACACCCTGTGGAAACGCCTGTTGTTCATTGCGATGTCGGCGATCGTGCCGATTCTGGCGAACGGCTTGCGTGCCTTTATGATCGTGATGATCGGCCATATGAGCGAAATGGAATACGCAACCGGCATCGATCATCTGATTTATGGTTGGGTGTTCTTCGGCGTCGTGATGTTTATCCTGTTTTGGATCGGTTCGTTCTGGCAGGAAGATCAAGAGCCACCGGCATTCGTGCCGCCACGGCGTGAGATGAGCACGGCCTCGGTCGGCAATCACGTGACGGTGGTGGTGGTTGTACTGTTGCTGGTTTCATCCGGTGTGGTCTGGGGAACCTGGAAGGCGAGCAACGTCGATGTCGTGATCGCCAAACCGTTGTCCCCTCCGGCGGGAGTGGATGGTTGGAGCTTGTCGGAAGAGCCGGTCGCCTGGGCATCTTTGCATCAACCCACCGAGCAGACGATCAGTGCAAGATACAACCATGGCGAAGCCGTCGTGCAGTTGTACGTCGCATTGTTTCCACAGCAACGCCAAGGCAGCGAAGCGATCAACCAGGCGAACGATATCGCCGAAGAGGTGATGCGACGCTCGGAGCGGCGCAAGCGGGCCGTTGATCTTGGCGGCAAGCAAGTTGTAGTCAACCAGGCCAAGACCATCGTGTCTGATGGCACTACGCACTACGATCATATGGTGTGGCAGTGGTATCGGGTAGCGGGGCGCAGCCTGACCAACCGCTACGAAGGCAAAGCCTGGGAAGCGGTCGCGCGGATTTACCCCGGTCGTTCCGATGGTGCCTGGATTGCGATCACGACGCCTGCGGATGCGCAAGACCTCGCGGCCTCGCGGCAAACGCTGGCGAGGTTCGCGAGTGCCATGGCGCCCGAGATCGATCGGGTGATCGACGAAACGCTGGGACAAGACGACTGACGAGGTTGGTATGTGTGGTCTTGTAGGGATCTTCGATACGCGTTCGCGGCGTGACATCGATCGCGCGCTGCTCGAGCGCATGAATGAACGCCAGTTCCATCGCGGGCCCGACGAGGGCGGCCTGCATCTGGAGCCGGGCGTCGGCCTGGGTCATCGGCGCCTGTCGATCATTGATTTGTCGAGTGGGCAGCAGCCGCTGTTTAACGAAGATCAGACCGTGGTCGTCGTGTACAACGGTGAGATCTACAACTTCGGCGGGTTGGCCGAAGAGCTCAAGGCGCTAGGCCACACGTTCCGCACGCATTGCGACACCGAGGTGATCGTCCATGCCTGGGAAGAGTGGGGCGAGGATTGCGTCAATCGGTTCCGCGGCATGTTCGCATTCGCGTTGTGGGACCGAAACCGTGAACAGCTTTTTCTTGCGCGCGATCGCCTCGGCATCAAGCCGCTCTACTACAGTCTGTTGCCGAACGGTGAGCTGGTGTTCGGATCGGAACTCAAGGCGATGAAGGAACATCCTCAGCTCAGTCGAACGATCGATGAGCACGCGGTCGAAGACTATTTTGCGCTCGGTTATGTTCCAGAGCCGCGCAGCATCTATCGCGATACTTACAAACTGCGCCCCGGTCATACCCTGTTGCTCAATCGTGGCGACGCCAAGCTGGTGCAGAAAGCCTACTGGGACGTGCCGTTTGCGATGCTGGGCACGCCGATGTCGCTGGAGCAGGCGGAGGCGGAACTGGTCGAACGTATGCGCGAAGCGGTCGATATCCGCTTGATTGCCGAAGTGTCGCTGGGTGCCTTTCTGTCGGGCGGTGTCGATTCCAGCAGCGTTGTCGCCATGATGGCGCAAGTCAGCCCCGACCCGGTCAATACCTGCTCGATAGCCTTCGGCGAAGCGGAATACAACGAAGCCGAGTATGCGGCGGCGGTCGCCGAGAAGTTCGGCTGCAATCATCACGTTGGTCGTGTCGATCCGGATGATCACTCGTTGATCGATCTGTTGGCGGGCTTGTATGACGAACCCTTTGCCGACAGTTCGGCGATGCCGACTTACCGCGTATGTGAGTTGGCGAAACGCGACGTTACCGTCGTGCTGTCGGGCGACGGTGGCGACGAGAACCTCGCTGGCTACCGTCGATATGGTCAGCACCTCGATGATCTGGCGACGAAAGCGAAGATGCCGGCGGCGATGCGCAGCCTGCTGGGCGCCGTGGGGAGTCTTTACCCGGACACACCTTCATTGCCCCGTGCTTTGCAGCGCCGCCAAGGGCTTATCTCGATGGGGCAAGACCCGGTAGCGAGCTTCTTCGACATCAACGCGGTCATCAAGCAGGACCTGCGCCACCGCTTGTTCAGCGATAGTTTCAAGCGCCGCCTGCACGGCTACGATGCGGTCGAGGTATTTCGCGAGCACGCCAAAGCAGCGCCGACCGATGACCCGCTGTCGCTTGCTCAGTACCTCGACCTGAAAACTTACCTGCCGGGCGACATCCTGACCAAGGTCGATCGGGCCAGCATGGCGCACGCATTGGAAGTGCGCGTGCCCTTACTCGATCACAAGCTGGTGGAGTGGATTTCCGGTCTACCGGTCGATCTGAAGCGGCGCAATGGTGAAGGCAAGTACCTGCTCAAGAAGTCCATGGAGCGCTACCTGCCGCACGACATCCTGTACCGGCCGAAAAAGGGTTTTGCGGTGCCTCTCGCGCAATGGTTCAGGGGGCCGTTGCGTCAGCGCTTGCAGAACGCCTTGAACAGCGACGTGCTGCATGGGGCCGGAGTATTTGACCGCCGAGGATTGCAACGCCTGTTCGAAGAGCATGACCGTGGACAACGCGACTGGAGTACGCCGTTGTGGTCGATCCTGATGTTCGAGGCCTTCCTGCAGGCTGAAGCTGCGTAGACCGGCTGGCGACAGACGCCAAGATCGCGCGGTTGCACAGCGGAAGGTTCGGTGATGCCGGGCGATGTGGTGTGCCCGGCTCGTATCTTGAAAGCGCCGCGCCTTATTCCTGATCCCAATCCTTAATAACTCGAGCCGCTTTTACGGAAGCGCGACGCCTTCGTTGCCCAGCATTTCGATCAGCAAGATCATCGGCAGGCCGATCAGGCTGTTGGGGTCGCGCCCGTCAAGTCTTGAGAACAGGGTGATCCCATAGCCTTCGGATTTGAAACTGCCGGCGCAGTTGAAGGGGCGCTCGTGGTCGACATAGCGTTCAATCTGCGACGTCGTCAGATCGCGAAAATGCACGTCGAAGGGCTCTACCTCGACCTGCGCCCGGCCACTGCTGGCATTCAGCAGGCACAATCCGGTGTGAAAAGTCACCGTCTTGCCCGACGACGCGCTCAGCTGGCGGATTGCATTGTCGCGATCTCCCGGTTTGCCCAGAATCTCGCCGTCGACGCAGGCGACCTGGTCGGAGCCGATGATCAGCGCATCGGGATGGCGATCCGCCACAGCGCGCGCTTTGGCGTCCGCCAGTCGTCTGACCAGCGCGGGTGGCGATTCGCCGTTGCGACGGGTCTCGTCAGTTTCGGGCGAATCGGTGGTGAAGGGCAGAGTGAGCTTTTCCAACAACGCGCGGCGGAACGGCGAGGTCGAAGCCAGTACCAGGGGCTGCATGATTTCTTTCGAAAGTTCCGATAGTTAGCAGAGCTTGGCCGGCTGTGCCGGCCGCCGTGCGCAGTGTAACAAATCGTCGTCGGTCGGCGACCTCAATACATAGCAATTGATTTCCTCAATACCCGAACGGGCCGTTCTTCCATTAGAATGCGGCGCTCAGACTGCGCCCGGTCGTGGCCTCGCTCAATGATGGCTACGTGTGACAGGGATAAAAACGAAGGCGCGGATATCGCAACCGGAGGTCACTGAGTGGATACCAATCTGCTGCTTCAGGGTACGGAACTGATGGTGCTCGGCATGGGCATCGTTTTCGGCTTTCTCACCGTCCTGGTGTTCACGCTCCGTGGCATGTCGTATCTTGCCGATCGCTTGGGGCAACCTGAGGAAGCAGCGGAAGCTACCCCGTTGCCGATCGATGTGTCGGACAATCGCCAACTGGTTGCCGTGATTTCTGCCGCAATTTCCCGTTACCGCGCATCCCGCGCCGGTTGAGACGGCTCTATTTTCAATCAGGAATAAGACGTTTCCATGACCACGAATAAGCTCGCCATCACCGACGTCGTCCTGCGCGACGCCCACCAGTCCCTGTTTGCCACGCGATTGCGCCTGGAAGACATGCTGCCGATCGCCGAGAAACTCGACAAAGTCGGTTTCTGGTCGCTCGAAACCTGGGGTGGCGCAACGTTCGACGCCTGTATCCGCTTCCTCGGCGAAGACCCGTGGGAGCGTTTGCGCGCGTTGAAAAAGGCCATGCCGAACACGCCGATGCAGATGCTGTTCCGCGCCCAGAATATCCTCGGCTATCGTCACTATGCGGACGACGTGGTCGAACGCTTCGTCGAGCGTGCCGCCGACAACGGTATGGACGTGTTCCGCATTTTCGATGCGATGAACGACCTGCGCAATTTCGAAACTGCGGTCAAATCAACCCTCAAGGTTGGCAAGCATGCGCAGGGTGCGATGTCGTACACCGTGAGCCCTGTCCACAATCTGCAGTACTGGCTGGATATGGCCAAAGGGCTCGAAGACCTGGGTTGCAATTCGATCTGCATCAAGGACATGGCGGGTCTGTTGACGCCCTACGATGGCTTCGAGCTGATCTCCCGCTTGAAAGAAACGGTGGCCGTGCCGATCGCACTGCACTCCCATGCGACGACCGGTATGAGCACCACCACGCACATCAAGGCCGCGGAGGCGGGTGTCGACATGGTCGATACCGCGATCTCTTCAATGTCGATGACCTATGCGCATTCGGCGACCGAGTCGATCGTCGCCATTCTGCAGGGCCAGGAGCGCGACACCGGCCTGGATATCAACCTGCTCGAAGAGATCGCAGCGTATTTCCGCAATGTGCGGAAGAAATATGCCAAATTCGAGGGTTCACTGCGTGGCGTGGATTCACGCATCCTGGTCGCCCAGGTGCCCGGCGGCATGCTGACCAACATGGAGAACCAACTCCGTGAGCAGGGCGCGGCCGACCGGATGGATGACGTGCTTGAGGAAATTCCACGTGTACGCAAAGACTTAGGCTACATTCCTCTAGTAACACCTACCTCACAGATCGTCGGCACGCAGGCCGTGCTGAACGTACTCACAGGCGAACGCTATAAGAACATCACCAAAGAAACCGCCGGCGTGCTGCGCGGTGAATACGGCGCGTCGCCGGCGCCGGTCGATGCCGAGTTGCAGCAGCGCGTGCTCGAAGACGGCCAGGAGCCGATCACCTGCCGACCGGCCGATCTGATCGAAGCCGAGGTCGACAAGCTGACCGACGAGTTTCGCAAGCTGGCGGATGAGAAGGGTATACGGGTTGCCGACGCCGAGATCGACGATGTACTAACGTATGCGCTGTTCCCGCAGATCGGTCTTAAATTTCTCGAGAATCGCGACAACCCGGATGCATTTGAGCCTGCGCCGGGCACAGAGCCGGCACCTGCCGCGCAAGCGGCGCCAACCGCTGCTGCTCCGGCTGCCGCCGGCGTGGCTGAGTCTTACAACGTGACCGTCGACGGTCGCACCTATCAGGTGGTTGTCGCACCGGGTGGCGAAGTGACCCATGTGCAACACGCGCCGACGCCTGCGGCATCGGCTGCCGCCCCGGCACCCACTGCCGGAGGAGTGGCGCGCAATGTGCCGGCACCGTTGGCCGGGAACATCTTCCGCGTGAATGTCGCGGCCGGGCAGGCAGTGAAGTCGGGTGACGTGATCATGATCCTCGAGGCCATGAAAATGGAAACCGAGGTCCGCTCGCCCGAGGCCGGTGTGGTTCAGGCGGTGTTGGTCAAAGAAGGCGATGCCGTCCAGGTCGGTGACGTCCTGCTGACGTTGAGTTAATCGCCATGATGGAGAACGGTTTCGAAGCCCTGTGGCTGTCCATGGGGATAGCCAACCTCGAGTGGGGCCAGCTGCTGATGGTCATGGTCGGCGGCCTGTTGATCTTTCTGGCGATCCGTAAAGGGTTCGAGCCGCTGCTGTTGTTGCCCATCGGTTTCGGCTGCATCCTGGCGAACGTGCCGGTAGCGGGGCTCGCTGAAGACGGTATCGGTCAGTTGCTTTTGGCGGGCGATGCGGGGCATCTGCAGCAGCTTGCGGATATGCTGGGCGTCTCTGCGGCCGAAGTCGCCGATAAGGCGAAGCACTTGTCCGGCGCGGCACTGAGTGACGCCAAGATGCTCGCCCACAACCTCGGCTACGAGCCGGGCATGTTGTACCAATTTTATGCAGTGGCCATCGGCTCGGGTGTGGCGCCGTTGCTGATCTTCATGGGTGTCGGTGCATTGACCGATTTCAGCGCCCTGATCGCCAAACCGAGCACCTTGCTGCTGGGCGCTGCGGCGCAGTTCGGCATATTCACTACGCTGATCGGTGCGCTGGCGCTGAATGTCGTGCCCGGCTTCGACTTCACGCTGGCAGATGCCTCGGCGATCGCCATCATCGGCGGCGCCGACGGTCCGACCGCGATCTTCCTTGCATCCAAGCTTGCCCCGGATCTGCTCGGAGCCATTGCCGTAGCGGCATATTCCTATATGGCGTTGGTGCCGATCATCCAGCCGCCGATCATGAAGGCGCTGACCAGCGAATCCGAGCGCCAGGTCGAGATGCAGCAGCTGCGACCTGTGAGCAAGCTGGAAAAGATCATGTTCCCGATGACCGTACTGCTGCTGTGTCTGCTGTTCCTACCGTCGGCGGCGCCGCTGATCGGGATGCTGACGTTCGGCAACCTGCTGCGCGAATCGGGTGTCGTCGACCGGCTGAGCAAGGCGGCGCAGAATGAGATCATCAACGCGGTGACCATCATTTTGGGTCTGTCGGTCGGGTCGAAACTGCAGGCGGACAAGTTCCTGAGCGTCGAAACCCTGGGTATCCTGGCACTGGGCGCGGTCGCGTTCTGCATTGGTACGGCCGCCGGGGTGCTGATGGGCAAGGTTATGCACCGGGTCTCCGGTGGCAAGGTCAACCCGCTGATCGGTGCTGCGGGTGTTTCGGCGGTGCCGATGGCCGCCCGCGTGGTCAACAAGGTGGGGCTCGAGGCGAACCATCATAATTTCCTGCTGATGCACGCCATGGGCCCGAACGTGGCCGGTGTGATCGGTTCTGCGGTGGCCGCCGGCGTGCTGTTGGCCGTCGTGGGAGGCTGATTCCAGTCCAGCTTAAGCGCCCGTAATCCATAACATTTTCTGTTGCCTGATTGCGCGGTTTTTCTTACAATCCCGCGCTTATGTTGTCGCTTTTGCCCGACTACGCTGATCCGCTGCGACTGTGTGCGCTCGGAAAAGCCTATGAGGGTGCGATTTCGTTGGCAGACTTGCCTCGCCTCGCGCCGCTTTTGACTTCCACGGAAGGCGAAGCGGCGTTTGTGTTGGCGTTCGATAAAGATGACGAACGTCGGCCGGTGGTGCGGGTCAAGGTGCGGGCTGAATTGCCGGTGCAGTGTCAACGTTGTCTCGGAACCGTCGTTCAGCATGTAGACGAAGACTCCGTGCTGGTGGTGGTGAGTGGGCCCGATGAGGCCGACCGCCTGCCGGACGACGTGGACCCATTGCTGGTGGAAGATGAAAAACTGGCGTTGCGCGCGTTGATCGAGGACGAACTGATCCTCGCGATACCGCCGGCACCGGTTCACGATCCGGCTGAGTGCACTGTCGATTTGGCGTCGGTTAACGCATCCGAAGAAGCCGAACAGGATGCCGTTCAAGAAGAGCGGCCTAATCCGTTCGCCGCGCTGGCCAACTGGCGAAGCGACGACAACAACCAAGACTAACGGTCTTTTTAGGAGACGAACATGGCGGTCCAGCAAAACCGGAAAACCCCTTCAAAGCGCGGCATGCGTCGTTCGCACGACTCGCTGAAACCTGAAACCCTCTCGATCGATCCGACCTCCGGTGAGACCCACCTGCGTCACCACGTAAGCCCCGACGGCTTCTACCGCGGCCGCAAAGTCGTTGACAAGTAAACAGCTTGCCATTCTGGCGGGCTGCTTTGTGAGTTTGGTAAACGGGCATCGGTCGGCGTGAGTTCTACGATCACGATCGCGCTCGATGCCATGGGTGGCGACCACGGTGCACGCGTGGTCGTGCCTGCGGCGTTGGGCTTTCTCGAGAAAGACAAAGATTGTCGCCTGGTGCTGGTGGGTCGCGAAGAGGTGATCAAGCAGTACCTGCCGCAAGGCCGTTTGCCTGATCGACTCAGCATCCACCACGCTACCCAGGAAGTCGCCATGGATGAGTTGCCGTCGCGCGCGCTGCGCGGCAAGAAAGACTCATCGATGCGGGTGGCGATCGATCTGGTCAAGGCAGGCGAAGCGGACGCCTGCGTCAGTGCGGGTAACACCGGCGCCCTGATGGCGACCGCGCGTTTCGTGCTCAAGACGCTGCCGCGCATCGATCGGCCTGCGATCATTACGGCGTTGCCGGGTGTCACCGGGCGGACCTGGGTGCTTGACCTGGGTGCCAACGTGGATTGTGAAGCCGAACACCTCTACCAGTTCGCGGTCATGGGCGCTGAGCTGGTGTCGGCCGTCGACGGCGTCGAGCGTCCTGCGGTCGGGCTGCTGAACATCGGCCAGGAAGAGATCAAAGGCAACGAGCAGGTAAAAGGTGCACACGAACTGCTCAGCGGCAGCGATCTGAACTATGTCGGCTATGTCGAGGGCGACGACATCTACCTGCGCGACAATCTCGACATCGTCGTGACCGACGGCTTCGTCGGCAATGTGGCGCTGAAGAACACCGAGGGTGTCGCCAAGCTGATCGGCCATTTCATGGCCGAGCAGTTTAAAAAGAACATTTTTACCAAGCTGTCGGGCCTGGTTGCACTGCCGGTGCTGCGTTCGCTGCGCCGACGCATCGACCCTCGTCGGTACAATGGCGCGCCGCTGATCGGTCTGCGCGGTATCGTCGTCAAGAGCCACGGCGGCGCAGATCAACTGGCGTTCGAAAACGCCATCTCGATCGCCAAGAAAGAGGTGCTGGCGGATGTCGCCACCCGCATCGAACAGAAAGTCGATCGCCAACTGAACATGTCGGCAAGCGCATGACGACATATGCCCGCATAGCCGGTACCGGCAGTTATCTGCCGCAGAAAGTTCTGACCAACAAAGATCTCGAGTCCATGGTTGATACGACCGATCAATGGATCCGGGAGCGCACTGGTATTCTCAAACGTCACATCGCGGCAGACGGCGAGACGACCTGCGACCTGGCCGAACAGGCGGCCCGACACGCGATCGAGGCGGCCGGCAAATCCGCTGAAGATATCGATCTCATCGTGCTGGCCACGACCACGCCGGACAAGATTTTTCCCAGCACCGCGTGCCTGTTGCAACAGCGGTTGGATATTCACGGTTGCGCGGCGTTCGACGTGCAGGCCGTTTGTACCGGCTTTGTCTATGCGCTCGGGGTTGCCGAAAAGTTCATCAAGACCGGCGCCGCACGTTGCGCCCTAGTGGTCGGTGCGGAAACCTTTTCGCGCGTGATCGATTGGACCGATCGCGGTACCTGCGTGCTGTTCGGTGATGGGGCCGGGGCGGTCGTGATCGAGGCGTCAGACAAGGCGGGTATTCTGTCAACCCATCTGCACGCCGACGGCGCGTATGAAAACCTACTGCATGTGCCCGGTGGCGTCTCACGTGGCTTTGATATCGATGATATTGAAGGCGATCCGCACTTCACGCACATGAAGGGCAATGAAGTTTTCAAGATGGCGGTGAATACGCTGGGCCGCATCGTCGATGAGACACTTCACGCCAACGATATGAAAAAATCTGATGTGGATTGGCTGGTGCCGCACCAGGCCAATATCCGCATCATCAACGCGACGGCGCGCAAGCTACAGATGTCGATGGACAAGGTAGTCGTGACCGTCGATCGGCACGGCAACACCTCGGCGGCGTCGGTGCCGCTGGCGCTGGATGCGGCCGTACGCGATGGTCGCATCCAACGTGATGAAGTCGTCTTGCTCGAGGCTTTCGGTGGCGGCTTCACCTGGGGTTCCGTGCTGCTCAAATACTAAGCAGACAGAGAATGAGCAAAAACTACGCTATCACTTTTCCCGGCCAGGGATCGCAGTCGGTCGGCATGCTAGCCGAACTCGCCGCGGCCTATCCGATGGTTACCGAGACGTTCGAAGCCGGCTCCGATGCGATCGGACTAGATCTGTGGGCGCTCAGTCAGAACGGCCCCAAAGAGACCCTCAATGAAACCCACAACACGCAGCCGGCGCTGTTGTGTGCGGGTGTTGCAGTTCACCGGGTGCTGATGTCGCAAACCGCGGCTGTGCCCAGCGTGATGGCAGGACATAGCCTCGGCGAATATTCGGCCTTGGTGGCTGCCGGCGTGCTGGATCTCGCCGACGCGACCCGCCTGGTCGTACAGCGTGGACGCTTAATGCAAGAGGCCGTCCCGGCGGGCACCGGCGCGATGGCGGCAATCCTTGGATTGGACGACGACAAGGTGCGCGAGGTCTGTGCAGAAGGTGCACAAGGCGAGGTTGCCGAGGCGGTCAATTTCAATTCGCCCGGACAGGTCGTGGTTGCCGGCAATGCGGGTGCGATTTCGCGGGTTGCCGAGCTTGCCAAGGCAGCTGGCGCCAAGCGGGCGTTGCTGCTCGATGTCAGCGTGCCATCGCATTGCGCCTTGATGAAACCGGCGGCTGAGCGTCTGGCCGAAGCGATGCAGTCGTTGTCGTTCAACGCACCGCAGATACCGGTGTTGCACAACGTCAATGTTCAGGCGGCCGACGATCCGGCATCGATTCAGCGTCTGCTGGTCGAACAACTGTTCAGCCCGGTGCGCTGGGTCGAAACCGTGCAGGCGATCGCCGCGCGCGGTGCCGATGTCGTGATCGAAGCCGGCCCCGGCAAGGTGCTCGCGGGTTTGATCAAGCGCATCGACAAATCGCTGACCGCGCTGCCGGTACTCGACCCGACAACTCTGGAAACCGCTGTGGAGGCTATTAATGCTTGAAGGTAAAGTCGCGCTGGTCACCGGTGCAAGCCGCGGTATCGGCAAGGCGATTGCTGACGCCCTGGGTGCACAAGGCGCCACCGTTGTCGGTACGGCGACGAGCGATGCGGGTGCAGAGGCCATCAGCAAGCGCTTTGCCGACGCCGGCATCAATGGCGAAGGCATGTGCCTGAACGTCGGCGACGATGCATCGGTCGAGGCAGTCATCAAAGCCATCGGCGACAAATACGGTGCCGTCACGATCCTGGTCAACAATGCCGGCATTACCCGCGACAACCTGTTGATGCGCATGAAGACCGATGAGTGGGACGGCGTTATCAATACCAACCTGACGTCGATATACCGGGTTTGTAAGGCCTGCCTGCGCGCGATGATGAAGGCCAAGACAGGCCGGATCATCAACATCGCTTCGGTCGTCGGTGCCAGCGGCAATGCCGGGCAGACCAACTATGCGGCCGCGAAGGCCGGCATGTTCGGCTTCACCAAATCGCTTGCACAAGAAGTGGGCTCACGCGGTATCACGGTCAACGCTGTTGCCCCAGGCTTCATCGATACCGATATGACGCGTGAACTGCCCGAGGCGCAGCGCGACGCGCTGCTCGGCGCGATTCCGTTGAGCCGCCTGGGCAAACCTGAGGAAATCGCGTCAGTGGTGGCGTTTCTCGCCTCGGACGCTGCCGGCTACGTGACGGGTGAGACGATTCACGTCAATGGCGGCATGTACATGGCGTAAGTGGCCGAATTGGCAAAAGAAATTTGCCTGTTTCATGGTTTGCTGAAATTGACCGTTTCGGCTTTGAAGCAGGGAACAAACTGAATACAATACGGCGTCACCGCGTGGCGCCTTGATCACGTATCTCTGGAGGAATTGACAGAATGAGCACTATTGAAGAACGCGTAAAGAAGATCGTCGTTGAGCAGCTGGGCGTCAAAGAAGAAGAAGTAGTACCGGCTGCCTCTTTCGTCGATGATCTCGGCGCCGACTCGCTCGATACCGTTGAACTCGTGATGGCTTTGGAAGAGGAATTCGAAACCGAAATTCCCGACGAAGAAGCCGAAAAGATCACGACTGTTCAGCAGGCTATCGACTACGTGACCGCTCACAGCTGATTTTGTTTTATATCGCTCGAATACCGGCCGTCGGTTCCGTGCTGCGGAGCCACGGCCGTTTGATTTAATAAGTAGCTGCCGATAGGGGTTCTCCCAGATGTCAGATAGAAGGGTTGTGGTAACAGGTCTTGGCCTGGTCGCGCCAGTGGGACTGGATGTTGCCAGCGGTTGGGAAAGCGTTCTCGCCGGTAAAAGCGGTATTCAACCAATCACGCACTTCGACATCGAACCGTTCAGCGTACGTTTCGGCGGACCGATATACGGCTTTGATGTCGAGCAGTACATCCCGAAAAAAGAGGCGAAGAAGATGGACGCCTTCATTCATTACGGGATTGCTGCCGGTGTTCAAGCGATTAAAGACAGCGGAATCGAGATTAGCGACGACAATGCGAAGCGCATCGGCGTCGCTATCGGTTCGGGCATCGGTGGCGTGACCGGCATCGAAACCGGCTACGGCGCCTACCTCAAGGGTGGACCGCGCAAGATCTCGCCGTTCTTCGTGCCGTCGAACATCATCAACATGGTCGCCGGCAACCTGTCGATCATGTATGGCCTGAAAGGCCCGAACTACTCGATCGTGTCTGCCTGTAGCACGGGCGCGCACAACATCGGCGATGCCATGCGTATGATCCAGTACGGCACGGTCGACATGATGGTGGCCGGTGGCGCCGAGATGGCGACTTCACCGACCGGGTTGGGTGGCTTCGCCGCGGCGCGTGCGCTGTCGACACGCAACGACGATCCACAGGCGGCAAGTCGCCCGTGGGACAAGGATCGTGACGGCTTCGTGTTGAGTGACGGCGCCGGTGTGCTGATGCTCGAGGAACTAGAACATGCCAAGGCCCGCGGCGCACGCATCTATGCCGAGTTGGCCGGATCGGCAATGAACTCTGATGCCTTCCACATGACCTCACCGTCGCCGGGTGGCGAAGGTGCAGCTGATTGCATGCGGCTGGCGCTTGAAGATGCCGGTTTGAACATGGACCAGGTCGACTACATCAACGCCCACGGCACCTCGACCCCGGCCGGCGACGTCGCCGAAACCATGGCGGTCAAACTGGCGTTCGGTGATCATGCCAAGACGCTGGCCGTCAGCTCGACCAAGTCGATGACCGGTCATATGCTGGGTGCTGCTGGTGGTGCAGAGGCGCTGTTCACGGTGCTCGCACTGCGTGATCAGGTGATGCCGCCGACGATCAACCTCGACAATCCCGATGAACAGTGTGATCTGGACTACGTGCCGCATACGGCACGCGAAGCGAAGATCGATGTCGCGATCTCGAACTCGTTCGGTTTCGGCGGTACCAATGGCACTCTGGTGTTCCGCAAGTTCAGCGACTGACCGTACATCCCGGTGCTGACGGGATCGGTGTTCGATGGTTGATGCGGTTCTTGTAGACGGTCAACCGCTTGATGCCGAGTGGCTCAGCGAACGTGCCTTTCAGTTTGGCGATGGTCTGTTCGAGACCATCGCTGTCGTCGACGGTAGTCCCTGCCTGTGGGACGCACATATGCAGCGTTTGCTGCTCGGTTGCGACCGTCTGAATCTTCCTCGCCCCGAAATTGACGCCCTGCTCAACGATGCCCAGCAACTCGCTGCCGGGCAACAGCGCGCGGTATTGAAAGTCTACTGGACAGCCGGGCATTCGCAGCGCGGTTACGCGCGGCCGCATCCGCTTGTGCCGCAGCGTATTGTCAGCCTCTCAACATGGCCTTATGCCCAAGCACCGGGAGACTGGGCGGTTCGGGTTTGTGATCATCGGCTAAGTGAGAACCCGGTGCTTGCCGGGATCAAGCACCTGAACCGTCTCGATCAGGTCATCGCGAGAAATGAGAGCGACGACCCGCTGTTCCAAGAGGGATTGATGCTCGGGCAGGATGGGCGCGTGGTTTGTGGCACCATGTCCAATCTGTTTCTGCACACCGACGGACGTTTGGTGACGCCGGAGATCGGCGGTGCGGGCATCGACGGCGTGGTGCGGCAGTTGGTTCTCGCGACGGCGAAACGTCTGCGTGTCGACATCCGGATCGGATCGGTGACCATGGCCGATGTTGAGCGGGCCGACGCGGTGTACTTCACCAATTCGTTGATCGGTGCGGTTCGTGCTGCGCGAGTCGGTGATTGGGTCTATCCGTCGACGGTCGAAACGCATGCTGTATTCAGCGAAGTCCGGCGCAGCTGCCATGCGTCGTAGGAGAGTTGGGTTTGAGTAGATTGTTGGGACTGCTGGTTCTGGTCGTCAGTATCGGCGGGGGCTGGGCATGGATGGAATACGACAGCTTCCGTTCGACACCATTGGCGATTGCGGACGGCAGCGTGATCTACGAGGTGCGCCGCGGTGCATCGCTGGCCACGATCGCCAAGGACCTCGAAGAGGCGGGATATATCCAGAACGGCATGTACCTGCAGTGGTACGGGCGCTATACCGGACAGGCGAAGCGGATCCGCGCCGGCGAATACCGCCTGACCGGCGACCTGGTGCCGGATACCCTGTTGGCGCTGTTCGTTTCAGGCTCGGCGGTCGACTATACGCTGACATTGCTCGAGGGTTGGAACATCCGCCAGGTACGTGCCGCGGTGGCCGGTCACGAAGCCCTCAAACATACCCTTGATGGGGTCGATGATGCGGCCCTGATGGAAAAGCTCGGGCTGCCGGGTGAGCATCCCGAAGGCCGGTTCTTTCCAGACACCTATCACTTCAACCGCGGAATGACCGACTTGGAGTTCCTGCAACGTGCCCAGCGCAAGATGGATCAGGAACTCGAGGCGGCTTGGGCCGAACGGGCCGAGGGCATCCCACTGCAGAAACCGTATGACGCGTTAATTCTGGCCTCGATCGTCGAGAAGGAAACCGGCCAGGCCGGTGAGCGAGCGCAGATCGCCGGGGTATTCACGCGACGGCTGCACAAGGGGATGCTGTTGCAGACGGATCCGACCGTGATCTATGGCATTGGCGAGAGTTTCGATGGCAATCTGCGTCGCCGCGATCTGAAGCAGGATACGCCGTACAACACCTATGTGCGTGCCGGTTTGCCGCCGACGCCGATCTGCATGCCGGGCCGCGGTGCACTGCGAGCAGCGGTCAATCCCGCCGATGGCAAAGACTTGTATTTCGTCTCCAAGGGCGACGGCAGCCATGTGTTCTCGGCGACGCTGCGGGCGCACAACGCGGCGGTCCGCAGATACCAGTTGAAACGATGAGTGACGATGCCGTGTTCATCACCGTCGAGGGCGTCGAGGGCGCCGGCAAGACGACCTGTCTCGGACTGATCGAGCAGAAGATCCGTGACAGGGGCCGTGATCTGCTGGTAACGCGAGAGCCGGGCGGAACGCCGCTCGGTGAAGACCTGCGTACGTTGTTGCTGGGTCACCGCCACGACGGGATGGCCGACGATACCGAATTGCTGCTGATGTTCGCGGCGCGCGCGGAACATCTGCATGCCAAGATCGAGCCGGCGCTGACGTCGGGTAGCTGGGTGCTGTGCGATCGATTCACGGATGCGACCTATGCCTACCAGGGGTATGGGCGCGGTATCGATCTGCAGCGAATCGCGGCGCTGGAAAACTGGGTGCAGGGCGAGCGGCGGCCGGACCTGACGATCCTGATGGACCTGCCGGTTGAGGTGGGGCTGGAAAGGGCGGGCAAACGCTCGGCGCCGGATCGGTTCGAGAGCCAGGCATTGGCTTTTTTTGAACGCGTCCGGCAAGGCTACCTGGCGATGGCGGCAGACCAGCCGCAGCGTTTCCGGGTTATCGACGCCGCGAAACCGTTGGCGGACGTGACCGCTCAGATCGCGTCGGTTATCGACGCGTTCTTCGCAGATTCGGCCTCATGACGAGTGCGCAAGTCTTTCCCTGGCACGATGTCCAATGGCAGCAGCTGGCAGCGGCTCGCCGCAACGGGCGCCTGCCGCACGCCATTTTGCTGTCCGGTGCCGCCGGGCTGGGCAAAGCGGCATTCGCCAGGCGTCTGAGCAATGCCCTGGTATGTACGCATCCTGATGACGCCGGCGACGCCTGTGGACGGTGTTCGGCGTGTCGCCAGGCGAGCGCGAGCAGTCATCCCGATCAGCACCTGATTGCCCCGGAAGAGGCGGGCAAAATGATCAAGATTGGTGCGATCCGCGAATTGTCTTCGAAGAGCGTTTTGGCGGCCCAGGACGGCGGCTATCGGGTGTTCACGATCGATCCGGCCGAGGCGATGAACCGCGCCGCGGCCAATGCGCTGCTAAAAACGCTGGAAGAGCCGGTGTCGCGCTCGCTGCTGATCCTGGTCAGCTCGTCGCCGCACCGCCTGCCGGCGACGATCCGCAGTCGTTGCCAGACCCTGGCGTTTCGTACCCCGGATGCCGCCATGGCGACGGCGTGGCTTGGTGAGCGGCTCGATGCCGGCGCGGTCGATGGCTTGCTCGCCATCAGCGGCGGTGCGCCCGTCCGGGCCCTGCAGGCCGCCGAAGAAGACTGGCTGGGGCAGGGCGAGCAGCTGTGCGGCGAACTCGCGGCACTGCGGGCGCGCAAAAGCCATCCCCTGCAAATCGTTGAAGATTGGCAAAAACGGCCGCTAACCCTGTTGATCGATAGTCTTAAGCGTTGTATCAGCGATCTGATTCGCCTGGGCATGGGGTCGGAAGGCATCCGTTTGTTCCATCCGACACTGCACCGTCAACTGCATAGCCTTTGTCAGGGCATCGACTTAGGATTATTGTTCGGGTTTAACGACGACCTGCTGGCGCTCGAACGCGCCGCGTCGAACAATTTGAATGAGCAGATGCAGCTGGAACACTTGGTAAACCGCTGGCTGCAGATAACGCGTCCTGGAGGCCAATGACATGTCGGTGCCGAATCTACCGCGCGCACGTCAGGGAATATTGTCACTGACGATCAAAGATAAGAATGCGCTGTATGCGGCTTACATGCAGTTCGTCAAGAACGGCGGATTGTTCATCCCGACCACCAAGAAGTACAACATTGGTGACGAGGTGTTCATGCTGCTGAGCCTGATGGAAGAGGCCGAGCGCCTGCCGGTGGCAGGCCGGATTATCTGGATCACCCCGGTGGGTGCAGAAGGCAACCGTGCGGCCGGCATCGGTGTGCAGTTCAGTGACCAGGACGGCGGCATGGCCCGCAACAAGATCGAAGGTTATCTCGCAGGTGCGTTACAATCGGATAAGCCCACGCACACGATGTAACGCCTTGCAATGCTGGTTGACTCACACTGCCACCTCGACCGGGTGGATCTTGCGCCGTATGACGGCGATTTCTCCAAACTGATTCAATGCACCCGCGACGCGGGTGTTTCGCATATGTTGTGCGTATCGATCGATCTCGAGTCGTATCCGGCGATGCTGTCGCTGGTCGAGAAATACGACGATGTCTCGGTCTCGGTCGGCGTTCACCCGAACGATTTTGACCGGCGCGAACCGGATGTCGACGAACTGGTCGCATTGGCCAGGCATCCGAAGAACGTCGCGATCGGCGAGACCGGTCTCGACTATTTCCGTACCGAAGGTGATCTGGACTGGCAGCGCGAGCGCTTCCGCACGCACATTCGCGCGGCGCGTGAGGCACGCAAGCCGCTGATCATCCACACCCGCGACGCGCGCGAGGATACGATTGCGATCCTGCGCGAGGAGCAGGCCCAGGACGTCGGCGGCGTCATGCACTGTTTCACCGAGACCTGGGAAATGGCAAAGGCCGCGCTGGATCTGAACTTCTATATCTCTTTTTCCGGCATTGTAACCTTCAAGAATGCCGAGGAACTGCGAGAAGTTGCAGCCCAGGTGCCGCTGGACCGCCTGTTGATCGAGACCGATTCGCCTTATCTTGCGCCGGTGCCGCATCGCGGAAAACCCAATGAACCGCGTTTTGTCGAGAACGTGGCGCACAAGATCGCCGAACTGCGTGGCATGGATGTCAAAGCGCTCGCAGATCTGTCCGGTGACAATTTCTTCCGCCTGTTCAGCGCCGCGCAGCAGGCACCGAAACAACACGCTTGATGTACGCCTGAGGCGTGCTGTGCGACAAGGAGGTCGCATGTCCGTGGTTCATCTGCCGACTCATCCCCGCTGGTACCGTTTGGTGTACGCGATCATCGTGCTGATCGCCCTGTTCGTCGTGTTCATGCCGATTGCGTGGGGCCCGCGCTTTGCGGCGGCTATCGCGGTGTTGGCGATCGGCGTGATCAGTTGGCGGCACTACCGTCGGCGGACGCCTTCGGTGCTGTGGCTCGATGCCGACAGACATCTGCAGGTGTCGAGGGAGGGCGCCGAACGGCTGGGTGTCGTCGGCCTGCAACTGGGCATTGTCCGGCCCTGGCTGGTCACGGCGATCCTGGTTGACGAGCGGGGAGGCCGTTGGCCGCTGTTCGTGCCGGGCCGGGCACTGGGTGAGACTCACCATTGGGAGCTACGCCGGATGTTGATCGCTGCGCGACCCCTCAGCGCCGCGCCCGAAGCGCCCGTTCGGGGATCCGCCTAGTCGCCAGGCCGGCGCGGCGTGTAGTTGTCGGGAATCAGTACGGTCGGCGAAGCCTGGTTGTCGTCGCGGTCGGGGAAGTCGATGTTGTAGTGCAGCCCGCGGCTCTCGCGGCGGCGCTGGGCGGACTTGATAATCAGGTCGGCGACGTCCACCAGGTTGCGCAGCTCGAGCAGGTCGTTGCTGACGCGGAAGTTGCCGTAGTATTCGTTGATCTCGTGGCGCAGCAGGTTGACCCGGCGGCGCGCGCGCTCCAGGCGTTTGTTGCTGCGCACGATGCCGACGTAGTCCCACATGAAGCGGCGCAGCTCGTCCCAGTTGTGCGATACCACCACCTCTTCGTCCGAATCGGTTACCCGGCTTTCATCCCAGGGCGCCAGCACATGCGATGGCACGTCGCTGCGGTCCAGTTCCTTCAAGATATCCGCCAGCGCCACCTCGCTGAACACCAGGCATTCGAGCAACGAGTTGCTGGCCATGCGGTTGGCCCCATGCAGGCCGGTATAGGCGGTCTCACCGATGGCGTAGAGTCCATTGAGATCGGTGCGCGCCAGTTTGTCGGTTTTGACGCCGCCGCAGGTGTAATGGGCTGCCGGTACGACCGGCAACGGTTCCTTGCGCATGTCGAAACCGAGTTCCAGACAACGATGATGGATGGTTGGGAACAGGCGTTCGATCTCGTCGGCCGGCTTGTGGCTGATGTCGAGGTAGACGCAATCGATACCAAGCCGCTTCATCTCGTGGTCGATCGCGCGGGCGACAATGTCGCGCGGTGCCAGTTCGGCGCGCTCGTCGAACCGTTCCATGAAGCGGGTGCCATCGGGCAGCAGCAGCCGACCGCCTTCGCCGCGCACCGCCTCGCTGATCAGGAACGACTTGGCGGCCGGGTGATACAGGCAGGTGGGGTGGAACTGGATGAACTCCATGTTGGCGACGCGACAGCCGGCGCGCCACGCCATGGCGATGCCGTCGCCGGTCGCTACGTCCGGATTGCTGGTGTAGAGATACACCTTGCTGGCCCCGCCGGTCGCCAGCACGACGCAGCGGGCAGAGACCGCGACCACCTCGTCGGTCTTGATATTCAACAGGTAGGCACCGTGACAGCGTCTTTGCACCCGGCGGCCGTCGCGGTGCTCGGCGGCGACCAGATCGACCGCGATATGGTGTTCGAACACACCGACATTCGGATGTGAGTCGAGCTGACGGACGAGGGTGGATTCGACGGCGTGGCCGGTCGCGTCGGCCGCGTGCACCACGCGGCGGTGGCTGTGTCCGCCCTCGCGGGTCAGGTGGTAGCCCGAGTTGCCGGTCGCCGGCGTGCGTGTGAACTCCACGCCTTCATCGAACAGCCAGCGGATGTTGTCCGGGCCGTGTTCGACTACCAGCCGCACGATCTCTTCGTCACATAGCCCGGCGCCGGCGTCCAGGGTGTCCTGCACGTGCGAATCGACCGAGTCTCTGGCGTCGAGAACCGCCGAGATCCCTCCCTGGGCATACAGCGTGTTGCCTTCCTCCAGTTCGCGCTTGGCCACCAGTCCGGTCTTGACGTTGCTCGGCAGGCGCAGGGCCAGGCTGAGTCCCGCAGCGCCACTGCCGATGATGAGAACGTCGAAACTCAGGTTAGAAGGATGAGACATAGCATTGATGGTCCCGCTGTGAGCCGCCATAATCAGCGTTTATGGTTTGCAGGGGCCGTCCGCCCCGCAACTTAATTCCTACGAAGGTTAATCGCTACCGGTAGGTTGCGTCACGCGAGGCGTGGCAAAATCTGCCGTCTGGGCGAAAAACAGAACAATCCATGCCCGTATTGCTGCAATTTACAGTGCGTTCAGAACTTTGCCCGGCCGCCGTGGTCAATAGCGACATGGTGGCGCCGTGCCGCTCCGCGTTGTGGGGAGAAGCATCGGCGTGACGTCTGAGCGTGAAGCTGACCAAGCCCTGGTGGAGCGGGTTCAGCGGGGTGACAAGAAGGCCTTCGACGTTCTGGTGCTGAAGTACCAGCACAAGGTCGCGAATTTGATCTCGCGGTACATCCGTGACCAGGCCGAGGTGCTGGACGTCACCCAGGAAGCTTTCATAAAGGCTTATCGCGCACTGCCGAAATTTCGTGGAGACAGTGCGTTCTACACCTGGCTGTACCGGGTGGCGATCAATACCGCGAAGAACCACCTTGCGGCTCAGGCACGCCGGCCGCCGGGTGACGATATCGAGGCCGATACGGCCGAACAGATGGATATGGGCGCGCCACTGAAGGAAATGGACACGCCTGAGCGACTGGCGTTGCAGCGGGAGATCGCGAAGACCATCCAACAGGCGCTGGACGACCTGCCGGACGATCTGCGAACCGCGATTACGCTACGCGAACTCGAGGGATTGACTTACGAAGAGATTGCGCAAGCCATGGATTGCCCGATCGGCACCGTGCGTTCGCGTATATTCAGGGCTCGAGAGGCTATCGATGCCAAGCTCAAGCCATTGATGACACCCTGATTAAAGCGAGTTTGGGTGATGAACGAAAAACAAAGTGAACTGGTCTCGGCGTTGCTTGACGGCGAACTCTCGGTCGAGAGTCAGCAGCGTACCGTGTCTGCCATGCTGGCCGATGGCAGCGAAGATCTGGAAAGATTCGGCCGCTACCGCTTGATCGGCGACGTGATGCGTGGCGAATCGGCGGTGGCTGCGACTGAGATTTCAGCGCGTGTACGCGCCGCCTTGCAGGACGAACCGGTCGTGCTGGCGCCGCCGGCGAGCAAACCCAACTGGCTACGTCCTGTGGCCGGATTGGCGGTTGCGGCATCGGTGGCTACCGCAGCCGTGCTGATCGCACCGCAGATGATTTCGCAGACCGAACCCGCCATCGGCGGCGCACAGGTGGCTGCCGGCACAACCCAGCCGACGCTTGCACCGACACTGGTTGCATCAACACCCCAGCAAGCGGCGTTGCCGGTCGCTGCGGTCGATGTCAATCGCGACGGCGCCACTCGCTGGGAGGCGTTGGACGAACAGTTGGAAGACCGGCTGAATCGACTGGTGATCGAGCACCAGGAGTACGGCGGACGGACGGGAATCAACGGTCCGGTGCCGCACATCGGTTTGGCAGGTTATGAGGCACGCTAGTCGCTGGCTGGTTTATGCCGGCGGCCTGCTGCTGACGGCGACAGGTATCGCCGGCGAGTTGCAGCCGCATGTGCTGCTCGATCGCATGAACGATGCGGTACGCCAGCTCGATTACGAGGGGCGCTTCGTTATCGAGTCCGCCGACCGCATGGACGCGATGTATATCGTGCACCGCGTCGACGGGGGTGCCGAGAAGGAGCGTGTGGTCACACTGACCGGCAAGCCGCGGGAAATTATCCGCAGCGACAAGGCCGTCGCCTGTTTCGTTGCCGGCCGTAAACAACACGGTAACGTGGGACGCCGCGACGGTGGCCGATCTTTCTCGCCTTTGCAGGGCGTCAGCAGCGAACAGCTACAGAAGTTCTACCGCATGGAAATGCGCGAAGGTGCGCGCGTCGCGGGTCGGGATGCGCATCAAATTATGATCGAGCCGCTCGACGACCTGCGCTTCGGGTACCGCCTGTTCGTCGACGCGGAGACCGCGCTGCCGCTGCGATCGATGATGATCGACGACAAACAGCATGTGGTCTCGCAGATGATGTTCGTTGAGCTCAAGGTCAACGACGGTATCACCCCCATCGAACAAGATATCTCGGCGATGCAGTTGGCGCAGGTGGAGAATCCGGCCGAAGACGTCGACCAGGACAGACTGGTGCCGCCGGCATGGACGTTCGCTGAATTGCCGCCGGGCTTCCAGATGAACCTGCATCGTCGCCGGCCGGCAGCCGAGCCGGGGCAGCAGCGAGAGCACTTCGTTTTCTCCGATGGCCTGGCCTCCGTTTCGGTGTATGTGTTGCCGGAGTGGGGCGATCGGGATCTGTCGCGCGTCTCGCGACTCGGGTCGTCGCGCGCGGTCGGTCGCAAGGTCGACGGGCATGAAGTGATCGTCGTGGGTGAAGTGCCGATCAAGACCTTGCGCTGGTTTCTGGACGATATCCGGATCGCCAAGCAATGATCGAACAGGAGGCCACAGTGGTCCGCATTGATGGCGACACCGCTGAGGTCACTACCCGCCGCCAGTCAAGTTGCGGCAGTTGCTCGGCCAAGAGCGGTTGCGGCACGTCGTTGATCGAGGCGTGGTTTCCGCAACGTGTTTCACGTTTCCGTCTTAAGAACGATATCGGCGCACATGTCGGCGATACGGTTGTCGTCGGCCTCGATGAGAGCAAGCTGCGGCGTGGTTCGCTGCTGCTTTATGCCTTGCCGCTGGCCGGCCTGATACTGGGCGCGGTGTTAGGCGAATACCTGGCACAGCGCAGCGGTCACCCATCGGAACTCGGCGCGGTCGTATTCGGTCTACTGGGCCTGAGTGCGGCGCTCCTGCAGGTACGTCGCGTGACATCCGGTCTGGCGTCGCAGGGCGACAATGGTCTTAGGCTTGTGCGCGTGCTGCGCAGGTCGATTGGTATCAGTCCCGGCGACATCGCCAGACCAAAGGCGTAAGCAACGCGAGGGTTAGGGATTACGAATGAGTAAGAACGTGATGTTTCGAATGCAATCTTGGTTGGCCGGCGCTGCGCTGGTTCTCGGTCTGGTGAACGCAGCGGTCGCGCGCGACCTGCCGGAGTTCACCGAGCTGGCAGAAACCAACAGCGTATCGGTCGTCAACATCAGCACCCATCAGAAGTCGCAGGGCAAGCAGCGGTTGCCGCACGATTTCTCGATGCCGGATGTGCCTGAAGACAGCCCGTTCAATGAGCTATTCAAACGTTTCTTCGGCGATGAGCTGGATGAGTTCGCCGATCGTGAGAGTCGTTCCCTGGGGTCGGGTTTCGTCATCTCGTCCGACGGTTACATTCTGACCAATTACCATGTCGTTGACGGTGCCGACGAAGTGCAGGTCAGGTTCAGCGATCGGCGGTTTTACGATGCCAAGGTGATCGGCTCTGATCGCGCCAGCGACGTTGCACTGCTGAAAATCGACGCGGAAGGTCTGCCGACCGTGAAACTCGGCAGCAGCACCGATCTGAAAGTGGGTGAATGGGTGTTGGCCATCGGCTCGCCATTCGGCTTCGATCATACGGTGACAGCGGGTATCGTCAGCGCGAAGGGACGTAGCCTGCCGAGCGAGAACTATGTGCCGTTCATCCAGACCGATGTGGCGATCAACCCCGGCAACTCCGGCGGTCCCTTGTTCAATCTGGACGGTGAAGTCGTCGGGATTAATTCGCAGATCTACAGCCGCACCGGCGGGTTCATGGGGCTGTCGTTCGCGATCCCGATCGAGCTGGCGATCGGCGTGGCCGATCAGCTGCGCGAACACGGTAAGGTATCGCGCGGTTATCTGGGCGTACTCATCCAGGACGTCGATTACAATCTGGCTGAGTCCTTCGGTCTCGAGCAGCCGCGTGGCGCCCTGGTATCGCGCGTGATGCCGGACTCGCCGGCGGAAAAAGCCGGGGTCAAAGTCGGCGACGTGATTCTGGAGTTCAACAGCAAGCGGTTGCTCAACTCGAGCCAGCTGCCGCCCCTGGTCGGCATCACCGGCGTGAACGAAGAGGCGACCCTTAAGGTGCTGCGCAGCGGTGAGACGCTCGATATGCAGATTACCGTTGGTCGTCTGCCCGACGATGAGCAGAGTGCGAGCAATAAACCCGCCGAACCGCGCCCGGACGAGATCGAACAGCTGGGGCTGTCGGTGATCGACATCGATGCCGGCGTTCGCGAAGAGCTTGGCCTGGAAGACAAGGGCGGGGCCCTGGTCGGCAAGGTCGGTTCGGGACCGGCCGAGGATGCCGGCATTCGACGTGGCGATATCGTACTGATGTTTGATGGGGTGGACGTCGAAAACGCCAAGCACCTGCGCGAACTGATCGAGGCTGCCGGAGACAAACGCACCGTGGCCATTCTGGTGCGGCGTGGCGACAGTCCGCTGTTCATGGCGCTGCGCCTGAAAAACTGAGCGTCGGTGACGGAAAACCCGGTTTTCTACTATCGCAACGGCTGCCATCTCTGCGAAGAGCTGGCGGCCGTGTTGTTTCGCGGCTGGCCGGCGCAGGCGTCCGCGATGGAATGGCGAGACGTAGATACCGATGCGCAGTGGCAGCGGTTGTATGGCAATCGTGTGCCGGTCCTGTGTCAGGGTGAGGCCGTCGTCTGCGATCTGCAACCCGACCTGGAACGAATCAGCCAGTATTTCGGTGAGATGGCGAATCCGCTATAATCCGGCGACTTTACTGCGGTAGAGACCAGAACGGAACTTTCCGGTGGGAAGTTCCGTTTTTTTGCTCAGTGCTTTTCGACAGTAGGCGAGCTTGGCGGGCCTGAATGACCGATCTCAGTCACATCAGAAACTTTTCGATCATCGCGCATATCGATCACGGCAAGTCGACGATCGCGGACCGGTTTATCCAGGTTTGCGGTGGTCTGACCGAGCGCGAGATGGCGGCCCAGGTACTCGATTCCATGGACCTGGAACGCGAGCGCGGCATCACGATCAAGGCGCAATCGGTCACCCTGCACTACAAAGCCAACAACGGCGAGACCTACCAACTCAATTTCATCGACACCCCGGGGCACGTGGATTTCTCCTATGAGGTCTCGCGCTCGCTGGCGGCCTGCGAAGGGGCTTTGCTGGTGGTCGATGCGGCCCAGGGTGTCGAGGCGCAGAGCGTCGCCAACTGCTATACCGCGATCGAGCAGGGGCTCGAAGTGGTGCCCGTGCTGAACAAGATCGATCTGCCTTCGGCCGAACCTGAGCGCGTAGTCAACGAGATCGAAGAGATCATCGGCATCGAAGCGACCAATGCGCTGCACGTCAGTGCAAAAACCGGTTTGGGTATCCCCGAGCTGCTCGAAGCACTGGTCGAACAGATTCCGCCGCCGAAAGGTGACACACAGGCGCCGTTGCAGGCCTTGATCATCGATTCCTGGTTTGACTCGTATGTCGGTGTCATCTCGTTGATCCGGGTTGTCAACGGTGAGATCCGGCCCAAGGACAAGATGCTGGTCATGTCGACCGGCAGAATCTACCAAGTCGAAAAGGTCGGGGTGTTTACGCCGAAGCGTTTCGACAAGAAAGAGCTGACCACCGGCGAGGTCGGTTTCGTCATCGCCGGGATCAAAGAGGTCGACGGTGCGCCGGTTGGCGATACGCTGACCATCGACAACCGAAAGGCTACCGGACCGCTACCGGGTTTCCGGGAGGTGCGACCGCGGGTCTTCGCCGGTCTCTATCCTGTCAGTTCCGACGACTATGACGCTTTCCGCGATGCGCTGCAGAAACTGAAGTTGAATGATGCAGCCTTGCACTATGAACCGGAGACGTCGCAGGCCCTCGGCTTCGGATTTCGCTGCGGCTTTCTCGGCATGCTTCACATGGAGATCGTCCAGGAGCGCCTGGAGCGCGAGTACGATCTCGATCTGATCACGACGGCGCCGACGGTTATCTACGAAGTCGAGATGAACGACAACAGCGTGTTTCAGATCGACAACCCGGCCGCGTTGCCCGATCCCGGCAAGACGCGTGAGGTACGCGAGCCGATCATCGAGGCGCACATCCTGGTGCCGCAGGATCACCTGGGTAACGTAATCACGCTGTGCGTGGAAAAACGCGGTATCCAGAAGAACCTGCAGTATCTCGGTGGCCAGGTACAACTGGTTTACGAATTGCCGATGAACGAGGTGGTGCTGGACTTCTTCGATCGTCTTAAATCGGTGAGCCGCGGATACGCTTCGTTCGAATATGAGTTCAAACGTTTCCAGGCGGCGCCCTTGGTCAAACTCGATATCCTGATCAACGGTGAACGTGTCGACGCCCTGTCGTTGATCGTGCATCGTGACAATTCGGAATCGCGCGGCCGCGAACTGACTGAACGGATGAAGGAAATCATCCCGCGACAGATGTTCGAAGTCGCCATACAGGCGGCCATCGGCAGCAAGATCATCGCACGCTCCACGGTCAAGGCACTGCGCAAGAACGTCACCGCCAAGTGCTATGGTGGCGATGTGACGCGTAAGCGCAAGCTGTTGGAAAAACAGAAGGCGGGTAAGAAGCGCATGAAACAGGTGGGTAAAGTCGAGATCCCGCAAGAAGCGTTTCTTGCTGTGCTGCAAGTGGGTAAGGACAATTGAGCGGATTCAAAACCGGTCTTCTGTAGCCGACCGGGTCCGCATCCAGGAAATGACATGCAAGCGACCTTAGTAATCGGATTTTTTGGCCTGCTGGTATGGGTCGTCTTCGTGTATGGCATCGAGCCCGCGCTGGCGCTCGGCTCGTTGATTACCGGTATCGTCTGGTTGGTCCATCGCATTGCCAAAGGCAAGGCCGAAGGCAAACTGCCGCTGACCGTCGAATACGCGCGGTCGTTCTTTCCGATCTTCCTGATCGTGCTGTTGCTTAGGGCATTCCTGGTCGAGCCGTTTCGCATCCCCTCGGGTTCGATGATGCCGACCCTTCTTGTGGGCGATTTTATTCTGGTCAACAAGTTCACCTACGGCATTCGCATGCCGGTGACCAAAACCAAGCTGATTGAGGTCGGTGAGCCGGAGCGCGGCGATATCGTGGTGTTCCGCTTTCCACAGAATCCGCGCCTGGACTACATCAAGCGGGTAGTGGGGCTTCCAGGCGACACGGTGCGATACCGCGACAAGCATCTTTTCATCAACGGCGAGCAGATGCCGATCGAGTTGAACGGTCAATACCAGGCGGAAGGCTCCGGCATGCGCGCGATGGGGTCCAATATCGGCAGCGAACAGCTGGGTGATGTCGAGCATGCGGTCTTGATCAATCCGATGAAGCCGGATTTTGATCCGATGCACTGCAACTACCTGGGTCACCAGGAAAAAACCATCCCTGAAGGCCACTACCTGATGGTCGGCGACAACCGCGACGATAGTAACGACGGGCGGTGTTGGGGGCTGGTGCCGGAGGAAAACCTGGTCGGCAAGGCGTTTTTCGTCTGGCTGAGTTGGGACTGGAAGCGCAGCGGGTTCGTGGATTTCGGCCGAATTGGCTCGATTGGCGATTGATAAGTAAGAAGTTTTCAAGGTCGGCAATGGTTCTGCCGTTACATTCGGTACCCTTGATTGCAGGAATTAACCGATGAAATCGACATCGATGATCAAAAAACAGCGCGGAATGACCATGCTTTCCTGGATGGTCGTACTCGGGATAGCCGTCTTTTTCATTTTGATCGGCATCAAAATGATTCCGACCTATATGGAAAACCACGCATTGCAACAGGTGCTGACGGCGATGACCAACGATATAAAGGTTCGTCAGATGTCGCCGGCCGAGATGAAAAAGAACTTCATCAAGCGACTTAAGATCAACAGCGTCTACGAATTCGACACGAAGGCGATCACGATCAAGAAAGAGAAATTCGGAACCCGCTTTTCGGTCGACTACGAGGTGCGTAAACCGGTGGGAGGAAACGTCTTCATCGTCATGACGTTCTCCAATTCCACGCTGTTCCCTCCACCATGAAGCGATTGCAAAGACGCATCGACTATCAATTCAACGACGTCGGGCTGCTGGAACGTGCGCTGTCACACCGCAGCCTCGGCGCTCAGAACAACGAAAGACTCGAATTTCTCGGTGACGCGATCCTTGGCTTCGAGGTCGCCGACAGCCTCTACCGTCGCCTGACGGATGCGGACGAGGGCCAGCTCAGCAGAATGCGTGCGCACCTGGTGAAGCGCGAAACGCTGGCCGAGATCGCCCGTGAACTGCAACTCGGCGAGATTCTGCGTCTGGGCCCGGGCGAACTTCGTAGTGGCGGCCAGACCCGTGACTCCATTCTGGCCGATGCGGTCGAGGCCATCATCGCGGCGGTCTATCTCGACGGGGGCATCGATGCGGCGAGACTGCTGGTTCAGCGCTTGCTGGGCAAGCGCTTGACCGATCCGACGCTCGAAACCCGCCGCAAAGATCCGAAGACGCGTCTTCAAGAGCACCTGCAAGGGCTTGGGCGAGCGCTACCTGTCTACGAGGTCGTGGACATCAGTGGCGACCAGCATGACCAGACCTTTCGCGTGACATGTACTATTGATCTTGGTGGCGAAACCACCGGAGAGGGCGGCAGCCGTCGCAAGGCTGAGCAGGCGGCCGCGCGCCGGATGCTGAGCCGTCTTGAGGAACAGAACGTATGAACTACCGCAGTGGTTACGCGGTGTTGGTTGGCCGCCCCAACGTGGGCAAATCCACTTTGCTCAACCGCCTGCTGGGTCAAAAGCTGGCGATTACCTCGCACAAGCCGCAAACGACGCGTCACCGCATTGTCGGCATCCGCAGCGACGATGAGGGCCAGATTGTCTTTGTGGATACGCCCGGGATCCACGACCGGGGTGGCAAGGCGATGAGCCACTACCTCAACCGGGCGGCGCATACGGCCCTGCTGGATGTGGATTTGATTGTGTTCGTCGTACAGGCTCAGGTCTGGACCGAAGAAGACGAACAGGTGCTCAATGCGATCAAGCAATCCAAGTTGCCGACCCTGGCCGTGATCAACAAGGTCGATACGGTAACGCCGAAAGAGCAGCTGTTGCCGGTCATCGAATCCCTGGCGAAGCGTTACGACTTTGTCGACGTGATACCCGTTTCGGCGCGCAACGGAGACAATGTTGAAAGTCTGGCGAACGCCGTCCTTCAGCGACTGCCGGAAGGCGAACCGATCTTTCCGGAAGATCAACTGACCGACAGGTCCGAACGGTTCTTCGCCGCGGAGTTGTTGCGCGAACAGATCATCAGACGCTATCACCGCGAGCTTCCCTATGCGGTCACCGTCGAGATCGAGCGTTTCGAAGAAAGCGAAGACGGACGCTACAACATCGGCGCGGTGATCTGGGTGGAACGTGAAAACCAGCGCAAGATCCTGCTCGGCAAAGGTGGGCAGGCGATGAAGGAAACGGCGACCGCCGCACGCAAGGCGATGAATGAGTTCTTTCAGACGCGTGTACATCTCGAAGTCTGGATCAAGGTCAAAAAGAGTTGGTCGAGCGATGCGGCCAGCCTGGTCAAGCTCGGGTACACGGATTGATGCGGTGGCCGCGTCGAATGCGCTGAACGCCTATGTGTTGCACACGCGGCGCTACGGCGACAGCAGTCTCATTGCCGATCTGTACAGCCGCGAGCAGGGGCGCTTGGCGGCGGTTGCCAAAGGGGCGCTGAAAGCCAAGGGCGAACGTGTCCAGCCTTTTCAGGCGTACGCCATCGCGGTCAGCGGTCGTGGTGAAGTGCTGACGCTGACCGGTGTTGAGGCCAGCGACTCACCGCTTACCTTGCAGGGGCGTAAGCTGTTCTGCGGCCTGTATCTCAACGAGCTGCTGTTGAAGCTCACTGCCCGACAAGATCCCTGTGACGGCCTGTTCGATGACTACGCCGCGGCGCTGGGATCGTTGCACAAGGACGCGGCAATCGAACCGACATTGCGACGCTTCGAGGTGCGCCTGTTGCGCCACCTGGGGCTGGGCCTGATACTCGACAGAGACGTCAATGGTCAATCGATTGTTTCGGACCGACGTTACACTTACGATATCCATCATGGAGCGGCTCCGGTTTCTACCGGTGATAACGCAGTGTCGGGCGCGACACTGTTGGCGCTGCGCGACGATCTTGTGTTTGATGATTCCGGCCTGCGTGAGTCGCGTCAGCTGATGCGGCGCGTGCTGCATCATCATCTCGATGGGCGACCATTGCGCAGTCGGGAACTGTTCCGTTGATATCAGGCACGTACGCCGTTTGAACCAATGAACTTCAGATGAAACGATACGAAAGACTGCTGGGCGTGAACATCGATCACGTGGCCACCTTGCGACAGGCTCGCGGCACACGCTATCCGGAACCGGTCCAGGCGGCATTGGTCGCCGAACAGGCAGGTGCCGATTCGATTACCTTGCACCTGCGCGAAGACCGCCGCCATATCCAGGATCGCGACGTCGACATGCTCGCCGACATTTTGCAGACGCGTATGAACCTGGAGATGGCCGCGACGTCAGAGATGTTGGAGATCGCCAAACGCGTGCGGCCCGCGGACTGCTGCCTGGTACCGGAACGCCGCGAAGAGTTGACCACAGAAGGCGGTCTCGATGCTGCGTCGAGCGTGTCGTATCTTAAAGACTATTGTGCCGCGCTTGCCGATGCCGGCGTGCGTGTCTCATTGTTCATCGATGCCGATTCGCGCCAGCTCGAAGCAGCGACTGAGATCGGTGCGCCGGTTGTCGAGATCCATACCGGCCACTACGCGGAGGCCGCCAATTCGGTCGCGCGGCACGACAATCTGGCGCGCATCGCGAATGCCGTCTCGCAGGGTCTGCAACTGGGTCTGCAGGTCAACGCCGGACACGGGCTCGACTATCACAACATCAAGGACGTCGCCGCCATCGATGGCATCCTGGAATTCAATATCGGTCACGCGATCGTCAGTCGTGCGGTTTTCAGTGGCCTGCATGCCGCGGTCGCGGATATGAAAGCCCTGTTGCAACCGCCTGAGGGCTGATCCCAAATCAAGGGTTGTCGGCTTCGTAGGACTCGAGTTCGATAATACGTTGGGCTTCGTGGATCACGCGTTCAAGCAGCATGCTGACGGCAGAATCGTCTTCCAGCGTAATCGCCGGCTGCAGCTCTCCCAAGGCGTGGTACAACGCCGGCACGCCACAGACTGCCGAGGCGCCGTGCAAGCGGTGCGATAACTGCCAAAGCTCCGACCAGTTCTTTTCGGTGAGGTTCTGACGCAGCGCATCGATGGTTGTCGGCAGTTCACGACGCAGCTCTTCGAACAGCTTGCGCGCAATGCTTTCCGAGCCACCCGCAATCCGCAGCGCCTGCGCTTGGTCGCGCACCGGCCAATCGTTCTCGGGCAGGGTCTGCGCGCTGGCATTGATGAAGCCGGCCTGTCCGCTGCTGCCGTCGACCAATTCGACAACGGTCTTGCGCAGGTCTTCATCGCTGACCGGCTTGATCAGAAAACGCTGGATGCCGGCGCGCGCGATCTCGCGCTGATTGCGTTCCGCGACATCCGCGGTGAGCGCGATGATCGGTACCGGTTTGCCCGGGTAGAGCGATTGGATGCGGCGTGCCGCCTCCAGACCGTTCATGCGCGGCATGTGAACGTCGAGAAATGCCATATCGATCGGATGTTGCCGGGCCAGTTCCACCGCTTCGTCGCCGTCGGTCGCCTTGAGTACTTCGGCACCCATATCGGTCAGCAGGTGAACGATCAGTTGCAGGTTGATCGGGTGGTCATCGGCGGCCAGGCACAGCTTTCCCTGCAGCACATGCTGGTGGTCGACGGGCGCGTTGTCCGATGGTTGGGTGTGATTTGCGGATACATTCTGCGGCGCCACTTTGCCGGCCCGCAGACAACCGCGGAGGCTCTCCTGCAAGTGATGCAGTTGCGGTGGCTTACTCAAACAGAAGCGGGCGCCCGCGGCAACGAACCGGTTCAGCACCTCTTCATCCGAACTCGATACCAGGGCGATGACCGGCAACGCCTGCTCGCCGCTCAGCCCTCGAATCTGCTCGAGGCACTCGCGGATATTGTCTTCGTCATCGTTGCAGCCGAGTGCGACCAGGGCGTAGCGATCGAGCTCGAGGGTGGGTATTACCGAATATTGCGGGTAGTCGTCGACTGCAAGTCCCATGTCGTTGAGCGAGTTGCGCAAAGCGATGCGCGACAGATCGTGTTTTTCGATCAACAGACCGCGACGGTTCAGGGGCGGCGAGTGACGAACCGGTGGTGCATCAGGGTCGAGGTCGAGCTTGATGGTTACCCGAAACACTGAGCCCTCACCGAGTCGGCTGGTGACGTTGACATGGCCGTCCATCGCTTCGGCCAGCGAATGACAGATGCTCAGCCCCAGCCCGGTGCCGCCGAACAGCCGGTTGGTAGTCGAGCTACCCTGGTCGAACGCCAGAAACAGGCGTTGCTGCTCGCCGAGGGGTATGCCGATGCCGGTGTCGCTGACAGCGAACGTGACCCCGATCTTGTGCGCCTCCTCCTCGTCGAGCATCACCCGCACGACGATCTCGCCACGGTCGGTGTACTTGACGGCATTGCTGACCAGGTTGTTGATGATCTGGATGATGCGGGTCTCATCGCCGACCAGGTGGTCGGGCACATCGTTGTAAACCATGGACACCAGTTCCAGGTGCTTGGCATGCGCCTGCGGCGCCCACAGGGTCACGGCGCTCTCGACGCATTCGCGCAGACTGAACGGCTCGTGGCTGAGCACAAGTTTGCCCGACTCGAGCTGGGAGAAATCCAGGATATCGTCGACGATACGCAGCAACGAGCTGGCGGATTTCTGAATGGTCAGCACGAAATCGCGCTGCTTGTCGTTCATCTCCGTCTTGGCCAGCAGGCGGGTGAAGCCGATGATGCCGTTCATCGGCGTGCGGATCTCGTGACTCATATTGGCCAGGAACTCGGATTTGGCACGGCTTGCCTCGATCGCCCGGCGGCGCGCCAGATCGAGCTCGGCGTTGCGGATCTCGATCACCTCCATGCTCTCCTGGGCCTCGCGCGTGGCCTGCTCGATGCGTTCCTGGAGCAGTTCCTGGCCGGCGGCGATCTCCTGGGCCATGGCGTTGAAGCCTGCCTCGAGTTCACCCATCTCACCGCGGGCAGCGTTGGGGATCTGTACGTTGAGTTCGCCTGCACGTACCCGCTGCATGGCGCGGATGACGACCGCGATCGGGCGCAGCATGTGGCGCAGGCGATCGGCGGCAACGATCAGGCTGACGGCGAGTCCGCCGAGGACGACCAACAGGCCGGCGACCGCGAGATTGGGCTGGTCGGCGCCGAGCCAGGCATAGACGCCGAAACCGCCCAGCGCGGCCAGCGACGGCGCCAGGGTAATGAAATAGGTGCGATAATAGATGCTGTCCGAGCGGAAGACTTTTGGAATTTTCAGCAAATCGGAGCCCCGGCGAATCGAATCTGGCCTCAAACGCACAAGTTTGGCAGATACTACCTCGTTTTGGCGTAATCGATTGTTTAAACTGAGCCGATGAAGTACCCCACGATTGAATCCTGTGTCGGCAATACGCCCCTGGTGCGGTTGCAACGGCTACCCGGCGATACCAGCAATACCTTGCTGGTCAAATTGGAAGGCGACAACCCGGCGGGATCGGTCAAAGATCGTCCGGCCCTGTCGATGATCAAGCACGCCGAGGAACGTGGCGACATCAAACCGGGTGACACGCTGATCGAGGCGACCAGCGGTAACACCGGCATCGCGCTGGCAATGGTCTGCGCGATTCGCGGCTATCGCATGATCCTTATCATGCCGGAGAATCTCAGCGTGGAAAGGCGGGCCTCGATGCGCGCTTACGGCGCCGAGCTGATCCTGGTGACGCGTGAGCAAGGCATGGAAGGGGCGCGCGACCTCGCGCTGCAGATGGAACGCGAGGGAAAAGGCAAGGTGCTGAACCAGTTCGCCAATCCGGACAATCCGCTGGCGCACTACGAAACCACCGGTCCGGAGATCTGGCGGGATACCGGCGGGACGGTGACCCATTTCGTCAGCGCCATGGGCACCACCGGGACCATTACCGGCACCGCGCGTTACCTTCGGGAACAGACGCCACGTCCGCAGATTATCGGTGTGCAGCCGGCCGAAGGGGCCTCGATTCCGGGTATCCGTCGCTGGCCGGTGGAATACATCCCCGATATCTTTGATGCCTCGCTGGTTGATCGCGAGATGGACGTATCCCAGCCAGAGGCCGAGGAGACCACGCGGCGACTTGCGGCCGAAGAGGGTATCTTTTGCGGCGTATCGTCCGGCGGTGCCGTGGCTGCCGCGCTGCGTCTGTCGGAAGAGGTCGAGAACGCGGTGATCGTCGCGATCGTCTGTGATCGGGGTGACCGCTATCTGTCGACCGGCATCTTTCCCTCGGAATAGTCATGCGTTTCTCGGTGCTCGCCATCTCGTCGGTTCCGGATACCGCAACCACGCGCGATCTTTTCAATCTGCACGACCTCGACGACAAGTCGGTATCCAAGGTCCTGTTTCACCGCCGCAAGCAACAGACGGGTTCGAACGAGGACCTGCGCTGGGATCAACGCGCGATCGCCGGCATGACCCTGATCCAGCACTCGGTCGACAACGTGCATCTGACATCGATGCACGCCGGGCAGAACAGCGAAGAGGACATGCTGCAGGCGTTCTACAAGGCAACGCTGCGCGACGGTCGGGTGGTTTCGTGGGACGGCAGCAGGCTCACCATTCCGTTGATCCATTTCCGCACGCTCAAACATACGCTCAGCTTTCCCGCCTACTGGCAGGCATTGCGCGAAGGCACCGACATTCATCTCGATATCCAGCGCTGGTTGTCGCCGACCACCACTGATCTGCCGGCGCTCGATGAGACGTCGCGCAAGCTCGGTTTTCCGGGTCTGCTCAGCCATGATGAAGACAGCGTGATTGCCGGCTGGATGAAGGGTAACTACGACAACGTACAGGCCCACAGCGACATCGTCGCGCTCAACACCTATCTGCTGGCATTGCGGCTGTTCACGGTAACCGGTGATATGAGTCGGCACGACAGCGCCCGGGTGATCGTCAAGTTGCGCGACGCCCTGGCAAAGAGCGAGCAGACACATATGGCGGAGTTTCTGGCTGCCTGGGGCGAGGCCTGAATGGGTGGAAGGCGCAGACGAGCACGGCCGCCGGAAGGCGAGTTCGATGCAGTCATCGATAGCGTGGGTCACGACGGCCGCGGGGTAGCCAGGGTCGACGGCAAGGCCACGTTCATCCACGGCGCACTGCCCGGAGAGCAGGTCAAGTTCCGTTATCTGCAGCGGCGGCGCAACCATGACGAAGGCCAGGTCGTCTCGGTCATCAGCGCATCGCCGGATCGGGTCGAGCCGCGCTGTGCACACTACGGCGTGTGCGGTGGATGCAGTCTGCAGCATCTTGATTCGGCGGCCCAGGTGTCAGCCAAACAAGGTGTATTGCTGGATAACTTTCGACAGATCGGCCGCGTCGCGCCCGACAGCATTCTGCCGCCACTGGTCAACGACGAGCCATGGGGGTATCGGCGCAAGGCGCGGCTCGGCGTCAAGAACGTCACGCGCAAGGAAAAAGTGCTGGTCGGCTTTCGCGAGCGAGGCTCCAGCTATGTTGCCGATCTGGCGCGCTGCGAGGTGTTGCATCCGCGCGTCGGCACGCTGCTGCCGGCGCTGAGTGCACTGATCGAATCACTGAGTATCAACAACCGTGTGCCGCAGATTGAAATGGCCATGGATGACGATCGTTGCGTGTTGATCCTGCGGCTTCTGGAACCGCTCAGCGGCGAAGACGAGCAGGCGTTGAACCGCTTTCAGCAGACCAACGACGTGGTGTTCTATCTGCAGCCGGGTGGGCCGGATTCAGTGGTGCCGCTGTCGGCTGAGGTCGACCTGCGTTACGCCTTGCCCGATTACGATGTCACGCTGTCATTCCTTCCCGGCGACTTCACCCAGGTCAATACCGAGATCAACCGCAAGATGGTGGCGCGCGCCTTGGATCTACTGGATCCGCAGCCGGATGACCAGGTGCTGGACTTATTCTGCGGTATCGGCAATTTCACGCTGCCGATCGCGCGTAGCGCGAACGCGGTGGTCGGCGTCGAAGGCGATGCGGGTTTGGTGGAGCGCGCGCGGGCCAACGCCGAACGTAATGGATTGCACAACGCCACCTTCTACACGGCAGACCTATACGGCGAACTGCAGGCCGAACCGTGGATGAAACAGCGTTTCAACAAGGTGCTGCTGGATCCGCCGCGCAGCGGTGCACTGCAGGTGCTACCGTATCTCTCGGTTATGGGCGTGCAGCGCATTGTGTACGTGTCCTGTTATCCGGGCACCTTGGCGCGCGATGCGGGTGAGTTGGTGGGCAAGTATGGTTACCGTCTCGTCAGTGCCGGTGTCATGGATATGTTTCCGCACACGGCGCACGTCGAATCGATCGCCTTGTTTGAGAAGGGGTAACTGTGGGACAGGAGATTGAACGCAAGTTCCTGATCAAATCGGATGCGTGGCGCGCACAGGTCGGCGAAAGTACACGCTTGATCCAGGGTTACCTCGCGCGCGGCGAACAGTCTGCGATCCGCGTACGGATCAAAGGCGACAAGGCCGAACTCAACATCAAACAAACGGTCGACGGCATCCACCGCCTGGAATACGAATACGAGATTCCACTCGACGACGCGCAGGAGATCCTTGACCGGGTTGCCTTGCGACCTTTGATCGACAAGACACGGCACCATGTGTCCATAGGCCGGCACCTGTGGGAGATCGACGAGTTTCACGGTGAGAATGCGGGCCTGATCGTCGCCGAAATCGAACTCGACGATGCGGATGAAGCCTTCGAGCGGCCGGACTGGCTCGGCGAGGAAGTGTCGACCGATCAACGCTATTTCAACAGCAGCCTCAGCGCGCGTCCGTACACCACATGGTGAGACGGACATGGTGAGATGGGCGCTGATCTGCCTGGTCTTCGTGCTGGGTGGTTGTCGCAGCGCCGATGATGCCGTCATTCGCTTCGCCGTGGCCACCGCGCCAAGTGTGCTCGACCCGCGCATCGCCAGCGATGCCGCCTCCGAGCGGGTCAATGAGCTTTTGTACGACCGGCTGGTCACGCTCGATGACCACGGGCAGCCGCAACCCGCTATGGCGGAATGGGAACGACGCTCACCGACACATTACCGCCTGCGCCTCCGCCCGGACAGGGCGACGTTCTGGGATGGCGCGCAGCCTGATGCGACCGATGTCGCCGCGACCTATCGCAGCGTGCTCGATCCGTCGACCGGTTCGCCGCATGCAAGCACGTTGTCGCACATCGATCGTATCGACGTGATCGATGACAGCACGCTGGATTTCGTGCTGACCCGCGAGGCCCCATTGTTTCCGTCCCGCCTGACCATCGGCATCATTCCGGCTGAGGTGATCGGCCAGCGCAATCTCGCGCGCGACCCGGTCGGTAGCGGCAGCTTCAGATTCAAGCGCTGGCGCGATGACGGCGGGTTGCTTGTCGAACGACGCGAAGATCAGCAGGTGGTCGCGTTCGAGCCGGTGGCCGACGCCACGATGCGCGCGCTCAAACTGATGCGTGGCGAGGCCGACCTGCTGCAAAACGATATGCCGCACGAGCTCCTGGACGTGCTTGGCGAGAAACCCGGGCTTGCATTGCAGGAAACCCGGGGCATCACGTTTGCCTATATCGGTTTCAACCTGCGTGATCCGGCGCTGGCCAATCACGATGTGCGTGCCGCGATTGCCCATGCGATCGACCGTGCTTCGATCGTGCGTTACATGTTTGGTGGTCGGGCTGAGCTGGCAGAATCGGTGTTGAACCCGACGCATTGGGCAGCTGGAGGCGAGCTGCAAGCCTATGCCTTCGATCCGGAGAAGGCGCGCGAGCTGTTAAAGCGCGCCGGCTATGACACGGCCCATCCACTCAAGCTGACCTACAAGACATCGACCGACGCCCTGCGGGTGCGGATTGCGCACGTCCTGCAAAGCCAACTCGCGGATGTCGGTATCGAGCTGACGATTGCCAGCTACGACTGGGGCACCTTCTTTGGCGATATCAAGGCCGGGCGGTTTCAGATGTATGGATTGGCCTGGGTTGGTGTCAACTCACCGGATATCCTGCGCTATGCCTTTCACAGTGAGTCATCACCGCCTGCCGGTGCGAATCGTGGTGGCTATTTGTCGACCGACGTGGATGCGTTGATCGATCGCGCAGAACGGTTGGACGCGGATGCCGCTGCGCCGCTGTATGCGCAGATACAGCAACGCGTGCATGCCGATCTGGTTTATGTCCCCTTGTGGTACGAGTCGAATGTAGCGGTCAGTCGCAACCTCTCCGGGTACCTGCCGCATTACGACGGCAGTTACCTGTCATTGAACGGCGTCAGGAAAGACCATGTCGCAGAGTAAGAGTCGATGGCTTCGCGTGGATATCGCCGCCCAGACATTGACGGTGTTCGACGGAGCACACCCGGTCAAAGAGTGGCAGGTATCGACGGCCCTGAATGGCGCGGGTGAGAAACGCGACTCGGGATGTACACCGAGGGGAGAGCATCGCATCCGGATCAAGGTCGGCGCCGGTTGCCCGCTCAACACGGTGTTCGTCGCACGTCGGCCGACCGGCGAGCGCTACGACGCGCAGCTTGCGGCCGGCCACCCCGACCGCGATTGGATACTGACACGCATCCTGTGGCTCAGCGGGCGCCAGCCAGGCATCAACCGTGGCGGAGATTGCGACACCTTACGGCGCTACATCTACATCCATGGCTGTCCCGACACCGAACCCATGGGTATCCCGCTGTCGCACGGTTGCATCCGCATGTGGAATCACGACATCGTCGAGCTGTTCGATATGGTCGAGGCCGGCACGCGAGTCGAGATCGTACAGGGGAACAGTCCCTTCTGATGCGCGCCCTGTTCAGCTCCGTGATGGATACCTTGCTGGTGTTGTTCGGCGTCAGCACCCTGGTTTTCCTATTGCTGACATTGATCCCGGGCGACCCGGTCGACGTGGCGCTCGGCGAGTCGGCACGCGCGGCCGATCGCGAGGCCATGCGCCAGGCACTCGGTCTCGACCAGCCACTGCCGCAGCGATGGGCAGGGTTCTACATCGACCTGGTGCAGGGCGATCTCGGTGAGTCGCTGATCAAACGTCAGCCGGTCAGCGACATGATCCTCGAGCGCCTGCCGGCGACCTTGCAGATGGCGGCGGCCGCGTTTGTGATCGTCGTGCTGGTCGCGCTGCCGTTGGGTTCGCTGGCGGCAAGACACAAAGGGCAGTGGATGGATCGCTCGGCGCAGAGTTTCGCGTTGTTCGGCTTGTCGATTCCGAACTTCTGGCTCGGCCCGCTGCTGGTGTTGCTGTTTTCCGTGTACCTCGGATGGACGCCCGTCAGCGGCAATAAAGAGCCTGGCAGCCTGATTCTGCCGGCGGTTACGTTGGGCCTATCGATGGCTGCGATCACCACGCGTATGGTGCGCGCCAGCCTGCTCGAGGTCGAAAACCAGGCATTTCTGCGAACAGCGCGCTGCAAGGGGCTGAGTGAGCCGGCAGTGATGCTGCACCATGCATTCCCCAATGCGATGTTGCCGGTGATCACCGTGCTCGGCCTGCAACTGGGTAGCCTGCTGGCCGGCGCAGTGATCACCGAGGTGGTGTTCAGCTGGCCCGGCATCGGTTCGCTACTGGTCGACGCGATCAAGCAGCGTGACTACCCGGTGGTGCAGGGCGTGGTGCTGGTGATTGCCCTCGGCTACGTGCTGGCCAACCGGCTCAGCGACCTGGTTGCGGCCTGGGTCGACCCGCGTCTGCGAGAATCCCGCTGATGCGGTGGTCGGCGCTGATCCTGGCTGCCTGGGTGCTGATGGGCCTGGCGGCGTTGCTGCCGGGGCTCGAACCCAACAGGATTTCTCTGCCGGAGTTGTTCGAGCCACCGTCGAGTGAGCATTGGTTGGGAACCGATGACCTGGGGCGATCGATGGGCGATCGACTGGTGTCCGGTGCCGGGGTTTCGTTGCTGGTCGCGATCGTGACGGTCAGCCTGTCGGCATTGATCGGCATCAGCGTCGGTTTGATCGCGGGTTACTTGGGTGGTGCGGTCGATAGGGTGATCAGTCGACTGATCGATGTTTTCCTGGCCTTTCCCGGCATGCTGCTGGCGATCGCGATGGCCGCGATGATCGGACCGGGCATCGACAACGTGATCATCGCATTGGCGACCATGGGCTGGGTGGGTTATGCACGCTTGGTCCGCGTGCAAGTTGCTGCATTGCGCCATCGTGAGCATGTGCAGGCAGCGACGGCGCTTGGGAGGACGGATGTCGCGATCATGCGACGCCACCTGCTGCCGCTGGTCATGGCGCCTGTGTGGATCGAAGTCAGCTTCGGCGTGGCGGGTGCGGTTGTTGCCGAGGCCGGGCTGTCGTTTCTCGGCCTCGGTATCCAGCCGCCCGCGGCTTCGTGGGGCGGCATGATTCGCGACGGGGTGCGTTACCTGTTGGTGGCACCGCACATGGTGATCGTGCCGGGGGTAGCGTTGTTTCTGGTCGTTCTCGCAGCCAATCTGTTTGGCGACGCGCTGCGCGATCGGCTGGATGTCACTGGACGTAATACGACGTGAAATACAGATCGGATATCAGCTCCTTGCCGGTCAGATCCTTGAGTGTCGTTTTTACCGATTCCAGGGTCGACTTGCGCAGTGCCTCTTTACCGTCGCGTGTCTGCAATTGTTTGCCGTTCTGCCCGGCCATCAGCAGTAGAATGGCGTGACGAATCGCCGGCGTGTGCAGTTCGATCTCCGGCAACGAGGTCGAATCGTCGGTCTTGAGCTGAACATCGCAACGGATGTAACGCGGGCCGCCGGTCAGGTTGGCGATGATTGACGGTTCGATGGCGTGGTATGCGACAGTTGCGGCTCCCTCTTCGTCGGCAGCGATCGCGGCGCCACCGGCAAACAGCGTGCAGATGAACAGAAGCAGGGTTCGCAGAGCTAGGCGCATAGCCGTTAATCCTATAGGTTGCATTCGTTATGCTGATAAATCATCTCTCTAGGCGCAGAGGAACAGTCTGATGCTGCATGGCCCGGTCATGATCGACCTGTTGGGCACCGAAATGACGCCCGAAGACCGCGAGCGCCTGCTGCACCCAGCGACCGGCGGGGTCATCCTGTTCAGCCGGAACTATTCATCGACGCAGCAGCTATATCGGCTGATTCGCGAGATTCATGAACTGCGCTCGCCGCATCTGCTGATCGCTGTCGATCAGGAGGGCGGGCGTGTGCAGCGCTTTCGCGAAGGCTTCACCCGTCTGCCCGCGGTCGCCGCCATTCAGGCCGCCGAGGGCGATATGCGGCGCGCCAAACAGACCGCGCGCGAACTGGGATGGCTGATGGCGGCCGAGCTGCGCGCCCTCGGCATTGATTTCAGTTTTGCACCCGTGTTGGATATCGACCGCGGCATCAGCAGCGTGATCGGCGACCGTTCGTTCGGCAGCACGGCCGAGGCGGTCGGTCAATTGGCCGGCGCCTGGATGCTGGGGGCGCGCGAGGCAGGCATGGTCAGCGTGGGCAAACATTTCCCTGGCCACGGCGCGGTGCAGGCCGATTCTCACCTCGCGTTGCCGGTCGACGATCGCCCTTTGTCTGCGATTCTCGCCGAAGATATACAACCGTTCGTGCGGCTTATCGACAATGGCCTCGAGGGCATCATGCCGGCGCATGTCATCTTTTCGGCATGCGATGCCGAGCCTGCCGGGTTCTCGCGTTTCTGGTTGCAAGACGTGCTGCGCAAGCAGTTGCGTTTCCAGGGCGTGGTGTTCAGTGACGATCTCAGCATGGCGGCGGCCGAACACGCCGGCTGCTATGCCGATCGTGCCCATGCCGCACTGCAGGCGGGTTGCGACATGGTGCTGGTGTGCAACAATCCCGAAGGCGCGGTGGAAGTGCTCGACGCGCTCACCGATTACCACGATCCGGTGGCGCATTCGCGTATGGTACGGCTTCACGGTCGGCCTGCACGCGATCTCGAGCGTCTGCACGAAGATGCGCGCTGGCGTGATGCAACCATGTTGGCGGCGAGCCTCTCGACTGAAAACAATTTGGCTTTGAATCTGGGTGAACCTGATGGATGAACTGCGCGAAGAAGTTGCACGCGTTATGCACACTGCCGACCGTCTGTACGCGCCACAGGAGGTCGAACAGGCTTTCACCCGGATGGCGAGCGAGATCAACCGGGATATGGCGGGCCGCGACGTCGTCGCGATATGTGTAATGAATGGCGGCCTGGTTGTCTCCGGCATGCTGATCCCGCAACTCGACTTTCCGTTGCGCGTTGATTACATGCACGCCAGCCGTTATCGCGAGAAAACGTCGGGCGACGAACTGCACTGGAAGGTGAATCCATCGCAACCGATGGCGGGTAAAGACTTATTGCTGATCGATGACATCCTGGATGAGGGATACACGCTGGCGGCGATTATCGACTTTCTGCATTCACAGTCGCCGGCCAGTATCCGCTCAGCGGTCGCGTTCAAAAAGGAACACGACCGGGGTGTGAGGCCGCCGGTGGAATACATCGGGCTGACGGTACCGGACCGCTACGTGTTCGGCTACGGGATGGATTACAAAGGGTACTGGCGCAATGCGCCGGGTGTTTTTGCGGTAGCGGACTGATCATGGCAAAACAAGCACAGGGTGAACACACGCCGGTCGGCATCATCGGTGGTTCCGGACTGACACGGCTGCATGCGCTCAAAGTCGAACGCCAGGAGGTCATCAGCACACCGTATGGTGAACCGTCGGCGCCTTTGACCTTCGGCCGATTCGACGGCAACCCGGTGGTGTTTCTGCCGCGGCACGGCGCCGGGCACACCTTGCCGCCGCATGGTGTGAACTATCGGGCCAACCTGTGGGCGCTGCGTCACGTCGGTGTCGAAAGGGCAATCGGCATGGCCGCCGTTGGTGGAATAACCTCGGTCATGGCGCCCGGCGTGTTGTGCGTACCGGATCAGATCATCGATTACACCTGGGGGCGTGAGCACACCTTGTACGAGGGCGATCTCGAGAACGTCACCCATATCGACTTTACCGAACCGTATTGTGCCGAGCTGCGCGAGGCGCTGCTCGAATCGGCCAGTCAGGTCGGTGTGCCCATCTACAATGGCGGCACCTATGCGGCGACACAAGGACCGCGACTCGAGACAGCGGCTGAGATCAAGCGTCTGGAAAGAGATGGTTGCGATGTCGTCGGGATGACCGGCATGCCGGAAGCGGCGTTGGCCGCTGAACTGGGCTTGTGCTACGCCTGCCTTGCCTTGAACGTCAACTGGGCCGCCGGCAAAGGCGATGGTCCGATCACCATGGCAGAGATCGAACACAATCTCGAGCAGGGCATGGGAAAGGCCCGCAAGATCCTTGCTGCGGTCGCCGCCGTTTGATCGATCGCAGTATTTGCGCGGATCGGTCGACGATCATCGCGGGCGCGGCCGGAAATATGAGCCATAATGGTGGCTCAATGTGTATTTCGATCCACTGAGAGGAAAGTATGGCCACAGCACAACAGGGCGCGTCAGGCGGCTGGTTTTCAAAGATCGTCGTGGTGTTATTACTGGCGTTGGCTATTGGTCTTTATCTCCGCATCGTGATGGTCGATGGCGAACGCCAGCACAGCGGGCCGCCTCCTCAGGCCAATCTACGGGTGGAAGAGGGTGGCGCACTGTCCCAGGCGGGCGAACAGGAGCCTGCCGAGCTGCCTGCCGATCAAATGCTGGTGATTCAGCAGGTGTTTGCACCGGAGACGCTGGAAAAGTAGCGCAGGGCGAGTTTTCGGTTCGCCTCGCGTTGCATCTCTTATTTGCTGAGTATTGACAGATAACATTCAAAAACCTTGGCAAGCTTCTGATAAATAACGAAGATGTTCACCGGTCTCGGGTACGCCCGCCGCTGGTGGAGCGTTCAGGTGCGGCAAGACGACGACCCCGATCGGCCATCCCGCTGGCCGGGGCGTGTCGGCAGCCCGCGTTACATCCTGTCAAAGATGAATACCTAGATACACAACCATGCGCCAACAGGACGTTTGATCGGCATGCCTTTTCGACGCGGTATAGCGGTAGCCATCGCGGCAGGGTTTTTCGCGGTAACTCTCAGTTCCTGCGACCTGTTCGAATCTGAGCGCAGCGTTTTTGCGTCGTATCGAGCACCGCAAGGTGAGTCGGAAGTCGTTGTCGAGGTCGAAGAACCCGGTGCCGCATTCGCTCCGCACACGATATACGTGTCGCTGAGCCGCAAAGGGGATGCAGAGTCGTCGGTGCCGGTGTCAGTGCTGGAAACCCAACTGGCGAATGACGGGGCGAGCCTGAACCCATCCAATATTCGTGCACGCTGGGAAACGCCTCAACGTCTCTGGTTGTGTCTTCGTGGCGAAGAGCAGGCCGATCAGCTGCTCAGCATCGATATCTCGGCCGCGCGAGCCGTTGTCCAAACGCGAGAGTGCGGTGATGGATGGGAGCTGTGATGCGTTCGAGCAGGGCGTATCGGTACTCAATTCTCCGCAATCTACGGCGCATGAACCGATCGACACGCCGGAAAGTGATAACGCTCGCATTGGTTTTGCTGCCGGTTTGCACCGGGAGCGCCATCGCCACGGCTGCCGATGATGAGTGCACAGCCGCCAGACCGACGCCGATAACGAATGCCGCATCGGTGCGCGTGTCGGACTATCGTGCCGTACATACCGATGCACGCACACTTGAAGAAACTTTCGTGCTCGACAAAGAGCAGGCTGTTCGAATCGTGCACGGCGGTTGCGCCCATTATGGCTTCGACTATGTGTTCGAAATGAACGAGCCGCCGTCCACGCCCACGGCTCGGCTGGTAAGCGCGTTGGCGTTGACCGAGTTATTGGGGGAAGTCGCCAATGCCGGGCTTGGCAGCGCGATGGAGGCCGTGCGCCGGGTTGCCGAGACCGAAAGCTGGGATGGCAAAGAGCCCATCGAATCGATACCCGGTTACGAATGCGTTGAGGTCACGCTTGTGAGGCGCGATCCAAGGCCCGCCGAGCTGCATATCAGCATCGACATAGCGCTTTAGCGGATCTTCGGCTATCAATGTAAGTTCGCTTGATGGGCCATGCCGGTCGAATCGACATCAGTTCGACGACCGCGGCGTTTCTCGAACTCGATGACAATTGATGGACCCGATGAACGATACGATGCGAGAACAACTGTGGACGGTGCTTTCCGACTGCTGGCTCGACAACGAATTGGGTGATGACGATATTCTTCGCATCGCCGACTCCGTGCGAGAAACCGGTGTCAGCGAAGCGGAGTACTGGGACATATGCCGCTATGAGTTGGGGCCCTTCTTATGCCGCAACGGATTCGCAGCCGCCGGCGTGTGGAACGGGTTCGATGAGGGCTGGGTGATCAGCGAGGCGCGTCGTCGTCGTGAACACCGAGGTCTCGGCGTTTATGTCGCCGGCAGACTCGGCATTACGCTCCATCCGGCCAAAAGCGACTTACAGCAAATCGCCGCAGCGGCATTTGCAGACCGCCGACGATCGTAGTGGCAATGACCGCACAGTCAGAAGAACCTCGCCTCACGATGGTGCTGCTGCCGGGCATGGACGGTACGGGCGAACTGTTTGCCCCATTCCTGGAAATTCTCGGTCAAGACGTGGTGGCACGGGTCATCGACTATCCGCGTGACGAACCGATGGACTACGATCAGTTGACCGAGTTCGTGCTGCAGCGGGTTCCCAACGATGATCAACTTGTTATCTTGGGTGAGTCATTCGGCGGTCCGCTGGCTGTCCGAGTGGCAGACCGGCTTGGCGCGCGAGTGGCAGCGCTGATTCTGTGCTGCACCTTTCTGCGCAATCCCACGCCGCGCTGGGCGCCCTTGATGAAGGTGGCAGCGATGTTTCCGTTGAACCGTCTCCCTGGTTTTGCCGTGAACCATGTTCTGCTGAGCGGTCTGAATGACAGCGCACTTATCCGGTCGATACAGCGCGCTACGGCGAGCGTGCGCAGTCGGGTCCTGGCGCGTCGGCTGAAGGCCGTCACTCGTCTCGATGTCTCAGCGCTGCTGGCGAAATTGACTGCACCGGTAATGTGCATCGAAGGCACGAACGACAATCTTGTCGCGCCAGGTACGGCAACCGAGGTACAGATGCTCGTGCCATCCGCGCACACCGTGTTTATCGATGGTCCGCACTGCGTGTTGCAGGTCGCGCCAAAAGTCTGCGTAGAACAGATCGGCCGATTCCTCCATGCGCTTGACGACAACTGAGCAGTAGCCTCAATCGCCTCCTTTTCAGTCGCCTATTTCCGCCGAAACTACGCTGGAATAGGCCCTTTGCCTTGCAACCGTCCCCTGGTTTTTGCGACTCTGTCAACGATCGTTGGTTTACCCGCCAGGCAGGTGATAGATGTCGGTCCCGCTGCGCTCGACGCGCTTGTTCCTTTCCGTTTTCATTCTTGTGACACTTTTTGTTGGCATTGCCGAAGCGCAGGTGCCCGGCAACGTGCTGAATGCGGAGAAGGAAAATTCAGGGTCCGGCCAGGAGCAGGTCGATGCCTTGATCAAAACGCTGGAAGACCCTACGCAGCGCAAAAAGCTGATCGAGTCTCTGCGGAGTCTTTCCAAGGCCGACAACAACGACAGCGCCGATTCAACGGAAGAATCGGGATTTCAGACGGCCGCGACACAGTTGGTGGAGACGCTATCGGACCGGATGTCGGCAATTGCGGCCGCGGGCGACACGCTGCTTGTCGCGATTGAACGTTTGCCCGCTACGGCTGCGAAATGGGTCGATTCATTCGCTGATCCGGCGGTACGCCAGAAGCGGAAGACCAAAGGCCTGCACCTGCTCGTCGTGCTCGGCAGTGGCTTCGTTGCAGCGTTCATTGTCGGCTGGATCATTCGGCGCCTGCGCGGACGACGCGGCGAGCAGCCGCGGCAACGCTCGCTGACGCTGCGTGTCCTGTATCTTCTGGGTCGCTTCATCGTCGACATGCTGCCGGTCGTCGTGTTTGCCGGGTTAACCTACACCTTGCTGACGGTCTTCGACGTCGGTCGCGACCTGCGTCTGATCGCGATTGCATTGATCAACGCGTCGATCGTCTCCCGCCTGGTATTGGCCGTGTCGTCGTTTCTGTTCGCACCGAATGCGCCGCATCTTCGCTTGTGGCGCATCGGCGACGAAACAACGCACTATCTGCACCAATGGGTTCAACGCCTCACGTTCATTGCGGTGTACGGGTTCTTTGGTCTGCAGATCGGCCTGTTGATGGGGCTGCAGGGCGAGATCTACCACATCCTTCTGCGACTGTTGGGGCTAGCGGTGCTGGGCCTGCTGTTGGTGCTGATCGCACAGAACCGCGAAGCCGTTGCGTCGGCGATTGCCGGTAAGCGTCAGGACGGGGAAGAGCCTATCTCTCCGATGTCGTCGCTGCGCCGCGGATTGGCGAGCGTCTGGCATCTGGTCGCCGGCATCTACCTCATTCTCGTGTTCGGCATCTGGGCAATCGAGATGCGCGATGGCTCCGAGTTCGTCGTCAAAGCGACGGCGATCTCCTTGCTGGTCATCGCCGTGGCCTTGTTGATCGTGCGCGCGGTCGATCGCCTGTTCGATCGTGGCCTGCGGCTCTCCAACGACCTGCGTGAGCGTTTCCCTGGCCTCGAGCGACGTTTGAATCGCTACTTTCCCGTGTTGCGCAAGACAAGCAAGCTCATTGTTGCCGTGTTTGCCGGGCTGCTTGTGGCGGATGCGTGGGGCATCGATGCCTTGGGTTGGTTGGTCGATGGTGCAGGGCGGGGGTTGCTCGGCTCGACACTCAATGTGGTCATGATACTGGTCGTATCGATCTTCGTTTGGGAACTGGCCAGTGGGGTTATCGAACGTTATCTGGCGAGAGCCGATGAACAGGTGATGGGCCGCTATCGATCGCCGCGCACCCGCACCCTGCTGACGGTAGGTCGTAACGCCTTGCTGGTTTTGGTCACGGTGGTTGCAACCCTGATGGTGTTGTCCGAACTGGGCATCAACATCGCGCCGTTGCTGGCTGGGGCAGGGGTGGTCGGTCTGGCGATCGGCTTCGGTGCGCAACGTCTGGTGCAGGATGTGATCAACGGTGTGTTCATCCTGTTTCAGGACCTGATGTCGGTGGGTGACATCGTCAAACTCGGCGACTATTCAGGTGTCGTCGAGGCCCTGTCGATCCGCACCGTGCGCTTGCGCGACCTGGCCGGCGTCGTCCACACCGTGCCGTTCAGTTCGATCGAAGGCGTCAGCAACCTGACTCGCGAGTTCTCGTTCCACGTATTCGATCTCGGTATCGCTTACCGCGAAGACGTCGATGAGGTTATCGAACTGATCAAGTCGATCGGTGCCGAGATGCGCGAAGATGAAACACTGAAACCGTTGATCCTCGAAGACCTTGAGGTGTTCGGCCTGGACGCCTTCGGCGATTCGGCGATCGTTATCAAGGGCCGTATCAAGACCCGACCGATCAAGCAGTGGCAGGTCGGTCGTGCATTCAATCGCCTGATCAAGCAGCGTTTCGACGAGGCCGGTATCGAGATACCTTTCCCGCATCGCACGCTGTACTTCGGCGTCGACAAGGACGGCAATGCACCGCCAGCTTACATCCAGCTCGAAAACATGATGAGAGAAGCAGCCAGGGAGCCTGAACCGTCCGCGACGCGTTGAGGCTGCCGCTTTCTTGAGCCGTGTTCGCCGCCAGCCGGCAGGGACGGCGCTATGCGCGGAAGTCTCCGCGCAAACCTCGGCCCAGTGCCGCCGTGCGGCGCCAGCTGGGAACTACACCGCCACCGATGCCCATCCCTGACGCGTTACGACATTCTGTACTTCGCGGGCTTGACACTATAAATGCGAATCATTATCGTTCGTAAATAGAGGCTGGTGACGAGTATCGCTCGTCACCGGCCACGCAAACGCCAGCAACCTCGCCGTAGGCCGCGGTAGCCAGCTCCTGACCCGATTCATGAAACGTCAGCGAGGTGCCGAGGCTTGTTTCGCTCTGCTTCAACAATAAAAAATTTTTCTCTGCCATTGCGCGGTGCGGCCATCGGCCTGACCGCGCTGTGCGTATCCGCATCGCCGGCCAATGGCGATCAGCTTGCCGGTACGGCGGTATTGCAACCGCTCAAGGTCACGGCGACCAAGAGTGAGCGTGATCCGTTCAGCTCTCCAGAATCGATCAGCGTGGTCGATCGTCAACAGATCGAGGCGCAACAGGCGGTGTACCTCGGCGACCTGCTCGACGATCTGCCCAACGTCAGTATCGCGGGCGGTCCTCGCGGCATCGCACAGCAGGTGGTGATCCGCGGCGTCGGCGATGAACGCGTGGTGTTCCTGGTCGACGGTGCGCGGCAGAACTATTCACGTGCGCATAGCGGTCGCGTGTTCGTCGATGCACAGCTGTTGAAGCAGGTCGACGTATTGCGCGGTCCGGCCTCGGCGTTGTGGGGTAGCGGTGCGGTTGGCGGCGTGGTTGCGCTGACGACCAAGGACGCCATCGACCTGCTCGATCCCGGCGAGCGCGCCGGAGCGATGCTGCGCCTCGGCTATCAGAGTGTCACCGATCAGACGATCGTCGGCGGCAGCGCTTACGGGGTGTTCGGCGAGTCGCTCGATGTGTTGGTCGATGTCAGCGGACGCGAAGCCGACGATGTCGAACTGGGTGACGACACCACCTTGGCGCATTCGGCATTCGATATGCAGTCTTATCTCGGCAAGGTCACCTGGAATCACGCTACCGGCCACACGCTGGGCCTGGCATTGCAGGGTTACGAAGAACAGGGCGAGGTGCCGTCCAATCCGCAGACCGCCGGCACACCGGATGATCTGGTCGACAGCGAGACGCGCCAACGCAACGCCTCGCTGCGCTACGCCTTCGACGCCGAAGGCGATACAGGCCTGTGGCATCCATCGTTGCTGTTCTACCGCAACGCCACCGACGTCACCGAGCGGCGCCTGGTCGACGATCGCCAGGACGACACCGAGGTGGTCACGCATGGCATCGATGCACGCAACCGCATGTATTTTGCAACAGGGCCGGTGCGGCACGCCTTGATCGCAGGCGCCGACTATTTCAACGACGAGGCCGAAGCCAGTCGCAACGGCGCACCGCGCGATTCCTTTCCCGACGCGGAACAGTCCGTGCTGGGCGCCTACGTGCAGGACGAGATGGTGTTCGCCGATCGCTGGACCCTGACCCCCGCCTTGCGTTGGGACCGATACCGCAGCGAGGCGGACGGTCTTGGCGGTGAATCGCAGGAGGCAAGTGAGCTGTCGAAGAAGCTGACGCTGAGCTACGAGGTGAACAGCTGGTTGTCGGTGCATGCCTCGTACGCCGAGGCATTCCGTGCACCGGCGATCAGCGAGTTGTTCGTATCGGGCACCCATTTCACCTGCGGGCCGGGATGCGCCAACCTGTTCGTTCCCAACACCGATCTCGAGCCGGAGAAGGCGCACAACAAGGAAATCGGCATTCGCCTGCACAAGTCCGGTCTGTGGGCGGACGGTGACCGGGCGTCGGCGAAGCTCAATGTGTTCCGCAACGATGTCGACGACTTCATCGATCAGATCGTCAATTTCACCTTCGTCCCGGTGCCGGGTAATCCGGGGGCAGGCGGCGTCAGCTATTTCGAGAACGTCACCGAAGCACGTCTACAGGGTTTCGAGGCCGAGCTCGGCTACGAGGTGGCCAACTGGCGTCTCGACGTCGGCCATGGCCAGACCCGCGGAGACAACCTCACCACCGATGAACCGCTTGCCAGCATCCCTGCGGACGAACTCACGCTGGGGGTGGGTTACACCTGGCCGGCACATGCCTTGTCGCTGCAGTGGAAAAGCCGGTTCGTGTCCGATCAGGATCGCGTACCCGAAGGCATCGAGGCGACCGACAGCTATCAACTGCACGGTGTCGGGCTGACCTGGCGTCCGCGTTGGAACGGCAAAGACCGGGTACGCATCGACCTTGGCGTCGACAACCTGTTCGACGAGGACTATCGCCCGCACTTGTCGGTGCTGAAGGGACCGGGTCGCAACGTCAAGGCGTCGATCGCGATGCGCTTCTGATGGGTGACATGCATGTATCGCGAACAACAGCAGGAGATGAGGTTATGAGAGGCGCACTGGATTGCGACACCGATGTCCACGAAGCTTTGCGTGATCGTTGGTACCGGTTACGACACGACAATCCCAAGCTGCGCATCCGCGATGCCGCACGCTTGTTGGACGTCAGCGAGATGCACCTGGTATCGCTCGGCTGCGGCGAGAGCGCGACGCGATTGTCCGACCACTGGCTGGCGATGGTCGCCCAGTTCGCCGATTTCGGTGATGTGATGGCGCTGACGCGAAACGATCTGGCCGTGCACGAGTTGACCGGCCACTATGTGGCGGGTTTCGGCAAGGCCGGTGAGCTGAACGAACTTGGCGGCAGCGAGCGCCGCCTCGATCTGGAGCAATGGGCGTTCGCGTTTGCCGTGTGCGAACCCACCGCAGCGTCGAACCGCTACAGCATTCAGTTCTTCGATCATGTCGGCGACGCCGTACACAAGGTGTATCTGACCGATCGTAGCGATCGTGCGGAATACGCGGCCTTTGTATCGCGTTTTCGCGCCCAGGATCAGCGCCCCGGCAGTGAGCCTGTCGCGTTGACCACGGCCGGCGATCTGTCCTCCGGCTTGGCGGCGGCGAGCGATGGTGTCGCCGGCGACCACCAACAACGCTCGCTGTCGACCAACGCTGTGTCGACATTGCTCGCGATTGCCGCCGAGCGCGGGCTCGACGTGCTGGTCGATGTGGCCAACGCAGGCGCACTGCAACGCTACGCCGGCAGAATCAGCAACACCTGCGTCACCGGCCCCTGGTTCAACGTGCTGGACAAAGCATTCAGCCTGCACCTGCGCGAGGACGGCATTGCGCGTGTTGCGTTGACGGCAAGCGGCGACGACACCCGTGCGATTGCAGTGCGCGCCTACGACAGCCGCGGCGCAAGCATCTGTGGTTTGTCGATCCGCACCGCGAAAGACCGCTTTTCGCAGCATGCCCTGCAGTTGGCGCTGAACTCGCTGCGCGCACCGACAACCGACGCTGTCGCCGACAGTGCCGAGCAACCCGCTTAGCCAAGGAGATCTCACCCATGAACGCCCAGATCGACGAACTCGAAAACGTGCAGATAGAGCTCACTGCGCTGCGTCGCAGCTTTTCGACCCTGCAACTGGCGACGGTCAACCCGCTCGGCGAACCCGATGCCAGCTATGCCGCGTATGTCGAACACGACGGCAACTACTATGTCTTCATCAGCGAACTGGCCTCGCATACCTGCAACCTGCTGCACAATCGGCGCGCCAGCGTGTTGTTCATCGAGAACGAAGCCGAGGCGGATCACCTGCTGGCACGCAAGCGGCTCAGCTATCAGTGCGCGGCCGAGCGTGTCGAACGCAATCGGGACGAGTTCGATCAGGTGTTGGAGCAGTTCGCGTTCAGGTTCGGCAACCTGATCGACACCTTGCGCGGATTGCGCGATTTCCACCTGTTCCGATTGACCCCGGTAAGAGGCCTTTACGTGGCGGGCTTCGCCAAGGCCTACGCGATGGATGCCGACGATCTCGGTCGCTTGCGCCACCTGCGCGATCGCGGTCACCAACGCGTCGCTGACGATACGGGCGCGAACTGACCAAAAACGAACTCTACGAGGAACGTGCGATGTTCAGACTCGGCTACAGTACCTTGGTCGTCGGTGTGCTCCTGGCGTTGCTGCTGTCAAACGTTCGCGCCGTTGCCCAGCAGCAGGAGCGGCGGATCGTCGTGGTTGGTGGCGCATTGACCGAGATCGTTTACGCCCTGGGTGAACAGGCCGACGTCGTCGGTGTCGATACCACCAGCCAGTGGCCATCCGCGACCAAAGCATTGCCCAATGTTGGCTATCAGCGTGCCCTATCGGCAGAAGGCGTGGCCTCGCTGACGCCGTCGTTGATGCTGGTCAGTGACGATGCCGGTCCGCCGGGTGTACTGCAGCGGCTGCGCGAAAGCGGCATGCGTATCGAAACGGTTGCCTACAAAGACACCGAAGATGGCTTGGTGCGCAAGGTGCTGCATGTCAGCCGGGTGCTCGGGGTGCCGCAACGCGGCGCACAGCTGGCGGGTGAACTGGCGCGCCTGATGGATCTTCAGGCGGAACGCGTTGCGACGTTCAGCAGCAGGCCGAGGGCGGCGTTTCTGCTGAGCGTCGGTAAGGGCAACCATCTGGCGACGGGCACCGACACGACCGCCGATGCCTTCATCCGCCTGGCCGGCGGCGTCAACGCGCTTGGCGGATACAGTGGTTACAAGCCGGTGAATGCCGAGGCGATGATCGAAGCAGCCCCCGAGGTACTGCTGACGACCGCCGACTCACTCGAACAGGTGGGTGGTGTCGACGGCCTGCTGGCGCTGCCCGGTGTCGCGGCGACACCCGCCGGCAGATCCAGACGCATCATCGCGCTCGACGGGCTTTACCTGCTCGGGTTCGGGCCGCGCACACCGCAGGCCCTGGCCGAACTGACCGACAGGCTGCACGCGCACCGCGTGGCCGACAGCCGGGTCGACACACCATGAACACCGCGACCATCGCACAGCGCGTGCGCTTTGACTGGGCCATGCCGTCACGCGCCGTGCTCGGCATTGCCGTGTCGGCAGCACTGCTGTTGATTGCGGTGGTCGCTTCGCTGTCGGTCGGTGCGGTCAAGATACCGCCGGCATCGATTGTCGACATCATCGCCGGTGCATGGGGCGATGCGACGCGCTCGGACGATGCGCAGGCGTTCGTGCTGTTGCAGATTCGCCTGCCGCGCACGCTGCTGGCGGTGCTGGTCGGCGCTTCATTGGCCATCGCCGGGGCGGCCATGCAAGGGTTGTTTCGCAATCCATTGGCTGACCCGACCTTGATCGGTGTGTCGGCGGGCGCGGCATTGGGCGCGGTGAGTGTGATCGTGTTGGGCGGCTCCCTGTTCAGCATTGCGTGGTTGGGCGCCTCGGCTGTACCGCTGGCCGCTTTCGTCGGCAGTCTGCTGGCAACCGCGGTGGTGAAAAGGCTGGCGACCAGCGAGGGGCGCACCGATGTGGCGACGCTGTTGCTCGCCGGCGTTGCGGTGCAGGCCGTCGCGATGGCCGGTGTCGGCCTGCTGACTTATCTCGCCGACGATGCCCAGCTGCGCACGCTGTCGTTCTGGACCCTGGGTAGCCTGGGCGGTGCCGGGTGGTCATCGCTGTTGTTCGCCGCGCCGTTGATGCTGGCGGCGATCCTGATCATTCCGGTCAAGGCTGCGGCGCTCAATGCGATGTTGTTGGGCGAGGCCGAGGCAGGCCACCTGGGCTTCGATACGCAACGCCTGAAGCGCGTGCTCGTGTTGCTGGTCAGCGGCGCAGTGGGTGCCGCCGTTGCCGTCAGCGGCATCATCGGTTTCGTCGGCCTGGTCGTGCCGCACCTGTTGCGCTTGATCGTCGGACCGGATCACCGCTGGTTGCTGCCAGGGTCGGCCTTGTTGGGTGCGGCGCTAATGCTGTCTGCCGATCTGCTGGCGCGTACCCTGGTCGTGCCGGCCGAGTTGCCGATCGGCATCATCACGGCGCTGTTGGGCGGGCCTTTCTTCATCTGGCTGCTCGTCAGGCGTCGCCAGGAGATCGGCGTATGACGCTGCATGCCCATGATCTGGGGTTCGCAGTTGGCGGGCGCTGCCTGCTCGAACAGGTGGATCTCGAGGTATCCCCCGGTGAGGTCGTAGCCGTTGTCGGTCCGAATGGGGCAGGCAAGAGCACCTTGTTGAAACTGCTGAGCGGCGATCTTGTTCCCACATATGGTGGCGTCGCGCTCAATGGTCGACGCTTGCGAAACTGGAGCCGCCTGCAACTGGCGCAACAGCGCGCGGTGTTGCCACAGCACAATCACCTGAATTTCCCTTTCTCCGCGATTGAAGTGGTGTCGATGGGCAGGTCGCCACATCAGCGGGTGGGGCGCGGTCACGACCGGACGATTATCGAACAGGTGATGCACGAGGCCGATGTGATGCACCTGGCGACACGACGTTTTTCAACCCTGTCCGGCGGCGAGCGCCAACGGGTTCACCTGGCGCGCGTGTTGGCGCAGATATGGGACGACCCGCTTGGCGTGGCGCGCTATCTGCTGCTCGACGAGCCGACCTCGGCGCTCGATCTGGCGCATCAGCAACGCACCTTGCAGATTGCCCAACGGTTGGCACATGAACGCGGCATCGGCGTGGTCGCCGTGTTGCACGACCTCAACCTGACGGCCTGTCATGCCGATCGCGTTGTCTGTCTGAAGCAGGGGCGTATGCTGGCACAGGGCGTGACCGACACGATCATCGATGCACCGTTGCTGCAGAGCGTGTACGGACTGCCGTTGCACGTGGTGCCGCATCCGGCGCTGCACGGCAAGAAGCTGGTGGCGATGGGAGACGCCACGATGCCGGCGATGGCCGACACCGGCGCCTGATCGTCACCACCAAAGCCAGCCGTGACTGCCGGCAGCCGCACCCGCGACCGTCAGCAGGCTCAAGCTCATCAAGACCCAATGCAGGCGATGGATGCGTTTGAATACCTGTGTCGGGTTACGACGTGCAGATTCAGCGAACCAACGTTTGAGGACCAGCGGTTCGAGTACGAACAGCATCAGGGTGAACAACACCCAGATCGCGACCATGGCGTGCATCCACCAGTACGATGGATCGGCAAAGCGTGACCAGGCATTGAGGTGATGGACCAGGTAAAAGCCGGAGAGACCGGTGAGCAGTGTGGTGACACGCGCCTGCCAGGCAAAGCGGTGTTCGATCAGTTCGAAGAACGCGACCTGTTCCTGCGGCGATTTGAAGCGACGCACGGCGGGGATGATTACCGTGGTGACCATCGCAACGCCGCCTATCCACAGCACGACACCCAGCACATGCAGGATGCGCGCAATCCCGAACTCGGTCATCGTCGATCGTCCGTCGGCTTCAGACGCCCTTGCTGAGCAACGCCGACAACGAGTAATTGACGCCTTTGCTCACCAGCACGTTCAGCGCCATCTTGCCGACCTGGCTGGCGATGTCGAACTGCCCGCGGTTGCCAGACGGCTTGCGCTTCGGCTTCGCTGCCGCGCGGGGTTTGTCGGCGTGCCCCAGGGTTTCGAAGATACAGTTGGCGCAGGTCTGTTGCGGGTCGTAGCAGACGGTAACGCATGCTGCCTTGTGGTTGAGGCGCACCGATTGCACGCCATGAATATCGCGTAGTCGTTGCAAAACCGATGTGTGGTTACCGTGCGCGCCTCGCAAGGCCTTCGAACGGACACGAAGACGGCCGGGGATATGGTGAACATACTCATTCATTGGCGTGACTCCGAAATCAAACAGTCATGGTCGGGCGTCAATATGTCGAGCGCCGACTGGGGATCGGCGATTACCTTGCGCTTTATCTGTTTGACACGTTATTGCGAATCGTTATGATTTGCAACAACAGAATTCTCACCGAAGTGCTCAAGCAGTTCCTATGATCGTCAGTACCGTTGCCGGCCGCATCCGGGTGCGTTCCAACCGTTTGAAATCCGCAAAGATTGCGCAGTCCGTCGAGGCCAGGGTCAAGCAGCTGGCCGGAGTCAATGAGGTCCGCATCAACGGCGCGGCCGCCAGCATGGTGGTGCACTTCGATCAGCGTGCGGCCGACATCGAATGGCTCGAAGACCAGATCGAGGCCATCTGCCGCCCGCAACCGCAGGCCAAGCCCAGGAACGGTTCGCGGCTGTCGAAACAGTTCAACCGGGCCACCAAGGTCGGCATGATGTCGACCCTGGCTACGTCGTTGGTCTATATCGCGCTCGGCAAGAAAAAGCCGCATGCGCAATTCGGCATCGCCTTCGTGGCCTTTGCCGGACTGCATATGGCGAAGCACGCACGGCAGCTGCTGCGATAGCGTTACCGCGCCGACGGGCTCAAGGCGTCATGCCTCGTCGCTGGGTGCCTCACCGGTGGGCTCGGGTTCGGCCGATGTCGCAGCCTTCTTGCGTGCCGGCGCCTTGCGGCGTACCGACTTCTTGGCAGTCGCCTTCTTTGCGGCTGCCTTTTTTCTGACGACTTTTTTCCTGGCCTTGGGTTTCGCCTCCACGACCTCGTCGTCGGCCGCTTTGCCTGGCTTACCGGAAACCTTGTCGCGCAGTTCGTCAAAGCCGTCGCTGACCTTGTCACTGACATTGCCGGCCGCACGCTTGATGTCGCGTCTGAGCTTCTCGTCTTTGTACAGGTAAGCTGCCAGGCCGCCCAGCACGGCGCCGGCTACCAGGGGGATGAGTGGAAGTGGCATGATGTCCTCCGTTAACGGTCGTTGACCGTGGTTTTCAGTGTACTCCCGTCCGGGAGTTGCAAGCTGCCGGGCGCACCGAGCCCGCGCAGCGCTTTCAATAACAATGCGACCGTCGTGCCGTTATGCAAGACCGCCGTACTGATCGGACTGAGCCAGCCCAGTGCAGCGCCGAGCATCACGCCGGTATTGACCGTAATGGCCGCACGATAATTCACCGCGACCAGTTGCATGGTCTTTTTGGCGATATGCAGCGCATTGGGCAGCAGCACGAGCTGGTCTTCGAGCAACACCACGTCGGCCGTGGCGCGGGCGAGTTCGGCACCGCGTGACATGGCGATGCCGACATCGGCGGCGATCAGTGCCGGGCCGTCGTTGACGCCGTCGCCGACGAACGCGACCTTGCGGCCTGCAGCGCGCAGATCGCCGATCACCTTGGCCTTGTCTTCGGGCACCTGTTCGGCAAACACCTCGTCGATACCGATCTCGTCGGCCAATGCCTGTGCGCGGGTACGATGGTCACCGGTCAACATCACCAGGTGACGCACGCCCAGGCGCCGCAGTTGGCGCAACACCTCGGCCGCCTCGGGGCGCACGGTATCGCGCAGGCCAATCAGGCCGATCGCCTCGCTGCTGGTGCCGACATACAGGATGGTTTTGCCGGCAGCTTCGAGTTCGGCGATCTGTGCGCCAAACTCGTCGAAACGGATCTGTTCGTGTTCTTCGAGATAGTGGCGACTGCCGATCAGCAGGCGGTCACCGTTGACCGGGCACGACATGCCATGTGCTACCAGGTAGTCGACCTCGCCATGGTCGATATGGTTGAGTTTTTCGGCATGCGCCTTGCGCACGATCGCCTGGGCGATGGGATGGCTGGCGTGTTCCTCGATCGACGCGGTAACCGCGAGCAAGCGGTCACGTGGCCAGCGTTGTTCGTCGAGCACGACCACGTCGGTCACCTGCAGTTCGCTGCGCGTCAGTGTGCCGGTCTTGTCGAACACTACGGTATCGATCGCCGCCAGCGATTCGACCACGTCGGCACCTTTGAACAGGATGCCGTTGCTCGCCGCATGGAACAGCCCGGACTTGAACGCCAGCGGTGTGCCGAGTTTGAGCGCGCAGGAATAGTCGACCAGAAACACCGATTCGAGTCGGCGTTCTTCGCCGGTCAGCAGGTAGACCAGGCCGCCGGTCCCCAAGGTCAGGTAGACCCGCTTGTCGGCAAGCCGTTCGGCGAGACGTTGGGTGTGCGAGGTCTTGTCGAGCGAATCGTCGATGAAACGCGCGATGCGCGCGGTGGTCGTGTCGTCGCCGACATGGCGTGCCTCGATGCGCAGGCGACCGTCCTCGATCACGCTGCCGGCGATCACCCGATCCATGACCTCTTTGCGCACCGGCACCGACTCGCCGGTAATCGCCGCCTGGTTGACCAGGGCGGTGCCGTCGAGCACGAGGCCATCAACCGCGATCTTTTCGCCGGGGCCGACCTCGATGCGTTCGCCGGCGCTGATCGCATCGTCGGGCACCTGGACCAGTACGCCGTTGCGCTCGACCCACGCGAGCGTCGGCTCGGGGCGCAGCAATTGGCGCAGCATGCGGTTCGACTGACGTTCCGTCTTGCGCTCGAGGTAGGTGCCCAGTTCCATCAGGAAGTCGGTGATGTTGGCGGTCAGGTATTCGCCCTTGCTGGCCGACAGACCGATGGCGACCGCATCCAGTACCTCGACCTTGATGCCGCGGTTGATGAAGGTGTCCAGACCGGTCAGCAGAATCTTGCTGATGTTCAGAAAGGTGGCGATGCGGCGTACCGGCGGCGACATGAAGGGCAGGGCGAGCATCAAACCGGCGCTGGTCAGCATCGGCGCCAACTCGGCGACCTGGTCGGGCTGCGTTTCGCCGCTCGGGATGCGTTCACGGCGCAGGCCGCGCAACAGCTGCACGATGGCGTCGCGCGAGTCGGGCGAGCCATCGTATTCGAGCACCAACGATCGTGCCTTGTGGTTGACACGTGCCTTGGTCACACCGGCGATCGATTCCAGCCAGGTTTGCAGCCAGGAGAAATCGATCAGGGGATCGGCCAGCATCGGCAGTCGCAGCCGCAGCCGATGCGCGGTTTCGTGAACCACGCTCAGCCCGTTGTCACCGCTGTCGACGCGCATATCCATACGTTACCCGCGGCCGAGCGCAGTCAGCCTGCGTTTGTGCAGCCACCAGGTGAGGCCTGCGCCGAGCAGTGTGCCGCCCAACAGCGCCAGTGTACTGTCCGCCAAGATGCCTGGCCGAGCGGCAGGTGCGCGCACAGGGTACTGACGTCGCGCTGCGGCACAGTGTTGAAACGCCGGCAGGTGATTGAACGCCGAGGCATTGCGCAGGTTCAGGAACACGTCGCGCACGTCGGGTTCGGTGACCTGCGTCAGCAGCTCGTCGTACATCCGGTAGTTGCCGATCTCGCCGCTGACGCCGGATTCGCAGGCATCGACGAGATCGGCGAACACGAAACGTTGCGCCTGCCATCGGTCCGCAATTGCGGGCACAGCGTGCGCTGTGTACAGCGCCAACAGCGCATCGATGTGACGTTGCTCGGCCTGTGCGATCACGGTGAAAGGCGCGACCTGACCGTAGGTGTGCAACACGCTTCGATAAGTGGCACGTGCGCGGTATTCGTCGTCCAGCGCGGTGTGCAAGGCAGCGATTGTGGTCGGCGACAGGGCCACGGTTTACTCCTGCTGGTCGGCCGCGTGCAATTCGGCCTCGGCATCTCTGAAGCGTTCCTTCATCTCCTCGACACCGCCCTGCACCAGTGACCAGGCCTTGACCGCCGTTTTGATCGTTGCGTGCTGAACCTTCTCGTTGGTCAGCAGATAGGCGACCGCTGCGCCGATCAGGGCGCCTTTGATGAAGCGCGGGTTGGTCAGCAGGTTGGTGCTGCGCACTGCCGGCGCATTGGCAACCGGGGGATAGGCGTACGCCATGCCGTAGCCCGGTGCATAGTTGGGCGGGGTGGGCGAGGCGTAGGGATTGGCGGGTGGCGTACCAGGCGGAGCATAAGGGTAGGCCGCGTAGTAGGGATGGTAGTAGCCGTTATTCATCGTGCGACTCCTTGGATTTCGCGGTGATTGCATACATCACGGCAGTGCCGGTGGCGACGCTAGCCAGCAGCGACAGCGCGGGATTACGCACGAACAGGCGGCCGACCGCGGTGGCGGCTGCGGTTGCCGCGCCGGCAGCCAGCCCGGCCTTGGCGGTTTGCTTCAATGCTGACGGCCAATCCGTCTGATCGGCACGCAGTTTGTGCAGATTGACCGCCGCGGCGCCGGTTGCGCCGACGATGGCACCGGTCTTGGCGGCCTGCAGCAGTTGGTTGAGTTCGCGTTGTTGTTGCCAGGGATCATTAGCCACCGGCTGGGACATCGGTACGGGATAGTTCATGCGGGCTGCTCCTCTTCGTCAGTTGTGTGCTCGCCGGTTGTTTGCTCATTGTCGGTGTCGTCATCGCCCAGGCCGCCCAAGCCGCTTTTCATCGCCTCGGCCGTTTTCGCCACGCCGCCGATCAACGAATCGCGCAGCCCCTCGTTGGAAATCAGCAGCATCGCCGCGGCACCGACCAATGCGCCTTTCCAGAAATCGCTGTCGTCGAGATTGAACAGGTTCTTGAGCATGCCCAGGCCGCTGCTGTCGGCCATGTTGCCGAGTGCTGCGGCGAATCCATCGGCGTTGGCCGAACCTGCATTTGCCGCTTGCGCCGCTGACGGATCGATGCCCGGCATCTGCGGGGGAAGCTGATACGGCATCGGGCCGGCCATACCCGGCGACGGCGGCATGTAGGCAGACGGGTAGCCGTAGTAGGGCATTGCCCAGCCGGGGTGGTACGGCGCGTGGTGCTGTTGCCACGGGTTGGCCGCGTAACCCGGGTCGTTCGGCGGAGCCTGTTGCGCATCGGGTTGCGCAGGCGCACCTTGCGGATGGGGGTGTTTCATGTCCATGTCGATTCCTCGTGATTCATATCGGTTCAGGTCTGTTGCGCTGCCGACACCGCTGCCGGGTTGGCCGCGATCAGACGCTGCAACAGCGACAGGGCCTGGTTTTCGTCGCCTTCGATCAGGGTCGTCCACCAGTCCGGCGCGATGCTCTTGGCGCGGTAGTTGACGACGACGGAGCCTGCGGCAGCATTGACGCGCACGTCGCTGATGCCGTCGATGGCCTGCATGACATCGTCGAGCACACCGGTGTTCACGCGCTTGAGTTCTTTCACCAGCGCCAGCTTGATGCGCAGACGGATCCGCCCCGGCACGTGGTGCACGATCTGCAGGTAACGACGCAGTTCCAGAAAGGGTTGCAGGTTCATGGCAGGTTGGTACTCATCGGAAGACAGCTGTTCATCGTTCACGCCGCGCATGCCTCTATGTGGTCGATCAATTCGCGGGCGAAGCGCCATTCGCGCGGCGCACCCGCGTCGTTGTCGTGCAGGTACACCTCGAGACCGACGTAGGTGAATGCCGGGTTGTCCCACAGCTCGCGCGGCACCCAGGTGTGCGCAATCGGCATACTGGCCTCGCTGAGCGATGCACCGGCCTGCTGTTCGACGATCTTCACCAGGCGCACCGTGTGTGCCTGATCGAACGCCGCCTGTTCGGGCAAAAGGCACGCCAGCATGGCGTTGTCATGGCAATAGATGTCGGCGCATGGCGAGGTCGCGCTGCATCCGCTGTGCAGGTCGATCAGCAGGCGGTAGCCGCGTCCGATCTGCTGTTTGACCTGCAGATAGATTTCGCGATGGCGTGTCCGGTAATAGAAGAGTTCGTTTGCCTTGGGGCGTGCATGCGAGATGCCTTCGGGAATGCGCAACACGTCGACCCGTTCATGGTCGAGCAGGTCGGCCACCCGGTCGCCGAAGCCGAGTTCTTCGCGGTGGATGCCGGTAACGAGAAGAGTGGTAGACATGGCCATTCACCCCCCGCCTTGCCGGGCAGGGCAGCTCTCCGCGGTGCAGTGATTGATCTCCACGGTCACATGGGCGAGGTTTGCAATACCGGCCAGGCGTCGCTTGTAGGTTTCGGTCGGTGCCGGCTGATGGGTGACCAGCGATACGATGCAGGCCAGGCTCTGTGGGCCGACGCGCCAGACATGCAGATCGGCAACCCGGGTATCGCTGTCGGCCTCGATCACCTGGCGGATCGCATCGCCCGTCGGACCGTGGTCTTCAGCGTCGAGCAGGATGCTGCCACTGTCTTTCGCCAGGCCGAGCGCCCAGCGGCTGATCACGACGGCACCGACGATGCCCATCAAGGGGTCCATCCACACCCAGCCGAATCGCGCACCGCTCCATAGCGCAAAGATCGCCAGTACCGAAGTCATGGCGTCGGCTATCACGTGCAGGTAGGCGGCACGTACATTGTGGTCGTGGTGATGCGCGTGATGTGCATCGTGCTCGTGGTGGCCATGATGGTGGTGGTGTTCGTGCGGCGCATCACGCAGCAGCCAGGCACTGAGCAGATTGACGACCAGCCCGATCAGCGCGACGGCCATTGCCTCTTCGAAATGCACGCTGCGTGGCTCGAACAACAGGCGTACCGACTCGACCGCCATCAGCAGTGCGACGACCCCCAGCACGATGGCGCTGGTGAAGCCGCCGAGTGTCGCGACCTTGCCGGTGCCGAAGGTGAAGGCCGGGTTGGCGGCATGCCGTCGAGACACGCGGTAGGCGTAGGCGGCGATCCCCAGCGCACCCACATGGGTGGCCATATGCCAGCCGTCGGCGAGCAGTGCCATCGAGCCGGTCAGGCTGCCGCCGACCAGTTCGACGAGCATGGTGACGCTGGTCAGCGCGATCACCCAATGGGTGCGCTGTTCGTAGTGTCGTTGATCACGACTGCGAAAGTCGTGTTCGTGTTGCCAATCGCTGATCTCGTGCATTGCTCGCTAGGCTTCCTGATGAGGTTAAAGCATGGCTGGCTGTATCAATCCACCCACTCGTACATTTCGAGTGATGCGCTGTCGCATTTGCAGCAGCCGCTGCTGCAGGCCGTGCCGGTCGGCAGCTTCTTCACACGACCTTTGCTGATCCATTTCTGCAGCATGCCGCGCAGTGCATCCTGGTCGGTGTCGAATCTGTAGGCCATGTCCTTGAGGGCGACACGCCGATGCATCTGCAGGTAATCGCGTAGCTCTGACAGGATCATGGCGTGTCTCCCCGTTGCGGATGGCGCTCAGGCACCCTGCGGCGCCTGGCCCTGCAGCCGGGTGAGGTGGGTCTTGCCCCACTGGCCGAGGAACAGCACGCAACCGAAGAACACCGCCAGCATCGCCCCGATCCAGCCGGCCGACACCAGCGGTTGCTGGGCAAAGATGGCGGCCTGGTAGTAGATGGTCGCCGCGATGTAGGCGATGCCGGTCGTCCAACCGGCGACGAACATGGTCCAGCCCATATTGGTCTCGCGATAGACCGCGGCCAGCGCGGCAGTGCACGGGAAGTACAGCAGGATCAGCAGCAGGTAGGCGAACGCGCCGGCTGCGCCGTCGAAGCGCGCGGCCATTGCACCGAAGGTGCCGGTGGACACGCCTTGTTCCGCGGCGGCCGAGTCGATACTGCTGAGGTCGCCGACGTCGGTGCCGAGCGGATCGCCCCACATACCCATGGCGTCGCCGAGATTGACCGGGATACTGGCAAACGCCTCGTTCAGCCCGGCGGCAAGATCGAACGGTGCTTCCTGCGTTGCTTCACCCGCGTCGGCGGCATCGCTGCGCGCCAACTCGCCGTACAGTGAATCGAGCGTGCCGACGACCGCCTCTTTGGCGAGCACACCGGTGAAGATGCCGACTGCGGCCGGCCAGTTGTCTTCATGCATGCCCATCGGTTCGAACACCGGGGTGATACTGCGACCGATCTCGCTGAGTACCGAACGGTCGCTGTCTTCGTTGCCGTAGGAGCCGTCGGTGCCGATGGCATTGAGCACGTTGAGTACCAGCACCATCGGTACGATGATCTTGCCGGCGCGGAAGATGAAGCTCTTGGTGCGGTCCCAGGTACGCAGCAACACGCCCTTGGCGGTCGGGATATGGTACGGCGGCAGTTCCATGACGAACGGCGCCGTATGCCCCTTGAGGATTGTGTTCTTCAGCACCAGGCCGGTGATCACGGCGACCGCGATGCCGATCAGGTACAGGCCGAACACCACGTTCTGTCCGCCGATCGGGAAGAACGCCGCGGCGAACAATGCATACACCGGCAGGCGCGCACCGCACGACATGAACGGCGTCATGACGATCGTCATGATCCGGTCGCGATGATGCTCCATGGTGCGCGTCGCCATGATGGCCGGCACGTTGCAACCGAAGCCGACGATCAACGGAACGAATGCCTTGCCCGGCAGGCCGATGGCGCGCATCGCGCGGTCCATCACGAACGCCGCACGCGCCATGTAGCCCGAGTCTTCCAGCGCAGAAAGAAACAGGTAGAGAAACGCGATGATCGGGATGAAGGTCGCCACCACCTGGATACCGCCGCCGATACCGTTGGCCAGCAGCAAGGTCAGCCAGGCCGGTGTACCGATACCTTCCAACCAATGGGCCATGCCGTCGACCAGCAGGGTGCCGGTGAAGATGTCGAAGAAATCAATGAACGATCCGCCGATGTTGATGGTGAACATGAACATCAGGTACATCACCAACAGAAAGATCGGGATGCCGAGGGCACGATTGAGCACCACGCGGTCGATCTTGTCGGACGCACTGCGCCTGACCTGGTGTTTGCGATTGACCGCGGTTGCCGTGACCTGGCTGACGAAACCGTAGCGTGCATCGGCGAGGTTGATGTCGATGTCGTCGCCGAGTGCCTCTTCGGTGGTGCGTTGCAGTGCTTCGATCTCGCTGCGCAGGGGAGCGTCGACCAGCTTGCGTGCCAGCGAATCGTTTTCGAGCAGGCGCACCGCCAGCCAGCGGGCATCGACGTTGCGCCGCGTGGCCGTCTCGCCGATCTTGTCGAGCAGTGCGCCGATGGCCTGTTCGATCGGCGCGGCATACGCGTAGCTTGCGCTCGGGATGTTGCCTTTCTCGGCGGTGTCGAGGATCGCCGACTTGAGCTCGGTCACACCGCGCCCGGTCGAGGCGGTCAACGGGATCACCTTGCAGCCCAGGCCCTTGGCCAAAGCCGGGACGTCGATCTCCAGACCGCTCTCGGCGGCGACGTCCATCATGTTGACGGCAACCACCATCGGTACCTGCATCTCGAGGATCTGCGAAGTCAGGTACAGGTTGCGTTCGAGATTGGCGGCATCGACGATATTGACGATCACATCGGCTTCGCGCGAGGCGACGAAGTCACGCGCGATCTTCTCATCGAGCGAGACGTGATCCTCGGTGACGTCGAGCGAATAGGTACCGGGCAGGTCGACCAGTTCGAATTCGATGTCGTGAAAGCGAAAACGGCCGATCTTGCGCTCGACGGTAACGCCGGGCCAATTGCCGACGCGTTGTTTCGAGCCGGTGAGCGCATTGAACAGGGTGGTTTTGCCGCAATTGGGGTTGCCGACGACCCCGACGATGATTTTCTTCTTCACGATGCATGCCTCTCGACAATCAGGCTGGCCGCTTCGTCTTTGCGCAGGCTCAGGCTGAAACCGCGAACCCGGATCTCCACCGGGTCCCCCATGGGCGCGTAGCGGGTCACGCTGAACGAGACGCCGGGCGTCAATCCCATCGACAGCAGCTTCTTGCGGTAGGCCTTGCTGCCTTCGCCGAATCCGACGACGCGACCCGAGTCACCCACTGAAAGGTCTTTCAAACTGTTCGTCATCATTGCTTCTCCTCGATGCGCTTGGGCATCAACACCTGACGACCATGATCTTGTGTGCCATGCCGGCGCCCAGCGCGATACGCGTCTCGCCGCGGATCACCACGAGGCTGCCGCCCTGGCGCTGCGATACCAGCAGTTCGCTGCCGACGTTCAGGCCGAGCGAGGTCAGGCGCATCTCCAGGCCTTTGCCGCCGCGCAGCAGAAAGATCGACACGCGGTCGCCTTCGCCGGCCATTGCCAGGGGGAATGGGGCCTTGTCTTGATTGCTTGCGTCAGACATGGGCAGTCCGACCGATCAGTACGCCGACCGACTGTGCGATGAGCACAAGCGGGTCGTGTATCGTGTTGGGTTGATGCAGTGGCAGAGCCAGCATGTCCGTTGTCCCGTTAATGCGTGGGAACGATTACGGCTTTGGCTGGCGGGTGGACAACAACGCGAACAGGCTGTTGCCGACTTGGCTGGCGTCGTAACTTGGTTCGAAAATTACCGTTTCATTGCAGTCTTCTGCAGAACCTCGGTCAAGTGTGTTCTGCCGAAATGTTGAGAGCGGTCAAGATGTCGGGCGGGGCAAACAGGCTTGCGTCATCCAACGAATGAAATCGCTCGCTTCAGTTCGGTCGCTGTCAGGCGACCCGGCTACAACGAAGACACGGTCAGTATATCCTCGTGAGAATGATTCGCAATTTGATTTGGATTAAGTTAGTCGCATTTTTCACCGCACGCTGATTGGTTCGGTGCGGCGAGGTGCCGCGGATGCTGCGGAGACGCTAGCATAGCGTTTCGATTCACGAGTTATCGACAACACAGGAGCAATACGTCAGCGTGACAAGCGATACATCACTGCCCGTGCGGCATTCAGGTCGAGCATTGATGGTGCTTTTCTGTTGGTTAGCGGTATGCGGGTCTGCGGCCGCCGATGAGATTACCGACCTGCTTACCGGCAAGGTGTCCGAATCTCAGCCGCCAATCGACCGCGTCATCTCCACTGGCGCGTCGGCACAACAAGACCGCAAGATCCGCCAGCGCCTGGGAGAGATCTTCGCCGAACTGGATACGTTGAAAGACGTCGGGATCAAAGTGAATGGCGGGGTCGTTACCTTGACCGGAGAAATTGGTTCGGCGGCGGTCGAGGAGCGCGCGATCGCGTTTGCACGCCAAGTCGAAGGCGTTGTCGAGGTGAAGAACCAGCTCACCGTCAGTCGTGATCTCGCTACCCGCTTGCGCAACACCTGGCAAAAGATCGTTGCATTCGGGGAATCGATCGCTGTCAGCGCGCCATTGCTATTGTTTGCAATCTTCATCGTCGTACTGTTCTCGTGGGCGGGCGGTTGGCTGTCGCGTCGACAGAGCCTTTACCGACGCATCAGTCCGAACCTTTTCATTGCACACCTGCTTGGCCAGTTCACCCAGATGCTCTTCTTCCTGCTGGGCCTGGTGGTCGCCCTGGTGCTGCTCGATGCGACGGCGCTGATCGGCACGATCCTCGGCGCGGCAGGGATCATCGGCCTGGCGGTTGGCTTTGCTGTTCGCGATACCGTCGAGAACTACATCGCCAGTATCCTGCTCAGCCTGCGCAATCCGTTCGAGGTCAACGATTTCGTCAACATCGACGGACACGAGGGCAACGTGGTACGGCTGACGTCACGTGCGACCATCCTGCTTTCGCCGGACGGCAACCACATTCGCATTCCGAATGCCGCAGTGTTCAAAGCGGTGATCACCAACTTCACCCGTCACCCGGAGCGGCGTTTCTCGTTCGATGTCGGCGTGGATACCGATCAGGATCTATTGGTAGCCCAGGCACTGGCGCTCAAGACGCTGTCGACCATCACCGGTGTCGAGGCCGATCCCAAGCCGATGGCCATCGTCGAGGCGCTCGGCGATTCGAACGTGTTGCTGCGCATCTTTGCCTGGGTCGATCAACGTAAGTTCAGTTTCGCGAAGGTGCGCAGCGAGGCCATACGCGCTGTCAAAACGGCGTTCGACGACGCCGGCATCGTGATGCCCGAGCCTATCTATAAGTTACGGTTCACCGACGGCTTACCAACCGCCGCCGGCAGTAGTGCCAACGCAACCCTGTCCGAAACTACGCACCAGGCACCGGAACCGGTCGCCCCGGATCGTCAGAATGTTGCCGAAGTGCAGGACGTATCCGCAGACCGCACGATCGAAGAAAAGGTCGAGGAGGAAGAGGCCATGCGCGGCGAAGAAAACCTGCTCGATGCGAGCAATCCCAAAGAAATGTAATCGTCGACCGCGTGCACAAAAGCAAACGCTAGCAATCGAGCGGCTGCGGGCGTCGGCCAAGAACCGCATGGTGTCCGACCGGATCTCACGTTTATCTCGACAGCTGTTGTAGCTAGTCCATGCGTTTCGGCTTTGCCGTTACGCATGGCGGATTCAAATCCACCCGAATCGGTGTAAATCAGCCAATCTTTGGCGGGCCCGTAGCCCGCTACCCGCATCGCACGCCGCTGTCTGCCTGACCGTGTCGTGCTTCGTGCTCTGCCATTCGCCGTGGCATGCGCCTTGCTCAACAGTCACTGAATGTTTTGGACACAGACTGAAGCGAGGTGAATGTCATGGCTAACACAGCAGGCAGCAACGGCTCCACTTATTCAGAACGCCTCACCCAGGCGGCTCACGAGACCATCGATCGCGTCGGCGAACAGGCCGCCGATATGGAACGCCGTCTCAAAGACAAGGCTGGTGAGGTGCGGCGCAAGTCGACCGATGGTCGCGACCGGGCACAGGAGATGGGGCAAGAAGCCGTTGAGACGGCGCGGTCGTACGCGCACGAACATCCCTTTGCGACGTTGGCTATCGCCTTTGGCGCCGGCGTGCTGCTGTCGAGCCTGATGCGTCGATGAGAGCCGGTTCAGTAGCAGACGCCGAGCAAGACCGACTCGGGCCAACCCCGTCGGTCGCGGAGTCGATTCGACAGTGGGGTAGCTCGGGCATCGATCTGGCTTCGGGGATTGTCGACCTGGCGGCCGTCGAAGCGCGACTCGCCGGTCTGAGCCTGGCCTCGATCGTCGGGTTGGCGCTGGCCCTCGCGTTGGTCGGTATGTCCGCATGGATTGCCTTTGCTTCCGCGGCATTTCTTTGGTTGTTCGATGCCCCTGCCTATCTGCCGGCCGCCGCACTTGGTGTCGGTGTCGTCAGTATCGCGGGCGGTGGTCTCTGCTGGATGCTGATTCGCGTCGCCAGTCGCAACCTGGAATTCCGCGCCACGCGCGACGTGTTGTTCGCCGAACCGACGCCTTGCGACGATCCCGCGCAGCGTTCCGCATCGCGCGGGCCGGACAGCGTGGAGCGGGGAGAGTAGGCGTATGGCTTCGATCCGCCAGCAGCGTCTGTTCTGTGCAAGCCGCGCACGCCGACTCAAGGCACTGCACGCGCTGCACCGCGAGGACGTCGCCGTCGCTGCGACTGAGGCGGCACGTAGCAAAAAAAACATCTTTGGCGCGTTTGCCGCGGGGTTCGTCGGCCAGCGCCTGCATACGCCCAGGGCTGCGAGGGTGTTTCGCCCATTGAACCGGCTGCGCCATCTGCTGGGGTGGAATGCCGTGGGCGTCGCTGCGTTCCTGCTGCGCCATTGGCGCACGCGTTGACGGCTTCGGCTGCGTCCGAGATGAACGAATTTTTGATGTCTTTCTGTTTTGAGTTGTTCAGGAGTAAACGAAATGGCTTTTACAGCTAGCGACCCGATCAAGATCATTGTTGCCATTCTGCTGCCACCGCTCGGCGTGTTCTTCGAAGTCGGATTAAAAGGGCACTTTTGGTTGAACCTGCTGTTGACCCTGCTGGGTTACGTGCCGGGCATCATTCACGCGATATACGTGATTTTCAAGAAATGACCGATCGGCCGGTCGCTATCTGCACGCGCTGAATGCACGCGCTGCGCATCGGGATAGCGGTCGGCTCGACGAAATCGACAAGGTAAAAAAAATGGCAACCGAGGCCAGCGAAGTATTCGATGACCAGGAGCTTGGTCAAGACGACGAGACCGTGGTGCGGCGTGTGGGCGAGTCGCGCTCGCTGCGCTACCTGGTATCCGGCATGTTTATGCTGGCTCTGATGGCTGCACTGTACTTCGGGCGCCCCGTCTTTCTGCCATTGGCGACGGCGTTTCTGCTCAGCTTCATTCTGCGTCCGGTGGTACGCAAACTGTGTGAGGTGGGTGTGCCTGCACCGTTGACCGCCCTGTTGCTGGTTTGCGCATTTGCCGGATCGCTGACCTTCGTCGGCGTCAACCTGAAAGACCCGGCGATGCAATGGCTGGAGGAGGCTCCCGAATCGCTGCAGCAACTGCATACACGGATCCTGTTGCTGAAAGAGCCTATCGCCGAGGTCCAGGAGGCCACCGAAAAGCTGAGCAACCTGGGTAGCGACGTTACCGCCAGAACAACCGAGATCGTGGTCAGCAACGGCGGCATAGAGGACCAGATCATCGCCGAGGCGACCAATGCGGCGATCGCGGCTTTCACCACGATGGTTTTTCTGTTCTTCATTCTTGGCTGGGGCGATCGCCTGTTTCGCAATGTCATCAACGCACTGCCCAATTTCCACGAACAGCGCAAAGCGGTCATCGTGTCGCGCGAGGTCGAAAATTCGATTGCGCTCTACCTGTTCACGATCACACTGATCAACATGGGCCTGGGTATTGTCGTGGCGTTCGCGATGTATCTCATGGATATGCCCAACCCCATTCTGTGGGGCGTGATGGCCGGGGTACTGAACTACATCCCGTACCTGGGTACGGTAATCACCGCAACGGTACTGGGATTCGTCGCCCTGCTGACCTTTCCCACGGTCGGTGAGGCGATGTTGATTCCGCTGGTGTTCTTCCTGATCACGACGATTGAGGGATACGTGGTCACACCATTCGCGCTCGGCAACCAGCTGACATTGAACCCGCTGTTGATCTTTTTATCGTTGGTGCTCTGGTATTGGATGTGGGGTGTGATCGGCGCGTTGTTGACGGTGCCGATCCTGGTGGTCACCAAGGTTATCCTTGAGCGCATGGAGTCGGGCAGCCACTTGGCACGGATCCTGGACTGACGATCATTCGATGCTGCGGTCACGGCGGCTTGTCCCCTGGACAAGGCCGCTTTTTTTATCGATGCACCTCGCTTTGCGCCGTTCGGCGGTGCCGGATGACGGCTCAAATCGATCCTGCCAGTGGTGGATATCCGCCTATCGCCTTCCACGTGCGTCACATATCGCGCTGCAGTGCGGCTTGCGCCGCTCAGATGGTCGCTGGCGCGCTGCTTGCAAAGTGAGTATTGCCGGCAAACAGACCGGCGCAACGGAGAACGAAAATGTTTGGTTGGGCTATTACCTTTTTGATCGTCGCGCTGATCGCCGGCGTGCTCGGCTTTAGCGGCGTTGCAGGCACCGCTACGCAGATCGCCTGGATCCTGTTTGTCGTCGGCCTGGTGGTCGCCATTGTGTTCTTCCTGAGCGGTCGTCGTACGAGGATCTGATGTCGGGCTATCAGCCACGAATCTGTCGGTTGGGCTGAACGTTTCTCGGCAACACTACTGAATGCTCACACTATGCAACAGAAACCTATGGACTACCTGCTCATCAATCCGTCGGCCGGTTCATCGCAAGATGCCGATTTCTGGACGCAACAGCTCGAGGCGCACGGCGTCAGACCAAAGGTCTGTGACAGCGGCGACTACGAAGCGCTGCCCGATCTCAAGGAACACGACCGCCTGTTGGTCGCCGGTGGCGATGGTACGGTAAGCCGTTATGCCGCCTGGTGTGCTGACAGAGGATGCATACTCGGCATTCTGCCGGGAGGTACCGGCAACGATTTCGCACGTGGACTGGAGATTCCGTTAGAGGCGGAGGCCGCCTGTGCAACCATCGCCAACGGCATCGTGCGCGAGGTCGACATAGCCTGGGTCGACGATCGACGTTTTCTCAATGTGGCGCACATCGGGTTGGGGTCGGAGATCAGCATGCAGGCACAGCAACAGACGAAGCAATGGTGGGGCCGATTCAGCTATGCCAAGACATTGCTGGCCAAGATCGAACGCCGCCGCGGGTTCAAAGCGATTATCGAGTGCGACGGTCAACGTCGCCGCGGACGTTGGTTGGAGATCGCCGTCGCCAATGGCCGATCGTTCGGTGGTGGGCACGAGGTGTTTGAAGCGGCGGTCGATGACGGCGAGTTGAATGTGATTGCCATCCGCCCACGGTCGCTATGGCATTTGTTCAAGGTGTGGACGATCGCCCAGTTGCGCGGTGCGACCCCCGATGATCGGGCTATCGTCAAGATGCGGGGCGCCAACATAACGGTCACCGGTGGATCAGCGAAAACCGTCTCGGCCGACGGTGAGCATGTCGGCTCGGTTCCTGTCAGATTCAACGTGGAACATCGCGCACTGCGGGTCATCACACCGGTGATGCATAACGCCATGGAAGATGCCGCGTGAAGGGGGAGTGATGTTTCACATTCGAGACAAGGAGCAGACGGCCCTGGCTGAACTGCACGAGAATGCGGCCGGCACGCTGGTCCGTTATCGCGAACTGATCGATACGGATATCGATGAGCGACTACGTGACACTTTGCAGCAGATCGTCGGCCAGCGTAAAGCACTGGTTGAGCGTCTGGCACAGTGCGTACGCCAACGCGATGATCACCCCAAGGCAGCCGATCCCGAAACCCAGGAGTTGCACGTGGTTGTCGACCGCCTCATGCAGATGGTCAACGGCACCGAGGGATCAGCTGCGCGTTTACTCGAGAACGAGCGCGCGTGGCGTGAAAGGCTTCAGTCGAATCGCGACCTCAATTGGCACGTAGACGAGCAGACTTTGATCGATGCGTTACTGCTGCACACCGATGAGGCGATCGACAGGCTCGACGTCTTTACCGGGCAAGCCTAGTGGGCCAAGCGTTACAGCACGTTCCGCTTGGCCCACTCGGTTGCAACCAGCAGTTCAGTACTTGACCGAGCAGCCGTAGGGCCGGGTGACCGCATCGGCGATCGGTTGTCCGGCGGCCAACTCATCCAGCGCAACTTTCACATATTGCTTGGCGTTGGCAATGTCGTCGGGATTGGAGGTCGGGATGCTGTCGATGCCTCCTTTGTAAACCAGTGTCCCATCGCCATTGACAATGTACATATGCGGTGTCGTCTTGGCGCCGTAGACACGCCCGATGTCGCCACTGGTATCCAGAATTACCGACGATGGCGAGGCGTTGCGCGATTCGGTCAATGCGTCCGCCTGGGCCGGCCGCACGTGGCCCTGTTTGCCTTGGGCCGACGAGATGATCGAAAGCCAAACGACACCTGCGTCGGTTGCCGCCTTCTGCTGTGCCTGCATGTTGCCGCTACCGTAGTGTTTGCGCACATAGGGACAGTCGTGGTTGGTCCATTCGAGCACCACGGTCTTGCCGCGGTAGTCCGACAAGCGGTGTTGTTTACCTTGCGTGTCGGTTCCTGCGAACTCCGGGGCCGGTTCGCCGACCGTTGCGGTTGCGTATGCTGAGGCATTCAGGCCGGCAATCAGGCCGGCGACGGCAATGGATTTCCACATAGCGTTCAATCTCCCTTCACAGTTGTTCAAGCGCCTCCAGCACCAGGTTTTCGGTCAGGAGCTGGGGGAGTACGATCGGGTTTGTGCCATCGGCCGGATGCAGGACGTACAAGGGTACGCCGCTTCGCCCGTAGCGTTGCAGTTCGGCGCCGATGGCGGCGTCGCGTTTTGTCCAGTCACCTTTCAGGTAGACGACGTCGGCTTTGCGTAAGGCCGACTCGATCCGTGGGCTGCTCAGGGCGACCTGTTCGTTCACCTTGCAGGTGATGCACCATGCCGCGGTGAAGTTGACGAACACGGCTTTGCCTTCGCGTTGAAGCTCGGCAACGCGAACGCTGCTCCAGGCGTCAGCGGTAAGATTTGATGGGTCTGGCGGAGCCTCCCGCGCTGCCAGGCCGCCGATGATGATCGCGCCGACCAGCGTAGCCATCGCCAACGCCCGTTGCCCGTGGCGTTCGCGTGCAAGTCCGATCCACCATAGGGCGAATGCGAGCAACAGCGCGCCACTCAATGCCATGGCGAACGCACTCGCATCGACCTGCTGGCTCAACACCCAGAGCAACCAAAGTGCTGCACCGAACATCGGAAACGCCAACAATCTGCGCAGCGTCTCCATCCAGGGTCCGGGTTTCGGCACTCGTTTCAACAGGCTCGGCCAGGTGCTGAGCAGTAGCATCGGCAGCGCAAAACCGGCGCCTAATGCGAGAAACACGGCCATTGCCTCGCCGACCGGACGGGTCATCGCGAAACCCAAGGCGGTGCCCATGAAAGGTGCCGTGCACGGTGTGGCGACGACGACCGCGAGCACCCCGGTCGCTACCGAACCGGCGATACCCTGACGGTCGGCAAGCTGCTGGCCGGCGCCCATCACACGGTTGCCGATGCTGAACACACCCGAAAGGTTGAGCGCCAAGGCCAACATCAGGTACATCAAGCCAAGCACGACCGCCGGCTCCTGCAGTTGAAACCCCCAGCCCAGGGCCGTGCCGCCGGCTCGCAGCAGTAACAGCAAACCGGCGAGCGCGGCGAAGGTGACGAGCACACCGACGACAAACGCTGCACCGTGCCGGCGGGCGTCGCCGTTGGCATGCCCGATGAGGCCCAGCACCTTGATCGACAGAACCGGTAACACGCACGGCATCAGGTTGAGGATCAGGCCGCCGAGCACGGCAAACCCGATTGCCAGCCACAGGCTCACCGAAGCGCTGTCGGTTGTGGTACCGACAGGTGTCGGCGCCAAGGCAGTCGCGTTCAAGGTGAAGCCGCGGACTTCGTCTGCCGTATCGCCTTCGACGACGAGCAGACCTGCGAGGGACTGCTCGGGTTGCAGCGGGCCGTCACCCGGTGGCAACGTCAACACTAGGTCGCCGTCGTCGCGCGTCCAGGTCTGCTTTGCCGACGACGAGACAGGTCCCCATTCGTTGGAGGCAAACCACAGGTCGTTCACCGCTTCGATGCTCGCCGCGGCATCGCGCAATCGCAGACGCATCATGCCGTCAGGCAGCAGGGAATAGTCCGCAGCACCACTGAAAGGAGTCGGCCAGCGGGCTTGAGCCTGTGCTACCCATTGCGCGGGTTGCTGAGCGGCAGCACTTGCGGTCGATCGCAAGGTTGCAGTGAAGCGACCCTCTTCGGGGATGCACTCCTCTTTGCACACCAGCCAGGTGGCATCGGCTGTTATCTGAACGTCGCTATCGCTTGGCAGGTCGCCGGGGGCCGTAATCGGCACGAGAAACACCACCTCGTGCTCGTAGCCGTAGTTGGTCAACGGACCGACATCGATGCGGGTCGGAACCGGCCAGTGGACATCGCCGGCCTGCCAGCCCGCGGGCAGCTGCCAGCGGATACGCGGCGGCTCGCCCGAATCGCCGGGGTTGCGCCAGTAGACGTGCCAGTGGGGAATCAGGTCGAATCGCAGGCCGGCCCACAGCGTTTCGCCCGGCGCGATCGACTCGGATGCCGTCAGTAGCTGCACCCGGGCGTGCGGCGTCTCCATGGCCGTACCGTCTGCGTGCGCCAAGCTGGTGCCAAGCAGCCACAACAGCAGGATCCGGAGCAATCGTCTGGTCAAATGCATCGTCTCATCATTCGCCACGCGGCTGGGCACGCCACACCATGGAGTGATTGACCCGTTCGGCTCCTGCTTGTTCCGCACTGGGGGCAGCTTGTGCGAAAAGCTCGTCCCCTCAATACGCCGCGTGCACTGGCCGCAACGGGTGGTCGGCGGCGCTTTCCCAGGCCAAATGACGGTGCGCCTGTTGTTGGAATCAAACCAGGTGGGCGGCGATTCCGTTCCAGCTCGAACGCCAGACATCGCTCGCCGTGTCGGTGAGCGGCGTCGGTATCACGCCGTCCAGCCTGAGTGAGATCAAGCGCAGGGCAGGGCCGAACAGCACGGCAGAGGCAACCCACGGATCCATTGTCTCGATTTCGCCGCGCTGCATCGCATGGGCAACGATGTCGCGCATCTTGGAAAACGGCTTGGAAGAGCACAAGGAAGGTTCCTGCGGCAGAAACTCGCGATGACGCGCGTTCAGAACGAATCCAATCATCTCCGGTTCGGTTTCGGTCAACTCGAACAACACGGTCACCAGTGCCAGGCCCTGATCGTATGATTTGTCATGCGACGCGGCAGCGGTATCGACCACCGATTCCATGCGCTCGAGCAGATCGTCGTACAACGCTTTGGCGATGGCTTCCTTGCCGGCGAAGTAGTTGTAGATCGATCCCATCGCGACATCGGCCTTGTGTCGAATATCGTGGATCGATGTGTTGAAATAACCGCGGTTGGTGAAAAGGTGCAAGGCAGCGTCCAGGATTTGCCGACGCATGATGTTCGCACGTGTTCGTTTTTGTTTTGCAGGCGCCATGTCATTGGGAGAATTTGTGCATTGGAACGCATTCTGGCGGATGTTTCACGCCGTCGCCAGCATCAGCCGTGTCGGTCTGGGGTTGCTGCGCTGGGCAGTAATCCGCGCCACGGGCCTTGAAAGGTGGGCCGTATGAGCCGCGGTCGCGACGCCGGGCGTCAGTCTGATCACCGGCACCGATGGTGCGATCGCACCCAACCGCCGATGATCATGGGAGTTCTGAACGTCACCCCGGACAGCTTTTCCGACGGCGGTAGATACACCGATACCGCGTCAGCCGTGGAACGCGCCGTCGACATGGTCGGGCAGGGCGCGGACATCATCGACATCGGCGGGGAATCGACCCGGCCCGGCGCGGCCCGTCAACCGGCGGCGGTGCAGATTGCGCGGGTAGTGCCGGTCGTTCGCGAGCTGCGTTCGAGGATCCCGCGGCGCGTGATGATCAGCATCGATACCAGTCTCGCCGAGGTGGCTGCTGCGGCGTTGGAGGTCGGCGCCGATATGATCAATGACATTTCGGCAGGACGCGATTCGTCGGATATGTTGGCACTGGCCGCTGCACGCGGTGCGCCCATCGTGCTGATGCATATGCAGGGCGAGCCGGCGACGATGCAACAGGATCCGAGCTATACCGATGTCGTTGGCGAGGTTACACAGTTTCTGCAACAACGGTTCGCCGCGGCAGTAGCGGCCGGCATCGATCAAGACCACGTATTGCTCGACCCGGGTATCGGGTTCGGCAAACGGCGAGAAGACAACCTCGCGCTGTTGGCGGGCCTCGAACAGCTGGCCGCCATGGGTCGGCCCTTGTTGTTGGGTACCAGCCGCAAGCGGTTCATGGGCAGTCTGTGCGCCGAGACCGATCCGACCCGGTTGGTCGGTGCCACCTGCGCGACCACGGCCTTGGGCGTGGCAGCCGGGGTTCGGGTTTTTCGGGTGCACGATATCGCGGCAAACCGCCAGGCAGCCGATGTCGCCTGGGCGGTCTGCGGACAAACGCCGATCTAGACCGGTCGCTACCTCATGCGTGGACCGGCGATGCCTGGATCGCGCAGAACTTGAACTCCGGTATCTTGCCGTCCGGGTCCAACGCTTCGTTGGTCAGCAGGTTGGCGGCCGCTTCGTGGTAACAGAAGGGCAGAAACACCTGGCCGGGGTTAAGACCGTCGTCGACCCGGGCCAACGCAGTGACTTCGCCGCGGCGCGAACGTAGGCGGATCGCGTCACCCGGTTGGATGCCCAGGGCGGATAACTGCTGTGGGTGCAAGGTGGCGACCGGCACAGGTTCAATCTCGTCCAACACACTGGCCCGCCGGGTCATCGCACCGGTGTGCCAGTGTTCCAACTGGCGCCCGGTAATCAGAATCAAGGGGTACTCGGTATCCGGCAGTTCATCGGCATTCTTGAACTCGGCCGGCACCAGCAGAGCCTTGCCGCCGTCACGCGGAAACACATCGGTGAAGATCACTTCGTCGCCCGGGTCGTTCTCGTGTTCGCAGGGGTAGGTGACGGCGCTTTCGCGTTCGAGTCGTTCCCAGGTGATGCCTGCAATGCTCGGCATTGCGCGGCGCATCTCGTCGAATACGTCGCGCGGATGTGAGTAGTGCCAGTCGAGGCCGAGGCGTTCCGCCATATCGATGATGATCGCCAGGTCCTGACGCGCGTCGCCCGGCGGATTCAACGCCTGGCGGCCGAGTTGCACGCGACGGTCGGTGTTGGTGAAGGTCCCGGTCTTTTCGGGGAAGGCCGAGGCCGGGAGCACGACATCGGCGTAGTACGCCGTCTCGGTCATGAAGATGTCTTGCACCACGAGATGCTGCAGCGACGCGAGCGCGGCACGGGCATGGTTCAGGTTGGGATCGGACATCGCCGGGTTCTCACCCATGATGTACATGCCGCGAATCGCACCGTCGTGAATCGCATGCATGATCTCGACGACGGTCAACCCCGGTTTCGGGTCGAGGCTGGTTCCCCACAGGGCCTCGAAGCTCTCGCGTACCGCGGTGTTGTCGACCCGCTGGTAATCGGGGAACACCATCGGTATCAGGCCGACGTCGGATGCACCCTGCACGTTGTTTTGTCCGCGCAAGGGATGCAGGCCGGTGCCGGGCCTGCCGATCTGGCCGGTGATCAGTGACAGGTTGATCAGGCAGCGGGCATTGTCGGTGCCGTGTACGTGCTGCGACACACCCATGCCCCAGAAGATCATCGAGCCTTTGGATGTGGCGAACAGGCGCGCCACTTCACGCAGCGTTTCGGCCGGTACGCCGCAGATCGATTCGACCGCTTCGGGCGAGTAGGCAGCGAGGCTCGATTTGAGCTTCTCGTAGCCCTCGGTGCGTTGTGCGATGAATTCGGGATCGACCAGCCCCTGCTCGATTACCGCATGCATGATGCCGTTGAGCATCGCGACATCGGTATCCGGCTTGAACTGCAGTACGTGTTCGGCGAACCGTGCGATTGCGGTGCGACGCGGGTCCATGACGATCAGTTTCTTGCCGGCACGCGCGGCGTTCTTGAAGAACGTGGCGGCGACCGGATGGTTCTCGGTCGGGTTCGAGCCGATGACCACGATCACCTCGGCCTGCGAGACATCGGCAACCGGGTTCGACACGGCCCCGGATCCGATCATCTGCAACAGTGCGGCGACCGACGAGGCATGGCATAGGCGCGTGCAGTGGTCGACGTTGTTGGTGCCGAAACCGGTACGCACCAGTTTCTGAAATAAATAGGCCTCTTCGTTCGAACCCTTGGCCGAGCCGAAACCGGCAAGGCTCGAGGGGCCTTGTTCGTCACGCAGTTTGCGCAGGCCTTGCGCGGCGACTTGCAGTGCTTCATCCCACGACACCTCGCGAAAATCGCGCAACGGGTTGTCGCGATCGAGATCCAGTTCGGCGCGTTTGGGTGCGTCTTCGCGCCGGATCAGCGGCTTGGTGAGTCGGTGACGATGGCTGACATAGTCGAATCCGTAGCGTCCCTTCACACACAGCCGGCTGTGGTTGGCCGGGCCGTCGCGACCTTCGACGTGCAGGATGCGATTGTCGGCGACGTGGTAGGTCAGTTGACAGCCGACGCCGCAGTACGGGCAGACCGAGTCGACGCGTTGCTGGCTCTCTTGCAGTGCGACCGATCCACTCGGCGTCAGTGCACCGGTGGGACAGGCCTGCACACACTCACCGCAGGCCACGCAGCTCGAAGCGCCCATCGGGTCTTCCATATCGAACACGATGCGCGCATGCGCGCCGCGTCCGGCATAGCCGATGACATCGTTTGCCTGTTCTTCGCGGCATGCGCGTAAACAGCGCGTGCATTGAATACACAGGTCGAGGTTGACGGCGATCGCCGGATGGCTGTTGTCGGCCTGCGGTTGCTCGCGCGTCGGGAAACGCCGCGCAGCGACGTGCAGCTGCTCACTCCAGTAGTCCAGTTCGCTATCCTGGCGACGCGCCTGGGTGGCATCGAGATCGCTCTGCAACAGTTCGAGCACCAGGCGTTGCGAATGCCGGGCGCGCTCGTTGACGCTGTCGACCTTCATCCCCTGTGACGGATACCGGCAGCACGACGGCGCCAACACCCGTTCACCGTCGATCTCGACGACGCATGCCCGGCAGTTGCCGTCCGGACGCATGCCCGGCTTGTAACACAGGTGCGGTATCTCGATGCCGGCGCGCAAGGCGGCCTGCAGAATCGTTTCATCCGCATTCGCCAGGAGGTCGACCCCGTTCAACTCGAAGGCTATCTGATCGTCGGCGGGAAGGGCGGAGCGGGACATCACGCAAACTCCTCGGGAAAATATTTGAGCGCACAGCGCAATGGATTCGGTGCGGCTTGACCGAGGCCGCAGATCGATGCGTCTTCCATGACCCGGCACAGATCTTCGAGCGTGGGCACATCCCAATCCGGTCGGGACATCAACGCCGCGGCTTTTTCCGTGCCGACCCGGCAAGGTGTGCATTGGCCGCAGGATTCATGCGCGAAGAAGTGCATGGCGTTGAGTGCCGCCTGGCGCACGCTGTCCTTGTCGGACAGGATGATCACCGCGGCCGAACCGATGAAACAGCCGTGCTGTTGCAGGGTGTCGAAGTCCAACGGCAGATCGTCCAGCGACGCCGGCAGAATGCCGCCCGAAGCACCGCCCGGAAAATAGGCCTTCAGCGAGTGACCTTCGAGCATGCCGCCGCAATACTCGTCGATGAGTTCGCGCACGCTGATGCCGGCGGGTGCCAGGTGCACGCCGGGTCTGTTGACTCGTCCGCTGACCGAGAAACTGCGCAGGCCTTTGCGCCCACGCCGACCGTGAGAACAGAACCAGTCGGCGCCCTTGTCGAGGATCTCGGGTACCCAGTAGAGGGTTTCCATATTGTGTTCGAGTGTCGGACGACCGAACAGACCGAGTTCCGCGATGTACGGCGGTCGCAAACGCGGCATGCCGCGTTTGCCTTCGATCGACTCGATCATGGCCGATTCCTCACCGCAGATGTAGGCGCCGGCGCCACGTCGCAATTCGATCTCCGGCAATGCGACCGGTGGCGATGCCAGCAAAGCATCCAGTTCGCGTTCGAGCAGGGCACGCACACCGGCATACTCGTCGCGCAGGTAGACGTAGATCTTTTCGATACCGACGACGTGTGCGGCGATCAACATGCCTTCGAAGAAACGATGTGGATCGCGTTCGAGGTAGTAGCGGTCTTTGAATGTTCCGGGTTCGCCTTCATCGATGTTGACCGCCATCAGGCGTGGTCCGGGATAGCCACTGACGATCCGCCACTTACGGCCGGCGGGAAAACCGGCGCCGCCGAGACCGCGCAGACCGGCATGCTCGAGCGTGGCAATGATGGCCTCTTTCGATTCGGGGCTGTCGTCTTCGACGATCCGCTGCAAACGGGTGTATCCGCCGTTCAGGCGATAGGTTTTGTAGTCGGCTGCCGTGGCCGGTGGCTCATCGTTGGTGCGGCCATCGCTGACCATTCCCTGTAGCTTGGACACATCGGCTTCGCCCGCCGGGCAGGTGCCGACGACCGCCACCGGAGCCTGTTCGCAGCGCCCGACGCATGGGACTGCTTGTACACGCACACCATCGCCCATCGTCCGCGCAAGTGCATCGATCAATTCGCGCGCGCCGGCCAGTTCGCAGCTTACCGACTCGCAGACACGGATCGTCAAAGGCGGTGGGGCCTGCTCTGGGTCTTTGACGACATCGAAATGGTGATAGAAGCTGGCCACCTCGTACACCTCGGCGGTCGCCAGTCGCATGACCTTGGCCAGTGCAACCAGCAGACCTGCAGGCAGGTGTCCGACGTCGTCCTGAATGCGGTGCAGGTATTCGATCAGCCGATCGCGGCGTGGCGTTTCGTCACCGAGATAGACGAGTACCTGTTCGATATCCTCGGCATGCGCCTGACGGCCCTTGGGCCGAGCGGCACGCTTTTTCTTTAGCGAGCTCAATGGGTGTTCCAGCGGTGGTTGGCGGACGGATGACTTGACATGTTATTGGGCCGGTTCGGCTTCGGTGTTGTGATGCGAGCGCGGTGCCGGGTCGGCGAGGGCGATGGCCACCGCATCGGCCAGCGCCTCGGTGGGCATGCCGTAGGGAACGATACGCACCAGTTGCCCTTGCCTATCGACCACGAAGGTGTTGGCATTGTGGTCCAGCGTGTAGCGTTCGGATTCGCCTTTGCCGACGAAGCGGTAGCTGACCTGGTAGCGTTTCGCGACCGCATCCAGCTCGGCGGCGCTGCCTGTAAGGCCGTGGATGCGCTCGTGGAAGAACCCCGTGTATTCGCGCAGCTTTGCCGGCGAGTCACGTTCAGGGTCGAGCGAGACGAAGAAAGCGTCTACCTGCCGGACGCGATCGCCGAGCAGTGTGAGGGCGGCGCTGATGGTCGCCAGCCCGGTCGGGCAGACGTCAGGGCAGAAGGTGTAGCCGAACGACAGGACCACGGCGTGACCGCGCGAGTCGCTCAGGTGATACGCAGCGCCGTCGTCGCGGGTCAGCGTGAAGTCTCCGCCGATTCCCCAGGCGGAGCTGTACACGGTCGCCATCAACACCATAGAAAAAAATCGAAATGGGATGGCCAACGACAACTCCTGAAGTACCTCTGTGGCTGTCGGATGCAGCTTTGGTGCCACCCTTGGCGACGCGCAGTAGCGTAAATCCTGATAGCGACACTGTGACGTGTGCTGAGCAACCCGATTGCGGGCTGTAACCGGGGCGGCACAGTGCCAACTTTTTGCGTGCCCTTATCCGTCCTGTTCCGTTTAGGGAATTTCTCACTTCTAAAGATTGGCACTTTCGTTGCACTCAAATGGCTAGTCTGCGCACAAAAAAATACATGCAGACGCGTTGCCCCATTTGGCGGATCGCACGGCCATGCAGGTCGGGTAACAGCTAGCAACGTTTATCGATTTGGGAGGAACAAAAATGCGTCTCGCATTGAGAGATCTATTGGGCCGCAGCACGCTGGCCCTGGCGATTGCCACATCCGCGGCATTCACATCGTTGGCGCCGCAGGCAGTCGCCGATGAAACCTGCATGTCACCCTACATGGCGAAGATCGTCGGCCAGGAAGACTTCGTCTACGTCTGGACCCTGGGTGTCGACGGCTTGGGCGACGGACAGGACAAACTGGTCACGGTCGACGTCAATCCGAAGTCGCCGAATTATGGAAAGGTCGTTCACACCTTGTCGGTCGGTGGGCGCAACGAGGCTCACCATTCCGGCTTCACCGACGACCGCCGCTATCTATGGGCCGGCGGCCTGGATACCAACAAGATCTTCATCTTCGATGTTCACAGCGATCCGGGCCAACCGAAGCTGCACAAGGTCGTCACCGACTTCGTCTCGGCCAGCGGCGGCGTGGTCGGACCGCATACCACCTACGCCTTGCCCGGCCGGATGATGATCACCGGTCTGTCGAACAACAAAGACCATGGTGGCCGCACGGCATTGGTCGAGTACACCAACGGCGGCGAATTCGTGGCGACCCACTGGATGCCGACCGACGCCAATCTCGGCGGCGCCAGCAAGAGCGGTCAGTTTGCCGACGGCTACGGCTACGACGTGAGGGCACTGCCGCGACGCAACCTGATGGTCACCTCATCGTTCACCGGCTGGTCGAACTACATGATGGACTTCGGCAAGATGTTGCAGGACAAGGAGGCCATGAAACGCTTCGGCAACACCGTGGTTGTCTGGGATCTGCATACGCGTAAGGCGAAAAAGGTACTGGATGTGCCCGGAGCACCGCTCGAGCTACGCTGTGCCTGGGGCGCCAACAACAACTACTGCTTCACGACCACGGCACTGACCTCGAAGATCTGGTTGATCTACGAAGATGACGCCGGTGAGTGGCAGGCCAAGGCCGTGGCCGATATCGGCGATCCATCGAAAGTGCCGCTGCCGGTCGATATCTCGATCAGCTCGGACGACAAACACCTGTGGGTGGATACCTTCATGGACGGCAAGGCGCGCCTGTTCGATATCTCGGACCCGTTCGCGCCGAAGCAGGTCTATGAAAAGGTGATCGGCAAACAGGTCAACATGGCGTCGTCGAGCTGGGATGGCCAGCGCGTGTACTTCACCTCCTCGTTGCTCGCCAACTGGGACAAGAAGGGTGACGACAATGAGCAGTTCTTCAAGGCCTACGAGTGGAACGGCAACGAGCTGGTTGAGAAGTTCAGCGTAGACTTTACCGCTGAGAAACTCGGTCGCGCCCACCAGATGCGTTTCGGCGCGTATTCACTGTATGCCAAGCACAAGGACGACACGCCGTCCGGTCGTGCATTGGCGGCCAAGGAGTAAGGCGTAGGGCCCGGCTGCGCGGCACTGCGGCGCAGCCGGCCCTGTTCGCTGACATTCGATATGCGATCGATATCTTCGACGTGCGCTGTTGCGCTCGCGTGGCTGTTGTTGACGGGCGTGGCACACGCAGCCGGCGAGACCGACGAGCACAAAGACACGCAAAAACAGGTCTTGGCGCCGTTCTATACGAGCTCCCAGTTCGATGCACCACCGGCCGGCAGCTATGCCTTACCGGATCTGGGCCCCGCGGCCGACGGCGAGGTGCTTGACGCACGCGGCCGACCGCAACGCCTGCATGCGCTGTTTGGTGACGACAAAGTCGTGCTGCTCAGCTTCATCTACAGCACCTGCAGCGATATCAACGGCTGCCCGTTGGCAACCGCGGTGCTGTACCGGGTTATTCAGAAGCTCAGGGACGACCCGCAGCTCGGCGAGCGGCTGCGTATCGTCAGCCTGAGCTTCGATCCCACGTACGATACGCCCGACGTGATGGGCCTGTACGGTTCCGGTTTTCAGGCCGAAGGTGATTGGCGTTTTCTGACCACGAAGTCGCAGCAACAACTGCAACCGATACTCGAGCGCTATGGTCAGTCTGTGATCCGTGATATCGACGACAAAGGCGAACCGATGCCGTCTTTTTCGCATATCCTGCGCGTGTTCCTGATCGACCCCGAGAAACGCATCCGCAACATCTACAGCGTATCGTTTCTCAATCCGGACCTGTTGATCAACGACGCCAAGACGGTGCTCAATCTGCCGGACAGCTCCCGTGCCGACGGGCGCATGGCGCACAATTCGGTAGCGACCCTATCCAAACCCGGCGATGACAAGCGTGGCTATGAAACGGCCGATTACGAGACGGCGAGCCACGATCTGGTCCAACGCCGTGGTCAACAGGCCGACCTGTTCGAACTCGCATCCAATCCGCCTCTGGGTCTGCCGGCGGTTCCGCAGCCGGCGGACAACCCGCTGACGCGCGAACGGATCCAACTGGGTCGGCGGCTGTTCTTCGATCGACGGTTGTCGTTGAACGATACGTTTTCGTGCGCCATGTGCCACGTACCCGAACAGGGTTTCACCAGCAACGAACTGGCGACCGCGGTCGGGTTTGAAGGACGTAGCGTGCGGCGCAACACACCGACGCTGTACAACAGCGCCTACCTGACGAAGCTGTTCCACGACGGCCGCGAGACGACGCTTGAACAGCAGGTCTGGTCGCCGCTGCTGGCACACAATGAGATGGCCAATCCATCGATCGGCGCGGTCATCGAAAAGATCCGCCGCACGCCGGACTATGCGGGCCTGTTCGAAGCCGCGTTCGACGGCAAAGGGCCGAGCATGGAAACGGTCGGCATGGCGCTGGCGGCGTATGAGCGCACGCTGGTCTCGGCCAACTCCGCTTTTGATCGTTGGCATTTCGGCGGCGACCTGGGCGCATTGAACCCCGCCGCCAAACGCGGGTTTGCCTTGTTCACCGGCAAGGCCGGGTGTGCATCGTGTCATTCGGTGCAATCCGAGCACGCCTTGTTCACCGACAATGCCCTGCACAACACCGGCGTCGGCTATCGTGAATCCATGGGCATTCGCAGCGAGAAGCAGCGCGTGCTAGTCGCGCCCGGCGTCGAGATCGAGGTCGACCGCGACATCATCGATCAGGTTTCCGAGCCGGCACCGGCCGATGTCGGTCTCTACGAAGTGACCCAGAACCCGCACGATCGATGGAAGTACCGTACGCCGAGCCTGCGCAACGTCGCGTTGACGGCGCCTTATATGCACAATGGCTCGATGAGCTCGCTGCGTGAGGTGATCGCGTTCTACAACGACGGCGGGGTGGAAAATGAGCTGCTGGACCCGCGTATCCGGCCGCTGGGGTTGGCCGATGAAGAGATCGACGATTTGCTTGCGTTTCTGCACAGCCTGACGGGCGACAGTGTTGATACAATCGTGTCCGATGCCTTCGCCGCACCGGTCGGCGATATCACCAAGAACGATCCACACTGGGCGCACAAGAAGCTTGCCGATGATTAAGAGATTGCTGCAATTGGGTCTGCTGTCGCTGTTCAGCGGTATCGTCTGTGCCCAGGGTTTGTTGGACCGCCTCGAACAACCGCGACCGGCACCGGCCTTTGAACTGCCGGGGATCGATGGCAAAACCTACCGTCTGGCCGATTTCCGTGGGCGCTACCTGTTGGTCAATTTCTGGGCGGTTTGGTGTCCGCCGTGCCGCCAGGAGATGCCGTCGATGCAGGGCGCCTACCAGGAACTGAAGAGCCCGCGCTTCGACATGCTGGCGATCCATGTGGGTCCCAGTCGCGAGGATGCAGACAAGTTCGCCAAAGGGCAGTTGCTGCATTTTCCGATTGTCGTCGACGAACATATGGACCTTGGCGGTTGGCAGGTCGAAGGGCTGCCGACCACGTTTCTGGTCGACCCGAAAGGCATGATCATCGCCAGTGCTATCGGTGAACGCGAATGGGACAGTGAAGAGATGTTGGCGCAGCTGCAAGCGCTGATGGCCGCCGAGCCGGCAGTCGCCGACGGTCGTTGACCGCCGGCAGGGACGCTCAGGCAGCGCGACTGACCACCAGGATCTCGCCGCGACCATTCTCGGCCAGGTCGCCGAGCAATCGCTGCGTGACTTGGCTGCCGTTGCCAAGGGGCAAGCCGCCGTCGCTCAATCGCTGCAGTTCGGTGAGCAGCATCGTGACAAAGGGCAGATCGCAGTGGCCGTTGCCGGCAATCGTCGATGACAGCCCGGCCGGTACCTCGTGCACCACCACGCTGCCGCGTTGCATACCGTGGCAGGCGAGGGGGCCGACGTGGCCACCGACGTACGCGGTGCCGGCGATCATGCGGTGGGCAAGCAACTCGCCGACGCTGCCCTCGATGATCAAGTAGCCGCGCCGCTGACGCTCGCCTGCACGCTTGCCGGCATTGCCCCGGACATAAATCAATCCCCCCTGCTGGCCGCGCCTTTCACCGCCCATCGGCGCGCCGACAAAGTCACCGGCGTTGCCCGTAATGGATAAGGCGCCGCCGGCCAAAGCGCTGCCGGCGTAATCGCCGGCATTGCCCCGGATGTCGAGCCGACCACCACCCATGGCCCGCCCTGCATAGTCACCCGCATCTCCCTGCACGATCAGCGTGCCGGCGTTCATGCCGGCGCCGAGGAAGTCGAGTCGGTCGTCAAGCGGCACGATCTCGAGGACATCGTCGCTTGTGGATTCGGTCGACACCGAAAACACGTCGCCGAGCGCCAGGCGACGTTTACCGCTGCAGAGCTCGATGCGCTGCAGTTCGGTTTCGTCCAGGCCGGCGAGACGTTCGGGAGTGACTCCGCGCATATCGATACGCTGTGCGGAAGGTTGTTGTTGTCTGAGTGTCACCTTCACGACATCACCTCGTGCAGGTGGAAATGAAACTTGCCGAGCTTGCCGCCATAGTTGCCGGCCGAGATCGCGACGATGCCGTCGTCCCGGCCACGTTTGCACACCGCCTCGATACCGACGCGCATCGCTTGGCTGATGTCCTGTTCGTCGATCCCGTTGATCACGATCTCGAGCACCGCGTGGGTGTCAGCGTCGAGTTTGGACTCGACCAGACCTCGCAGCGTCGGGCAATAGGCATCGTTGGTCGATGCCATCAGCGCCTTGTACTTCGAACCCACCTTCGATCCGGAACGAACGATGCCGCCCGGAAACGGCAACACGATGTTCGGCAGTCGGCGCATGGCGTCGACCGCATCTTCACAGGCCGTCAGTGCCTGTGACTGTGATTGGGCAAGCACCAGGAAATTGCCGCCGCCCACCGCCGGGCAGCGCGCGGTATGTTCTTCGACGACGAACTCGCCATCCATCACGGGCACGCGCCAGTAGCGGTTGCCGTTGATGAGCTTGCTGATCTGGTAGCCGTCGCCGAAGTAGCGAAGTTGTTTTCCCATCGGGACTTTCTCGTCACCCTGCATACCGGCGAACAAGGCGGTGGTGGGACAGGTGAGCACACATTGGCCCGCGCGGCGTTCCAGTTGTTTCGCCAGGTCTTTGGATGACATGGCGAACAGCAGTACGCTCACGCCGGGCCGGCCGTCCGGTGTTTCGCTTTCCGGCCACTCCGCTTCTATGCCGGCCTCGACGCCACAGCCGATGACTGAGGTGGCGAATCCGGTCATGGTTTGAGCGGCCGTTCGCGCCCAGCGCAGACTGCTTGCCGTGATCATTACGCGCGTCGCCTTCATGCCGAAGGCTTCGGCGAATGTATCTTCGATCGTGACTCCGTTGAGCTCCATGTATGATCCCTGGAAATTGCAGGCACAGGCTTACGCAAGAGCTGTGCCGCGGCGACTTGTCTACCAGCGTTAAGGGGAGGCGGTAAGGTCGCGAATGTGACAGCAAAAAGCAATTGTCATGGGCGCGCTTACTGATTGTGACACTGTGACTCAATCCAGACGCAGAGAGCGTACTAGTAAATCGGAATCGTGCCCGCAGGTGGCGTTTTCGCAAGCAGGCATGGGGTTTGCAATCGACCCTCGCATGGAACACGCATGGAAACACCGAGGTCCGCCGCAAGCCGTACTGGTCGACACACCGGCTAGATTGCATCTAGGTTTCCTTGATGTCAGTGGGTCTTTGGGACGGCGGTTCGGCAGCCTGGGTTTGAGCATCGAAGGCATTCGCACCCGTCTGCGTGTTCGCCACGCAGCGCAGGTGACCGCCGACGGTCCGGCTGCGGAGCGTGCCAAGACCTTCGCGCAGCGCATGCTCGATAGCATGAACCTGTCGCAGGGCGTCGACGTGGTGGTCGATTCGGCGATACCGGATCATATGGGCCTGGGTTCGGGCACGCAGATGGCGTTGGCTGTCGGTCATGCGGTATCGGCGCTGTACGGTCTCGGTCTTTCCACACGCGAGATCGCGTCGCGCATGCAGCGCGGCAAGCGCTCGGGGATCGGCATCGGTGCGTTCGACCAGGGCGGGTTCCTGGTCGACAGCGGCGTCGGCGATGATGGCGTGGTACCGCCGGTCACGGCGCGCCTGGCGTTTCCCGAGGACTGGCGCGTGCTGCTGATCATGGATGCGCGCGCCAAAGGCCTGCACGGTAAACAGGAGGTCGACGCGTTTCGTCGACTGGACCCGTTTCCACGCGAGTTGGCGGCCCACCTGTGCCATCTGACCTTGATGCAGATCCTGCCTGGGGTGCAGGAACAGCGGTTTGCCGCAGTATGCGATGGTATCGCTGAACTGCAACGCCTGGTCGGCGATCATTTCGCGCCGGCCCAGGGCGGGCGCTTCACCAGCCCCGAGGTTGCCGATGCGCTGGCCTGGGCAGAGCAGTCAGGTTATAGCGGCGTCGGCCAAAGCTCATGGGGGCCGACCGGCTTCGTGTTGTTGCCCGATGCCGAAACCGCACTGCGTATGCTCGTCGAGGCCCGCCAGCGTTACGGCGAGTTGTCACCGTTGCGTTTCAGCGTGACCCAGGCATGCAACACCTGTAGTCGGGTGTCGGCGCAAGCCGCATTGGATGTTCGTAAGGAAATGCGTTAACGATGTCGAAACCCACCATTCTGCACATGCTGACCCCGGCCGAGAATCTCAGCCCGTTCGACGTGAACATGGCTGTCGATGCGGGTTGGCAGCACTGCTTTTCTTATACGGGTATCAGCGAAGGTGATGTAACAGCACTCACGCAGGATGCCATTTTCTCGCGTGGTCCCAGTGGCGTTAAACGCACCGGCCTGTTTCTTGGCGGGCGCGATATCCATGCGGCAATGAATATGTTGGACGCAGCGCGCAAGGCAATGGTGCCGCCGTTCGAGGTGTCGGTTTTTGCCGATCCCAGCGGTGCGTTCACGACCGCCGCCGCGATGATCGCCTGTGCCGAAAAACACTATCGAAAGCTCACCGATGACTCCTTGTCTGGCAAGACCGCCGTGGTGTTTGGCGGCACCGGCCCGGTCGGCATGACGGCGGCGATGATGGCGCAACAGTCGGGCGCGAATGCCTTGATCGTCAGTCATGAAGGTCTGGACAAAGCCCAAAGAATTGCCGACGAATGCAACGAACGTTATGCGGTGTCGATCAAGGGCGCCGACGGTAGTTCCGATTCCAAGATCGAGGCCCTGCTTAACGAAGCCGATCTGGCATTCAACGCGGCCAAGGCGGGCGTGCAGGTTCTCAAGAAAGAACACCTGGCCGCTGCGCACCGGGTGAAGGTGCTGTGTGATGTGAACGCGGTGCCGCCCGAGGGTATTGCCGGCGTCGGCGTGATGGACGACGGCAGCGAAGTACCCGGTATGTCGAACGGAGCGGTCGGTATCGGCGCACTGGCAGTCGGCAACGTGAAGTACCAGACGCAGCGGGCGCTGCTGGTGCAGATGATCGAAACCGACAAACCGGTCTATCTCGATTTTCTCGCAGCATTGGAAACGGCACGTGCACAAGCCTGACGCCGACCCGCAGGGTACGACCGTTATCATCGGCAACAGCGTGCGTTACCTCGCACAGTCGGCGTATGCCGCCGGCGATGCGGTGGTTGGCATCGATGCCTTCAACGATATCGACATGCAGGCGGCCTGCCGACGCGCGGTGCAGGCTGCCGCGATGACGGCTTCGGCGTTGGCCACTGCGTTCAAACCGTTGATTCTCGAACAGTCGCCGGCAAGTCCCTTGTCATGGGTGTATACCAGCGGCTTCGAGCCGGACGCGGAGGTCTTGGCCCAGTTGCATCGCCGTGCGCCGGGTATGCTCGGCAATGAAGCCAAGGTGATGCAGGTGCTGGCCGACCCGATTCGGCTGTTCCGCCTGCTCGACACCCTGGCGATCGCCTATCCGCAAACACATTCGATTGCGCCCAAAGACACCAGTGACTGGTTGTTCAAACCGGCGGGTGGCTATGGCGGTGTCGGCATCAAGCCGGCCAGCGCTGTGCCGCGTGGCGAGCCCGGTGGGTACTTTCAGCAGCGTATCAATGGTCCTTTGTGGTCGTTGTTGTTTGCTGCCGATGGCCGGGATGTTGCGGTGATCGGATTCAATCGATTGACGGTCAATGATGCCGCAGCCGGCGATTACCGTTTCTCGACGGCGATCGGCGGACTGCGTCCGCCCGAGGCGGCGCGAGAGGCGATGGTGTTGGCGGCGCAGCGGTTGACCAAGAGCCTCACCTTGCGCGGCGTGAACGGCATCGACTTCGTACTCGACGGCGACCATGCATTGCTACTCGATATCAACGCGCGCCCGCCGGCAACCCTCGAGTTGTACGAACAGGTTCTGCCCGATGGTGGGTGGCAGACACATCTTGCGGCCTGCAAAGGCGAGTTGCCCGAGGAGTTCCCCTTTGATCAGCGCGTGCGCGGTATGCAGGTGATGTATTGCGAACACGCACGTTCCTTGGCGGCCTTCGAGTGGCCGCAAGGGGTGACCGATCTGCCGCCTCCCGGAACGCAACTGCACCCGGACATGCCCTTGTGCACGGTACACGCCGAAGCGAGCAGTGAGGCGGTGGTACGGCGTGAGCTGTACCGGCTTGCACACGAGGTCCGTCGCCAGGTTGTCAGCCATTCCGAGGCGGCGGCCTGATATGGCGGGTCAGATGTCTTCGATCAACCAACGTGGCATCGAACTGAGCGATGCGCTGATCGCCGATGCCTCGGCGCTGCGCGTCCGGGTCGAGCAGCTTGCCAACGGCACCCGTATCGTGGACGCAGGCATCGACTGCGTCGGCGGTGTCGAGGCCGGGCGGCGCATTGCCGAGATCTGCATGGGTGGTTTGGGCAGCGTTTCGTTCAGTGCGGCCGGTCCAGTGGAAGACTGGGCAGCCAATCTGTGCGTGCACAGTACCGACCCGGTGTCGGCCTGCCTCGGTAGTCAGTACGCCGGTTGGAGCCTGTCGCACGGCGAAGGCAAGCAGGCATTTCATGCGCTGGGCTCGGGGCCTGCGCGGATACTGGCCAAAAAAGAGAAATTGTTCGACGAACTCAATCTGGATGAAAGCGCCGACAGAACGGTGTTGGTTCTGGAGGTCGATGCTTTGCCTCCGGTGGAACTCGCCGACAAGATCGCCGCGACCTGCGGCGTTGCCGCCGAGGCGCTGACCTTGATACTGACACCCACGCGCAGCCTCGCCGGCACCACCCAGGTGGTGGCCCGTGTGCTCGAAGTGGCGTTGCACAAGGTGCACGAACTGCATTTTCCCTTATCGCGCGTCGTCGATGGCGTAGGCTCTGCACCCTTGCCGCCGCCCGCACCCGACTTCGTCACGGCGATGGGCCGCACCAACGATGCGATCCTGTTCGGCGGTCAGGTGCATCTGTACGTGGATGCGCAGGATGACGATGTGCGTGCATTGGCCGATGCCTTGCCGAGCAGTGCGTCGCGCGACTACGGCCGACCGTTTGCCGAGGTGTTCAAGGCCTACGAGTACGACTTCTTCAAGATTGACCCGATGCTGTTCAGCCCGGCCCGGGTGAGCGTGACCAATATGGCCAGTGGCAATTCCTTCCGCGCGGGATCGATCGATCATGCGCTGCTTGCCACGGCATTCGGAATCGCCCAATGACCTTACGCATTGCCATCGTTACGGATGAGCCGGGCTGGCATGGCCGCAAGTTGCGCCAGGCATTCGCCGCCAGGGGTGCGCAGTCGCGTACGGTATCGTTGACCGATGCGCAGATTCGTCTGGACGATCGCACGACGCTATGCCTTGAAGGTTTCGAAAACCGGTTGCCCGATGCGGTGTTCGTACGTGGTGTGCCCGGCGGCAGCCTCGAAGAGATCGTGTTCTACCTCAACGTGTTGCACGGATTGCATGATCTCGGTGTGGTCGTCTACAACGACGGCCGGGCGATCGAGCGCTCGGTCGACAAGAGCCTGACCAGCATGCGCCTGCAGATGGCCGGTTTGCCGGTACCGACGACCTGGATATGCCGCGATGAAGCGCAGGCGCAAACGGTCGTGCGCGAGCATGCGCGTGCGGAGTCGCCGCTGATCTGTAAACCGCTGTTCGGTTCTCAGGGTATCGGCATTCAGCGTGTCGAGAGCGAAGAGAATCTGCCATCAGCGGATGAGATCAATCACGTCTGGTACCTGCAGACCTTCGTCGGTGCGGATCTGCAGCACGCCTGCGATTGGCGGGTATTCGTTGTCGGCGGCAAAGCGGTGGCGGCGATGCGGCGCACGGCACCCGGTTGGTTGGCCAACGTCGCACAAGGCGGTGCCTGCCATGCAGCGCTGCCCGAAGGCGAACCGGCACGCCTCGCCGAGGCGGCGGTACAGTGTCTCGACATGTCCTATGCCGGCGTCGATCTGATACAGGATGCGAGCGGCACCTGGTGGGTGATCGAGGTCAACAGCATTCCGGCATGGTACGGCTTGCAGAAGACCACCCATATCGACATCGCCGGATTACTCGCCGACGATCTTCTCGCGTGCTGTGCGGCGACCTGCCGCAACGGGGTCGCGCAGTGACTCGGCCGAGCAGCGAAACCCTGGCGAACATCTACTATGAAGCCTGCGTGATGGACGTCAAGGCATTGAAGCCTGGCAACGTCTCGCTGTCGTCGCCGGGTCATGGCATGCAGGGCGGTGATTTTCTGTTGAGCGCCGCCGTCAGCGCCGCCATCCTGGCGAAACCGGAATCAACGCTTGGCGAGCGCATTCTCAATGCAGTGGTCGCAACGCGCGAAGCGGTGGCCTGCAACACCAACCTAGGCATCGTGTTGTTGTGTGCGCCGCTGTTGCAGGCACGATTGCAGCATCCGGACAGCGATCTCTCGGCAGCCGTCGAGCAGATCATTGCGGACAGTACCCAGGACGATTGCGCAGCGCTCTATCAAGCCATTCGCGTGGCATCGCCCGGTGGGCTCGGCGACGTCGATGCCTATGACGTTAACGATGACTCGCCGCCGGCAACGATCCTGCAAGCAATGCGCGCCGCCGCCGGACATGACGTGATAGCCGCCTTGTATGCCTCGGGTTTTCGCGCCCTGTTTGACGACTATGTCGATTACCTGGCGCGCTCGCTGCGCAATCACAATGACCTTGAGCATGCGGTGACCGACCTGTTCCTCTACCTGCTCGCCAATACGCCGGATACCCATATCCGGCGAAAACAGGGCAGGCAGGCAGCACAGCGTGTATGCGAACTGGCCAAGCGTGCGCGCCGCCATTACGCCGAGGCACCGGATGGTGCTTCTGCATTGCATGTGCTTATCGATCTCGACAACCAGCTCAAAAGCGAAGGGCTGAACCCAGGAACCAGCGCCGACTTGTGTGTTGCGGCGCTGGTGATTTTCCGTCTGCAACAGCAGGTACAACCAGAAGCCGGGGCAACCCGGATTGAAGCGTGGGCACCAAAGCCGTCCGTCGCCTCGGTGACACGCCTATCGACACGCCACAATGACGAAGGAGAATTGAAATGGCAGTGATTACGCAAACCTTAGTAGGGGAGTCCTTGGTCGGTGACGGTAACGAAGTTGCCCACATCGACCTGATTATGGGGCCGCGCGGTTCGGCCGCCGAGACGGCGTTCTGCAACGGTCTGGTCAACAACAAAGATGGTTTCACATCGCTGTTGGCCGTGGTTGCACCGAACCTGCCTTGTAAGCCGCACACGATGATGTTCAACAAAGTGACCATCAAGGGTGCCAAGCAAGCGGTACAGATGTTTGGCCCGGCTCAGCGCGGTGTCGCCATGGCGGTCGCCGATTGTCTGGAAGATGGCACCATCCCGAAAGATGAAGCCGACGACGTATTCATTTGCGTCGGTGTGTTCATCCACTGGGAAGCGGAAGACGACGCCAAGATCCAGGACTACAACTACGAGGCCACCAAGCAGTCGATCAAGCGCGCCGTTGCCGGCACGCCGACTCCGGACGAGGTCATTTCAGGCAAGAGCAGCAACGAGCATCCGTTCGCAGCCCATTCCTGATCCCAGCGCAGTGGGGCATTCGTGCCCCACTGGTTCCGCCTGACCGGAGGTTGCCATGCAATGCCTCGAATGTGGTGCCGATTGTGATCGGCTGGACAACGAGCACCTGATCGCCTGCAGCGGATTGACACTGCAGGAGTATGCGATCCGTCACTGCCTGCCGTTGGACCTGGTCGTGCATGCCGATCAGATCAATCAGGCGGATGATGCTGAGGCATACGATGCGCCGCGCGCCTGTCCGGGTGAGGAAGCGCGCACCGCGTTGCAGGGTCTGCGATGGGCCGGCCTGATCTGCAACGAAGGTGAGTTCTCGGAAGTCCGCGGAGAGATCAGGCGACTCGACATGCTGCTGTGGTTGCGCGAACAGTTGCACGACTATGGTTTTCAATTCCGTCAGGACTACACCTACAGTCCCGATACCCATCGGGTCGTTGCGCGCAACTGCGTGCGGGTGCCGACGGCGAACCTGAAAGGATCACGTCATTGGGCGGTGCCCGAGCCTCCGCCTGATTTTCTCGATTGCCTGGCGATCTATTTTGCGCATCAGGCTGAATGGCACAACGGTTACCTGTTTATGCCGTTCGACAATGTCGAGCATGCCCAGCTGGTTGCTGAAACCCTGTTGCGCGAGCACGGCATTGCAAGCCATAGCCTGGACGCGGTGATGGCCGGTGGCCGGCTGCTGCGCAGCAAACAGCCGCGGGATGCCGATGCCTTGTTGGCGTTGCTTGCGTCGCGCTTGCAAGAGATTCCGTCGGCGTGGGAGCGATTCCATCAAACCACGCCGGTCACCAGTGTGAGCAAGGAACTGGTTTTCGATGCCGCACATTTCATTATCGATCATCCGGCCAAGTGTTCCAATCTGCACGGCGGACGTTATGTCCTGCATGTCGAGGTGCGCGACCGTATCGATCCGGTCACCGGCTGTGTCGTTGACTATGGCTACCTTAAGCGCGTCGTCAACCAACAGGTCGTCGATCGTTTTGATCATCACAATCTGAACTATGCTGCGCCCGAACTCGCCTGGCGTTCGAGTACCGAGATGCTGTGCGTACATATCTGGGAGTGTCTGATCGATTATCTCCCCGGTCTGGCGTCGTTGCGTCTGTATGAGACGACCCAGTCGTGGTGCGATTACACGGGGCCGACTTTGGAAGCCTGCATGGCGCAGGGGTCCGATCCCGTCCTACATCCGTTCGACCGCATCGATCCGCATGACGGTCGAAGACGAGGCCTGATAGCCGGAGGACCGGCCTTGCGGGCAGTGGCCGGCAATGAGGTCAGGTGATCCGTTGCACGTCGTTCGCGCGCAAGCTGCCGTCATGCAGCGCGCTGGCGACCAGCACGCCGCTTGCACCGGCTGCGGCACACTGTTCCAGATCGCGCGCATTTCGGACACCACCGGCCAGGTAACAGCGATGGCCGGGCGCTTGCGACTGCCACCGTTGCAACAGGCTCAGATCAGGACCGCTCGCGCTGCCGACACGGTCCAGGTTCATCAGAATCAAGTCCTGCGGCAGATCCTCAGGCGCGGCCTGGGTCAGCCCGGCAGGGTCGCAATACCGTCCCTTGAGGCTGTCGATCGACAGCACGCTGTCGCGCGGTGGCGGGTGAGTCGCCTGCCAGCTCTCCGTGCCGACGACAGGTCGCGCACGCCAATCGCCACGGAACTGCTCGACGCCGGCGGCGTTGCGGAATCCAGCATCCACCCAGGCCTGCATCGCCGGGTGCTCGCCAAGGGCTTGCTCGATCAGCGCACGGTTGTCGCCGCGCCCGCTGATCGCGTCGAGGTCTGCAAAATAACAAAGGAGAAAGCCGAACCTCTCGCTGAGGTTGCGTACCAACGACGGGACATCACCGTCGTCGCACAACGGACTGCGCAACCGTTGATAGGTGTCGCGTTGCCCGTAACGGGCATGTACCGCGAAGCCGTTGGATAGATCGATGACAGGGATGACGATCAAGGAGATGCGATGCGGGTCTTTGTCTTTGAATATGTGACCGGCGGCGGTTTTGCCGGTCAGAAGATGGTAGCAGGGCTGACGGAAGAGGGCGACATGATGTTGGCCGCCGTGGTACGTGATCTCACGGCGCTTGCAGATGTCGACGTCATGATCTGCCGCGATCGCCGCCTGGCGCTGCCGCCGTTGCCGCTCGAGGTGCACTGGGTAGACGATGACTGGGGGCCGATCTGGGCGGCATGCCTGCAACGTGCGGATGCCGTGTTGCCGATTGCGCCCGAAACCGGCGGGATACTCGAATCGCTGTGTCACGATGTCGAGGCCGCGGGCAAATTGCTGCTCAACAGCCGACCGAGCGCAGTGGCATTGACCGCGAGCAAACAGCGCACGATCGAACACCTGGGTGCGCACGGTTTGCCGGTTGTGCAGAGCTGGCGCGCACACGAGTTTCCCGGTGTGGCGCTGCCGACCTTGGTGGTCAAGCCGGATGACGGTGTCGGCTGCAAGGACATCCACCTGTTCGGCGACGACCGCGGTCTGTACGACTTCTTGCTGGAACAGCCCAAACCGGAAACCTGGTTGGTGCAGCCGCATGTCCCCGGCCTATCGGGCAGCCTTTCGCTGCTGGTGGGCGACACCAGCGTCTGCCTGCTTGGCTGCAATCTGCAACGGATCGCGCAGGTCGACGACGGCTTCCTGCTGCTGGGCTGCATCATCAACGGCTACGAGGGCTCACGTCCGGAGCTGCTGGAGCTGGGAAAACAGGTCTGCCGGGCCATCCCCGGCCTGTGGGGCTACGTGGGTATCGACCTGATCATCAGTGAGAATGGCCCTGTCATTCTCGAGGTAAATCCCCGCCTGACGACCTCTTATGTTGGATTGAGCCAGTCAATCGGCGAAAATGTAGCGGCCATGTTGTTGCAGCTCAGCGAAAATCCCGAACATCTCGAGGCGATTCCCCCGCAGCGGGAATGCGTGCACGTCGATCTGGAGATGGGCCGTGTCGCCTGATCCGAACGTCGTTGGATGGGATATCGGCGGCGCCCACCTCAAGCTCGCCTGCTTCACTGCAGACGGCATGTTGTGCAAGGTCATCGAAAAGCCGACACCGATCTGGCAGGGGCTCGATACCCTGCAACGTGCGATCGACGACATCGAACAACAGGTGTCGCTGAAGGGCTGCACGCATTACCTGACGATGACGGCCGAGCTGGCCGACCTGTTCGACGACCGGGCACAGGGCGTCGTCGAGATTGTCGACCTGGTGCGGCAGCGGTTTCCCGGAGCCTTGATTCGGGTCTTCGCCGGGCAGCAGGGGTTTGTTGATGCGCGCGATGTGGGCGGGCAGGTGGTCGCAATCGCATCGGCCAACTGGATGGCGACGGCCAAGTTTGTCGCAGCCTGTGTGCCGGATGCCTTGCTCGTCGATATCGGCAGTACAACGACCGATCTGGTGTTGTGCCGCCATGGTGACCTGGACTGCCGCGGCTATAGCGACAAAGCGCGTCTGGCCAGCGGCGAGCTGGTGTATTCGGGCGTGGTGCGCACACCGCTGATGGCCGTGGTAACCGAGATACCGTTCGCCGGCGATTGGCTGGCCACGGCCAATGAGCACTTCGCTACCTTGGCGGATGCCTATCGGATCATTGGCGCGCTGCCGCAGGATGTGGATCTGCACCCGACGGCAGACGGTCGCGACAAGAGCGTAAGCTCCAGCATGCGTCGTCTGGCAAGGATGGTGGGTTGTGATCTGGCCGATGGCAGCACCGCGGCCTGGACCGAGGCAGCGCACTTTGTTGTTGAGCGCCACACCGACAGCCTGCTCAAGGCACTACGGCGTCAGCTCAGTCGCAACCCGCAAGCGGACTACCCGCTGGTGGGCGCCGGTGCCGGCCAGTTCCTGGTCGAGCGACTGGCCGGACTCACCGGACGCGCGTACATTCCGATTCAGGATCTGCCGGGTTTGGACCCGTCGGATGACAAGATCTCAGTCTGCGCGCCGGCGGTTGCGGTCGGCAAACTCGGCATGATGGAGCCCATGGCATGTGCCTGCTGACACAGCTTCCTTACCATCGCGACAGCGCACGCCTGTTCGCTGCGATCGCCGATCACCCGTGGGCGGTGTTTCTCGACAGCAGCCATCCGATGACCCAGTCGGGACGCTACGACATTCTCGCAGCCGATCCGTACATAACCTTGGCGACCTTCGGTGATGTCACACACATCGAATCGGCAGACGGCATCAGCGAGCGTCGCGACGATCCGTTCGCCCTGGTGCGCGAGGTGCTGGGCGACACGGTAAGCAACGATACCGGTTTGCCGTTTTGTGGCGGTGCCATCGGCTGGTTCGGCTACGATCTGGGGCGTCGTGTCGAGCGATTGCCGGCGCTGGCCGCAGATGTCGAACAGCTACCGGAGATGGCGATCGGTATCTACGATTGGGCTGTGGTTGTCGATCACCGTCGCGCGCAAAGCTGGCTGGTCGGACAGGGAAGGGACCCTGCCACCCGGCGCAACTGGTGGTCGTTGTTGCAACGCTTTCGGCGTCCCGCATCGCCTGCCAATACCACGCCTTTCCGCATCACAGGGCCGGTACGCTCGAACATGGATCGCGCGGCCTACGGCAAGGCGTTTGAACACATCAAACAATACATACGCGACGGAGACTGCTACCAGGTCAACTTCGCCCAGCGCTTTGCCGCGCCGGCCCAGGGCGACGGCTGGCATGCCTATGAACAGCTTCGCCGACTGAATCCGGCGCCGTTTGCGGCGTTCGTCAACTCGCCCTATGGGCAGGTACTCAGCTCGTCGCCGGAACGCCTGCTGCGCCTGCATGGCGACACCGTCGAGACCCGGCCGATCAAGGGTACGCGCGCACGCGGCGACACCCCCGAGGGCGATTCGGCGCTGGCACAGGAACTGGCGAACAGCACCAAGGATCAGGCCGAGAACCTGATGATCGTCGACCTGCTGCGCAACGACATCGGTCGCGTATGCGAACCGGGAACCGTCAAGGTGCCGCAGCTGTTCAAGGTCGAGAGCTATGCGACGGTGCATCACCTGGTCAGTACGATTACGGGCAGGCTGGCGCAGGGCGAAGACGCAATGTCGTTGTTGCGTGCCTGTTTTCCGGGCGGCTCGATCACCGGCGCACCGAAGATCCGCGCGATGGAGATCATCGAAGAGCTGGAACCGAACCGGCGTGGTCTCTATTGCGGCTCTATCGCCTACATCGGCTTCGATGGCGCGATGGATGCCAACATCACCATCCGGACCCTGGTCTACAATCAGGGCCTGATCCGCTGTTGGGCCGGCGGCGGCATCGTGCATGATTCCGATGTCGATGCCGAGTACCAGGAAACCTTCGACAAGGCGGCGGCCATGCTACGTCTGTTGCAGAGCGAACGATTTGCCGATGTGGGTGGTTAAGCTCGGCGGCAGCCTGTTCGACTCGCAATACCTGGTGGAGTGGTTGCAAGCCCTGGCCGATTCCGAGCACGAATCCGTTGTCGTCCCCGGCGGTGGACCGTTTGCCGATCAGGTGAGGGCGGCACAATCGCGCTGGCGCTTCTCTGACAAGGTTGCGCATCGCATGGCGCTAACGGCTATGCGCCAGATGGGTGAGCTGATGTGCGGCTTGCATCCGGATTTCGTCGGTTGTGATTCGGTCGCTGCGCTACAAGCCGCGCAGTCGGCCAAGCGGATTCCGGTCTGGTATCCCGAGGCGATGGCGGGCGAGGCACCGGACGTTCCCCAGGACTGGTCGGTGACGTCCGACAGTCTCGCTCTCTGGTTGGCTCAGCAACTCGGGGCCGAAGGTGTGCTGTTGGTTAAATCCGCACCGCTCAGTGACCCGGCAAAACCGCTTGCCGATCTTCAACACGACGGATTGATCGATGCGGCAGCCGATCGATTCATTGCTGCCTTGGCGTGTCCGGTGTTGCTGGTACATCGAAGTGACAGCGCGCGACTCGATCATGTGCTCGACACCCTAGACCGGCCCGCGATGAGGCTTGTCGGTTAAGCGCTACTCAGACTTCGCGAACCTCGAACGACTGTGCATTGAACTGGGTGCAGACGAAGTCGACGCAGCGTGCGACATCGAAGGCCTTGCATGAGTACACATCGAGGGTGAAGAAGCGCGAGGCCGACCAGGTATACAGCGAGCAGCCGGATTCCGCCCACGCCTGAAAGCCGCCGACGCCATGATGCAGATCGCTGACGGCGTCCGGTGAAAATACCAGTGTTTCGGCAATGCGGGTCATGCCGAGGTGGTCGGTCAGCCCCGCCAGGAAATTGCGCACGCAGTGCTCGTCCATCGTCTGCAATTCGTAGAATCCTTCGATGATGAGACGTTGCCGACGGATGTCGGGGCAGATCACAGTTGATTCACTGCCAGGTTGTCGCGCCGGTGCGGCGCCTGGTGTGCATGGATGGCATCCCTTACTGCCGCGATGGCCTGAGAATCCACCGCCGTGTGACGTTCGCCTCGGCACAGCGCACCGCGGAAACCCAGATAGCCCGGCCGCAGTGGCAAGAGCTGGGGGATATCGTCCCGACGCAGGCCGCCGGCCAAACCGCACAGCAGACCGCGTGCGTTTACACGTTGAACAAACTGACGAATCTTGGCGAGCGGCCAGACCTCGGTCAGTCGGCCGCGATGCTTGTCTGCCGTATCGAGCATGATGCCTGCACAGCCAGCGTCGGCCAGCATCGACAACAGCGGTAATGGATCGAAGCGGTCGATGAAGCAGACAGCGACCAAGCGGTGTCGCTGCGCCAGTTCGCCGATCACGGCGGTTTGCGATCGCAGTTGTTGCTCGCTGAACACGCCGAACTTGACGTAGTCGACACCGCAGTCGGCGATGCGGCTGATTGCGCGTCGCAACTGGTGGATGCCGGACGCAATATCGCCGCTGGTTGCACTCACCGGACGGCGACCGCCAACGTATTCCACGATGAGCCGGATCGTTTCGGTGTCGAGTGCGCCGAGCGCCCCGCGAGTGGGGTCTTTGCAGTCGATCAGGTCGGCGTTACCTTGCAAGGCCTGCGCGGCTTCGTCGACCGAACAGACGCTGGCCAACATTCCGGTCATGCACAATCCTTGCGGTGCGCCTCTACGCTCTGCATCAACCATTGCCATGCTTCGAGTTCCTTATCACCGGCGGTTTTGTCGATCGCGATCTTCAGGTACTCGATCTCACGGTCGACCTTGTCTGCCGACAACATACCTAAACGGCTCACCAGGATCGCGAGTTCAAGCACCGCAGCTTGAGCGCGATTGTATCCGGAAAACGGACGGTGATTGACCTCGTGGACAACGTCACAAAACAGGCGCGGACGTTGTTTATCGTCCTCGACCTTCGCCAGCTTCAGTTCGCGGTGTGCGAGCACGCCGGCCAGCCGCCATCCGGGCACCTCGTCACATGCTTCGAGCGGCCAGTCGCGTCGCCCGGTCAGGCAACCCGCATAGATACGCACATCGTCGGTCGTGTTGATACTGGCGTGGTGCTCGCGCAGCAGATTGTCCAGCGTGCGCGATGGCTTGAACGGGGCAATCAGCCACTGCTGCTCGCGTTGGCGCAGTCCCATCGGCGCAATGTGCGCCGTACCGTCTTCGTTGCGTGTGACCAGCAGTATTTCGTGGATCCGTTCACTCATCGGGCTGCTCAATGCACCACGAGTTCGCTGCCGAGCGTTTCTTGCATCTGATCGCCGCTGAGTTTGAAGGCCTCCATGTCGACCAGATGATAGCGATCGAAATAGTTACCGATCGAGCGTTCAATGTCGGTCGAGAACTCGGGCGCCACGGCATGCGTCTTGCCGAAACAATTGCGTGTGACCCGGCCGTGCTCGACGACCTTCTGCCCGTCCTTAAACAGCAGGTGCGCACGCGCGAACATCGCCGCCTTGTCGTCCTGTTCTTCGTACACCGCGATATCGGCGACGGCACCGGGTGCAAGATGGCCGCGGTCGGCAAGTCCAAGCAACCTGGCCGGTGCGGCGCGCGTCATGATGGCGATGTCGTTGAGATCGTATTCGCGGTCGAGATGACGCAGCAGGCAGATATCCGCGGCCTCGGCGTTGATATCCGACAGCCAACGGTTGCGGTAGTCGCGGTCCATCAACAGCCGGAACAATTCCGGGTAGGCGGTGAACGGTGCGCCGTTCGGGTGGTCGGTGGTGAAGAACAGCCGCCAGGGATCGTCCGCCAGCAGGAACAGCTCGAGCCCGATTGCCCACTGCAGGGCGTTGACGAAGTTTCGCTGGCGGTACTTGAACGGCACGATACCGCCGCCACCGTCCTCGCTCTCCCAAATCACCCACTTGTTCGGATTGGCGATGCCGCGTGCTTCGAACTGGCGCAATACGTCGCCCGAGATCGTCACCGTCTGGCCGAACAGTACCTGGCCTACATCCATCGTGATGTTGGCATGCGCATTGAATTTGTCGGCCAGCGCACTGGCGCCGGACGAGAAGCCGCGATCGCCTTCATCGCCGTAGCCATAGAACTGTACGTGGGCGAGGTGCATCGGCAGACCGTCGGCCGCGTCGATGGTGTTCAACGCCGTCTGCACGTTGCCGGCGACGCCGAGATTGTTGCAATGGACATGCACCGGATGCGCGATACCCAGCTGCACCACGGCACGCTGCACGGCGTTGAGGATCGTGCGTGAGCTGACGCCGTACATCGGCACCTCTTCATCGAGGCTCATGTGACGTTGATTGAACTTGAAGGCCGTAGCACCGCCGGCGTTGATCACCTTGACCCCAAGGCACTGGGTCGCATGGATGACCCAGCCGATATAGTCGGTGACCTGCTGCGGGTCGGCGCGATCGCGCAGAAGACGCAGCAGAAAGTCGTCGTTGCCGACGATCGCCAAGCCTGCTTTGTCGATGATCGGGATGTCGGCCAGTTCGGCATGCGCCTGCGCAGCGTTGATCGGCAACACCGCAGGCTCGACCACAAAGGTGAATCCCATCTCGGCATAGCGATAACCGGTGTCGAAGGTCGACCACTTGGCGCCGGCGAACGGCAGGCGCGCATAACGTGCGCGTTCGGCGAGGTGTTGTTCGGGCAGCAGCGCGCGTGCGGTGTTGACGTTGCCACCGGCGATATGGCTGTGGATATCGATTGCGCCAGCCATCACGATCTTGCCGCGCAGATCGATCGTCGCATCAGCCTCGCGTGGATCTTGCGGGGGTTCGCAGATCAGGCCGTCGCGAAACCAGATATCGGTGACTTCGCCATTGACGTTGTTGGCCGGGTCGAACACCCGACCGCCCGTGAGTCTAGTCAGCATCGGCTACACCGTTCGCGAAGTGGTTGGCTGCGATCTGTCGACACAGATCGAGCGAACCCGGTAGACCGCTGTCGACGATCGATGTCAGCGGGACCATCCGCAGACCGTCGGCGCGATGGATGAAACCCGCACGCTGCACGCCGGGTACGGAGACCGGCAGGAAGACCTCCGGTGGTTGGTCGGCGAACGCCATTGCCGGATGACCGATCACGATAGTGGGCTGCTCGACCGCCGGTGGCCGCTGCTCACTGAGGCTGCCGACCCAGACCATGAGGTCCGCTTCGCCGTCGGCCAACAGGCGCGCCGCGGCGTTGCGTTGCAGGTCTTGCTGCGGATAGCCACGATTGAACGCCGTGCGGATACCGAAGCCGTTGTGCCAAGCGGCGACCATCTGTGCCGACACGCTGCCGATATCACCACCGAGCAGCAGCAGTGCGGCCCGCCGTTCATGGCTGAGGTCGCGTACCAGGCCGCTTGCGGCGCGCAGCACCAGTTCTGTGGATTCGTTGTCGACAGCGCCGATCAGGATCACCGGATAACGTGCGTCGGCCATCTTGCGGTGCAGGCGTCGGGCGTCTTCGGAGGCATCGGGCAGCGGACGCTGGTGGAACAGGGCGCGTACTTCACCCAGGATCGATACCCGCTTATCGGCGAGCGTGACGACCTCGGCCGGTTGCTCTGCATGCAGACGACCATTGGCCGAGAACAGCTTCTCCTGCAATCGAGGATGGGTCTCGTCGAGCCGGTTGGCGACGATGACGATCAGGTCGGCGCGGTTGCGTACCTCGCCGAGGCTGGTGATCTGCCACCCGCTGTCCTGCAGCACGCTCAGTTGCTCGGCGATGGTGTCGCCCGAACGGTGATCGACCACGCCGCCGAAACAGGCCGCCAGGTGCAGCGCGGCGCGGCAGTCTTGCAGATCGCCGACCAGGCCGTGGATCACCGGAAGGCGGGCGTTCTGCAGTAACTGCCTGGCATGCTCGACCGCCTCGTCGAGCGTGCAATCGCGACCCTTGATCTGTGGATGCGCTTGGCCGTTCGACAGCGCGGTGTTGAACCCCGTTACGGCCCTGCGGCATGGAATCTGCTCAGTGGACAAAGGGGTGTTGTGTACCGGCCGTGACAAATCGTCACAGGCCAGCGCGCAAAACGGGCAGGCGATCGTCGCACGGCCGTTCACAGCAGGGCTCATCGTGGTGTTATCGTCGGTTGCGGACATGATGCATAGCTTTGAGCAAGAGCCGGGCCAATCATTTCGAGGGATTCGTCTTCTTGGTCGATGCGGCCTCGGTGTATTGCGTCATGTCCTCGCTCTGCGGCGGCGTCGCCGCGCCCCACGTGAGAGGGTTGTCCTGCGTGTAGCGTTTGCCCAGTTGCAGCGCGATCTGCGCCCGGGCGAGTTCCACGCCGAGGTAGAAGGCGTGGCCCGCATCGTCGTCGACGCCGAGCTGCGGATAGGCATCGAACGGGTCGGCCACGACCTGCTTCATCTCGCGATTATAGATATGCACCCCGTCATCATTGACCTGGATACGAAAGTTGCGGTCCTTGACCGCGGCTGCCGCTTCGTCGATCTCGGCGGTCGAATAGGGAAAAGGTTTGCGCTCGTGCAGCCCGGTCAGGCCGGGGTGCAAACGTTTGGGCAGGGTCTGTTCCTCGCGCGCGCGAAACATCACGCGTCTTGCCAGGTCGGCTTCGCGCACGGCTGAGCGGCAATGCGGGCTGACTTCGGTGGTCAGCACTGCCTTGGCATGCAGTTCTGAAATGATGCCGAACAGCAGCGCATTGATGCCGCAGGTATCCGCCTCGGTGAGCTCGGTCAGATTGCCGACCCCCATCATGATCTCGGCCGTCGGCATGCGCTTTCGGGTCTCGTGGTAACGGACGATCGCCTCGGTGAAACCGAAATGGATCGGGTCGAGGATCGGGTCGACCAGGCAGGCCCGCCCGTCGGCACGCAGTTGCTCCCACGCGCGTTGCATGCTGTCCAGATCGCCGGGAACCGCCGGGATAATGATCGGCACCGAAGGCACCTGGCCGGCGATCCACAGATTGTGTTCATTGAGACTGAGCAGGTAGTCGGCGCCGGCCTTGCCGCCGGCAAGCAGTTCGTCTTCCTGCATCGAGTCGACGCTGACCTTGAACCCCTCGGCCTTCAGGCATCGCACACTGTCGGCCAGATGCGCGAAGGGTTCGCCGGGCAGGCAGCCGAGGTCGATGACATCGGCGCCGTCGTCGCGGAACCGCTGAGCACGCGCCACGATGGCGTCGATCGACATCTGCGGCGCGTCGACGATCTCGGCGAAGATCAGCACATCGTGTTGGCTGAGATCGACGGGCTTGCCCGAATGACCCAGCCATTCGGGCAGGTCGCGCAGTTCTTCCGGTCCGCGCTCAAAGGTCACGCCGAAGGTTTGCGAGAGGTCGTCCAGATCGCCGCGGCAACGCCCCGGGATGATCACACGGTCGGCAGTGCCCGCATCTTCGAGGCGGCGTTTGATCATGTCGCCGGTCATCAGCGCGGCTACCTTGAGGCCGAGTTCGCGCACCTCCCAGGTGAAGTCGACGGACTCCATATCCTGCAACACGCGGCGTAGCGATGGGCCGGCGAGGGTGCCGGTCAGAAAGAGGAGATGTTCCGACACGGTTCGCTGATAGACAACGCCGTCCGCAGTTCGTCCAGGCTCGTCACCACGTTGGTGTATTCGAATTCCTTGAGGCGTTCGGTGTTCTGCAAATCGATGGAGCGCGGATAAACCTTGACCGTACCGCTCGGTGCCTCGGTTTCCATCGCCGGCGCGACATCGCAGGCGAACACGATGCTCGGTACCCGGCACTTGCCGGCCTGGGCGTACACATTGGTCACCAGCGTATCGGAGATGCCGAACACCATCTTGGCGACACTGTTCGATGTGGCGGGCGCCACGACCAGCAGATCGTAGACGCCTTTGTAGAACAGCCCGACGGGCGGCGCGCTGGCCGTGCTGTCGCGAAAGATACGAAAGCGGGTCTTGAGGTCCTTGAACGGATGGCCGTAGGCATGCAGCACCTCGGCGGCGGCTTCGCTCAGGAACAGGTCGAGATTCGGTAATGATTCGGCGAGCGCGAGGCACTCTTTCAAATAGTGCCCCGAGCCGGTGATCGCCCAGGCGATGCGGCCCGACTCAGTCATGGCCGATCTCGCGTGCGCAGATGCCCCATTGTTCGTCGGCTTCCTCCACCGCGACCTCGAGCGTCGTCAGGTTGCCGAGTGCATTTTCGCTGCGCAGCGTTTCCAGCAGGCGGTTGCTGATGTGCAGCGCCAGCATCTCTGCGGTCGTATTGGGGATGGGGAGCAGGATGCAGCTTTCACGGGCGAGGATGTAGCGCTTGTTGTAGCTGCGGATCTCGATCATGTCACCATCGACTTCGGAGACCTGGATATCGGCACCCTCGGTCGGCACCAGCACGCCGTCATGTAATTCACGGCAGATGCCGGCGGCCAGCCGGTTGAGCAGCACGAAGTCGATCACGAAGGCATCGGCGGTATTGCTGCCGCGCGCTTCGAGCTTTACGTGAAAGTTGTGACCGTGAATGTTTTCACAGGTCTGGTTGTACGTGATGAAGTGCGCGGCATTGAAATGCAGCTCGCCCGGACTCACGCGCACAGCGAAACGACTCATCGAGAATTACTCTAGTGACAGACTCGCCGTATAGCCTAGCAAACCTCGCACCAAGGCATGTCGCCGACCGTCGATTCGCGGTGTTCTGCGATTAACGCGGCGATCGGATATCGAAGCGTTTCATCTTGCGGTACAGGGTGTTGCGGCTGATACGCAGTTTCGACGCAACGCGTGTCACGTTCCAGTGAGCGGCTTCCAGCTCGCGCAAAATCGCATCGCGTTCGGCGATATCGAGCGGATTCGATGGTCGCAGTTGCGGTGCGCCATCCTCGATGTCGGCGTTCTGGAAGATCTCGTCCGGCAGGTCGTCTACCCGGATGCAGTTGTCGTCGCATAGCCCGATCAGCGTACGCAGGATATTGCGCAGTTGGCGGATGTTGCCGGGCCACTCGAACTGATCGAGCAGGGCGAGTGCCGATTCTTCAATCGTCACGTCATCGCCGCCGGCCTCCTTGCTGAGCAGGTGCTTGATCAGGGCCAGGCGGTCTTCGCGGTCGCGCAGCGGCGGCATCTGCAGGCTGATGCCGTTGAGACGGTAGTAGAGATCTTCGCGGAAGCTGCCTTCCTCGACGTGGCGCTTGAGGTCTTTATGGGTGGCGCTGATCAGGCGTATGTCGACCTTGATCGGTGTCTCGCCGCCCAGTGGGATCACCTCGCGTTCCTCGAGCACGCGCAGCAGGCGGGCCTGCAGGTGCAACGGCATGTCGCCGATCTCGTCGAGAAACAGCGTGCCGGTGTGTGCCTGGACGATCTTGCCACGCGAACCTTCGCGGCTTGCGCCGGTGAAGGCGCCGGGCCGGTAACCGAACAGCTCGCTCTCGATCAGCGATTCGGGCAGCGATGCACAGTTGACGGCGACGAACGGTTTGTCGGCGCGGTCGCTGGAGCGGTGAACCGCGTTGGCGAACACGTCCTTGCCGGTGCCGGTTTCGCCGAGCAGGATGAACGGAATATCGCGCTCGAGCAGCTTCTTAGCGCGCTCGACATTGCGCCGCATCCGGGCATCGCCGAACTCGAGCGAGTCGAGCGTGGTATTGGTCTCTTCCAATCCGCGCAGGACCGGACTGCGACGGGTTGTTCCCAGCCGCTGGTGGCCGTTCTCGCACTCACGGTGCGGCGCCTGGAAGCTGGCGAAGAAACGGCGGCCCTGCCGCGCATCGTGCAGCGGACGGTTGGAGCCGGCGTATTGATGGGCATTGTCGAGCGCCGCCTGGGCGCGGATGCTGAACAGGTCTTCGAGCGAGTGGTCGAGCACGCTCTTGACGTCCGGCTTGTCGAGCTGGAACAGGGCGCTGCGGTTGACCGCCTTGACCCGGCCGTTCTCGTCGAAGGCGATCGCGCCTTCACCCAGCGTGCTGATGAACTCGGGGCGGCTGTGGAAGCGCAGTATGTAATGATCGCGCATGGCGCACAGGAACAGACGGTTCTCGATGAGCTGGGCCGACATGTTGACCAGCACCATGGTGTGCTCCTGGGCGCGGCGCGAATCGCTCGAAGCGTCCAGTACCGCAACCAGTTCGCCGGTTGGGTCGAAGATCGGCGCGGCCGAGCAGGTCAGCCCGGTGTGCTTGGTAAAGAAGTGCTCATCCTGGTGGATGATCAGCGGCCGCTTTTCGACCAGGCAGGTGCCCATGCCGTTGGTGCCCTGGGTGCGCTCCGACCAGATTGCGCCGGTCTGCAGCGCAGACTGCGATGCGGTGCCGGTGAACATCGGGTCGCCGACATAGTTCAGCACGACGCCATCCTGGTCGGTGAGCAAAATGGCATAGCCGGATCCGGCGACCTGCTGATAAAGATTGGACATCTCTGCGCGCGCGATCTGCAGCAGATTGCAATGATGTTCCTGGCGTTCCTTGAGTTCCCGTCGATCGACGAGGATCGGTTCCGGGCGGCGCTCAGGATCGAGTTCGTAGTCGTGAAAGCAGCGCTTCCAAGACTCGACGACCTGGGCGTTAATGGCTGTGGTTCCCGAACGGCTGCCGCGGATGGCATCGGTGACCAAGCCGGCGTGGGATTTGCCGGTGGTTAACTCCATCATTGTTCCTCTGTCTAACTCTCGTGCGCAGAGGGTGCAGAACCCTCAAAGACCCTGATCTGTGCCAGGTTAATGTTGTAATGAATGTTCATTATACAGAACGCGCCCAGCGAGCAAACCCTTGGTGTCGCATGGCTCGTCGCAGTACGGCTTTGCCGCAACCGCCGGCCGTCCGGGTGTGTATCTGTACCCAAGTCTGGACGATAAACCGCCGTTCCGCCATGCGCGCCGATGCGGATAATTCGCAGAATGGCGTTCCGCGTTCTGGCGGCCGGTGACACTGGCGCAGCCTTTGCCCATTCGCCTGTTATGAGGTCGTCGCGGCGACGTTTAGATGTACACAGGAACAAGGCTGAAGATGAGACGGATTGTCGCCACCGTGGACGGTGTTGTTGAGAGGATACTGGGACGCCGGCCGGGCGCCGATGAAATCTGGTTTCTCGTGTTGTTTTTTGTGGTCGCCGGCTGTCTTTGGTTGTTTGCCGAAGCCGCCGAGGTGGCCAACGCCGACGACCTGCGCGGTATCGAGATTCAAATACTGGAGGCATTTCGAGAACCCGGTGATGTCACCGACCCGTTGGGCCCGGTATGGTTCGAACAAGCGGTACGCGACCTGACGGCGCTTGGCGGCACCACGGTACTGACGTTGTTGTCCCTGATCGTCGCCGGCTTTTTTGTCCTCGAACGCCAACCGCGCATCCTGGCATTTCTGGCGTTCGCCGTGATCACCGGTTTGTTGTTGAGCCTGGCGTTGAAAGCAGGCTTTGACAGGCCGCGCCCGGACTTTCTGCCGCACGGCCAGACCGTGTATACCGCCAGCTTTCCCAGTGCTCACTCGATGAACTCGGCGGTCGTATACCTGACGCTCGGCGCCATCATTGCGCGCACCCGACCACGTCGGCTGATCAAGATATACGTGCTGTCCATGGCTGCCTTGATCACCGTGTTGGTCGGTGTCAGTCGTGTCTATCTCGGCGTGCACTGGCCGACCGACGTGGTCGCCGGATGGGCAGCCGGCGCCGCCTGGGCCGGTATCTGTTCGCTGGTGGTGTTGTGGTTGCAGCGCAGGCGGGTACTCGAACGTTCAGTTGGCGATGCGACTGTTTCGCGCGGCCCGTAGGGGATGGGAGATTGAACGCAAAGGCATGCTCATCGCTGTGTTAATGGCACTGACCGCGAAGCCCCAATCCTTGGGGTGACGGTTGTTGCGCTGCTGAAGTCGAGTATCGCGGCGGGCAGCGATCGGCGGAGTGCGCTGGTTAGGTGGGGGGCGAACGTCGATGGTTGAAACTTGGCCCTGGTCATTGAAACAGGTGCCACCACTAGCGACATGCACAGTGATCGATGAAGTGGCCGATTTGAAGCTGTGTGGTTTCCCGAATGGTTGATATCCAACTTAATCCCTCTGCGAAGGTGAGGGCGGGCGAGGCCCGCCCATCAACTCAATAGCTCTTTTCCTTCTCTGCCTTGTTCTCGATGGCATCGCCCGCCGCTTCGATATCTTCGCCCGCGCCGGCAACCGTGTTACAGCCGCTGAGCGTTGTCAGCGCGGTAAAGGCCATCACGGCGGCAAACAGCGTCATTGTGATCTTGCGAATGGTTACTCGGTTCATGGTTCACCTCAGTGTTTGTTAGCTGAATTTTTCGTCCTGCCCGGGTGAGTTGCCCGGGGGTCGTAGCTGATATCGCAAGGTCTGTGCCATCGGCTCGCAATGGTGACGGGTAATCAAAGCGTCACAAGGTCACGGCAGACTGTTCCGCGATCGACGTAGACGCGTCCGCAATAAGCCTTGGCAGAGCCAACGCAGGGAGTAGCCGACCGTGACCACCATAGCCGAACGTTCACCGTCCACCGCCTCTTCGAATTGGTCGCAATGGCTGATGATCGTGGGCCTGGTTTATCTGCTGTTGGTGGCCGTCGCCATGATCGGCAGCGGATTCAAGGCAGCCGCCGGCGAGCAGGCCAAAGAGCTGTTTGCATTCGCCAGCAATCCGCTCACGGCGTTGGTCGTGGGCACGGTTGCCACGGCACTGATTCAATCGTCGAGTACGGTCACGTCGATCATCGTTGGCTTGGTCGCGGGTGGCTTACCGGTTTCGATCGCGATCCCCATGGTCATGGGCGCGAATATGGGTACCACCATCACCAACACGATCGTCAGCCTCGGGCATGTACGTCAGGGCCAGGAATTCAGGCGGGCCTTCGCGGCAGCCACGATTCACGATTTCTTCAATCTGTTCAGCGTCGTGATCTTCCTGCCACTGGAGATCATGTTCGGTTTTTTGCAGAAGACCGGAGAATACCTGGCGACATTGGCGCTCGGCGGCGATTCCATGTCGGTCAATGGATTCGACTTCATCAAGCCGCTGGTCAAACCGCCTGTGAATTTCCTGCACGACGCGTTCGGCAGCATTGGTCTTTCAGAGATGCTTGGCGGCGTCGCCCTGATCGTATTGGGCATCGGTCTGATCTTCTTCGTGATCGCCTACATCGGTAAGTTGCTCAAGACCCTGATGGTGGGGAAGGCGAAAGAGATATTGCATGCCGCTGTTGGCCGTGGGCCGATCGCCGGCCTGTTTTCGGGGACGGCCATCACGGTGCTGGTGCAGTCGTCTTCGACCACGACCAGCCTGATCGTGCCGCTGGCCGGCAGCGGCGTGTTTTCACTGCGCCAGGTCTATCCGTTCACGCTCGGCGCCAACATCGGTACCTGTATCACAGCGCTGCTGGCGGCCACGGCGATCTCCGGCGCCAACGCCGTGTTTGCGCTTCAGGTCGCCTTCGTTCACCTCGCCTACAACGTCCTTGGGGTAATTGTGATCTACGGGCTTCCGTTTCTTCGCCAGATTCCGGTGTGGGCGGCAGAAGGGCTCGCCGCTCTGGCGGTCAAACGCAAGATATATGTCGCTCTGTATATCGGGCTGGTGTTTTTCGTTACACCGCTGGTGCTGATCGGCGCCAGTCAGGCCATGGGTTGGTGAGTCGAGGTCAAGCCAATGAATGAATTCAATACGCGTAAGCATTCACTCGAGCAACAGGTTGACGAGATGGAGGCGACGCTGCTGCATCTGAAGGCTCAATTGAAGGAAGAGAACGAACGCGAGCAGCATGCGGCGATCGATCGGCTCGAAGAGTATCTCGACGACTTGAACAACAAGAACGCGAACCTGCAGGCGTTCTGGAAGACGCTGCGCAGTGAAATTGCCGACCTGTTCAGCGGCGACTCGGCGAACAGCAAGTAGGTGGAGCCCATGTGCGTGCGTATAACTTCAGTAACCGCTTGCTGCGTCACCTTGTTGATTCCGGCGCTGACATTCGCCGGCGAAGAGAAACCTGTCGCACTCAGTGCGGTGCCCGAGTTGGTTGTCAAGACCGTTCACGAGCGCATGGATGACGTGACGCTGCTGAGCGCCAACACCGAAACCGAGGCCGACGGTGAATTCGTGTACGAGTTGCAGGGGCGTATGAAAGACGGCCGCAAGGTGGAATTCGATATCTACGAATCAGGCAAGGTGCAGGAGATCGAGATCGAGTTTGACGCCGACATGGTGCCGGGCGCCGTGGTGAAGGCCATCGAACGAAAGCTTCCCGGTTTCAAACCGGTCTTCATCGAGGCAAGCCATTCGAAAAGCATGAAGGTGACCGGCTATGAATTCGTCGGCAACCTGGGGCAACAACAGATCGATATCGAGGTGTCGGCCGACGGCAGAAACGTGGTAGTTGCCGATCGGTAGCTGGTGTTGATCGCCCCGGCAGGCTTGCACAATTTAACATTTCAGGGCTTACTTTCCCCCAATTCTAAAACCAATAAGCCGTTGGCTGGCCGAACAAGGGGAGGGCAAGCCGCATGGAAGAGAACACTTTCGAGATCGGTCTCGTAGGTGCAGGGGCCGTGTCTGCCGGTGCGTACACCGCAGGCGTTATCGATTTCTTCGTGCAGGCGCTCGATGCCTGGTATGCCGCAAAGCAGGCGGGCGATAACACCGTACCGAATCACGGCGTAAAGTTGTCTGCATTTTCCGGCGCCTCAGCCGGGGGAATTACGGCGGCTTTGGCAGCCGGGTACCTGGGATCATCGCAGCCGGCGATGAAGAACAAAGACATCGCCGACCGGCATGGTAGCGAGAACAAGCTGTTCGATGCCTGGGTCGACAAGATCGATATTGAACATCTGTTGAAGTCGCGCGACATCGGCGACGATTCCGCCAAGATCGTTTCTCTACTCGATTCGACCGTGCTGCGCGAGATTGCCGATGTCGGCCTGACGGTGACGCCGCGCGAACAGCGCCGCCCCTATGTAGCCGATGATTTTCACCTGCTGCTGACGGTTACCAATCTGCGCGGCGTGCCGTACTCCATACCGCTGGCCGGCGCGTTCGATAGTAACCACGCGATGTTTCTGCATGCCGACTATGTGCATGTGTGCGTGAACGATAGCGGGGTTATCGGCGATTCGGATGTCACGCCGCTGGCGTGGAAGGACCTGGGTAAGAACAATGCCGCTACCGATTTGTTGAAGACCTCGGCCTTGGCCTCCGGCGCATTTCCAATCGGTCTGGTGCCGCGCAAGCTGTCGCTGACCCTCAACGAGCCGGGCAAAGCCGATTTCTACAGCAGTCGCAAGTGGCCCGTACCGCTCACTGGGGGTGGCAACGACGGCGATGTGAAATGTATATCTGCCGAGAGCATCCCGGTGAACTGGGGGACGCTGGATTCAAACTTCAACTACGAGTTTCTGTGCGTTGACGGCGGCGTGATGAATAACGAGCCGCTGGAACTGGCGCGCCGGATTCTCTCGGGGTCGTCCGGCCGCAATGCCAGGGAAGGAGACCGGGCGGAAAAGGCGGTGGTCATGATCGATCCTTTCCCAAGCGAAGCGACCTTCCGTCCCGACTATGACTGCACCACGCCCGACCTGGTCAAGCAGATCATGGCGCTGTTCAACGCGCTGAAAAACCAGACGCGATTCAAACCCGACGAACTGATGCTGGCCGCCCATCCACGTAACTACTCGCGCTTCATGGTGGCACCGAGCCGCGACAATGCACGCTATCCGATTGCGTGCGGGGCGCTGGGTGGGTTCGGCGGATTCCTCAAACGCGAATTCCGCGAGCACGACTTCTTTCTCGGGCGGCGCAACGCGCAAAAGTTTCTCAAGGACCATTTCGTGCTGCTCGAGACCAATCCGCTGTTTGCCGATTGGGCCGACAACGAAGAGATGAAGCAGAAGTACTGCGTGCGCGATCGCACGACCGGCGATGCGGTAATGCGCGAAAGCCAGCGCCTGTTGCCGATCATCCCGTTGGTTGGCGACGCCTTGGAGCCTTGCGATCTGTTGCCTTGGCCCAACTACACCAAACGGGATGCCGAGAAACTGGAAGATCAGTTAGATGACCGGCTGAAGGTGGTACTCGACGGCTTGGTGAGCCAATACTTCGCCACCAACAACGTGTTCTTCCGCCTCGGCGCGAAGTTTCTCGCCAGCCGCAAACGTCGCGATCTGCTGAAGTTTGCGTTGCAGACAGTGCAGGGTGAGATCGGTGCGATGGAGCTATCGGGCAACTGACCGGATCTCGGCATCCGCTCTACACCCGTTCCCCCGAATCTGAACCCGGCCCGTCGAGGTCGGGTCTCTTCGAGCGGCCATCCGGCCATTCAACCTACTTCCAATTGATGGGCGCGACATAAAAACAGATAGTTATGGCGTGTTTCTAAACTAAATTATCATTTCTAGGCCGGGCTGGACGAAAAATTTTCCATCCCGGTGATCCGAATTCCCGCGGCATCCGTATTTAGCTGTAAACGCAGCAGGAGGCTGAATAATGCCGCGGGGTGACGGTTACAAAATTGGGCACTATTGGGTGTTGGCCTTGGCGGTTGCGATAGGCGGCGCCGAGGCGGGTGAACCCTACACGCCGGATGATCCGCAGCAGGTGGTTGAGCGACTGCCTCGTCTACCCCTGGCGGTAGAGGCGCTCGGTCGACACAACAACAGCGTGACGCCCGACCGGTCGGGCGCGCTGACAAAGGCGCGACGTTTGATCGATCTGGGGCGTCGAACCGGTGATGCGCGCTATTTTGGATTGGCCGCTGGTGCATTAAAGCAGGCAACAAGCACTGCAGACCCATCGACCGCGGCATCGATCGCGCGGGCGGACCTGCAGCAGATGCAGCACGACTTCGATTCGGCCCTCGCGACGCTCGACCGAATCCTCGCCCGCCAACCCGCACATGGCCCGGCCCTGTTGATGAAGGCCGTGATCCATCAGGTTCGCGGCCAGAGCGATCAGGCGTTGGCGTTGTGCCGGCGCATTCCTTATCGGTACGGGCAGCTGGCAAAGGCCGGATGCCGGGCCGGTGCCAAGCGACAGACGGGTTTTGCCGCCGAAGGTTATCGCGAGCTGCGCGATGCCTTGACCATGGCGACCTCGCATGACCGACCGCTGCTCACTTGGTCATTGGCTTTGCTCGCAGAGCTGGCGGAGATCAATGGCGATGACGGCGCTGCGCAAGCGCTGTTGATGCAGGCCTTCGAGCGCGACCCTGACGATATTCGCACGCGCATCGCCTTGGCGGATCTCTTTCTGCGCAGCCAGCAGCCCGGCCGGGTCATGGAGATCACCGACATGGACGCGGCACCGCCTTTGCTGGTGCTCCGACGGGCCGTTGCCGCCAGACAGATCGACAGCGCCGAGGCGGAGGTACTGCAGCGCAAGGTGTCGGATTACTTCGAGGCGCTACACCTGCGCGGCGATACGTCACACCTGCGCGAAGCGGCGACGGCGGAACTGCTGCTGTTCGACAACCCGCAGCGTGCGCTGCAATTGGCGTTGCGCAATTGGCGTGAACAGCGCGAGTTTGCCGATACCCAGATCCTGTTGGCGGCCGCGTTGGCAAGCAAAGATGCTGCTGCGGTTCGTGAAACGCTGCACTGGCTTGCGCAGGTCGGCAATGTCGACGAACGCCTGGTGGACCTGCGTCGTCAGCTAACGCGCGGTGACCACGATGCCTAGCGTGCCGGGCGGAAAGTTCTTTCATGTGCTCTGCGTGTTGTGTATCGCCTGTCTCGCTGGGCAATCTGCCGACGCGCACAAACCGAGCGACAGCTACCTTACGCTTGACCTGACACAGGCAACGCCACAGCTGCGTTGGGATATCGCGTTGCGCGATCTGCAGACAGGTGTGGGGCTCGATGATGGCGACGGCCGACTGACCTGGCATGAGGTGGCCAGCCGGTCGGCAGACATCAGCGACTTTGCCGCTGCGCATCTGACGCTGCGCACGGCACACCGCGCATGCCGGCTGCTCGAGACGCGCCTGCAGCTTGCCGACCACGCCGACGGCGCATACGGCGTGCTGACCTCGGCGGTCGATTGTGCGGGTCGAGCCCCGGAACAACTTGAGTACCGTTTGCTGTCCGACATCGATCCGACGCACCGGGGATTGCTCAGAACCCTGACTTCCGCGGGAGAAAAGCTGACGGTGCTATCGCCGGACAACCCGTCGGTGACGTTCGGCGACGATCGCCTGCCGATACAGGACACGCCGTTCTTCAGCCGGGTGAACGACGGCATCCGGCATATCGCATCCGGATTCGACCATCTGCTGTTTTTGTGCACGCTGATGTTGCCGACCGTCCTGGTACGCAGCAACGGCCAATGGCGCGGCGTGGACGACTTTCGAGCAACGGCCTGGCGAGTGGCCGCCATCGTCACGGCCTTCACAATCGCCCACTCGTTCACGCTCGCACTGACGGCGTTCGACATCATCAGCCTGCCGGGCCGCTGGGTGGAGTCGGCGATCGCGTTGACGGTCATCGTTAGCGCGCTGCACAACCTGCGCCCGTTCCTACCGCTGCGGCCGGCCACGCTGGCATTCGCACTGGGGTTGATCCATGGCGTCGGCTTTGCCTCGGCCCTCGGCGACTCGGGCGCGGATACCTCGGGCCTGCTCGTGCACCTGTTCGGTTTCAATCTCGGTGTTGAACTGGGTCAGCTTGTTGTCGTGTCGGTGTTTCTGCCCATCGCGTTCTGGGTGCGGCACAGCGCGTTGTACCGGCGGCTGGGTTTGCAGACTGGCTCGGCCGCAATCGCCGCGATCGGCGCGGTGTGGCTCGTCGAACGCAGCTTCGATGTCGCGTTGATCACGCTATGACGGTGACAACACACAGCAACGGCAACCGCGCCGCCACGCGAGAGCGGAGCAATTCAACAAAAGATCAAACAGAGGAATCACTGACATGAAATCACTCTCACTGAAACTACGCAGCAGCGGGCGACTGTTGATCCCGGCAAGTGTGCTGATCGCTTTGTCGCTGGACGCCCAGGCGCTGCAGATCAATGCGTTGGTCACCGACAACGGATCTTCGTTTCACTACGATGTTTCCGTCCTCAACGACGATCCGATCGACGACCTGTTGCTCGTATCGCTGGACGACGCGCCCTTGTCCGACCCACTGATCGGTTCGTCGCTGACCGCACCGGCCGGGTTTCTGGCCAGCTATGACCCCGGCCTGGGCATCGTCGACCTGTTGTCCGATACCGCCGGTTTCGTCGCGGGTCTGACTATCGGCCCGTTCAGCTTCGACAGCACTGCAGGACCTGGGCAGGCATTTACCCGCTACACCGCACTCAACCTGAATGGCGATGTATTCGTCGGCAACGTGGTGTCGCGCGTGGTCGGCGCCGGTGAGGTGCCGGTTCCGGCCACTCTCGCCTTGTTGCTCGGCGGCCTCGGCATGCTGAGCTACAGCCATCTGAAATCAAAAACGGGGACGTCGGCATAGCGCTGCCGGACGATCCAGAACAACAGAGGAGATAAACCCATGAGCCTTCTACGCCATATCGTTGGCACGACCTTGAGCGCATCGATTGCGTTGTTGTCATCGCAGATCGCGGGTGCCGCGAGTCACAGCGATGCCCCTTTGATCAAGCAGGATCCGCAGGCGAACCTGACCGATGTCTATGCCTTCATCGGCAGGCGCTATGACGACCCCACGCAGCAGGTGCTGAATGTCATCGCCAACGTGCGACCGTTCTCCGAGCCGGGCGATGGTGTGATCTACGATCGATTCGCCGACGATGCGCGGTACAGCATCCATATCGCCGATCCGACCACCGGCGATACGGTGACGCGCTACGACTTCCAGTTCTCGTCGGTAACCGACGGCTACAAGCGTGACAATACGATTCTGGCCTACGGAACCGGCGATGAAACAGGCCCGATCGATACCGTGGGCGGTGCCCGGCAGAACTATACGCAGACCTACCGCGTGACCAAGGTAAGCAATAGTCAATCGCAGGAGATCGCCAGTGGCCTGCTGACCCCGCCGCCGAATGTCGGCGCCAACACGACCCCGGACTACAACGACGAAGACGGCCGAGCGGTATCCGGCGCGCGTTTTCTGTCGGAACTCGACAGCTATACGCGCCAGACATTGTTCGGTACGTCGACGGGTGAGGCCGTGTTCGCCGGGCCGCGCGAAGACGGTTTTTATGCCGATACCCCGGCGATCTTCGATCTGCTCGACGGGCGCATCATCGACAACAATGGCGATCCGACTGATGGCCTCGGACAGGATGGCAACGGCGTCGATGGCTTCAAGGGCTTCAACGTGCTGACCTACGCCGTTCAGATTCCGCTGAGCGAGTTGCAACCCAAGCGATACACCGCGGCATTCGCCGACCTGCTCGGCCAGGCGTTGCCGGCGGCTGCCGATGCCACCGGCGTCGGCGTGTATGCGTCGGTCAGTCGCCAGCGCATCCGTATCCTCCGGTCGGATCGCAAGGCGGTCAACAGTGGGCCTTGGGTACAGGTCAATCGTATGGGCAATCCCTTGTTCAACGAGGTACTGGTATCGATCGCCGACAAGGACAATTTCAATCGGACGAGTCCGCAGAATGACGCCGCCCAGTTCGGCATCTATGCCGACTCTCCCGAACTGGCGACCCTGCTGAACCTGGTATTCGGCACCACGATCCAAGACTCAGGGCGCAGCGACCTGTCATTGGTGTTTCTGCCCGACGTGCTGCGTGTCGACACCACCACCGGGCCGGTCACACTGGCGGGCGATCCGCAGTTTCATCGACTCGGTTTCATCGGCGGCGATATCGCGGTATCCGATGAGGGCAGGGCAAAGTCGAGCGGCTGGCCGAACGGCAGACGGCTGGGCGATGATGTGGTCGATATTGCGCTGACCGCCTTGGCGAGCGGGCCGACATATGCCACACCAACGGTAGTGGGCGACAACATCGATACCAACGATCAGCTCTACAACCAGGTGTTTCCGTACGCGGCCACGCCGCATGCGGGTCCGACGAACCGTAAAGACCCGTGATCTTCGGTGCCGGTGTGCATCTGCATGCCGGCGCCGGGATCACAGAGGATGCCGAGACATGCGTGGTCGACAATGGCCGGGCCAGGAAAACAAGACCCATGACAAACGACACCACAGGACAGGCGCAGGTCGATCCCGGCGGGGAAACGCAAGGTGTGCCACCGGCTGTGCTTGCGCAATGGTTGCAGTCGGTCGGCGCAGCGCGCGACGAAGACGCCTTCGAAAAACTGTTTCGTTACTTCTGCCCGAAATTGTTCAGCTACATGCGGCGCGGCGGGCTCAATGACGCGGCTGCCGAAGAACTGGTGCAGGATACAATGACGCGCGTCTGGCAGAAGGCGGGCATGTACGATGCAACCCTGGGTGCGCCCAGCACCTGGGTGTTCGCGATCGCACGCAACCTGCGGATCGATCAATTGAAGAAGTGCAGGGAGATTGCGCAACCTTTGGAAGAACTGCCCACGTTACTCGGAAGCACCGGCGACACCAGCGAGATCCGGATCGATGCGGTTAACATTGTCGGCCGACTGAAGGATCTGTCGACCGAGCAGTTTGCCGTGCTCGAGCTCGTTTATCTGGACGGCTTGTCGCAAACCGAGATCAGTGACCGCCTGGCGGTTCCGTTGGGCACCGTGAAATCCCGTATCCGGCTCGGCTTCGAGCGGTTGCGAAAAGCTTTGCGTATCGAGTTATGACTATTCGCCATCATCCCAGTAGCGACACCCTCCTGGCCTATGCAGCGGGCACCCTGGCGCCGGCATTGGCGTTGGTGGTCGGCGAGCATCTTCGCCAGTGCAACCAGTGCACGCGAACCCATCTGTTCGATACCGCGGTCGGCGGCGCGCTGCTCGAGGCGCACGATGCGACGGCAGTGCCCGATGAAGTGACCGAACGCTGTCTGCAGAAAACCAGGGAGCGGATCACGGCCATGCCGGCTGATACCCAGTCGCAGCGACAAGACTCCGGCGCCGACGCAGCAGCCACATCGGCCATACGGCGGCATGATTTCAACGACATCGCCTGGAAGCGCCTGTCGAACCGGGTCGAACAGTTTGTGGTCCCCGGTTTCAAACAAGGCCGGACCTGGGCGCGCCTTTTCCGTTTCCAGCCGGGTACCGTACTCCCCCGGCATCGTCATCAAGGCGACGAGTTCGTCGTCGTGTTGCAAGGCTCGTACCTGGATCGCTCGGCGCGGTTTGCGGTCGGCGATTTTGCCGAAAACGACCCGTCGGTGGTCCACGAACTGAGCGTGGACGGCGACGAACCGTGTGTGGCCCTGATCGCCAGCAACGGCCTGATCAACCCGGAAAGCGCGCTGTACCGCGCGGCGTTCCGCTTCCTTGGGATCTGATTCCAGAGCCGGGTTTTCCGCACGCCAAAATACGGTCACTTTGTCGGGTTAATTCCGGTTCAAATCGGCCGACAACCCTCCAAGCACGCCGGCCGGGAATTCCTATGGGAAGCAGAAGCTTCTTCGGCTCAAGCTTGGGGAGTTCCGGTCGCTTTTGCTTGTGGTCCGCGCGCGAAAATGCGAGCGACCTCACGACAAACACGCGAACCAGGATGACGACATATGGGATTTTCTGACTTTTTCTCGGCTTTCGGCGGATCCAGCGGCGGTTACAACGCATCGGATATGAAAGGATTGGTCGACGCGATTAACAAGTCGCAGGCCGTCATCGAGTTTCGGATGGATGGCACGATCATTCACGCCAACGAAAACTTCCTGCGTGCGGTGGGGTATACGCTCGACGAGATCAAAGGCAAACATCATCGAATGTTCGCCGAACCCAAATATGCAGAGAGCGCCGAATACCGCGCGTTCTGGGATAAGCTCAACCGCGGCGAATTCGATACCGGCGAATACAAGCGGTTCGGCAAGGGCGGTAAAGAGATCTGGATCCAGGCCTCGTATAACCCGGTGTTCGATCACAGCGGCCGCCCGGTCAAGGTCGTGAAGTTCGCCACCGACATTACCGCAGAAAAGCTCAAGAGCGCCGATCATCTCGGCCAGATCGAGGCCATCGACAAGTCGCAGGCCGTGATCGAGTTCGAGGTCGACGGCACCATCCTGACAGCCAACGACAACTTCCTGAACGCAGTGGGCTATACCCTGGACGAGATCAAAGGTCGTCACCACAGCATGTTCGTCGAGCCGGAGCTTGCTGCCAGCGCCGAGTATCGCGCGTTTTGGGACAAACTCGGCCGCGGCGAATTCGACAGTGGCGAGTACAAGCGTGTCGGCAAGGGCGGTAAAGAGATCTGGATTCAGGCCTCTTACAACCCGATCTGCGACCCCGACGGCCATGCGATCAAGGTCGTTAAGTACGCGAGCGATGTGACCGAGCAGAAACTACGCAATGCCGATTATGCTGGCCAGATCAAGGCGATCAGCAAGTCGCAGGCAGTCATCGAGTTCAACATGGACGGCACGATCCGCCATGCGAACGACAACTTCCTCAATGCAGTGGGCTATGCCCTCGACGAAATCAAGGGTAAGCATCACAGCATGTTCGCTGAGCCCAAGTATGCGGCCAGCGCCGAGTACAAGGCGTTCTGGGACAAGCTCAATCGCGGTGAGTTCGACGCGGGTGAGTACAAGCGCCTGGGCAAGGGTGGCAAAGAGATCTGGATTCAGGCCTCGTACAACCCGATCAGCGACGCCAACGGCGAGCCGTTCAAAGTGGTCAAGTACGCCACCGACGTGACGGCGGAAAAACAGCGCAATGCCGATTTTTCGGGTCAGATCGATGCGATCAGCAAGTCGCAGGCGGTCATCGAATTCTCGATGGACGGCACCATCCAGCATGCCAACGAGAACTTCCTGAACACGCTTGGCTACACGATCGAAGAGATTCGCGGCAAGCACCATCGCATTTTCGCCGAACCCGGTTACGCTGCCAGCCCGGAATACAAGGCGTTCTGGGATAAGCTCAACCGCGGCGAATTCGACAGCGGCGAGTACAAGCGTATCGGCAAGGGTGGCACGGAGATCTGGATCCAGGCCTCGTACAACCCGATCTTCGACATGAACGGCAAACCGTTCAAAGTGGTCAAGTACGCCTCGGATATCACCGACCAGAAGAAACTGGCGATGACGATCGAAGAGTGTCTGCAGGAAGCCAACCTGGTCATGAATGCCCTGGCCAATGGCGACCTCAGCCAGAACATGGTCGGTGAATACACCGGCGAGTTCGCTGCACTAAAAGATGCCATCAACTCGACCGTCGGCAAACTGCGCGGCATGGTGCAGCAGATCACGGACGCCTCGGGCAGCATCAACGCCTCGGCCGAAGAGATCGCCAAGGGCAACGTGCACCTGAGCGACCGTACCGCCAACCAGGCGGCCAGCCTCGAAGAAACGGCGGCTTCCACCGAAGAACTCGACAGCACCATCAAGCAGAATGCGAACAACGCCGAAGAGGCCAACCAACTGGCTGCGGGCGCGCGTCAGCAGGCAGAGCGCGGCGGCACCGTCATCGGTACCGCGATCACCGCCATGGGCGCGATCAATACCGCATCCAAGCAGATCGCCGACATCATCGGCGTGATCGATGAGATCGCGTTCCAGACCAACCTGCTGGCACTGAATGCCTCGGTTGAGGCGGCACGCGCCGGTGAACAGGGTCGCGGTTTCTCGGTCGTGGCATCAGAAGTACGCAACCTGGCACAGCGCAGCGCCGATTCGGCCAAAGAGATTCGCGCACTGATCCAGGACAGCGTGGCCAAGGTCGAAGAGGGCTCGCGCCTGGTCGATGAGTCAGGCGAGACGCTGAAAGAGATCGTCGGTTCGGTCGAGAAGGTGAGCACGATCATCGCCGAGATCGCAGCAGCGAGTTCGGAGCAGAGCGTTGGCATCGGCCACGTCAACCAGGCCATCAGCCAGATCGACGATGCTACGCAGCAGAACGCGGCATTGGTTGAAGAAGCCGCGGCCGCAAGCCAGTCGATGGACCAGCAGTCCCGCGGTTTGCTCGAACTGGTCAGCTTCTTCCGCCTGGACGCAACCGGCTGATCGTCCCCAGGCTCGGTTCGCGGGCCGGGGTATCCAACAAAAGCCGACGTCGTACAATCGACGTCGGCTTTTTTGTGCGTCAATGATCAGCCGGCAATCTTGCTGCGATGACAGGAAGCGAGCTGTTTCCGTCCACGACATATCGGAACGACAAAAAGGTGTTCGCTTGGGTCGCCATCTCTGCGCCCGGAATAAGCCTATACTCAAAAAATACTTCATTTCTTCTGTCACGGAACAACGGTGCGCAGCTCCTTGTTGTACTCACGACCGGGGTTAGCAGTTTCCCTTAAATCAGCCCGGCATGGGTTGTCTTACCGGTTCGTCGCCAAACGTCGCCGCGTGCCGGTGGGATATTGATGGCATCGACAAACACTCGCGTCCTCGTGGTCGACGATGATCCCGGCATCCGTCAGAGCTTCGCCGATTTCCTGGAAGACCTGGACTTCGAGGTCGATGTCGCCGAGCACGGATTGCAGGGTCTGGAACGATTCGGACAGCACAAGCCCGATGTGGTGATACTCGATCTGCGAATGCCGGTGATGGGCGGGCTCGAGTTGCTGCAGGAGCTAAAAGCGCGCAACGCGGATACGCCGTTGATCGTGGTTTCCGGCACCGGGCGAATCAGCGATGCGGTCGATGCGTTGAAACTCGGTGCGTGGGACTACCTGTTGAAGCCGGTCGAGGACCTTTCGGTACTCGAGCATACGGTGCGCCAGTCCGTAGAAAACGCCAGGCTGCGCGTCGAGAACCGACGCTATCAGCAACAACTTGAGTCGTTGGTTGAAGAGCGTACCAAGGCGCTCGCCGGAGCCAATCTGCGCTTGAAACACCTCAACGAGCGTTTGCGCACTATCGTCAACACCACCAGCACCTTGTCGTCTTGGCTGGATATGCGTGAGTTCGGGCCGAGACTGCTACGCGAGTTCGCACGCAACATGGACGCGTGTGGAGGAAGTCTGTACGTCGTTCACGAAGACCGACTGCAACTGCTCGATACGATCGATCCGGGGCATGCACCCGAGGAACTGCCATTACCGTTGCCCGAGGGTTCTCTGCTGGGTCAGGCAATCGCAACGAACCAAGCTGTGCTGGTGGGCGACGTCCGGGGCGGAGATGCCTTTGCAGCAAGTGGTTGGCAAGGGTACAGCGACGGGTCTGCCTTGATCTTTCCGATCGCCGACGCCGGTGGCAATGTAGCCGCCCTGTTGACATTGCACAACAAGAAGTCACCGCCCTTCGTCGAGCAAGACAGGGAAATCGGTATGATCTTGTCGTCGTACAGCTGTGAGTCGTTACGGGCCATTCGGACCTTTGAAGCCCTGAGCCAGAGCGAACGCCGGTTTCGCGAGTTGGCCGACCTGTTGCCGCAATCGCTATGTGAGACCGACGCGAATGGCACGATCACCTATGCGAATCAACAAGCGTGTGTTTCTTTTGGTTACTCTGCTGAAGAATTGACCGAACGCTTGACGATCGACCATCTGATCGAGCCTGTAGAAAGGACGGGGGAAAATCGCGGCCTGGTAACGTTTGCCACCGACCGCAACAGCGGCCGCGAATGCACCGAATTTCGCGCGCTCCGCAAGAACGGCACGACGTTTCCCGTATTGGTTTACGCCACACCGATTACACATGGAAACGAGGTGACCGGCCTGCGTGTGGTTGCGGTTGATATCACAGTGCGTAAGCGCCAGGAACAACTCATCCTGCGTCAAGCCCACTATGACGGGCTCACCGGCTTACCTAACCGCTTCCTTTCTCTGGATCGACTTTCGCAGCTGATCAAGGAAGCCCGGCGTACCGACGAGCATGTCGCGGTCCTGTTCCTCGACCTGGACGATTTTAAACGCATTAACGATACCCTGGGTCACGAGGTTGGTGACCAACTTCTGATACAGGCATCGCGACGCCTGCGCGATACCGTTCGCGATGCAGACACTATCGGACGGCTCGGCGGCGACGAATTTATTCTGATGCTCGGTGGATTGAACGGGGGCCTGGATGCCAAAGCGGTCGCTGAACATGTATTGACCAATATCCGGCGGCCGTTCCTGGTCGACAATCATGAGATGGTGTTGACTGCTAGCCTGGGTGTTTCGGTGTTTCCGGAAGACGGTGACACACCGGCTGAACTGTTGCGAAAAGCCGATACCGCCATGTATCACGCGAAATCGGAGGGGCGGAATACCTGGTACTACTTCACATCGACCATGAACGACCAGGTTTCGCGACGGTTACTGCTGGAGCAGCATCTGCATGGGGCGCTCGGCAGCGGTGAATTGGAAGTCTGGTATCAACCGGTCATCGAATTGGCAGGTAAGCACGTCATCGGATTCGAAGCATTGTTGCGATGGAACAGCCCAACGCTCGGTGCCGTGTCGCCGATGGAGTTCATACCGGTTGCGGAGCAGACCGGTTTGATCATGCAGATCGGCAGTCACGTGTTGCACGAATCCGTATCGACCCTGGTCAAGCTCCGACACGATCACGATCCCCGTCTACGTATGGCGGTGAACCTGTCACCCCGTCAGTTCCGCGATCCGGATCTGCCCGAACAGATACGCGCCGTTCTACGGCAACGAAATCTGCCGGGCGATGCCCTGGAACTTGAAATAACCGAAGGCGTACTGCTCGGCGGCAGCGTCTACACCCATGAGGTGCTGGACAGCATCAATCAACTGGGGGTATCGATCGCCATGGACGATTTCGGTACTGGGTATTCTTCATTGAGTTATCTGCAGAAGTATCCGTTCGACACCCTGAAGATTGATCGGACCTTCGTCAGTGACCTCGGCGATGCTGCACGCGGCGCGCGCGCCAGGGAACTGGTCAACGCTGCGATCGTTATGGCCCATGGCTTAGGACTGAAGGTGATCGCCGAGGGAGTTGAGACACGCGAACAGATGCAGATGCTCGAAGCGCAACAGTGCGATTATGCGCAAGGCTATCTGCTGGGGCGGCCGCAGCCCTATCAGGCACTTCATACCTTGTTTAGGGACGGCGTTCGGCAGGACGCCGCGCACACGCATCACTGATCGGTTGTTAGGGAAGTGAGCATGTGCTCTATCATCAGTCTGAGTGACTCCATCTGCGCGACCGGTTTGCGCAACACTTCGTCGGCCACGCGGGGCAAGGAGGCGAGAAACTCCGGTGGGGTATACTCGGGCGATCCGGTGCAGATAACAAATCCACAACGTGGATATTTTTGATAAAGCACCGAAATCAATTGATCGCCGCTCATGCCGCCCATCCGGATGTCGACAATCATGACATCCGGAGCATGTGCCTCCACCAGGTGGAGTGCCTGTTCACCGCTTTTGGCTACTGTTACGTCCATACCGTAGTCTTCCAGGTAATCCTGAAAACTGTCGCGGATCGTCGGATCATCGTCAACGATCATGATGCGCGGCTGGCGGTGCAGGCTCAATGGGTCGGCTCCCGTTTAAACGGTAGTTGGATGATGAATGTCGTGCCTTGACCCGGCTGGGATTCGACCGACATGGTTCCACCGAGGTTCTCGGTGACAATGAAGTAGGAGACGCTCAGGCCCAGCCCGGTACCGAGGCCTGGCGGTTTGGTGGTGAAAAACGGTTCAAATACGCGCTTGCGGGTTTCATCGCTCATCCCCGGCCCGTTATCGCGAATCTCTATGCGGACCATCGAAGCTTCTTTGTCCGCGGTCAGCTTGACCCAAAACTGCGCCGTTTCGTCCTTCGATGGTTTTCCCCCAAGGCTCTGGATGAGTTTCTCTTGCATGGCCTGCGCACCGTTCTTCAGAACGTTGAGCAGCACTTGCTGGACTTTCTGCGGTTCGCACTCGATCTCTGGCAGATCATCGTCGCAGTCAATATCGACTGTGATCTTTTTGAAGTCGTAGTGTTTCTTCAGATCGTAGTCGGTTCGACATAGTTGGATCGTCTGGTCAACCAGGCGTCGTAGATTGCACGCTACGAAAATGGCATCGCTGCGGCGGGCGAAGCTCAACATATTGTCGACGATAGCGGCGGCTCTTCGGCAAGAATCGCGGACCGTATCAAGCATCCGGGGGATGCCACGCTGTTCCATGTACGCGTGGATGTCAGCCAGGCGGACGCCGATAGCATCGGCGGAGCGTTGGTTGGCGGGTAGGTCACTGGTCAGGCGTTGAATCAACACTTCGGACGTCTGCATGATGCCTCCCAACGGATTGTTGATCTCATGCGCCATGCCGGCGGCGAGTCCGCCGGTAGAAAGCATTTTTTCGCTCTGAATCATCATCTCTTCGATACGCTGCCGTTCGGTGACGTCGTCAATACGGATGACAGCGCCTTCGACACCGTTTGCGATAAGCGGGTATATCGTGATGTCTTCATATCGGGTTTCATGGCCTTCGGCGATCGGGCGGCGCAGGTCTTTTTGTTGTGTGCGCGTTTTTATTGCGGTAAACACTCGATCCATTTCGGATTCCAGGCGCGGTAGAATTTCCTGCAGCTGCTGTCCGATGGCTTGTTTGTTGGGGATCCCCGATACATGCTCGACTTCGCGGTTCCACTGGGTCACCCGGCCGTCGCTGTCGACGCCGATCAGTATCGACGGCATCGAGTCGATGATGTTCGCCAGATAGTTTCGCAAGCGTTGCAGTTCTTCCTCCTGGCGTTTGCGCGCGGTGATATCGGTAGCAATGCCGCACACGGCGTATATTTCGCCCCTTGCGGTCTTTAAGGGAAATCTGACCGACAGATAGGTATGATCGCCGTCGGCCTGGGTAATGACTTCTTCGCGTTCGACTAACGAGCCGGATGCGACAACCTCTGAATCCCCCAATCTGATCTGTGTCGCGATTGCGGCAGGGAACATCTGTTCTGCGGTCTTGCCGAGCAGCCGCGCCTCGTTGAAATCGAACGCCTCTTCGAAGGCGCGATTGACGAACACATAGCGTCCTTGCAGATCTTTCATATCGATCAGCGACGAGGTGTTATCCATCAAGTCGCGCTGCTGCTTGTCGCTCAGTTGCAGATCTTCTATGACTTTGCGCAAGCGTACGGTCATCGTGTTGAAGGCTTCGGTCAGGCGGTTGATCTCGGCGCTGCCGTCAGCAGATACGATGACATCCAACTGGCCGTTGCTGATCCGGGTGGCGCTCCGAGTCAATTCTGATAGAGGCTTTGTAATATGTCGTGTCAGGATAATGCCGAGCATGATGGCTGCCAGCACGGCGAGGGACGTAACAGCCAGGCTGATGCCAAGGGCCGTCATGGTTGGTGACAGGGATTCGGACAGGTCGCGTTGTGCGATGAGCAGCATTCCGAGGTCCGGGAGGGCCTGTTTCACACCGACCACGTCCGTATCGATGTACTTGTCCACGTGCTCCCGCATTCCGCTACCGTTCGCCTCAATGAAGTGAGACGTGTCGCTTTCCAGTCGGCTGCCTATCGGCAGGCCTGCACGGATCGGCGTCAACAAAACCCCATCGTTACGTACAAGGTAGGTTTCTCCCGTCTCGCCGAGGCCCACTCGTGCCTGCATGATCCGGTCGATCCAGCGCATGCCGGTTCGTCCGGCAATAACGCCGATAGTGGTTCCTTCATCGTCCACGATCGGACGCGCAACGACGATCGAAAGACTGTCCATATCGAAAAACCGTGTCGGCGGCTCGGTGGCGACGTGTTGTAGCGCAACCGAGAAGAATTGATGCGCAGCGAGGGTCGCGCCTTCATGGCGGGCGGTCGTCGACAGCACGATATTTCCTTCGACATCGAGCAATAGCAACTCGTCGAATCGCCTGGTGCGCAACAAAACGTCGTGAAAGGCGTCGTTGACCCGGTTGTAGGACGTTCTGCGAAACAGATCGAGTTCCTGGCGAACATCGACGGTGACCAGAATGTGCCAGCGTTCGTCTGGTCGCGCCAGGATATCCGCCAATTCGCTCTGCAGATCAATGGCCCATTCATTGATGCTGCTGACCTTGAGGCTGGCCACCGAGTCTAGTTGATCATATATCTGCGTTACACCGGCGCGCACACTGATCCAGACATTCACCGAGACGACGATGATTGCCGGAAGCAATACCAACGCAACAAAAATCGTTATCAAACGAGTCCTGATGCTGGGAGGGTTACGGCTTGGTTCGGCCGGATCGGGAGTGCGCATTCAGTGCAGGGCAGACATCGCGCCGTCAACCGCCTCGGCTGCCTGATCGAGGGCCTCAGCCGGTGACAGTTCGCGCTTCACAACGGCGTAGATGTACGGTGCGACAACCTCTCGGATCGCGGCATGCTCGGCGAAGGGTGGGGCACCGGCGAACAAGGCGCCGTATTGCTGAACGAGAGAGTAGTAGCCGCCAAGCTGGGCGTCCATCTGGATAACCGCCGGGTCCTGCAAGGTCGCCGTGTGCGTGATGCGACCGGTCGCCAGGGTCCAGGGCACCTGAACGGAGGGTTGACCCAGGTACTGCAGCCACAAAGCAGCGGCCTCTTTCTTGCGCGATGAATGCGGGATGCCGAAAGCCCCGCCGTCGTAGTAGCCGATATAGCCGGTGCCGGCCTTGGCGGCCTCCAATACACCTGGGGCCAATGGCGGCAGGGCGGTGCCGATCTTGCCGGCCACTTTCGATGCGGTTTGGTCGGTCGCGACATTCACGATGTGCTCGCCATACAACAGGCCCTGCGCGACCCGGCCGGAAGAGATCGTCAGCGGGCCTTCAACCCAGGTGCTGCCGAACGCCTCAGGTGGCGCATAGCGCAGCAGCTTGAGCCAGAAGGTCAGCGCCTGCTTGGCCGCATCGCTGTTCATCGTGCCGCCGCGCGCGATGCTCGCCCTGCGGGTGGTGCGGTCCACGCCCCAGTCGTATACGCCGAACATCGGCAGCACGGATTCGAAGAGCTCGTAGAACGAGGCGACATGGCTGGGTGAGGCGTGGATGGTCGTACCCCACAGGTCGATGCCCTGCTTTTTACCCCATTCGGTGAAAAAGGCGGCAATGTCGCGGTACTGCGACACGCTCTGTGCCGGGGCGAGTGGATAACCGTATTCCGCTTTGAAAGCTGCCTTTATCTCGGGATCGTCGAACAGATCCTTGCGGTAGACGTAGATCCGCAGAAACGATTCGATCGGAACACCGTATACGTCGCCGGTGGTCGGGGCGCGGAAGTAATCGAGATACGACGTGAAATCGGCGAAGTCGAACGTCGGCGATGACAGGTCCCGGTGTTCAACAAGGAAGCGGGACAGGTTGGTCAGATAGTTCTGCGCGAGATAGGCATAAATGATGTCCTGCTCGATGTAGACGAAATCGTAATAGCCGGTGCCCAGGGCCATGTCGCGAATACTGTTGTCGAACATGGTTTCCCAGGGGACGACCTCGACCTCGACGTGGATGCCAGTTTCTTTCTCGAACGCGGGCGCGAGAACCTCGGCGATATACCGCGACGCGGGTTGGTCTTCGGTCACGCCACGAATCATCGTCCCTTGATAGGGCTTCGATGCGCTTGTCAGCCAGGTCTGTTCGGCCGGTGCTTCGTGCACGAGGCTGAATACGAGAACGACCCAGGCGAAGCCGATATGCAGCGGTCTTCCGCGACCGGATCGTGTCGTCCGTGCCAACATGGGGTATTCCTGTCGTGATTTTGAGTAACTATAGCGGTTGGCAATTACTACGCTCGGCGACGCGGCGCCGGCTTGAGGTGGGTCAAAATAGCGCGCTGACGCACCGGTGCCGGCGAAGAACTTTCGACGAGAAGGCGCGCCAAATTGCGAAGGCGCGGTTTAATCGCGCGGGCGATTTGTGCGATCGGACCGGCGAAGTGGTTGTGGAAACAAGAAAGTGCGTAAAATAACAAAAACGATAATCAATACAAAAAGTTAAGACATTTTATTAATATGTTAGTTAAAGTAAGAGTGCAAACTTAAATAGGATGATGATGGCTTTTCGTTACACCCGATTCGCATGGGCATTGCTCATGCTGACTGCTCTCGGATTGGAACTGGCGGCAGTCGCGTTCCAGTATCTTCTCGGACTCGATCCCTGCGTGATGTGCGTTTACGAGCGCCTGGCGGTGATCGGCCTGATCGGCGCCGGGCTGCTCGGCCTGATCAATCCCCGCCAATCTTTCTTAAGAATCCTCGGGTACCTCGTATGGGCCGTCAGCGCGGGCTGGGGTCTGGCCTTGGCCTTGGAGCATGTTTACCTCCAGCGGAACCCGGAAGCCGCGATGGGTTGCAGCTTTCTCCCGGAGTTTCCCGATTGGATGCCTTTGCACGAGTGGATCCCCACGCTGTTCCTGCCGACCGGATACTGCGACGACATTCAATGGCAGTGGTTGTCGCTGTCGATGCCGGAATGGATGGTTGTTGTGTTCGGCACCTACCTGGTGGTGTTGGGCATTGTCCTGGTGACCGAAGTTCGCGGTTTGCGGGGTTCCGCGGCCTGAGTCTCTTGGCCCTCGGTGTCGCGGGGCTAATCGCCATATGCCCCGCGAAAACCGATTGATTGCGGCGTGCAAAAAATCTGAATCCTCTCTGGTGCTGCCTCTCGTAGATACGGGTGGAAGACAACAACGCGGCCCGCCGCACAACCCCTGAGAGGAGAACTAAAGATGAAATTCTCAACCGCATTGAAACTGGTATCGCTTGGCGCCATGGCTTTGACGACGGCCGCGGCCTGTACCTCCGGCTACTACAAGTCGGCCGAACACAGCAGCACGCTGACCGACCACCGGGGCATGGTGGTTTACACCTTCGATAAGGACACAGCGCATACCGGACAGAGCAACTGCTACGGACCGTGCGCGAGCACCTGGCCGCCGGTCGTTGCCGGCGACATCCGCGGGTCGAACATCGGTCGCATCGAGCGTACCGATGGACAAGCGCAGGCAACCTACAAGGGTGAGCCTCTTTACTATTATCTCGGCGACGCGAATCCCGGCGACGAGAACGGCGATGGCGTCGGCGGTGTATGGCATTCCGCCAAGCGCCAGCCGGCTTATCAGTCGAATGCCTCGTACAGCTACGGTGGCTACGGCGCCTATTGAAGCGCATGACAATGCCGGCGGCGGTGGCAATGCAAGGGATTGCCACGCGCCGGCCTGAGAATCTTCCAGACGGTTATGCGGGCCTGCTTCAGGCGTCGGTGTCGTCCTGTTCGGTCAACTTGGTGCAGTCGGGACAGTAGATGGTGCCCAGGCGCACGTGATAGCGCACCAGGGTGCCGACCTCGACCGGTTGGCCGCAGCTATCGCACAAGGTGCCGCTGTCGAGCACCAGCTCGTCGAAGCCATCCACCGGGATCTCGATGCCGTGCATGATCCGGCTCCAGGGTTTCTCTTTGACGATATCGGGACGATACAATTCCTCGATCTGCCGCCAGCGCGCGATCAGGTGTTCCGGCAGGTCATGCTTGCGCAGGACCGATTCCATGAGGTCTTCCCGATAGTCGAACAGCTCATCGGAAATCACCATCCAATGATGCGCATTGCGCGGCCGGTCGCCGAAGTAGACTTTCTCGCCGCTGAATATCTGGCGCAGGAACAGGTACTGTTTTTCAATCGAGCGTTGCTTGGTGACCTTGGCGAAGAACGGTGACAGCCGTGGATCGTCGTACACGATCGTGTAGAAATCGTTGAGGATGGGCGTCAGCCGCTTGCCGCTAGCCAGCGCTTCCCAAATCTCTGTGTCGGGCGCCGGGTAGGGCACCTCAACGCTGGTAACCACCTCGGGCATCGCGGCAGCCGGCGTGATGCGCGAGTCGCGGCGACGGTCTGCATAATCAAAGGGATCAGTGAATATCTGCGCCTGCGGTACGCCGATCGCGATGGCCTCCTGATGCAGCGCGGTGACGAATGGCGCAGGTCCGGCCAGGTAGACGTGCCAGCCGGCCAGATCGTCGTAGTTCGAGCGAATCGTCTGTATGGCGGAGTCGACCGGTGTGCCATGCGCGGCCGATGTTCCGCCAATGCACGGGAAGTAGGTCAGATTGTCGTTCGCCGCGGCCAGTTCCTTGAGTGTGCCGTCAAGATAGAGTTCTTGTGGGTTCAGCGCTTCGTGATAAAGGTGGATGGCGCCCGTGTGCCCCATGGCGATGGCTTCGCGAGCGATCCCCAACATCGGCGCCAATCCGGTGCCGCCGCCGATCAACAGTAGCGAGCGGTTCGGATCCGACGAGTCGTAGCAACAGTCGCCCAGCGGCCCCTGTATGTCGATTTCGTCCATCTCGTTGAGATCATCGAACACCCAGTTGCTGAACCGGCCGTTCGCCATGCGCTTGATGTGTAGTTCGAGGAAGTAATCGTCGGCTGGATGGTCGGCTATGGAATAGGAGCGCGCCAGGCCATCGCTCACCCGACTCAGATTGACGAACTGGCCACCGTGGAAGGCGTCGGGCTGTTCGACTTCGAGCATCAGGCGGCAGATGTCCGGGGTCAGCAACTCTTTCTGTTGTACGACGGCGGTCTTGTACAGATCGGCATGATCAATCGCGCTGATCGCAAGATCGTTGTGCGGTCGGCACTGGCAGGGTAGAAAGAATCCAGATGCGACATAGCTTGCACGTAAGCCATGCTGTGCTTCATCCGAGACGTCACCCTGGTCGCAGCGCATCATGCAGACATGGCAGCTGCCTTTCTGACAGGAGAAAGGCAGTTCGACTCCCTGGCGCAAGAAGGCCTGTAGCACCGTCTCGTCCGGCCGGCAGTGGTAGGTGGTTTGTTGGTAGGTGACCTTGGGCATTTGCGGTTTCCATTGCTTTGGAGTCCTTGTCGGCATCGGCGCGCGATTTTGAACCGGGCTCGCGGCGCGAAGGCGTGCCGGGCAGCACGACCTCAACGCTCCGTCGACTTTGCAATAATAGGCCCATTTGATCGGCGAGAGAGCGTGGCCGTCGTTGCCCGGGAGAGTTGAGCATGTTGAAACCACCGCAATGGCTTACAAAAGGTGCGGGACGGCGTCGCTTTCTCTGGCGCGCGTCGGCGGTCCTGATGGCGTTGCTGCTGAGCGCCTGTGTGAGCCGGTCGCCGGTCAAGCCGGCGGGCGTGGCGTTGGACACGGTCGAGGAAGGCGACGGACAACCGCAATGGTGGTACCTGCGTTTTCGCCTGGCACGCGAAGATGCGCAGGAAGTGAGCAGCTATCTCGATATGCTGATTGCCGATCGAATCCTCGCGCCGCTGATCGTCGCCGAGCGCGACGAGATCGTGCTGTGGCGCTTTCATCGACGCTGGCCGAACGATGCCACCGGCCATCAGTTCAGCCTGATCGTGTTTACCAGTGTGCCGGTTGCGCAACGGCTTGCCGACAATATCGGCCGCAGCGCCATGCTCTCGCAGCTGCGCGACGACGGCCACCTGGTGCAGTTCCGCATCGATCAGCCGGCCGAAGAGGTGCGATTCGATATCGATGCGACCAGCGACCGTGCCTGGCCGCTGCCGATCCAGCGTGAATGGCCGCATTTCATCATGGGTGCCAGCCACATGTGGCTGGGGTTGGTGCAAGGGGCGGCTCGGGAATACCCGGACATGACGCTTTACGAGAAATATCAGGCGGTCGAATCAGATGTCGACGCCTTGTGGTTCAAGCACGGCAACCATGCGTTCTTTCACCATTTGAGTGCCCTGTTCGGCTATCGCCCGATACGCGTGATCCGGCGCGATATCATGACATTCTGATCTGGCCGGCATTGCGGCTTGAGCGAGGGAACGGCTGCCCTATACTGCGGGTCAGACGGTTTACCGCATTGCTGGTGGCCCCCGGCAGCACGTTTTGTTTGCGCCAGGGCCGTCGCACAGGCTCATTGACGACAGCATTACCGCGGAGTGACAGACATGGCCACACTGAACGTGAACGGTAAGACCATCGACGTCGAGGTCGATGATTCCACCCCTCTGTTATGGGCGCTCAGAGAGCAACTCGGCCTGACGGGTACCAAGTATGCCTGCGGCATCGGTGTCTGCGGCGCCTGCACGGTGCATATCGATGGCCAGGCCGTTCGATCCTGTGTAGTTCCGGTGTCATCGGTTGCGGCTTCGCAGAAGATCACGACGATCGAAGGCCTGTCGCCGGATGGCAGTCACCCGGTACAGCGTGCGTGGGCTGAATTGGACGTGCCACAGTGCGGCTATTGCCAGCCGGGCATGATCATGGCCGCCGCAGCCTTGCTGGCCGACAAGCCGAATCCCACCGACAGCGATATCGATGCAGGTCTGACGAATATCTGTCGCTGCGGCACCTTCAATCGTGTCCGCCGGGGCATCCATCGCGCTGCCGAACTCAACGGCAAGGAGAAATCCTGATGGCAACCGAACAGGTTAATGTCTCAAGGCGCGATTTTCTGATTGGTTCGGCGACCGCCGGCGTCGGTTTGTCGCTCGGTTTCTACCTGCCGTTCGGCGCCGCTCATGCGCAGAACCAGGCGGGCGATGCGATTCGCGAGGTCAATGCCTGGGTGGTGATCAAGCCGGACGATACGGTCGTGATCCGGATTGCACGTTCGGAGATGGGTCAGGGCACCTTGACCGGGCTGGCGCAACTGGTCGCTGAAGAACTCGAATGCGATTGGTCCAAGGTGACGACGGAGTACCCGACGCCCGGGCAGAACCTGGCGCGTGACCGTGTGTGGCGCAGTTTTTCGACCGGTGGCAGCCAGGGCATCCGTGGCAGTCATCAATATGTGCGCGAAGGCGGTGCGGTGGCCCGCAGCATGCTGATCGAAGCAGCGGCTGAGGCGTGGGGTGTGCCGATGGAGGAGTGCTCGGCGGCGAACAGCGTCATCACGCACGGTCCGACCGGCCGAACCGTGACCTACGGCCAGGTCGCAACTGCCGCGGCCGACATGATCCCGCCGGTGACGGTGCCGCTGAAAGACCCGAAGGATTGGAAGATCGTCGGCAAGCCGGTCAAGCGTCTCGATACGCTCGACAAGCTCACCGGCAAGCAGGTATTCGGTGCCGATCTGTCGTTGCCCGGCATGTTGAACGCAGCGATCAAAGCCTGCCCGGTGTTTGGCGGCAGCGTCCGGGCGTACGACGCGAACCAGGTCATGGGCATGCCCGGTGTGCGCAAGGCCGTCAAAGTCGACGATGCGACGGTTGCCGTGATCGCCGAAACCTGGTGGCAGGCGAAGACGGCGTTGGATGCATTGCCGGTGGTGTGGGACGACGGTCCGAATAGCGATGTCAGCAGCGAGTCGATTGCGGATTGGTTGCGCGATGGCCTGAGCGCGGCCAAGGCGTTCGTCGGCAACCGCCAGGGCGATGTGGACGATGCGCTGACGGGTGCCGTCGAGATGGTCGAAGCGGTCTACAGCTACCCCTATCAGAACCATGCGACGATGGAACCCATGAATGCCACGGCGCGCTGGACAACGGAGCGCTGCGAGGTGTGGTGCCCGACGCAGAACGGCGAGGCCGCACTGGAGGCGGCAATCGCTGCATCGGGATTGGCGCCGGCGCAATGCGATGTGTACAAGATCCATCTCGGTGGCGGCTTTGGGCGGCGCGGTGCGCAGGACTATGTCACCCAGGCCGTGAATATCGCCAAGCAGATGCCCGGCACGCCGATCAAGATGCTGTGGTCGCGCGAAGAAGACATGACACACGGCAAGTACCATCCAACCACCCAGGCGAAACTGGTCGGTGGCCTGGACAAGGACGGTAACCTGACCGCTCTGCGGGTACGTATCTCGGGACAATCGATTCTCGCCTCGGTACGGCCGAACGCGTTGAATGACGGGGCGGACATGGTCACTTTCCAGGGCTTCCTGCCCGAAGGCGATCACGCCTTTGTCTACAGCGTGCCGAACCTGCTGGTCGATCACGCGATGCGCAATCCGCCGGTGCCGCCCGGGTTCTGGCGTGGCGTGAACATCAACCAGAACGCGATCTACCTGGAATGCTTCGTCGACGAGCTGGCGCATGCCAGCGGACAAGACCCACTCGCGTTTCGCCGCAGGTTGATGGCGAACGATCATCCGAACGCTCTGGCGGTGCTCAACGCAGTTGCCCACAAGGTGGGGTGGGACGCCAAGCCGGCGGATGGCGTGCACCGCGGATTGGCGGTGTGCAAGACGTTCGCCAGCTACGTCGCGGCTTGTGCCGAGGTTTCGGTGACCAACGGTCAATTGAAGGTACACCGTATTGTTGCAGCGACCGACTCGGGATATGCGGTCAACCCGCAGCAGATCGAGGCGCAGATCGAAGGGTCGTTCATGTTCGGCCTGTCGGCGATGTTGTACGGCGAGTGCACCATCAAAGGCGGACGCGTCGAGCAGGAGAACTTCAACAGCTATCCATCGATGACGATCGCCGAGATGCCGCAGGTCGAATCGATCGTGATGCCATCGGGCGGCTTCTGGGGCGGGGTCGGTGAACCGACGATTGCGGTAGCGGCCCCGGCGGTGCTGAATGCGATATTCGCCGCCACCGGGCGGCGCGTCCGCAACCTGCCGCTGAAGAACACCGACCTGCGGGTAGCGTGAGCGAACGTCTCGGCAGCGCCTATCCGCTGGCGGATGATCAGCAGGTACTGCGTGCAGCGCATGACTGGTTGACTGCGGAGCACGCTGTGGTGCTGGTGACTGTCGTCCGCACGTGGGGCTCTTCACCGCGACCACCGGGCGCTCTGTTGGCGATCAACGATGCCGGCCAGACCGTCGGTTCGGTATCGGGCGGTTGTATCGAAGACACGTTGCGCGATCGGTTTTGTAGCGGCGAGATCGCCGGTCCCGATCCGACCATGATCGACTTCGGAATCGATCGCGAGGACGCCGGGCGGCTCGGGCTGCCTTGCGGTGGCAGACTCGAGCTGCTGGTGGAACATCTTCACGCACCGCAACCGCTCGAACGTCTGTTGGACAGACTCGAACGCGGCGAACTGGTGGCGCGACGCGTCTGCCTGAACACCGGCGAGGTGAGTCTGCATAGCGGCGAGCCGGGTATCGAGTTCCAGGTGAGCGACGATTACGTCGTACGTACCTTGGGTCCGTCGTGGACCTTGTTGTTGGTGGGCAACGGCCAGCTTGCACAGCATCTTGGCGCGATGGCGCTACAACTGTGTTTCGAGGTGACGATCTGCGATCCGCGCGAGTCGTTCGCCAGCTTGCCGGCTGTGCCCACCGTTCACTACGACAAGCGCATGCCGGATGATGCCGTACGCCATGTAGTGACACATCCTCGCGCCGCTGTGGTGACGCTGGCGCACGATCCACGGCAGGACGACCTCGCGCTGACTGCTGCACTCGAATCACCGGCCTTCTATATCGGTGCGCTCGGGTCGACCCGGTCGGCCATGTCGCGCAACCGACGCCTGCAGTCGCTGGGTTATTCGGCGTCTCAGTTGGCGCGTATCCACGGCCCGGCAGGTTTGCCGATCGGCAGCAAACGCCCGGCCGAGATTGCGTTGTCGATCCTGGCGCAGATTACGGCGATCAAGAATACCGGAGAACGACCGGCGACAACGTCGAGCCAGGCAAGCGGATGATGCAGGTCACCGGCATCCTGCTCGCGGCAGGCGCGGCGAGACGATTCGGATCGCACAAGCTCATGCATCCCCTGGGCGATGGTACGCCGGTCGCTGTCGCCGCCGCCCGCAACCTTGTCGCCGCGGTGCCCGACGCGCTGGCGGTGGTCCGCCCCGGAGACAATGCGCTGATCGCAGCATTGCAGGAAACCGGCATCGCGATTGCCGTAAACCCTGCGGTGGATTGCTTGATGGCGGACAGTATCGAGACCGGGATCGGCACTGCGGCCGCCTCGGATGCCTGGCTGATTGCATTGGGTGATATGCCGTGTATCCGCCCGGCGACGCTGCGGCAGTTGGTGGAGCGCTTGTCGTCCGGGGCATCTATCGTCGCGCCGCAGTTCGATGGGAGACGCGGCAACCCGGTAGGCTTCGCCGCCCGTTGGCGCGAATCCCTATGTGCCCTGCAAGGCGACCAGGGTGCCAGGCGCTTGTTGTCCGATCATGCCGCCGAGCTCACGCTGTGCACCGTCGATGACCCGGGCGTGATCTACGATATCGATCTGCCCGACGATCTTCAGCGGCATTCGACGTAAGCGGTCTGTCGACAGCGAACCCCTCGCGCGCGATTGCCGTGGGATGGGACGGTACTGCCGATATCGCTTAGAACGGATAGTCCGGCAGCTTGACCGCGGTAGCGATTTCTTCGGGCGAGGCATTGCAGCCGCTCATCTGCACGACGACCTTCTTTCCCTGAAGGCGGTCGCGCAGTTTGATCAGCGCCATCAGGCTGGCCGCACCGGCTCCCTCCGCCAACTGGTGGGTGTGGTGCAGTGCGGCGTTGATACCTTGATAGATCTCGTCTTCGCTCAGCAACACGAAGTCGGTCAATGCGTGGCGGTAGATGTCGAAGGGCAGGGCATAGGCAGAGCCGGTGGCGAAACCGCCGGCAAAGGTCTCGTTGGCCGCGGTCATGACCTGGCCTTCGCGCCAAGAAAGACAGGCAGCCGGTGAACGCTCCGCCTGTACGGCGATGATTTCGCAGCGCGGCGTCAGTGCCTTGAGGACCGTGCCGGCGGCCGCGGCCTCGCTGCCGGCGCCGATCGGCACGATCATGACGTCGATATCCGGCAGGTCTTCGACGATCTCGAGAAACTCGGTGCCGACACCGTTGATCAGGTGCGGTTCGTTGGCCGGGTGGGCGCTGTACAAGCCGCGTTGCAGGCACAGGTCATCGACCGCGGCGGCGCAGTCTTCCAATGTCGCCCCGGCTTCCACCAGTTCCGCGCCGGTTGCGCGGATCGCGAGGTTTTTGACCGGGTTGTTGTGTTGCGGAACCACGACCACGGCATTCATGCCCGCCCACGCTGCCGACGTTGCGACCGACAGGCCGTGGTTGCCGGTCGAGTGCGTGATTACACCCTCGATACCGGCAGCTTTCAGATGGTGCATCAGGTTGATACCACCGCGTATCTTGAAGCTGCCGGTCGGGTTGTGGTTCTCGTGCTTCACATAGACCTGTACGCCGGTGACTGACGACAGGGCCGGATAATGAATGAGCTGGGTCGGCTTCAAACACTGGCCCACGATACGCTTGGCGCGATACACCTCGGTCAGTGACACCGGATAATCTTTGGGATTGATCAAAGGGTTCTACCTCCGTGGCGACGCGCGCCTGGGTCGAGCCCCCATTGTGCCGCAACACATGAAGTCGATGCGCGCATCTCGCTCAGAGTGTGAGATGCACCCAGGTGGGGTCGTGGTCGGAGCCGTCGCCGCCATGCTTAGTGCGCCGGTCGACGTGCGCCGATACCACCCGGTCCGATAGCGATGGGCTCAACCAGATCTGATCGTACAGGGAATACTCGGGTGGGGTATCCGCACCCGGTGGGTTGAAGCGGTACGACCACGCGCTCGTCTGCGGGCCTGCACCCTGGGTTTCGGCTTTCGGTGGTCGCGTCTCGATCGGCTGTGTCAGTGCGTTGAACAGCGCCTGGCCGTCGACTACGTACATCGATTGCAAAAAGGCCGAATCGACCGGGTCGTTCATGTCGCCGGTCAATACAAAGCGCGCTCCCTTGCGCTCGTTGTCGCTGATCAAGCGGGCCACCGTCTCGGCCTGCCGCTGTCGACGCAGGTTGTTCGCAGCCTGTCCGGCCACCGGGTCGTCGCGAAAATCGACGAAGTGACTCTTCAGATGCGTGTTGTAGAGCGTGAACAGTTTGCGCTTGCGGGCGGCATCCAGAATCTCCACGGCCAGCAGATCGCGTCCGAATATGCGTTCTTGCGGTGCGTCCGGATGGACCGCCGTCTGAAAAGAACTGACCTTGCCGATCGGCAGTTTCGACATCACGCCCACATCGATCAGTCGCTCGTCATTGCCCTCGATCAGGGCGAGATGCGGGTAGAGGTCGTTGAGGTAGTCGCTGTTGAACTGCCGCAGCACGGCGATGTCTTCGACCTCTTGCACCGCCAGCACATCGACATCCATCGCAAGGATGCGGGCCGCGATGGCCTGGGTTTCCTTCGATTGCTTGCCGTGCACCAATCGGCCCTTGAAGGTGCGCAACATGAATCCGCTGGCCTGATCGAAGGTATAGGCGACCGTGACATCGTTCTCGCCGGGCTCGGCTGCACGCAAGGCATCGACCGTCGCATGAAAGTTGTAGCGCGAGAACAGGTTGTTGAGGTTGAACGTTCCGACCGACACCTGCATGGATTGGCCCCCGATAAACCGGCATAATGCGCCCCTATAGCGCGAGTCTAGGCGAGTTTCATTAAGAAAGTGCGTCAGAACAGTGATCGGGCGGCAGTCGGTATGCCGATTTCGTCGCTGTTCGTAGAACTCGACGCGCATCCGGTCGGATCATGACCTCAATATAAGCGGGCTGACTGCATTCGATGTCAAATCCAACAGAACCTTCGCAAAATGGAATTCGCGACATGATTGACTTCGGTGTTCTTGTCCTCGTTTTCGGTGTTACGTTGTTCGCGTTTCTGGCCTTTCAACGCGTTTACGCCTCCGATCTGAAAAGCGACGAACACGTCATCCTTTTCACTACCAACGCCCATCTCATCGATAACGGCCGGCTATGGCAGGCGGATGTTCACGGCTGGATATTCGAACCGGAAGAAGGCTCAGCCTGGCGTTCGGCGCTGGCGAACTCCTTCGTCAAACGGTTGGGCCTGGATCAAAGCGCGCTGGAAGAATCTGCCTTTCGCAAGCGCGCCGCCATGTTTCTGGTCGACAACGAGCGCAACAAGCGGTTGACGATCGATGTCGCCGGTGAATCGACGCAACTGGCGAAATCCGGAAGCAATGGACACTTTTTTTCGACCATCCGGTTTCCCGCCGATCTGATCGATCAGAACTGCGACGGTTGCCGCGAAGTGGCGATCGTCTCGCCCGCGGGTGACGAACGGCGTTTTGCCGGGCGGGTGCAATTGATCGGGGAGGACGGCATATCGGTGATCTCCGACATTGACGACACCGTTAAGACCAGCGATGTGTTGAACAAGCGGGAATTGATCAAAAACACCTTTCTGCGGCCTTTCGAAGCGGTCCCGGGTATGCCGCAGGCCTATCAGCGGTGGGCGGATCAGGGTGCGGTCTTTCACTACGTATCGTCGTCGCCCTGGCAGTTGTATCCCTTTCTGACCGAGTTTCTCGACGACACCGGTCTGCCCGGCGGCAGCCTCCATCTGAAACAGTTTCGCGTCAAAGACCAATCGTTCTTCGACCTTTTTGCATCGTCGATGACGACCAAGGTGCCGACTATCTCGCGCCTGGTCAAACAGTACCCCAAGCGCCGGTTTGTGCTGGTGGGCGACTCCGGGGAACACGACCCGGAGGTGTACGCCGAAATTTATCGGCAGCACCCCGATCAGGTTGCGCATATCTTCATCCGCAACGTGACCGGCGAATCAGCGGACGCGGCGCGTTACCAGGCGACGTTTGGTGCAATCCCAGCTGCGGTATGGACGGTATTCGACGATCCGAACGACTTGGGCAATTACCGATTGCCGGAGAGCTGAGCGTCGGGCACCAATCGGGCGGTCGGCTGTCTAATTATTCAGCCACCCCTGTGGCTCGTGGCGAACGAGGAGGTTTTCCATGCGCCGCCCTATATCCTTGCTATTCATACTTGTCGGCATCGCTGTCGCGCTAAACGCTTGCGTCTACGCGCCGCCGCATGAGCGGCCGCCGGCGCACCGTTACGACTACGACTATTACTACTACCCGGACGTGAACGTGTACTTCCATCTGTTCTCGGGGCACTACTACTACCGGGATCATGATCGTTGGCTTCGGGTCAAGGTGTTGCCGAGCCATATCTATCTCGATCACCGCGTCCGTCGACCCTTGATGATAAAGGAACCGCAGCCGTATCGTCATCATGAGCGCCATCGCGCCGAGTACCGGCCACCGGCAAACTATCGTCGCGAACCGAAGTACGACCGCGCCGAGCGCGATCACAACCGTAGGCAGTTCGAGGTGTATCACGGTCGCCGTGGTGATGCACCGCCTAGGCCGCGTTGAGTAACGACGGATAGGCCCGGCGCGCTAGCGGCCGGGCATTGTCGCGGCGCTGGAGGTCTGCAAGACCACCGCAATCGGCAGGTGGTCCGAGCCGATGTCGGGGCCGATGTAGGCGTCATTCACCCGCCATTCCGGCGAGACGAGCAGGTGATCAATAGGGATGCCGAACCATCCTTCGAACATTGCCGGCCAGGTCGGCGATAAGTCTCCGGTGCGGCGCAGGCCCAGTTCGTCCAGTCCGGTGAAAGCCGACGACCAGGGGGTCGCGTTCAGATCGCCCGCCACCACGACGGGTCGGGCGATGTCCTTGTGATGTCTGGCGATAGCAGTCAGCTTGACGTCGCGCAGGGCGTGAAACTCAGGGGCCATCGGCGGCATCGGGTGGAATACGACAATGTCAAACGCCTGTTTCGGCCATGCGACTTGTGCCTCGATGTGTGGAATGCCGTCGTTGTCTTCGATCACTTGTATATCGCTCAACGGAAACCGGGACAGCAGGGCAATACCGAAGGCGTCGTTGCGCGGCCGGATGACGCGGTGCGGGAATGCCACGAGTTTCTCCAGATCAATGCCGAGTTGCGGCGAGACTTCGAGTACCGCGACGACATCCGCCTGTCGATTGTTCAACCAGTCAATGAATGTTGCGGGATTTTGGTTGGCCGCATTGACGTTGGCGACGATGACGGTCAATGTCGGTCCGTCGTGATTCGCGCGGAGTGCCGTCGATGACGCGGTGAACCACGGCAAAACGGTGAGCACTATGAGCATCAGCCACCGTTTATCCTTCCATGCAAGCAGCGGTGCACAGACCAGCAGCACGGCGACGTACAGCCATTGCCAGTGACTGGCGAGGTCGATCATCCATAGCAGCAGGTTTCCGTCGCCTTCCACGCGGTAGGGCACCAGTGGGATGAGTATGGCCAACCCGCTGGCCAAGGCAGCAAACTTCACGAGACGCATGACGGATTCGATTCCAATCCCTGTTGACGACAGACCGAGCAAGCCGATTCTAAAGGAACGCACAAAGAATCGATAACGCGCCTGCCTGCAGGTTTCGCTGCGTCGTACGAGGGCGTATCGTTGGAGCGTCATACAATTGCTGACGGTCAAGGACTAGGAGCCATGAACTGGAAATCGGCCTATCGTTCTTTTTACTATCAAGACGCACCTGAACCAGAAGACTTGGTTCTGCCTGCGAGTGAAACGGCGCTGCTGTGCATTGATGTGCAGAACTATGGTCTGGTGCCGAAGAGCAGCGCCGAAGAACAGGCGCGCTGGACGCCTTTCTTCGATCGCATGCGGCAGACCGTGATGCCCAACCTCAAGCGTTTGCAGGATGATTTTCGTCGATGTGGCATCAATGTTGTTCATGCACGCATTGCCTGCCTGCTCGACGATGGGCGCGACCGTTCATGGAGTCAGAAGATGCCGGGGTGGAATAATCTTCTGATGCCGACGACCTCCGAGGAATCGCAGATCGCTCCCGAGGTCGCGCCCTTGCCGGGAGAGATCGTCGTCACCAAGACGACCGATAGCGCATTGACCGGCACCAATCTGCGCCTTGTGCTTAGCAACATGGGTATTCGCAACGTCGTAGTGACGGGAATCTACACGGATCAATGCGTTTCATCGACGGTGCGCAGCCTGGCGGATGAAAGTTTCAACGTGGTTTTGGTCGAGGATTGCTGTGCAGCCGGTACCGACGAGCTGCACCAACGCGAGCTCGAGATCATCAACATGATCTATTGCCATGTCGTCAGCAGCGATGAACTGCTTGAGATCATGCAATTGAACTGACACAACCGAAGTCGATCCAGGTTGGCTGCCGCGGTAGCACTGCACGGGGTGAGGCAGGCTGAACACCGGGGTGTCGAATCCTGACATGCATCGCCAGCACCGGTGCACGGGTGTGAGGACTATGCAAGGCGGACAATTGAACCGGGTTAGACAACGCATCTTGGTGGCAGTTCTTTGGCTCACAGTCGCCGGCTTGGCGTCGGCTATTGGCGCGGATTCGTCAACCCGCCTGCAACTCGCGGGTGTCCAGCAACTGCGCATCGAACGTCCCGAGGTGTACTGGCAGCTAAACGGGTTCGTCGAAATGGTTCCACCGGTCCGCCTGCCGACGACCCACGATGCCAGCGATATCATCCGCGTTTATCTTTTTGTACCACCGGATGAAAAGATTTCGGCACGCTATCTTGAGGCCCAGCAGCGGCCGACGTTGGTGTTTCCGCCCGGCACGCGTGCTGACCGGATCGAATTGCTGGGTTACAAGCGGGCCGACGGCACGCGCGATGAGACCGTGATGGATGTTCGCGGAGCCGAGATCCGCAACCCGAGACAGATGGATGTGCATGTCTATCGGCCCGTTGACGGTACTGCGCATGCGCCGCTCGTCGGTTGGTCGTGGCTCGCGGGTGACGAGGCGGCACGACAGGTCGCCACCGATGAAATGATCAGCGTGGCAAGGCATCTGGGAACGCCGGTCGAACGACCGCCGCTGTCGGCTGTCGGACTACATATGCTTCGCCGGCTCAACGACTGTTCGACGTGCCATATGCCAAACCACCAACGCAGTTCGACCACCGAAACCGCACCCTTGCCGCGAGGCGAGACCGATCAGGCGGGGTTCTACCTGCCGTTGTCTGTGCTGCAAGATCAGACGCCGCTGGCCGCGACACGGCCGATGGATCTCAATGCCGGCGATCCGTTCGTCGACGTGAAGTGTGGTAACGACAATGCTCACCTGGTACATGAAGGCGAATGGATCTGGTTTCGCTGTGACGGTGATTCGATACCCATGGGGAAACGCGATATCGCGGCAGGCCTGAAAGCGGGCGACCGCTACACTTTGGCCGTCTGCCAATCCAGGCGTTATCTGTACGAGCATATGGACGAGGTAGCCCGCAATATGTTTGCTGAAGCATTCAGGGTGTGCGGTATCGTTGATGATTGATGCGATTTTCGGTCGGTCGCGGTTGTCGCCCGGCTGTTCGGGTTTTGTCGGCAGGAGCGAGGATGGCTATGAACAGACAGGGTAGCGAACGAGGCGTAAGCGTTTTGCTTGCGCCGTTATTACTGATCCTTGCATTGTTGCCGGCAGCGAAGGCACTCGCAGACTGCCAGAAGAACTACAAAGGTGAGGTGATCTGCGGCCGCGGTGACTGTCAGCGTGATCGCTATGGCAATGTCGCCTGTTCAGCATACCGCGACGGTGCAGCGGTTCGGTCACGCACCGGCGAGATCATATGTGGAAAGGGCCGCTGTATTGCGACGTCTGACGGTGAGGTCTATTGTTCGACGGTACCGGGCGGCGCAGTGGTTAAGGATCGTTTCGGTGAACCGCGTTGCGAAGGGGCCTGCGAAGCAGCGACGGTAGAAAACTGTGTCGCGGAACCGGCGGGCACGCGTTAAGAACAGATTCGGCAGCGGAGAAATCAGGATCAGTTCTTCGCGCGCAACACAAAGGTTGTCTTGTCGAACTCGTAAAAGCTGATGTTCGAATCGGTGTGCTGATACGCTACGCCAAACTCAGGAGTGAATCCAAAGACCTTCCACTGCTTGTTGTGCACCAGGAAGCTCAGCTTGGTGGTGTTGTCACGTCGCTGCTTGGTGAAGAAGGGGTCGTCATCCAGATAGTTGCGAGTGCCGTATCCGGCGGACAGGTCTACTCCCCAGGTGTCAAACAGCGGTAGAGAGACAGTGGAGCTGACTCCCGCGCCCTGATAGCTATAAGGTTTCTCGTCGGCGTCGGAATTCTCGACATAGACGCTACCGAGTACCTGCATGCTATTCGCCAGGATAGTCGATGCGCGTGCCGTCAACGTCTGCGAGAACGCGTCAAGATGGTCATACTCATCCACATCGAGATAGGCCAACCTGGCTTCGGTACTCAAGCGGAATCGTTCGACAGGGTCCGGAAAATAGGTGACGGATACGTAAGGCTGGCGATACTGGTGATCACCGGCGTAGTACGACTCTTCGATGCCGACGCGACCCTGCAGTTTTCGGTAGGTCCTGGGGAACAATGCGATACCGCCGTCGAGCGTCCACCGATCGAAATCATCGCCTTCCAGGTCTCTGAAGCTGACCTTGGCGAAGCCGACAACACTGGCGTCCGCCGTGAATGCCTTTGTCGCAGTCACGCCGTACTCGATTCCGTGCGTTTCCTCGTTCTCGGGCGGTTGAGCGATTGTCAGAACCTGGCCGGCGATCATGACCTGGCGGCTCTCCGTGTAGTTCATCGGGTTGCTGTCGGTCACAAACGCCACCGAGAACTTGATGTTGCCCAGCGCCTCATCGATCAGGTCGAGATAACGGTTGACGTTCTCACGCACCCCCCAGGGCAGAGAGGCGTCGGCCAGAATGTCGTTGAAAAGCCGCTTTGAATGCTCGTATTGCCGGTCGAGGAAATATGCCCGCGCCAACTCCAGTCGTATGCGCTGTGAGTCGAGCCGGTTCGATAGCATCTTGAACACCTGAATCGCAGCCGGGTAGTTCTGCCGCCGCAGTTCTTCCATGCCGATGGCGAAAAATACCTGGTAGGTGTCATCGTCAGGCGTTGCCTGTGTAACAGGCTCTGTCGCCGAAGCGGCGGCGACGCTGAACATGGTGAGGCAGCCGACGAGCAGTGATGCCAGTCGGCCGCGCAGTATCGTTGGCGAACCCATGGCTCGGACTACTGAGCCGCTCCATAAGAGCCGATGTAAGACTCGGTGCCCGCACCGGAAACCGAGAATACGCCGCCGAGTTCTTCGGCATTGGGACCGTAAAAGCGTCCTTCTGTCTGTCCGGTCATGCCGCCGGCGGCTGTGAGCGAGCCGGTAAAGGTATTGACGCCTGCTGCATAGTTCAGGGTTCCGCTCAGGTCGAGGTTGGGCGCCAGCGACGAGGCGGATGTCAGCAGGTTGAGTTTCTCGGAGTTGGTGGTTGCGAACGTAAGAGAACGACCCACGAAGTCGGCATTGACGGTGAGATCGCCGCCCGCGAGATACTGTGCACCCGCCGCATCGACATAGATGCCCATCGCGGCCCCGGTGAAACTGGCGGTACCCGAGGTGGGTATTGCGCTGCCTGCCGTCGGTGCCCCCAAGCTGACGGCGCCGATCTGGCCCGAGCCGGTCATGATGCCGGTCTGCCAGGTGCCGAACGTTTGATAGTCCCACGACAGCGCAACCGGATTCACAGTAAACAACATCGACTGATTGCTGCCGCTTGCTGCTACGACTGCCAGCGGATCGGTGTCGTCGATCAGATCGCCCGAGTTTTCGTCCCACGTCACCGTGCCGTTTTGCGTGGTGATGCTGATGCGGCTGATGGTGTCGTCGAAGCGGTAGGTGATGTACGCACTCGCTGTCGTGTCGACACCGAGGTCGGTAACACTGGTTGCATTGAAGCTCGGAGCCGATGCGGTGTAGTCGGCGTCCTGCGATATGCCTTTGATGCTTACGGTCGCGGGCGGGTTGATCGACGACCATTTCACGAAGCTTACCGACTGGGTCACGCCGGCTGAATCGCCGCCACCGCCACCGCCGCCACATCCGCCGATGAATGCCGCCAAAGTGACGATTGGGGCGACCTTGGCAACCTTATAAATCTTTGCGAGCGACATGATGCTCTCCATGTTGTGTTTTTCCGTTCGACAAGCCGCGCAAAACTTGCGGGTCACGACTGTCAAGCTCTGTTTCCTTGGTGCTGTGCTTTGGAAGTGACCTGCCAACGCGGGCCCAACATCTATTGCGATCGTCCGGCTATCTGGACGTCGGCAAACGGAACGCCTTACGCAGATTCTGCTTTCTCCCATTTAGCGTACAGACGCGCGCTGATCACGTCGTGATACAGGTCAATACGTGATTCGATTGGGCCGGGATGGCCGTGGGAAGACGTTCCGTAATGTGAAGGGTTTGGGGCTCGTCTCGACTTTCTAGGTACTTCCTTGTCTCAGCACACTTGCTTAGGTTTTATTATGTGCGAATCGTCGAATGTATATGACGAATCTCGCATGTACAAAGTAGATCACGCGAAAAGACCAGGCGTCAATCTATGTGAGGATTGTAAGTAACTAGCTTCGTGCGAGATCCAAAGCTTGCACCGCGGTCAGTAAACGCTTATGCGGGCGGTTTGCGTGACAGTAAGGACTGTCGGCAAACCGCCCGGCGTATAGCTCAGTAAACGTCAGAGTGCCTTCTTGCAGAAATACCAATCGGTGCACTCATAGCCTTCGTCGGCACGCTTCTCGGCGGCTTCCATATCGCCAGGAGGCGGTACGATGACTTTCTCACCCGGCTGCCAACCTTCAGGTGTCGCGATTTTGTGCGTGTCCGATGCCTGCAGTGCCTTGATCAGGCGCAGAAACTCGGGGATCGAGCGGCCGTTGGTCATTGGGTAGTAGACCATTGCCCGCAGTACGCCTTCGGGATCGATGATGAATGTTGCGCGCACTGCCGACGTATCCGCTGCCCCCGGGTGAATCATGCCGTAGGCCTTTGCCACCTTCATCGACAGGTCTTCGATGATCGGAAACTGGATATCGACGCCGAAGCGTTCCTTGATGTTGCGTACCCAGGCAACGTGGCTGTAATAGCTGTCGATAGACAATCCCAGCAGCTCGGTGTTGACCGCCTGGAAGTCGTCGTAGTGTTTGGCAAATGCCATGAACTCGGTGGTACATACCGGGGTGAAGTCGGCCGGGTGTGAGAACAGCACCAACCATTTGCCGCGATAGTCTTGCAGCGACTTGACGCCGTGCGTGGTGCGCGCCTCGAAGGCCGGAGCCGGTTCATTGATACGTGGCATGGCGAACTGCGCTTGCGATTGTGTATCCATTGTTTCGTAACCTCATCAATAACGTGGAGTTGTAATCCGGCATCTGTATTGCCGGCGGTGGATACAGGTTAACGAGTGCTAAAGCGCTGATCCAATTGCATTTTTAGAGTGTGTGGATAGCGCTTCGCTATTGCGGAATATCAATGAAGCGATGGCCATTTGAGGCGATGCTTACAACGTTTTTTGTTTCGCGTTTTGCGCAACCATCAAGCGGCTGTTGGCTGGCAGTGTGGACACCAAAAAGTCGAACGCTGTGCTTTACCGAATCGCATCGATTCGATCGGCGTATCGCAGCGCAGGCAGGGCAGGCCGGTACGTCCGTATACCCAGAGTGTGTCGGCCTGGTCATTGGCTCGTCGGGTGATGCGAGGGCCGCCACGCGTATTTTCGTTCAGCAGCTCCGATGCTCGCTGATAGAGATTCCGCAAAACGGCGTGATCGAGTTGCTGAAGCTCCGATGCCGGCTGACAGCACTCGATAAACAACACCTCTGATTTGTAGACATTGCCGATACCGCTGGCGATGCGTTGATCCAGCAGCACATCTGCGATCGGCCGCGAGGGCGCCGACATCTCGCGTGCGCGGGTAACGATGTCGTCGATATCAACCTCGTCTGCCAACAGGTCCGGCCCCATGACGATGCCGAACTGCCGTGCGCGAACCCCGTGTTTGCGCATCAACTCGACCTGTTGCGCATTGAAACAGACGTAAACGCGTTGACCGAGCTCAAGCACGATTGAAGCCTGGCGCGCGGGTTTCTGCCAAGTTTCATCGATGGCGTAGTGGTGCCATGAACCCCACATGCCGAGATGACTGCGCAACATGTGCTCGTCGTCGAATGCGATGAAGAGGTGCTTGCCGTGTGCGAACACATCGGTGATTTCGCGTCCGGCAAGGTCGACTGCTGGCTGATCGCGCAGTGTACCGACCTGGATACGCTGGTCCGTCAACACCGGCTTCAGGTACGCCGCAAGCTTGAAGATCGTATCGCCTTCCGGCATCAGGCAAAGGCCTCCGCGGCGACACCGCGGTAGTCACTGATGAACCCGGCCTTGAGCAAGGTGTCACGGTAGGGCGATTGACCGACAGGCTGGCCGTCGACCTTCTCGATGATCAGCGTGCCGCGACGTGTGCTGCCTGGCATGGCGCGCAACGCCTCGAAACAGGCGGAACGAACGCCGGGTCGCTCAAGGTGCGCAGGGAAGGTGATCAGCTGGCGGCCGTTGGGACCCAGGTAGAGCAGGGGATTGCCTTGGTGCAACAACAGCCAGGCGCCGGCTACGCGCTTTGGCCTGAGTTTTTCCGCACCGCCGCTTTGCGGCCACGCAAGCAGGCTGCCCCAGGGGTTTGCCGGATCGACGACAGGCAGCAAGTCGATGCGGTAACTGTCGGCATCGACGTCAGCCTGCATTTCCGGTTGTACACCGCGAAGCAGGTCGATCGTACCGGGGCGCGCAAACTGCGCACCCGACAGGCCTTCGACAAAATAACCGCGGCGCACACGACCGGCCTCTTCCATGCTCGACATGACCTTGTAGATCGGGCCGAAGCCGCCGCTGAGTTCCTCCGCGGCGACCACTTCGCGGCTGACCACGCCGTAACGATCGAGCAACATGTTGCTGCGTGCAATGGTGCGCTCGGTATCGGTCAGGCCGGTATCGAACAGGCTCTCGACGAGCGACCAGCGACCACCTGCCATTGTCGACGCCACACGGCCGCGTCTGCCGCTGTGGCGTACCGATCGCGCACCAAGTGTTCGCAGGGGCGCGAAGGTATCGTTGGTGATCTGACCAGCCCACACCAGGTCCCACAGCGTCGCCTGGATCTCCCTGCCGTTCATCCCCGCGCATCGTTTCTGTACGACCGATTCGAGCTCGAAGGTAAACGAAGCGCCTCGTTCACGCAGGTGATCCAGGACGGCGTGATGCGCCTCTTCAAGCCCGTCCGGCGTCGGCACCTTGTCCAATAGTTCGCGTGCGTGCTCGCGCAGGTAAAGTACGATGCGCCCGTCACGGCTACCCAGCGGTGAGCGTCCGAGCCATACCACTTGGCCGCCGGCGGCCAGCATGTCGAGCATGTCGAGTGTGAAGCCGGCAACGCGCGCCGGCAGAACGTGCCCGTGCAGGGCCGACCAGGGCAACTCCAGGCCCTGAAGCTGTTGTATGACTTCGAGCAGGCGGGCGGTGCCGCTGCGTTCTCCACCGAGCTGGTGCCATTGGGGCAGAAACAACGCCAGCGACGCGGCATCGACCGGTGCAACGGCATCGCGCAGCTTGGCCAGCGTACGCCGCTTCAGGCGCCGCAGTACATCGGCCTCACACCAGTCGAGTTCGACACCGCCGGGGCGAATCTCACCCTGGACCAACGAACCGCTGTGCAGCAAGCCGCGCAACACCGGTTCGACCTGTGCCGGTCGCAGACCGAGGTGTGTGGCGAGTTCGCGCGTCACGAACGGGCCATGCGTTCGCGCGTAGCGGTAGGCGATGAACGCCAGGGGATTGTCTTGTGCCTCGACGAAGACCTCCGGCAGGCCGTGCGGAGGTACGGCGCCGAGGGCATCTCGATAGATGGCGGCATTCTCCGCGGCGATCCAGCGTTGTTGCGTCGCAATGCTGACCGGGATGGCACGGCGTTCATTCTGCAATTGCGATAGCGCGGAGGTTACATCGCATACGGAACGTTCGGCGATGGCCTGTTCGCTCAGGTCACCGAGCTGGCGCAGCAGGTCGTGAATCTCGTCGGCGTCGCGGGCACGCCGGTCGTCAGTCAACCGTTGCAGTTCCCTTTCGAGTTGCAGCAACACGTCGGCGTCGATCAGGCTGCGTAATTCATCCTGGCCCAGCAGCTCGTTGAGCAGGTTGCGATCGAGGGTCAATGCCTGGGCGCGTCGTTCGGCCAGCGGCGCGTCCTGTTCGTAGATATAGGCCGCCACGTAGGCGAACACCAGCGAGCGGGCAAACGGCGATGCCGATCGGGTTTCGACCTCGTCGATACGCACCTTGCGCGCATGGATATCACGCAACACGCTGCGCAGCGCCTGCAGGTCGAAGACGTCGCTCAGCGCCTGGCGGTAGGTCTCCAGTACGATCGGGAAATTGGGGTACTTGCGCACTGCCGCCAGCAGGTTTTGCGCCTTGAGTCGCTGTGCCCATAGTGGGGTCCGTTGGTCGACCCGGCGTCGCGGGATCAACAATGAGCGTGCGGCATTCTCGCGGAACAGGCCGGCAAACATTGCGGTATGCGCAAGCTGGTCGGTCACCAGCTCTTCCGCCTCGTCGGGGTCGGGCAGCAACACGTCGAGATCCGGCGGCTCATCGGTATCGGCAAAGCGCAGCACGATGCCGTCATCGGTGTACATCACCTGTACTTCAAAGGCATTGTCGATCGACAGGCGTTGCTGCAACGCCATCGACCAGGGCGCATGCACGCGCGCACCGAACGGCGACAGGATGCACACGCGCCAGTCACCCAGTTCATCGCGGAAACGTTCGATGGTGATCGTGCGGTCTGTCGGCAGACAGCCGGTGTGCTCTTTCTGTTCAGAGAGGTAGTCGGCGAGGTTATGCGCGGCGTTGCGGTCCAGATGTGCATGCTGCTGCAGCCACTCAACCGCCTTGGCAGGGGGCATGGCACCGACTTTGCGGACAAAGGCACCGAGCGCGCGCCCCAGTTCCAACGGCCGCCCCGGACCGTCACCGCGCCAGAAGGGCAGCCGTCCGGGTTCGCCCGGCGCCGGCGACACGATAACGCGATCGCGAGTGATCTCTTCGACGCGCCAGGTGGTCGCCCCGAGCAGGATGTTTTCGCCCGGGCGGGTTTCGTACACCATCTCCTCATCGAGTTCGCCGAGGCGTGCGCCATCCGGCCCGAGGGTGACCGTGTAGTTGCCGCGGTCCGGGATTGTGCCGGCGTTCATGCGCGAAACCATCGGCGTGCCGCGGCGCGGGCGCAACTCGTCCTTGTTTCTGTCCCACGCCAGCAGTGGTCGCAGGTCGGCGAAGTCTTGCGATGGGTAGTGACCGCTCAGCATCTCGAGTACGGCCTGCAACGCGTCGCCCGACAGCTGGTGAAACGGGTAGGCGCGGGTTACCACTTGCTCGATGTCGCTGCTGCTCGTCGGCGCGTCGCAACAGATCGCGACAATCTGCTGGGCAAGCACATCGAGCGTGTTGCGCGGCACGCTGATCGACTCGATCTCGCCTTCGATCATGCGTTGTGCGATCACGGTGCTTTCGAGCAGGTCGCCGCGAAACTTTGGAAACAGCCGACCGACGCTGAGCTCGCCGACCTGGTGACCGGCTCGACCGACGCGTTGCAGGCCGCGCGCGACCGATCCCGGTGACTCGACCAGCACCACACGGTCGACCGCGCCCATGTCGATGCCGAGTTCGAGTGAACTGGTGGCGACGATGCCCTTGATCCGCCCCTGCTTGAGACCCTCTTCGATCTCGGCGCGTTTTTCGTGCGATACGCTGCCGTGGTGTGAGCGCACAACTTCTTCGCCGGCCAGTTCGTTGAGCCGCTGCGTCAGGCGTTCGCACAAACCCCGGCTGTTGACGAAAATGATGGTCGATCGGTTTTCTTCGATCTGTTTGAGCAGTTGCGGATAGATGGCCGGCCAGATACCGCGTTCCTCCGGCTGGGTCGTGCCCACCTCGCGCGTGTACAACTCGCCAAGGATTGATCCCCCGGGTTTTTCGGCGGACGGCGTCACCGGATTATCCATGTCCGCCACCGGCACCTGCACAGCAAGGTCGATTCTCGGCTTCGCCGACAGGTCGACGGTGGCAACCGTACGTCGCCCGCCAAGAAAACGCGCGACCTCGTCGAGCGGCCGGACCGTAGCCGACAGGCCAACACGCTGCGGATCCTTGGCACACAACGCCGACAGCCGTTCCAGGCTCAGCGCCAGGTGCGTGCCGCGTTTGGTCGGGGCCAGTGCGTGGATCTCGTCGACAATAACGGTGTGCACGCTGCGCAGGTTGTCGCGGGCCTTTGAACCGAGCAACAGAAACAGTGATTCCGGCGTGGTTACCAGGATATCTGCCGGGTGCTTGGCTTGGCGTTGGCGTTCCTTCTGTGGCGTGTCGCCGGTGCGGATGTCGACCTGCACGTCGCGCACAACCTTTCCAAGCGCGCCAGCCTTGTGGCTGATGCCGACCAGTGGCGCGCGCAGGTTGCGCTCCACATCGTAGACCAGGGCCTTGAGCGGGGAGACATACAGTATGCGCACGCCTGGCGGTGCGTCGGCGGGCAGCGACAGACAATAATCGATGCCGGCAAGAAAGGCGGCCAGGGTCTTGCCGCTGCCGGTCGGTGCAACAAGCAGAGTGTGTGCGCCATCGACGATCGATGCCCAGCCGTGCCGCTGTACCGGCGTAGCATCGGCAAACGCCTCGTTGAACCAGCGTGCAGTCGGTTCGTTGAACGGCAATTTTTCTGTCACTGTTGTTTTCCGATCAAACCGCTTTGGCGACAAGATTCACGTCACACATTCTGTCATCTTCTTGGTTGGCGAAATGGGGTTTCGGATGCCCGAATTACACCAGGATAAATGTGGGGTAGCGCAGAGCATACCCACAGCGTTCATTTCTGCGTGGCGCTCGCGCATCAGCCGTCGAAGCCCTGCGCCGTCGGCAGGCAGAGAACGACGTTGACGCGTCGTATCTACGTCGTCGGGCACGGCGAATCCGGCGTGGACATAGTGCGCATTTCGGATTGCCGCGTCCAAAAACAGGTTTATCCCGCAAAAGTAATTGTGGCAGTCTGTAACCAAGGTGTAGCAATCGTCATTCCCTTTTCAGCGGCCATCGGGCTGGTCCATCGGAACGGAACCGCAGACCTTTCCCACGGCCTGGAGGCGGCAGCAGGTCCCATGAAAGACTCCGCAGCAACAGACATCGCGCAGAACGTCCGGTTTCCGATGTACGAGTTCATCGTTCTGTTCGTGCCGGTCGTCGTCATTGCCTTGGTGGTTGGTGCGTCGTTCGCGTCCATGCGTACCGAATCCGAGATTCAGGCGGTACTTGACGATGACAATACCCGGCTGCAGTTCATCGGCGGCTTTATCGGGGCCCAGGTATCGAACTCGCTCAATCACCTGGTGTCGATATCGGGCGAGGCCGCGGTGACCAAGGTGGCCAATTCGCCAGACAAGGCGGCACTGCAGACGCTTGAATCCACGTTCATGACGTTTGCCCGGCGCCATCCTTACTACGACCAGGTGCGCTGGATCGATCGCAACGGACGCGAAAGAGTGCGCGTGTCGCGCAGCAGCAATGGACCGACGGTCACGCCGCCGGATCAGCTGCAGGACAAACACGATCGATACTATTTCCAGGCAACGCAAAATCTGTTGCCTGGCGAGATCTATATATCGCCCATCGATTTCAACAACGAGCAGGGCGTTGTCGAAGCGCCGCTAAAACCCGTATTGCGCATCGCCAAGCGACTCGTCGGCGACGATCGTGAATCGCGCGGCATCATCATTTTCAACATCGACATGCGGCCATTCTTCGATGCCGTGGAAGGCGTCAGCCAGAGCAACAGCAATGTGCTTTACCACGTAGTGAATCGCGCAGGCGAGTTGTTGCATCGGCCGGCTGCAGGTGAACTGGCGATCACTGACTCGGTTGTGAATTTCGCCGACATGTATCCGGCTTTGTGGCAATCGATTCGCGCCAAGCAGGTTGGCGATACCGAAGCACAAGGTGGTCTGTGGACGTGGAAACGCCTGCAGCCGGCCGACATTTTCCACCGGATGAAAAACATGTTTCCTGCGCAGCTCGGAGGCATCGATCAACTGGTCACCGACGAATTTGAGCTGACCTTGGTGGCCAGCCGGCCGATCGGTTTTCTGCTGGATATCCGTCGCGATAACCGCATGCTGGTTTCGTTGGCGACGCTGGTCGGACTGTCGGTGTACGGCCTGTCGATGTTCCTGTATCTGAGCGGGCATGTGCGTGAACGGCGTGCACAGCTTCGTGCCGGCTACGCCGTGGCACGCGCCGAGAATCTGGAGAAGATGAAAAAGCTCGAAGAGCGCTTTCATCGGCTGTTCGAAGCCAGCAGTGTCGGCCAGTTGGTAGTCAATGCCGAAGGCAACATCGAAATCGGCAATGCCGCCGCAGAGATGTTACTGGGCTATGAGCCGGGCGAACTCAATGGAGAATCGGTCGATTTTCTGTTGCCCGCCGATCAACGCGCGCAGCACCGCAAATATCGTGACACCTACATGGAAGACCCGGAACCGCGCCTGATGGGCGGCGGACGTCGACTTGAAGCCGTCACCAAATCAGGTGAGCCGATAAGCGTCGAAATCGGGCTCAACCCCTATATGGATGCCGGCAGGCAGATGGTGCTGGTCAGCATTATCGATCTTTCCAAACACCAGTCGGCCGAACACGAGCGGCGCGCCTCGGCTACCGGCTGACGCCGGCAAAACCTTGCTCGAAGATTGCGCGTACGGTGTCGATCGTATCGGCGTCGGCGGCCGTCTTGTCCTGGCGATAGCGCTTCACGCGGGCGAAGCGTAGCGCCATGCCGCCCGGATACTGTTGGCTGGCCTGAAGCTCGTTGAAGGCAACTTCGACGACCAGCTCGGGGCGTACGTGCACAATGTGACCTTCGCGGCCAATTTCGCGTTGCAACAGTGCATCGGTCTGCCATTCGAGCATCTTGTCCGTCAGCCCCTTGAAGGTCTTACCTAACATCACGAAGGTGTTGTCGCGCGGGTCGCGTGCTCCCAGGTGCAGGTTGCTGAGTTTGCCCCGCCGGCGGCCGCTGCCCCATTCTGCGGCCAGAACAACCAGGTCGAGCGTATGCACGGGTTTGATCTTCAGCCAGTTCGCACCGCGATTGCCCGCTTCGTACAGCGAGTCGGGCGCCTTGGCCATAATGCCCTCGTGACCGGCCTGTAATGCCTGGCGGAGGAAATCGCGAGTTGCTTCTTGGTCTGCAGCCACAACGCGCGGCACGCGCAGCGCCGGGATAACGATGTCATCGAGCTGACCGAGGCGCGTCGTCAATGACTGATCGATAAGGTCATCGCCGTCGACAAACAGGCAATCGAAGAAACGCGCCGACAGCGGCAGCTTGTCGCGCATCTCGTCAACCTTGAGTCGTCTGCCGAACCGTTTCATCGTTATCTGGAAGGGCAAGGGACGGCCTTGTTTGTCGAATGCTATGGCCTCGCCATCGAGCACCAGTTGCTCGGCCGGCAGCAGGCGCACCTGCTCGACCAGCTCAGGTACGCTGTGGGTGACTTCGTTGAGCTGACGGGTGAACACGCGCACGTCGTCGCCGAGCTTGTGCACCTGAACGCGGGCGCCGTCCAGCTTGTACTCGAACACGCCCTCACCGAGTTGCGCAAGGGCATCGGCCGGGTCTTCTGCCGGTTGGGCGAGCATCGGCTGCAGTGGGCGGAACATCTCGAAGCGAAACTGCGACAGGCCGGCCGCACCCTCGCGCATGGCCCGGTCGGCAACCAGCGGCAGATCACCGGACAACATCGCCGCTTTGCGCACCGCCTTTAGCGGCTGTTCGCTCGCCTTGGCGATCGCCTCGATCATCAGGCCCTCAAGCGCACCTTGACGCAGTTCGCCGAGTATCAGGTGCTGCAGAAACGTCTGTTCTTGTTCGGTGGCACACGCCAGCAACTCGCCGAGTAGATGCGATCGTTTCGCCTGCGAGCCGGTACCGCTGATGCCTGCGATATCGGTCAACCGTCGATCGGTTTCGGCCAGCGACAACGTGGCTTCGCCGGCCGGTGCCGACATCGACTTTTGCAACAGGGAGTAACCCAGTCCGATCTTGCCCTGTGGCAGATGGCCGCTGAGGTAAGACACACCGATACGGATCTCTTCGGGGCCGAGGCCGCGCAGGCACTCCACCAACAGAGCGGCTTTTTTGATCCGGCTGCGCGTGGCTGCCAAGGCAAGCGAAGTTTGGGCGACGGAGTTGAGCAGCACGTTTCCAGGTTCGGTAAGGTCGGGTTGTGCGGAGATGAGGGCGAGAAACGCTGGTTCAACCGCGACAGGCTTGTTGTAGGCCGGTTCGAGTAGTAAAGAATGCACATGAAATACACATGCTAAATAAATGAAAAATCACGTATATCTATTCATCTCTATCTGCATGGCACAGTGGTAATCCTCGATGTCGGCCGAAACGTCCAAGACAATTCCAACGACACGTCGGGTCCGAACACACCCGATGCCGTACAGCCCATGATCAGAAATTGCTGTAACAGGAACCGTCATGACCGCCGTTGAGTTCGTATCGTTGTTTTCCATCATCGCGGTGTTGGCTGCGATGCCCAGTGCGAGCGTGCTGCTGGTCGTCACCAGAACCGCGATGCTTGGGGTTGTCGATGGGGTGGCGGTTGCTGCCGGAATCGTGGTCGGCGATTTGGTGCTGGTCTGCATTTCCCTGGCAGGCTTGGCGGCGGTAGCCCACTTGGTTGGCGATCTTTTCGGTCTGATAAGAATCCTCTGCGGGATCTACCTCGTGTGGTACGGCTACAAATTGCTGAAGGCGGGTAGTGCACACCATGTTGCGCCCGCTGACGGCTCAAGCTCCGCGTGGGGTGGTTTCATCGCCGGCCTGACGCTCACGCTGGGCGACGTGAAGGCCATCGTTTTCTACGCAAGCCTGTTTCCGGCGTTTGTCGACGTCCAGAACCTCGCGCGAGTTGATGTCGGCGTGATTGGTATTGCGACCCTGGCGACGGTAGGCTTGGTGAAACTCGGTTACGTGTATCTGGCACATCGGATCAGGCGCCGGCTGCATTCCGGCCACCACCTGCGCAAGGCCGAATGGCTGGCCGGCGGCCTGCTGGTCGGCACCGGGGTCTATATCGTCGCCAAGCCGTAACCGGTCCACGCGCTTGGGCATATGCCAAGGAAGGAACACAAGTGAACAACCCCGTCGTCGAATGGTTCGCAGACAGCTTCGCCGAGCTGCACCCAATGCTGCAGCAGCTCCACCGACAAGGCGGTACTTTGAACGGCAGCGTCGAACTGACTTTCGGGAACGGCATCGCAGGCCTGATCGGGCGACGCCTGGCCGGCAAGATGGGGATGCCGATCGACTCGGGTGACTATCCGTTCACGGTGCGTATTGCGCACAGCGACGGTTCACTGCTGTGGGCGCGTCGATTCGGTGAGAAGCACGAGATGGTTTCCGTCTTCACACCGTATGGCCACCATCCCACGGGGTATTGGATAGAAAGCAGCGGCAAGCTGCAGTTGGAACTGGGTGTAAGGATCATCGACGGCGGCTGGCATTGGGTGCAGCGTGGCGCCAAGCTCAACGGGTTGACGCTACCTGCTGGGTTATTGCCGAGAACGGAGGCCTACAAACGGATCGTCGACGGCGAGTACGAGTTCCGTGTCGCGTTTTCTTATCCCTTGCTTGGTGACCTGCTGCGTTACACCGGCTGTCTTAAACCAGAGGTTTCCTTGTGATCCTGATAGTTTCGACCGCTGGGCTCTATCTTTCTCTTTCCAAGAGTGCGTTGAGTAAACAGATACTCAAAAATTCGGCAGGTTGAGTCGCATTCGACATTTACCGTGTAAGTACAGATTGCGAAACAACATGTTCATCTTGATTCGTATCTTCGTCATATCTCCATCACGTTTCTAACATCGTTTCTTCATGTCTTCTTCACGGTGACTAAACCGCAGCGAAATAGATTCCTGTGAGGCTTTCGTGGTCGCGCTGCCGCAGCGTCGCTGTGTGTGTCGCGCATCAACGATTTTTGCCCCCAAGGAGGAGCACAGTGAAGAAGACTCTCATCTCGACGGGTGTAGCTTTGGCGCTTGGTGCCATTGCTCTGCCGGCCCAGACGTTTGCCACGGGCGGATATTGGGATAAATCGGATCGCAGCCAAGGCCTGAAACACCATTGGCGTTCAAAAAAAGGTGGCCACAACGGTCATTGGGGAAACGACAGCAAATATATCGCGACCATCGATGTGGACGGCATCGGCGATGGCGGCAAATCCGCCACCGGTTACGTATTCAACGACCGCGACCGCGACGGTAACTTCGACCATGGTGAGCGCGGGATACCGGGCGTCATGGTGTCCAACGGGATTGAGGTCGTCTTGACCGATCGCAGCGGACGTTATCGTTTTGACGAAAGCACCTACCGCGAAGACATGAACATCTTCGTCTCAAAGCCGGCGTGCTTTGAATTGCCGGTGGATGCCAACAACGTGCCGCAGTTCGCCTATGTACACAAGGAGTACGGTTCGGCGAAGGAGATGGTCTTCGGCGGCCTGCAACCGACGGGTGATCTGCCCAAGTCGATCAACTTCCCGATGGTTCGCGGTGAGTGCAAGTACAAGTTCTCGGTCGCAATCTCGGGCGACCCCCAGCCATACAGCAATATCGAAGTCGGCTATGTACGTGACACCCTCGCCAAGGAACTGGCCGAGCGTGACGATATCGAGGCGCTGGTTGTCGAAGGCGATGTCATGGGTGACGACCTGGGCCTGATGCCGCGGTTCATCAACAACATGAGCATCATCAATGCACCGCAGTATTTCGTGGTCGGCAACCACGATCTCGACTTCGATGCGGATACCGACTCGGATTCATCCGACAGCTTCCGTCGCATCTGGGGCCCGAACTACTACTCGTTCACGATCGGCAAAGTGCATTTCGTGACGCTCGACAACGTCCAGTATCCCTGTGACTCGACGGCACCCGATGGCAGCATCGATCCCGAAGGGCGTTGGGATTTCTGTGCCAATGGCAAGACCTACAACGGTCGCATCACCGAAGAACAGTTGAAGTGGCTGGAAAACGATCTGGCATATGTGCCCGAAGATCATTTGATCATCCTGAACTACCACATTCCCACCGTGTCATTCATCGATCAGTATGCCGCCAAGCACTCTGAGGATACGATCGAGCGCCTGTACAACATCCTGGGTTATTACTGGGAGAACGGTGAGTGGACCGAAGGCCGGCCGGCGCTGGCGTTGAGCGGGCACACGCACACCAACGAACAGTTCCGTCCGGGTGAAGAGTTCGAAGGTTGGAGTCAGGCATCGCACAAGTTCCCGATGCCGTTCCCGCAGATCGTTGCCGGTGCTGCCGCGGGTTCCTGGTGGTCGGGTGATTTCACCGACGAACAGATTCCCGAATCGTATCAGCGCCTCGGTGCGCCCAAGGGCTACTATCTCTTGAGCTTCAAAGGCAACAAGTACAAGGACGAGTTCAAGGCCTCGGGTAAGGCGGCAGACAAGCAGATGAGCCTGTCGTTCAACTCCCCGGATTTCCGTGACTGGTTCGGCAAGATCAAGGCATGGTACGAAGCGGGCGCTGAAGGCGTTCCGCCGGTAAACACCAACAACCTGGGTGACAACAAGATGTTGCCGCCTACGGACCTTGCAGATACCAACCTGGTAATCAACGTGTGGAACGGATCGCGGGATTCGAAGGTCTGGGTCAAGTTCGACGATCGCAAAGCCGTGGAGGCCGAGCGCACCCAGCGCGGCGAAGGCGAGGGCGTTGAAGAGTCGCTCGACCCGTTCGCCCTGCGTCGGCAGCTGAACGTGCTGCGCTACGCCCTCAAGAGCACCGAGTCGGACGAGAACCAGCTGTGGAACGGCGATTTGGGCGACCGCTCTGATGGCTTCGAGCTGTTCAGCGCGTCAATGTTCAAAGCCGACAGTCAGCGTCCGTCGGAATCCTGGATGTGGACCGTGCAATCGAACCACGTGTGGAACGTACCGGTACCGGCAGATCTCGAGGAGGGTATTCATCGCGTAGAGGTGCATACCACCGACGTGCACGGCAACTCGTACAAGGAATCGATGCTGTTCGAGGTCCGCACGCCGAACGAGTTGCCTGACCCGGCCGACAACGATCCGACCGACGAGAAGTACGACCGTCGCGTTCCGAGCGAGTTGTAATCGTCGCGCGGCTCATGTGACAGGCGCCTTGGCCTGACGTGACAGGCCAAGATGACAAGAGAAAAGCAACAGGGGGGGCAGGTCCCCCTGTTGCCGTCAGTCGATCTGCCAACGGCAGCCATCACCATGAGCTTCACAAAACCGCAAAATCGCTAAAGTACTTTGGCGTACCGTACCGCGGAACCTGGGTGCAGCCCGACCTATGCCACGTTCGTATCCTTTGTTATTGGTTGTGCTGAGCAGTCTCTTGGTTGGTCCATGCTTCGCGCACTTTGCGCTGGCGCCAAAGATCGCGATAGAACCACTGCCGTTGCCGGAGCCTGACCAGATCCTGTTCGACACGGGGTCGGTCAAGGCGACGCGCGGAGAGTTTTCGGACTACCTGCAACGCCTGACGGCGTTTCAAACGAAATATCAACGATTACAGCCGACCTTCTCCGCCCATTTCGAGCTGCTGCAGAGTGTCGCTTTTTATCATCCGGAGAATGTCCATCAGTACATAGACTCGCTTGCGCCGGTACGCGAGCGGCCGGACATGTACCGGTTCGCGGTGTCCCAATGGATTCGCGGACAGCTTGGAGTCTATGCGCGCTTGAAGCAACTCGGCGCGGAAGCAGACTCGCTGCGGCAGGATAAGGACGACAGCACGGCGGTCATCGATTTCTACGCCGCCGGTAGCAAGACGGCGCTGCTCGAAGAGTTGATCGTCGCCGGCGACATGCCACCCTCGATTGAGGGCTTGGCGAAGTTCGTGGCGCGCGACGATGATCAAAGCCGGTATCTGATTGCCAACGGGCCACCTGTCGATACGGTGCTCACCCCGCCCGAAGAGCAGCGCCGCCTGAAAGATCGCTGGCGCGCATTTCGCCGTGACGTATTGAATAAAACACCTGCGGTAAACCGTTGCGATACGGTCAATTCACCGTCTGACCCGGCGGACACGGTTGTTGTCGAAGTGGCGGGCAAAGAAATCACTCTGGCCGACTACCTGGCAATCTTCGGCATGCCCGAGACGCAGGGGCAATGGGCATCGCTAAAGCGTGCCAATTGTTCACGGCTCGTGCTCTTCTACAGCATGGCTGAGGTGGCACAGGAAATGAAGCTGGAGCCCGCCAGAATCAAGCGAGACATCGCCGCGTCGCGCCAGATCTTGCGGATGGCACAGCAGTTGGCGGCCCGCGCGTTGACGGATCCTTCGAAAGCTATCCAGGACCTACAGATCTCACCGGAACGCCCGCGTTATCTGCTGCAGAAGCAACGGCTGACGCAGGTTAAAGACTGGCTACTGGCCCGTTCGGCCAACGAAACGGCCGCACAAAGTGGCAAACGCTACTTGGATAACGTGTTTATCACTGACACCCAATGGCGCCTGGAACGCGTTCTCGCGCCCAAGCACTCGATTCACATGTGATACGGACGATCACGGCGACCCTATGCTTACGGCGGCAACACAGTCCTGCTCACGTCACGCGGTGACTGTCAGACCGCATTCAGCGGTCGGTGAGACGGTGGCAGTCGTGTCCATCGTAGCCCTGGTGCTGAGCGCAATGGCGTGGCGGGTACTTAACCTGAATACGGTGGAGACGACTATTCGCCTGCAACCCTATCAGCGCCTGGATTCGACCCTGGCATCCGAACAGCAGCTCGTATATCGCACATTGATTGCAGCGGTACCCGATATCGTCGAACTGCGGGCGGAGGAAGGCCAGTGGCCCGAGGCGGGACTGCTTGACGATGCGCTGGTGGCACCGTTTGCCACCACCCTGATGCCGGCGCCCGCACGGGATCTGCAGTGGGTGTCGTACGATGGCGGTAGCTGGGTCGATTATCTGGGTGGCATGCAGAGTAGCACTGAGCAACTGACCTACCTTTTGCGCCTGATCGACGTGCACGCGGGTTACCACCCTCATCCGCATCCGGGCGTCGACTACGATCCCAATCAGGCGATTGCCGTCCAGGTATGGGTATTCGACCAAGCGGGGCGCGCCTATCCGGGCGAAAGGCTGCCCGAAGCAGGCTGGTTCTGGCTGTTGAACCGAAGCGACCCTCTACTGGCGCGCCAGGCTCGGCCCGGCTTTTCGATCGACGCCGGCAGCGCCGACGGAGCGACTCCATGATTTTGCCGGCTGCTAACAGCCGAATCGCCACGGTCTGTCTGGCGATCGCGTTGCTTTTGTCTGTTGGCCCTGCGTATAGCGCGCTGAAGATTGGTGTGTCGCTGCATCCGTATTACTCGTGGCTGAGCAATATCGTTGGCGACAGGGCCGAAGTCGTACCGTTGATTCCGGCGACCAGCGACCCCCATGCCTATCAACCGCGCCCGCAAGATATCCAAAAGCTGTCGTCGCTCGATATCGTCGTCGCCAACGGTGCAGGGCATGACCTGTTCGTCGATGCGATGCTGCAGGCGGCAGGCGAGGGCGCACCCGAGGTGATTCACCCGGCGCGCGATATGCCGCTACTGGCAGCAAACGCAGCGGGAGGCGGCGGGTCAAACAGCCACACGTTCCTGTCCATCACCGGCGCGATTCATCAGATCAATCATCTATCTGCGACGCTGCAGCGCCTCGACCCGGACAACGCGGCGTACTATCAACGCAATACCCGCCAATACAAGCGACGTCTGCGGCAACTGCTGGCCGACACGCTGCATGAACTGAGCGATGTCGATACGCGCCAAGTACGCATCGGCACCGTGCACGATGGCTACGCCTACCTGTTTCAAGAGCTGGGTCTTGCGATCAGCGCGGTCGTGCAGCCGCGACATGGTGTCCGGCCGTCACCGAAACAGCTAGCAGACTCGGTCACTAGGATTCAGGATGCCGGTATCACACTGCTGTTCGCCGAGATGGCCTACGAACCGCGGTTCGTGCAAGTCATTGCGGATGAGACGGAGACGCGAGTCTATCAGTTGAGCCACATCGCCAGCGGGCCGTACTCAGCGGGCCAGTACGAGCAAGAGATGGCCGGCAACCTGCGCACGATCGTGGCTGCAGTTCGTGCCCAAAGGTGAACACCAGTGCCCATCGCCCCAACCATCGAAACACACCACCTGTCGGTGCAACTCGGTGGACACCTGGTGCTCGACGAAGTCTCGTTGACGATCTCCGCCGGGGAGCTGCATGCCGTGATCGGTCCGAACGGCGCAGGCAAGACGACGCTGATCCGCGCTTTGTTGGGCGGCATGTCGCATACAGGGCGAATCCATCTGACGTTTCGTGACAAGCGGCAGATCGGCTATGTGCCGCAGCGCATGGCGTTCGACCGTACGACACCCATGACCGTGCACGATCTGCTGTCGCTGATGTTTCAGCGACGCAGCTTGTTTCTCGGTGGCGGCCGGCGGGTGCGGCGATTGATCGGCGAACTGCTGAGCAAAACGCAAACTGCGCATCTGGCTGACGCCCAGGTTTCGTCGCTCTCCGGTGGTGAGCTGCAGCGCGTGTTGCTGGCACAGGCTTTGTTCCCACAACCGGAATTGCTGCTTCTCGACGAGCCGGTGAGCCAGGTCGATGAGGTAGGTCGGGAGTTGGTCGAGCGTCTTCTCCGGGAGCTCTGCGACGAGGCGGGTGTGACGGTTGTCATGGTGGGCCACCAGCTTTCATCGATCTTCCGGCTGGTTGACAGGGTTACGGTGCTGAACAGAAAGGTGCTGATCTCGGATGAAGTAGCGCAAGTCGCGTCTTCGCAGATCGTAAAAGAGCTGTTCGGTTGGCAAGTGTCAGAAGGCGGCCACGCCAGGCTGCGACCTGCGATCGGGCAGGGGTAGCGGCCGGTGGAAGGTGTCTACGAGCTGTTCTGTTCCCTGGCACACCGAGGCCTGCTTCCGGAGGCGTTTGAACATGCCTTCATGGTGCGGGCTTTGCTCGCTGGCTTGATCGTGAGTCCGCTGCTCGGCGGCATGGGCACGATGATCGTCGCGCGCCGGCTCGCGTTCTTCACCCAGACCATCGGCCATGCGTCGCTTACGGGTGTGGCCCTGGGACTGTTGCTCGGTGAACCGCTCAATCAAGCCTATGCCGGGCTGTACGGCTTTTCCATCCTCGTCGCTGTCCTGATTCTCTACCTGCGAAACCGTGTGCCCACCGTGTCGGATACGGTAATAGGCGTCGTGCTCGCTCAGGTTCTGGGACTCGGGATCATCATGTTGGTCCTGGTCACACAGCGCTTCGACGTTCACCAGGTCGAGGCCATGCTGTTCGGTAGCCTGTTGACCCTGTCCGAAACCGATCTTCTTGTTGTCAGTGTGATCGGAGTTTTTGCGATGCTGATCATCGGCTTCGTTTTCAATACCTTCATGCTGACCTGCTTCAGCCAAACATTGGCAGACGTGCGCGGTGCTCGGCCGATCTTCGTCGAATACCTGTTCGTGCTGACGGCGACACTTGTCATTGTGGCGAGCCTGAAGCTGATCGGTGCACTGTTGGTACTCGCGCTGATCGTGGTGCCGGCTGCGGCTGCCGGAAACGTTGCACGTAGCCTGCGTGGTTACTTCTGGCTGAGCGTGCTTATCGCCGTGCTGAGCACGCAGGTCGGTTTGATGATCGCCGCAGTCACGTCGATTCCGGCTGGTGCCGCGATTGTGCTTGGTGCCTCGGCGATATTCTACGTGACTTGGTTTGCAAAGCTGCTGAGAGGTTCGGTTGCACCCGTGCAGAGAAAGAGTTGATGATGCGTATTTTCAATAGACTGTCGGCGTACGTGTTCGTGGTATTTGCGATGGCGCCGGCTGTTGCATTGGCCCACTTCATGACATTGATCCCATCCGCTGCGACCGTGCCCCCAGGGCAGTCGCCGGCGCTTGAGCTCGAATTGAGTTTTATGCATCCGTTTGACGGAACACGTATGGACATGGCGCCACCGAAGAGAATCGGCGTCATGACCGGTGGAGAAAGCCAGGACCTTGCCGAACACCTTCACCCGTTGGCGGATGGACAGAATCGCTACTTTCGCTTGAGTCACAATCCCACACGTCCTGGTGACTACAGCTACTTTATCGATCCCGAACCCTACTGGGAGCCTGCCGAACAGAAGTTTATCGTGCATCAGACCAAAGTCGTCGTAAACGCGTTCGGGCTGGAAGAGGGCTGGGATGAACCAGTCGGCCTGGAGGCTGAGATAATCCCTTTGAGCCGCCCTTATGGTCTATGGACGGGGAACCTGTTCAGTGGACAGGTAAGGCATCGCGGAAAGCCGGTGCCGAATGCGACGATCGAGGTCAGTCCCTACCTGGGAAAGGCCTTGCTTGGAGAGCGGGCGGAGACGTGGCGCATTCAGATCGTCAGGGCCGACGACAATGGCGTATTTCACTATGCCATGCCTTTCGCCGGCTGGTGGGGGTTTGCCGCGCTGCTTGAGGGACAGGAGACGCTCCGCGGTGCCGACGGCAAGCATTATCCGGTCGAGCTGGGCGCCGTGATCTGGGTGGAAAGTCGTGATCCACGCTGAGGACAGGCAGCACCGTCGCTGGCTGGCGAGCTCGATATTGTGGGTGTTGTGCACGATGGCTCATGCACATTCCGTGGTCGTATGGGCTGAAAGGGTTGGTGATTCGGTGCAGGTCGAAACCTTCCTGAGCGATGGAGGAACCCCCAAGAGTGGCACCGTGGAGGTGATTGATGCGTCGGGAGACCGCGTAGCGGGTGGTGATCTCGATCGAGACGGCCGGTTCTACTTTTCGGCACCCGACAAATGGCCCGTGACCATCAACGTGACGCCGAGCGCCGGACATACGGGTTCGTTTACCCTCGACGCGGACTCAGCGCAATGAGGGCGAGCCGCAGCCGACACTAGTCATACTTGATGTATTTGAAACGCGGATCGTCGGGAGTACCTTCCAATGCGCTGCCCTCGACCAGGCCCGGCTGCCACATCACAACCTCTTCGATCTTGCGGGCAAGTTCGAAATCTTTGGCTGTGACGCCTTTGGAGGAGTGGGTCATTAGCTTTACGATCACGAATGCATACGAGGCGCTGAGGTCGGGGTGGTGAAACGCGGCCTCGGCCAGATGCCCCACCGTGTTGACCACCATCAGCGTCGACTTCCACCCGCTGGTTTTGTACTTGCGCCGGATCCAGCCGTTTTCGAGATACCAGTTGGGCAGTTCTTCTTCCAACCGCTGTTTGATCTCGTCTTCGCTGTAGGCTTCGTCGATCTGTTTGTTGCGCCATTGGCTCATATCAGGACTCCCGCACGCTGGGTTGCGCGTTTGCCAAGCTTAGACCTTTTACCGTGCGGGAGACCCTGCGCTTAGCCGAGTCTTTACGCCGGTTCGCGCCTTCGCTCTATCCAAGCCCGAGTGCTTGCAAGGTGACGGGGCCGACTTCGCCATCGGCAACCAGTCCGCGATCATTCTGAAAGAGCGTGACGGCATGCGCGGTCTGCGGACCATAGATGCCGTCGATTCTGCCCGTTGCATATCCCAGATCCGACAGCGCCTTCTGGATCTTCTTGACGCGGGGACCGCGCATCAACACCCGCGTGACGCGGATGATATCGATCGGCGGCTCATAGGCTACCGGCGAATCGGCCATGTTGTAGTCGAGGCCGGGGACCAGAACGCCATAGTCCCAACGCCGGTCGGCGGCGGTCGTTGCGATGACGCCGCGCTTGCTGCTATGTGCTTCGATGGTGCCTCCTTTGCCGTCGCTGATGGCGATATGTCCTGTGCGATCGGTCTGCGGCACGCGCAACAGCAATGCGCCGGCGATGCGCAGTGCCTCGTCGATACTGATCTTCGCGTCGTCGCGCGTGGCGTGTTTCGCCCAGAATCCGGTGTAGGCGTCGGCCAGCATGGGATCGGTGTCGGGTTCGGCCCCGTAGATGATGCCGCTCGATTGGTAGAGGCACCAGGAGGCGAACTCGGCGCAATCCCACGGTCCTTTCCAGCGACTGTTGGATAGAGGAGCACGGGCCCCTAAAACGTACGCTTCTCCAATGTGGGCTTCGGCAATTGTCAGAATCTTGGTTGCGGTCTTTGAACGTGGCATGGCTATCTCCGCTGATTGCTCTTGATTGTTGTGGGAGCCGTTGCAGTTGGCACTCTACATGACCGTCGGTGGCCTTGCAGTGCCGTGGTTCAAAGTGAAAGTGCGAGACGATTGTCGTTATCGGTGTTTCGTTGCGTGTCACGGTCGGGACGAAGGGGCGAGACCGTGTGTTCAATCGGCGGACGCGATAAAGATGCTGTTGATCCGTCGGCGATGAAATCAGGTTCTAATTGTCGGATGACGACAGCGATTTACCAAAACGGCCGAAGCGTGGAGACCAATCGTGCTGGTACGCCACCGAGACCAGCAGGCGTTCGGCGCGACCGATCAGTTTCTCGCGCGGTACGAGACCAAAGAACCGCGAATCGGCGCTGCGATCGCGGTTGTCGCCCAGCATCAGAAACTGCCCGCGAGGTACTCGAAGGGGGCCAAAGTCGGGCGCAGTGGCGGTGTCGGTATACCACTGGATGTCGTAGGCTGCGCCACTCAATTGCTCGCGCCACCGCATGGCGGGCGATAAACCGGCGTTGCCGTCGGGTTCCATCAGTGCCGCCTTTGGTTGGTAGTCGGCCATGCTGCCGTTGATGAACAGGCGCTTGCTCCGCATCTCTACCAGGTCACCCGGTAGCGCCACTACACGCTTGATCAATCGGGTGCCATCGCCTGGTCGGGAAAAGGTGACGATATCGCCGCGTTCGGGCTCGCCAAGGTGGGAAACGATGATATCCGTCAGCGGCACCTTCAGGTCATAAGCCAGCCGGTTGACGAAAACGACGTCGCCTTCGAGCAGCGTCGGCCGCATCGAACCCGAAGGGATAGGGTTCCAATCCGCGATGCCGGTTCGAAACAGGCCGAACAGCAGGAGAAATATGATCAATCCGCGATTGTTTCTGAGCCAGTTGCGCATCATCGATTCCTTGAGTGAAGCCGGTCTCTGCCAAGACAGTTTTCATCGACATAAGTTTCGGCTGGGAAAACGTCGATTGGCCCTGCAGTTCGTATTATTCAACTGGGAGACGCCGTCGTCCACAGACAAGAAATTGAAACATTCTAGGTGTATTCAGTCGGCATTTTGTTCACGGGATGTAACCAGGAATGATGTGGCGCGAAACCGACAATGGATCGATGTGGATACTGCCAACTACGATTGCAGTATTCCGGCCTTGATCAAAAAATGGCTGCTCATCGTTGTCGGCGGGACGCTTATCCTGGCCGGACTGATCACCTTCTGGCTTCCGCTGCCCATCGGCCTGCCCATGGTGCTGCTCGGTTTGCCGTTGGTGCTCCGGCACTCGCCGCATGCGCGTTCATGGTGGGACAAGCTGCGCAACCGCTGCCCCCTCTTGACCGGGAAACAGCCGATGGGGCCAGGCGAAGACAAGGAGCGATGAACTCAGCGATGGCGCGAAATCGACCGTTACCGGTGAACGCTCGTATCCTGCTGGGTTCCGTCTTGTCTCGACGAGTGACGAAACGGTATCAGCAGCAACCCTGGTAACCAGCTTGCTTCACGTGGTTCGCGGTATGTCGTCAATCCAATAGTCATGCGTTCGTGACCGTCGCGTGGTTGCGCACGGTAGGTGCCGAATAGCCGGTCCCAGACCGACAGATTGAATCCGAAGTTCGAATTCATCTCATCGATATGGGTGGAGTGGTGCACCCGGTGCATGTCGGGAGTGACGACCAGTTTGCGCAATGCTCCATCCAGGGCGGCAGGCAGCCGCACGTTGCCGTGGTTGAACATCGCCATGCCGTTGAGTACCACCTCGAACAGCATGACCGCGAGTACCGGGGGACCGAGCAGCGCAATCACCGCGAACTTAATCAACATTGACAGCAAGATTTCGAGCGGGTGAAAACGCAATCCTGTGGTTACATCGAAATCGAGGTCGGCGTGGTGGACACGATGCAGGCGCCAAAGTAGCGGAACGGCATGCACGGCGATGTGCTGTAGCCAGATCGCGAAATCAAGCACGATCATTGCGGTCACGATACCAAGCCACGCCGGCACATCGACGTTGTTGAGTAGGCCCCAACCCTGCTGGCTGGCGAGTATCGCCATCCCGACCGCCGCGGCGGGGAAGAGCGCGCGCAACAGCAGCGTGTTGATCACGACCAACCCCAGGTTGTTTGACCAACGGACAGCTTTCGAGGTGTACAGTGCTTTTCGTGGAGCCAGCAACTCCCACAGCGCCATCGCACCGAAGATGCCGGCAAAGAACCCCAGCCTTATGGCGGCTTCATGCGCTTGTACGAAGGTTTCCAAAAACGACCTCTCGTAGTTCGTCTGAGTTACTGCATCCTTGCTTTAATTTCCTTCAGCCTGGGTTCGCTTGTCATCTAACCCGCAAAAGCCGGCCGTAGACCCTGCAACACCGAATCGGCCAGGCGCCGTTTTTCTTCGCGGCTCTTGTCATGGGCTACCGGTCCGTCGACAAACAGGCTGGCGAGTCCGTGCACCGCCGACCACGCGAGCAGCTCCTGAGGACTGAAATCGTGCGGATCTTCGTCTTCGATCGTGCTGACGAAACCCTCTTTAAGGTAAGCCGCAAGCCGGTCGGCTGCCTTCAGGTATTCAGCGTCCTGCGAATAGATCGTCTCCTCACGCCACATGGCGCGAAAGAACGCGGGTTTGTCGACCGCAAAGGTGACATAGGCCAAGCCGACGGCATGAAAGGGGTCGGCCCCGGTATCCAGAGCCTGTTGCTTCGCCGCTTCCATAGCGTCGGCGAGTTGGTGCAGAGCGCGGGTGGCGAACGCCGTGAGGAGTGCGCGCTTATCGACATAGTGCCGAAATGCCGATGACGGCGACACGCCGACACGCTTGGCGCAGGCCCGCAGGGTGACTGCCTCGATGCCGAATTGCGAAGCGATCTCGTCGACCGCATCGAGTAGGGATTCGGCCAGGTGACCGTGGTGATAACGACTGCCTTCTTTCTTCATAGGATAAGGTTTTAGCACCAAATGTGAACATTGTTAACTTTTTCTTGAAATTTCCCCTGAACTCCCTTACATTGCATGTGAACAGCGTTAACATTTGTCCGCTGACAAAGCTAAGCTGTTCTTTTTGTTCAGGTATTGGAGATCAACGACCATGTCATCGACTAACTATTCAAGCCCGGGCCATTCACATGGCAATTGCTCCCACGCGGGCAAGCACGGCTGCGGCGGTCACTGGAGCGGGGCCAATATCGCAGCGATGGTGCTGGGTTTCATCGTGTTTCCGCCGATCGGATTGGTGGTGCTGGTGTGGACGCTGATGGGGCGTCCGATTCAGGACCTACCGGGTTGGGTACGTGACAAATGGTCACAATACTTCGGCAATGCCGGCGTGACGCATTCGCACGGCAACAGCGACAACGTGGTGTTCGACGAATACCAACAGACGCAGCACGATCGAATCCGCGAGATCAAAGACGAAATCAAGCGACGTGCCGAGGCGTTCCGTACCTTCCGCTTTGATGCCAAGCGTCGCCAGGACAAGGCGGAGTTTGACGAGTTTATGGCGAGTAACCCGGGGAAGGGCGGCGACGAGCGCTGAAGACTCCGCAATCCATTGGTCTCCCCCAGTGGCTTGGGCCGTTGCGGTAACCGCAACGGCCTTTTTTTGTATGAATGCGCCGGTAGAGCGCACCCGTTTGGCTACAGTCGATCGATCCGCGTCGCCGCTGTGCCGAGTTCATGATCGACCAGCGATGTCCCTCGACGGCTATGACGCTATTCGAACAGCAAGCGGTTGATCTCGATGGCTACTCCACCAAACCCGAGCCCGCTGCGATAGCCGTCGATCAGTGGGTTGTTGATGGGGTCTACACCGACATGCAGGGCGACCAGTTTCCAATCATCGCCTTCTTTGATCATGCTCGCGGTCCACTTGGAATCGAAGGCGAACGTGCGGCCGTCGGCAAGTTCGTAGGTGTCGGTCGATGTCCCGTGGCAGATGCCGAATTTGCCTTCGTAGATATTGGTCTTGATCGTCGCTTGAGGCTCAACGTGCATGCTTTTCAGGACGGCATCCGGTTTCTTGAACCAATCGTAAAACAGCTGTTCGACAGTGCGCCCGTCGGTCAACACCTCCTGGTTCATTACGGTGATGACGTAATCTTTGTGGAGATGGGATTGAAGTAGCGACGGCTGGTCGTTGTTGACCGCTGTTTGCGCCATCGTCAGGAGTTCGCGCAGTTGGCGATGGTCTTCCTCGGTACCGGTGTCGGTGGCTGCCGTTGCACCGAACGAGAGCAGAATCAGCAATACCATCAGATAGTTGTTCATCCTTTTTGCTCCTTCACAAGATGTGGGACGGGCTGTAGATACGATTGAGGCGAGCGACCGAGTGCGATACCGCGGCAACCCAAGGCAATCAACAATCCGGTCGCTACATCGAGCACATGATGTTGATGGGTCAGCAGGGTTGAAGCCGCGATACAGGCGAGCCATGCCCACAGTGCCGTTTTGATCGCGCGCGGTGCACCTTCGCCGCAAGCCGAAACGGCAATCGTTGCAAAAACGATATGCAGGGAGGGGACCAGGTTGTGCGGGGCATCAAGGGTAAACATCACGCCATACAGTGTTTCGTAGCCGGCAGGCAGCATGCGCTCAAACCCCAGTTGCGCAGGAAACAGCAACCACAACACCGCAGCGACAAGCAGGCCCAGTATGGCGGCCAACGCTTCACTTCGTGCACGTTCTCGCGGGATAGTAAACAAGGGCAGACAGAACAGCAGGAACAACGACAGGTACACCCAGACCGCCGCAGGTACCAAAGGGATATCAAGCTCGATCGGCAGATACAGAGCCAACAGATCGTTACGTTGGCTGGTCAGCCAGTTAACGCCGCCGTAGATCGGAAAAAACAACAGGTCGATCACCAGACACCATAGCAACACGGTGCGCAGCGTGGGCCAGTCCGGGATGCGAAACCATTGCTCGTTGTTCATAGCGCCTGTTCCAGATCCCGTTCGAGCTCGGGCGACGGCTTGCCCGGGTCTGGCTCGTCGGTATGCCGTGGGCCCAACCACAGGCTCCAATAAATACGTGCCCAGCCGGGACGTCTCAAGGAGTGGTCGATCAGCTTGGGCAGGGCATTCCAAGGTGCAGCCGGGTACTGATGATGCGCGAGGTGATAGTGATAGTTGAGGAACACCGCGCGGGTGAAAGCGCTGATGCGCAGGTTCCAGGCGCCGTTGCGGATGTCTCTCGGCGTCCATGCATGCGTCGCGTACTGCACTGCACACCACACCATGGCGAATGACCAATAACAGGCCAGCCAGCCAAGCAGACTCAGATCCAACAAAATGAACAGAGCCACTTGTATGCCGGCGCTGAGCAGGATGTCACGAACGACGGTTGCGGACGGTGCTTTGCAGACATCCTCAACCATCGGCCGCATGCCGTAGAATTCAGCGATCTTCTCCCGGAACAGCCTGGTCTTCACGACACCTGCGATATACAGCAGGTTGGCCAGCGGCACCGATAACCAGTAGAACCCACCCAGCAGACAGAAAAGACGAAACGTCGCCAGCCACATTGGGGTGCCCGGCGGGCAATAATCGTACAGTTCGACGTCGGTTCGGTTGCGCCGATGGTGGCCCAGATGACAAACCCGTTGGATGATGAATCCTGTGGGGAAGAACGCGGCAGACACGCGACCGAGTGCGTCGTTTACCCGGCGGTTGGGATGGAGCACGCCGTGCACCGCCTCATGCAGCAACGAGAAGATCGTGTTGTTGATCAATGCGAAGCCGACACAGGCGACTGCCCAGTGCCACCAGAACTGCGCATGCGATGCCAACCACAAGAACCCCGCCGCAGCCGACCAGGAAAGTACCGCGATGACGATATTGAGCCTAACCGGGATTGGCCACGTTGAACGCAAGGCGGTGCTGTTCATTGTCGTTTGCCGTTGATGAAATGAGTGTAGGGAGGAAGGGGCGATAATGCGGTGAGTGTTTCACCGGGTGCGATCACGCACCCGGGCCCGATACTGGATCGGGCGCCCACCACGGCGTAGCTGCCGACCGATACGGCGGCGATATCGACCAGAAACCGACCATCCTCGATCCGCGACAGGTGGCCGCTGATCAATGCCTCGGTTCCAATGACACTTCCATAGGCGACCTCAAGATAGGGCCGGTCCAGACTGCGGGCACCCGGCGCCCAGAATGAGGCCGGGTTGACCTTGGCACCCCACAGGTTCAACCAAAACGGGTACAGCCCCGGCACCAGCCGTAGCAGTTCTTCCAGCCAGGGAATGCGATTGAACGGCATTTGCAGCTGCAATAGCACCCACCATACTTTGAAGGCGGTGCTGTCTTGCCGGAGATCGCGGCCCTGAGGCTTACCGAACAGCGCCATCACGATGCGCGCTGTCACTGGCGGTAGAACGTAGAGTAGGGCAACGAACGTCGCCGTCCAGCCGACCGCGCCCGTAGTGAGCACCGTCGCCACGGATACGATGACGGCGATTGCCAATAACGGTATGGCATTGGCCAAAAGGGCAAAGCGGCTGATCGGCTCGACCTGCAGATCCGGTTGGGTGGCTTTATGCATAGTCAGGCAACCAACCCGCGAGGGCGTCGAGCTCGGGGCAGCGATGAAACAGTTTCCACGCGCGCGGTGCCAGGCGGCTTGATAAAAGGCTGGCGAGGAACTCAGGATTGTGTCGCAGCGCGACGATCTCTTTGGCGAAACGTGGACGCATTGGCATCAGTTCGGGATAGTCCAGGATTAATTGGTCGACAACCCGCATCCCGGCGCCTGTCGCACGTGGGTACATCATGGCCTTGAGAATCAGCACGAATAATCTCGCGTCCAATGTCCGGGCGTGCCGGCCGCGTGAGGCAAAGCACGTATCGTAGACCAAACGGTCGACCAGCGTGTGGCGCCGCTCGTCATGGGTGTGTTCCTGGTGCACGGCAAGCCAGTTGGGTTCGGCCGCGCCAAGTGGTTCGTCGGCATCTGCTTTGCCGAGATCACGCGCCATCGCCAGCGACGATTCTTCGATGAAGAACAACAACCACAATGGATGCGCCAACCAACGGGCGGCCAACCCCATCGACTTGATGAAACCGCGAATTTCCACCGATGGGGGAAAGAAGCAGAAATCCTTGTCGGCGTAGAGATCCGGCCTGCTTGCCTTGTTCAGTGCAACAAATGCCGCATCGTGTTCTTCTTCTTCGCGCAACATCTCCGATACCAACTCGCTCAATACCGGATAGCCCGACTTAACAAGGCGTTTCACGATGGGTGGCAGGATGGCGTGAACCAGGTAACGCTCGAAGAGAACGACCACCTCATTGGTGCGCAAGGCATAGAGCTGTGAGTACCGCAGCTGGTGACGTGGTTCGAGATCTCGCCATATCGGGCTGTAGAAGAGTTGACTGTACTCAGCCGGAAGGAACAGCTTGTTGTGGTCTATCTGACCGAGCTGCACCTGCTTGGTCCGCCCATGCCCTGAGCGGATTGCGTTGAGCATCTCGCATGCCAACGTCTCAGGATCTTTGCCAGCCATCACTCAACTCAGACCATTGTCCGAAGTACATACCCTGTTTCTTGAACACCTCTTTGCGAAATACCGGATTGAACCGCAAGTAGGTGAACAGCCGGACGGGGTCTCGCAGATTGGTTTTGAAATCCAACATTCGGTGCACCAGCGACGGCAGCGAACTGAACGTTGAACGTGCCTCGAAGCAGGCCTCAGTGAGTTCGTCCGGCGTCATGCGAGCCGGTACGAACGGTGCGTAGTTGAAACGGTATGCGGGGTGCAGCCACCATTTGCCGTCATACAACAGACGGTTCTGATCGCGTAGCGAATCGTACAGTGGCGTGCCCGGATAGGGCGTCAGCATATTGAAGGCGGCAAAGGTGAACCGGCTTTCCAAGGCAAAATCCAGCGTGCGGCGTATCGAATCCCGGGTTTCGTGATCGTAGCCGAGGACGAACGCGGCCCAGGTCTGCAAGCCGTAGTCCCGCAGTATCTTGACCTGACTGCGGTAGCCATCGAAAGCCCGCAAATTATGTCCTTTGTGCATATCGCTCAGGTTGTCGGGCGTGATCGACTCGAAGCCGATGACATGCCCCAGGCAACCGCTCTGGATCATCAGGTCCATGAGTTCGGCGTCTCGCAACATATCGAGGCTGGATTGGCTCACCCAGCGGATCTTCAGCGGTATCAGGGCCTTGAACAGTTCCTTGGCGGCTTTGCGGTTGGCGCACAGATTGTCGTCGACAAAAAACACCAGGCGACGATTTTGGTCTGCAATCTCCCGAACCACCTCGTCGACATGGCGTACGTAGTGGCGGCTATTGAAATACTGCGCAATCGTGCAGAAATTGCAGTGGAAATGACAGCCGCGTGAAAACTGCATCAGGGTCATCGGCAGATAGCCTTTGCCGGCGAACAGGTCGCGCCGCGGAAGCACACCGGGATGGGCAACCCCGGGCGAGGCGCGATACACGCGTTTTAGCTGATGTTGTTCGGCATCCTCGAGCATGGATTGCCAGATCGTCTCGGCGTCGCCAAGCAAAATGGCGTCGGCATGTTCGAGGCATTCATCCGGGACCAGGGTCGGATGAACGCCGCCCATGATGACGGGGACTCCACGTCGGCGATACTCGGACGCGATTTCGTAGGCACGCTTTGCCGTGTAGGTTTCGACGGTGATGGCGACCAGGTCGGTTGGCTCGTCGAACGCAATGCTTTCCATTCGATCGTCAAAGAAGCAAACGGAATGATGCGGCGGCGTCAGGGCAGCCAGCACACCGATCTGTAGCGGCTCCATTCGCCCTTCGTCGATATAAGGGCCGTGTAGCATGCGGCCTATGTTAGGTTTGATCAGCGTAAGCTTCATCGGTTTGCGCCACACTTCCCAGGTGGCGACCTTGTTTATTGCGGATTTCCGATCGAGAGATCCAGTTGGCCAACACGGCGATATCCAGGTTCTTCCACGACGTCTGTCCTACAGGCCAAGGCATCAGTCGCGACGCAATTGAACCCGGGGCATAAAACCGAAGGCGCGCGTCGTAGCAGCCTTGCTCGAGTTGCTCCGGTGTCATGCCTTCGGGTCGGAAGATTGCTTGTCCATAGTGATAATCGGGTTCGAGCCACCAGCGGCGATGTAGCAAGCGGCCCTCCGTCCGCAGTCGGTCGTAGACGGGGCTTCCCGGCATCGGCGTCAGTGGATTGAAATTGGCAATGCACAGCTTCTGCTCAATGCTGAAATCGACGGTCTCGGCAAAGCTTGAAACGCTGTCGTTTGCATACCCGAAAACAAAGGTGCCGTACACGAGAATGTTGCGTTGGCGCAGGCGCTGAAGTGCCTGCTCATAAGTAGGCCGGCCTTTGTTCCAGCCTTTTGCCATCTCTTTCAGGTTGTCGGCTTGGAGCGATTCGAAACCGATCAGCACCATGAAACAGCCACTCTCAGCCAGCAAATCGAGGACAGCTTCGTCGCGACAAACGTCGAGACTGATCTGACAGCACCACTGCTTGCGCCGATGGAACGGCACACTGCGGTTGTAACGCACCAGCACTTTCAGCAAGGCAATGAGGGCCGATTTCGAAGCAAACAGGTTGTCGTCGACGAAAAACACGCGACGATGCCTCGCCTCGTCAAATGCACGCACGGTCTGCTCGATGCTGTAAGCGGCCTGATGCGATCCATAGAAAGATCGGATCGAGCAGAAGTCGCAGACGAAGCGACAACCGCGGCCATGTTGAATCAGCGATAGCGGAGCGTACCTTTTGTTGCGGAAGACACTGCGATCGGGTTGAACATGAAGTTGCGTTTGCGGCGACGTATCTCGGTATACAGCGCGCAGTTCGCCCGACATGAAGTCTTTGAGCAGTAACTGCCAGACGCCCTCTGCATCGCCCACGACAACCGCATCCGCATACTGCTGGACCTCTTCGGTACACAAGGTGGGGTGATAACCGCCCATGACGACGGGGATTCCACGGTCGCGGAAGTGCTGCGAGAGTTGATATGCGCGGCGCGCGGTGAATGTTTCGACGGTGATTGCCACCAGGTCTGCGGAGTGCTCCAGATCGATCGGTTCAACACGCTCATCCATGAACGTGAAGGCGATATCGGGTGGAGTCAGCGACTTGAGCAAGGCCGGGGCGAGTGGCTCCATCGCATCTTTCGAGCGGAAATCTCCCATGTTCGGGCGAATCATCAAGATACGTTCGAGTCGTCGCTTGGTCATAAGCAGGCGACTTCCGTGTGAAACGCTTGGCGTGCCGCGTCACGGGCAGCTTGGCGCCCTTCGTCCCAGTGCACCAGGAAAAACCGGCTTCGATAACGCAAAGCTCTCAGTTTGCGCAGCGCCGCCAGGTAGGGATGGGTATCCGCAAAACCCAGCACCACAGTATCAAGACGCCGGGTTCTTGCCAGGTTAAGCAGGCTGACAGCAAGCCCGGGAAGCGCCTGTTCGTTTCCTGCCATAATTGCAAGGTGCGACAAAAAGGCCTGATTCAGCACTTTGCCGGGGCGCGGCAGGACAGGGTACCCGGCCAGTTTCAGCGGGACGTTCAGCAAACTCCGCGTACCGGCGAGAAGCGGCGCATAGCCTGTTACACGTTGCTGGCGGCATGCTCTCTGATCCCAGAGTGTTCCGCATCCGACCGGTTGTCCGTCTTTAAGCAGCAACAGGGTGTTCTCCATGTCCCAGCCGACTGTTCCGAGTGCTCGCAGTTCGGCGCTGTCCCAATAGGGATACATGCCGAACTGACGGCCGTAAGTTTGAAGCAGGGTGGCAATGCTGTCGAGGTCAGACGGTGAGGCCTGACGGATCTTGAATCCCCGTGGCACCTTGAGCGCGGCGAAACCCTGTTTGGTGCTGGCGACGAGCGTGACGAATTCCGATACTGGAAGATAGGTGGGCATGCCTTTGATACCCGAATTCAATAGGCGCGCTGCCGTGGTATTGTCGCTGAGGATGCTGGTCAGGTAGTAAGGCGTTTCTTGACGCCCATCGTTCAGCAACTCGCGGCATTGCTCGAATCCACGCAGAATCACCCGCGATCGTGCCCGCCAGTGCGGCAACACCCGCAACTGGCCCAGGTAACCCAGGCGCCGGTGTTCACCATTGATCCAGGCGCGGCGGACCGAGCGCGAGAAAAAACCGACCGGTTCGCCCTCATTCGTGCTGGCAAGCAGGGTGCGCGAGTCGCCCTCGATCGGGCAGGCCGCGAAATAACTCGGTTCGCGTTCGAAGCTGATCGTTGCCCAACCTGGTAATGGCGTCGAACTCAAGATGCTGCGCAGAGCGGCCTCGTCGTCGGCTCCTGCGTCGGTGAAGGCGTAGCGCGCAGTCGCAGTGCTACTCACTGGACCTCCAACAGGCTCCCTTTCCAGCCTTCGTCTCCCAGCGGGAAGTTGTTGCGCTGATCCACTTCGCGCCGGTGCATGAGATTGATCATCAGGTAATTGCGTGCCATGAAGGCATCACGGCCTGCGAGCTCACGCAACCAGCGGCTGCCTATGCTGCGCCAGCTGTAGAAACTTTTCCTCGCGCGCAGGCAGCCTTCGCGTATCGCGTGGTGGCTCAGCGATGCAGGGTGGAAAGGCACATCGTTGTATCGATAGCTGTCGTCCAGCCACCAAGCCGGGTAGCGCAGCCTGCCTTGCTGTTCCAATTGGCTGTACAGCGGTGTTCCGGGAAACGGTGTGAGATGGTTGAATGCCGCCAGATAGAAACCGTTGCTGATTGCAAAATCAGCTGCGGCGTCAAAGCTTTCTTGTTGATCGTTGTCATGCCCAAACGTGAAAGTGCCATACACCCGGATGCCATGGCGTTTGAGATTGTCCAGGGCTTGCGGATAGCCACCGCGCATCGTGTTGAATGCCTTGCCCATCGCTTTCAGATTGGTTCGGTCCAGGCTCTCGAAACCGATCAGGGCGCCGCGGCAGCCGCTGCGCCGGGCGAGTTCAAGGAATTCCTCGTCGTGCGCCGCGTCAATCGACAGCTGCGTTACCCAGCGCAGCTGCAGGGGGATCAGTGCCTGCATGAACAACTTGGCCTCGGCCGGGTCGTTGGCGAAGTTGTCGTCGACAAAGAAAAAGAAGCGGTGCCGGGATTTCAGTGCGGCAAGCTCGTTGATCACACTGTCGAGTTCGCGGCGCGTACTCTTACGGTCGAAGAAGCTCTGAATCGCACAGAAGCGGCATTTGAAACGGCAGCCACGGGCCGTTTCAACCAAGCCTATCGGCAGATAACGCTTCTTGGCGAACAAGCTGCGGTCGTAGTGCGCTGAACCTTTGCCAAATCCGCTCTCGCCGCCATGGTAGGTCGCTTGAAGCGTTCCATGCCGGGCGTCGTCAAGCAGTTGCGCCCATACGCCTTCGGCCTCTCCAATCACTACAGCCTCGGCGTAGCGCGCTGCATCCTCTGGTCGGAGGGTCGCGTGGAAGCCGCCCATCACCACCGGTACACCACGGCGACGGTATTCGGACGCAATCTGTGCCGCGCGGCGGAAGGTGTAGGTTTCCACGCTCAACGCAACCAGGTCGGTTGGCTCGTCGTAGGGAATGACCTCCATACGGTCGTCGTAGAAACGCAGTTCGATATCCGACGGTGTAAGTCCGGCAAGCGCGGCTATCGACAGGGGCTCCATCTGCCACGTGCCGATATAGCGCGTGTCACCCTGTTTTCGGCCAATCGCCGGGTGAATCAATGTCAGCCGCATACCGCCCGATTCTTGCTTTTTGAGCTTACGCTGATGTTCTCCGTTGTATCGGACTGAATCATGTGCAGCGGATTGGAGAACAGGACATCGGTCTGCCAGTCACAGGTATAGAAACGGTCGAGGTTGTGGGCATAAAAGCGGTAACCGAGGTTCGCACTGATTGCCAAGGGTTTGACATTTCGTGCCTTTACCAAACGTTTGGCGATGGCTTTCCAGCCGTATACCTGCTGCCATGCTCGCTCATGACCGATACGCAACTCGTCGACCGTCATGTTCTTTGGTTGAAACACCACGTGTTGGCCGTCGTACAATTCCCAATTGTGGGTGAGGATGCGTCCTTCGGCCTGCAAGCGGCGATGGATCGGGGTGCCCGGGAAAGGTGTGAGCACGGCAAAGCGCGGCAGATCGATGCCGGCGTCGACGGCAAACTGCACCGTGGCGTCGAATACGTCCGGCGTGTCGTGATCCAGGCCAAAGACGAAGCACCCTTGTATCGCGATACCGAGTTTGTGCAGGTCGCCGATCAGTTGCTTGTAGCCGACTGAGGCATTGAAGCGCTTCTTGGCGTCGCGCAGGCTTTCCTCGGAGACGGTCTCCAGACCAAGCAACAGCCCTCGACAACCGCTCTTGGCCATCAGCTCCATCAGTTCATCATCATGCGCGATCAGCACGGTGGACAGGCCATACCATTGCACCCGCAGAGGCATCAGCGCACGAAACAGCGCTTTTGCATAATCCGTATCCGATACCAGGTTGAGATCGATGAAGATGATCTTCTTCTTGCCCACCCGGCGAATGTCTTCGACTACCCAGTCGATCGGTTTCTGATACTGCTTTCTTCCCCAAGCGGCCGGCGCCACGCAAAACTCACAATCGTGGGCGCATGAGCGTGTGGCTTCGAATACCGCCTGGGTGAGAAAGAGTCGTTTGTCGAAGAGTTCGCGGCGTGCGAACGGCATGTCGTCGAACGAAAGGTCGGGGCTCTGATAGTAGGCGGACTGCATGACACCCTGACTGAAGTCACGCAGCAGTTGGGGCCAAGACTGTTCCGCATATCCCACGCAAATGGCGTCGGCATATTGCCGGGCTTCGTGCGGCATCAGTGTGACGTGCGGCCCGCCGAGAACGACCGGGATTCCGCGTTCGCGGAAATGCTTGCTGAGTTCGTACGCCCGAGGTGCTGTGCCGGTGATTACGGTCATGCCGATGATATCGGCATCCAGGTCATCGGGGATGTCCTGAATGCCTTCGTCGATCAGCTCGATATGGGCGTCCAACTCGGCCGGAATCAATGCCGCCAGCGTCGTCAGAGTCAGTGGCTGGTACCGCAGGGACTTGCGAAAGATGCCCCCTTTATGCCGATAAAGCGGTCCTTTGGGTGAAATCAGTACGACCTTCATGTCTTCTCCAGCGCTCCGGTGCGCACGAAATACTCAAACCAACCGTCGTCCTTGTCGAGCGTTGGGACTTTGATGGTAGCCAAAGGGGTTCCGCGTGTCTCTCTCAATCGCTGGGCGATGGCGGCAGACAGTCGTTTCACCCTGACGGCGCACACCGGCTTCAGTTGCCCGATCGCGCGTGCGTGGCGATAGTGCAATACCTCACCCAATGCTTCCTCGACTCGCTGTGCCAAGCCTTTTGCCGACTCACGGTCGCTCGCACCGGCTTCGAGAAACAGGTAGTAGCCTCGGTTGTCCGGCGTCGGTGCGACAAAAGCGTCGATGCCGGTGGGCAAGCGTTGTTGAAGCAACGATTCATCAAGCTTCTCTCCGCACAGGTCGACGCACAGATCGCCACGGCCGACAAAGGCCAATGTCGGCGTCTGCCGGTAGTACCCGGTTACGACAACACGGTCACCCGTGTCATACCGCCAAAGCCCCGAACGCGTAGTGACTACCACACGACCCTGATCGCCTTCCCGCCATTCCCACAGCGGCATGCAGGTGCCGTCGTCTCTGTGCAGTTCGAGAAAGCTGCTGTTGACGGCCGCCACCGGGTTTGGCGGTGCGGTCAAAGGTACGCTGACGGCAGCCTCGGTGGATATCAGTCCCTTGGGTTGAATTGATACATTTGGAAAGCGCCGCCGTAAACCGGCGATATGCCTTGCCGCCGAGCCTTCGGTCCAGCAACTGATCAGGTTCAGCATCGGCCAGAGTACACGTGTATCGAGAACGTTTCCGCGGGTTGCATCGCGCAGCCGTTGCGCGGTTTGAACGCCGTTCGAGCACACGGCTGCGAGTGCCGGCTGCAGCGCTGGTGGAGGCCCGTGAGGTAACGGGTTGACCAACGCATCGGCGATCTTGTCTGTTTGCTCGATCAACACATCCAGCAGGGGATGCAGGAATGTCGGGCTCCAGATGGAGATGAAGTTCAGGTCATCTGCGGCAGCAAGAAACAGTGCTGACCAGAAGAGCCATTCGTCGGAATCCGACAGGGTCGATAGGGCGAGAGGTACCGCTGAAATATGGACGAGTAGCGACGCGGCGTCGCCGAAATAGATCGCATCGTCGCCGGATGCCCGATCGGCAAATGCCCCAGTGCCTGCCGGACTCAACGCCCAGTAGGCACGCCCTTGCGCAAAGCCCGGCACGGTACGGCACAGATCGCACAGCCACGGGTAGAGCGCGTGGCGAAAGCCATCGAGTCCGGCGTTGCTGTAGGGGATGAGCTTCGCAGCCAGCGTGGAACCGGAAGTCCATTCCTGGTGCACGACCGGCTCAGCACATAAGGTGCTTTGGCCTTTGCTCCATTTGGCCAGATCATGGGCTACGTCGTGATAGTCGACGATCGGCATCCGCTCGGCGTACTGGCCGTAGTTATTGATCGCCGAGAAATGAAACTTCTGGCCCAACTCGGCCCCGCTGTTGACGTCCAAGGCGTGCTGCAGGAAGTTCTCTTGGGCTGCGCGCGGTTGCCCACAGTCCCGCACAAACCGGGCGTGATAGCGTTGCGCTACGTCAAGCAGTTGATTCCAGGCGTTCGTCGCTGTCGTCACAGGGGGCTTCTGCCAGTCCACGATTGAAAACCCGACGCGCCAGCGGCTTGAGGTTGTCGGAACTCAATTCCGTCAAACAGGCCAGTTCGTCGCCTTGCGCGTACCCCGGGTTCGCCTGAAGAAAAAACTCAACCTCGGGTCGTCTGCGTTCAGATACGTCGACAATGGCAAGCTCTTGGCGCAAATGTCCGCGACTGGTGTCGAACTTGATCACGCCGAGCGCTGGCTGATAGTGGGCCCCGAAACGCTGTGTGGCCACGGCCTCCAGCAAGGCTCGCGCCTCATCCGGCGTCGCGTCGACAGGGTGCGGCCAATACGTCCGGCTGAAAGCGGCAAGATATCGATAGGTTCGAATGCCTTTGCTGATCAAAAACCAATAGAGCGGCGCCTCGGGTTCGCGGGCTTTTTCGCGTCCCGCCTGGTAGAGCCATTCGAAAGCCAGCGCCTGGCTACCCCAATGCGCGCGGTTGATGATGGTATCGCCGGAATAGATCACGCGTACCGGTTGACGTGTGGTCGGGTGCAGCGTCGCGTAAACCAGGTAGGTACTGAAACCCTGCAGGGCCTGGGTTTCATCCTGCAACAGCACGACTCGGTGTTTTTCACTGAGGTCTTCATCGAATCGGGCGCGGTCTATCTCGTCGTAGTGGGAGGCCATCAGCTGATACATCTGCTGACGGTCATCCGCATTCAAGTCCGAAATATGGCGCGTCGTTGCCCTGAGCATGGTCCTGGATCTGGTGACTTCCCGGTCGAATCCTAGATTACAGCAAAACCGTGCACTTGCCGACCGGGGCGAAGCAGGCGATCCGCAGGTAAGGTATCGGCCCAACACCCAACGGCTACCCGGGCCGACAACGCTGATTTCGACTCAGGCCATCTTGATCGAAACGGTCACACCGGGGCCGGGATTGTTGCGAACGTTGATCTGCCATCCGTACATATCACACAACCGCTTGACGATATTCAGGCCGATGCCTTCACCGGCGCGCTGCGCACCGCGACCCTTGACGTGGCGATCGAAGATATGCGGAATCAGATCGTCGTCAATACCGATGCCCGTATCCTCGACGCTCAGCGAATCGCCGCGGATGATGATGCGGATGGATCCGGCATCGGTGTGCTTGATGGCGTTACGACACAGATTGCTGACAATGATCTCGAGGACTTTGCGGTTTACCGGCACCCACAGCGGTTGCTCGACGTCGACTTCGAGGCCGACGCGCTCCTGGTCCAACAAGGGCGAGAGCTTCGCCATCTCCACCTCAGACACCTCGGCGGCATCGACCGCATCGGATCGATCGAGCAGGGTGGGTTCGCGACCCAGAATCAAGAACGCGTCGATCAGTTCCGATACATCGCGACAGGCGCGGCGAATCATCTCGGCACGCTGTCTGCCTTTGTCCGACAGGCATTGTTCTGCGGCAAGAAACTGAGCCGCACCGTCGATGATCGTGATCGGGGTGCGCAGCTCATGGCTTACGTCGGAACTGAACTGACGTTCCCGTTCGACCATGGCATCCATGCGGCGGGCATAGTCGTCCAACGCGATCGCCAGCTCCTTGGTCTCGCCTTTGAGTTCCTGCAACGGAATCTTGGGCCGGCCCTGTTCCGGCGAGCTTTCCTCCAGCCGGCGAGCGATGCGCAGAATCGGCGACACGGCTCGGTCGCTGACGCGATACGCGACCCAGCTGGCGCCGTACACAATGACCAGCAGCAGACCGATCGGTACCAGGCCGAACATGCCGACCAGCTTGTCGACGTTGTAGCCGGCAAATACCAGGTACAGGCGACCCTGAGCGTAATCCTCGATGTATACCGGCGTGGGTTTTTCACGTCCGCTCAGTAGCACGGAATCATGTAGCCCCGGCGCGAGGCCGACCAGCTCGCCCGGTACCGTATCGCCACCGCCGGCCGTGCCGAGATAGCCGATCAGGTTCCGGGTTCTGGGTAAGGGGAAGGTCGGATCCTGCAGTCTCGCATCAATAAAAGACTGAGCTTCCAGCGCAAGCGCCTGTTTGACCAGGATCTGCTGCAATATCCAGGTCACCCCGGCCACGCTCAGCAATACGGTGAAGAAGATGAACGCCGCCTGCAGCAGGTAGCGCTGCCAGCGTTCACGCTCTCTCATGGGGTGCCGCCGGGAACATACAAGCGATAGCCGATCCCGTGGACGGTGTGCAGCAGCTTGGTATCGAATGCCTTGTCGATGGCGTTGCGCAAGGTCGACATGTGGGTGCGCAAGGAGTCGCTGTCGGTCGGTTCATCTCCCCAGACGAAGGACTCGATCTCACGCCGGGTGACGACGCGATGGGTATTTTCCATCAGCAGCCGGAGTATCTTGAACGGTACCGGATTAAGGCGGATGCTCTGCTCGCCGCGCTGTGCCTCCAGCGTTTCGAGGTTGATCGTCAGGTCGCCAACCTCCAGCGAAGCGCGACCACTGACAAGCGAACGGCGCCACAATGCCTGAACCCTCGCGTAGACCTCCAACAGCTCGAAGGGCTTTACCAGGTAGTCGTCGGCGCCGGCGTCGAATCCCACCAGTTTTTGGTCGAGCGAATCGCGCGCCGTGAGCATCAGAATGGGCACCGTGGAATGCTTTACCGACCGTAGCTTCTTGCACAGGTTGATCCCGTCGAGCCCGGGCAACGCCAGATCCAGGATGATGACATCGAAATCGCCCGATGCCGCCAGGTTTAAACCGCTCAGCCCATCGAGCGCATGGTCGGCCACATGGCCGCGGTCAGTGAAAAAGTCGACCAACAGCGCGGCGATATCGGCGTTGTCCTCGATGATCAACACGCGACCGTGAAAATCATTCATAGATGTGCACCGCGGCGTTATTGCCAAGTGGTTCAATAACGTACATCTGAAGGTAGGGCATCGGTTTTAGTCAGCAGCATCTGTACGGTACCCAGATAGCGCTCAGCGAATCCACCTTCACTGTAGCAAAGATAGAAGTCCCACATGCGGATGAAGCGCTCCGAATACCCCAAGGCGCGCACCTCGTCCAGCCGCCCGAGAAACCGTTTGCGCCAATCGCGCAGTGTCTGCGCATAGTGCAGCCCGATATCCTCCATATGGGAGAGTTTCATGTCCGTTGCAGCGGTTACAGCGTCGGCCATCGCGGTGACTGAGGGGAGGAAGCCTCCCGGGAAGATGAAGCGCTTGATGAAATCGACCTCCTTGACCGCCCGGTGATACTGCTGGTCGCTGATGGTGATGGCCTGCAGCAGCATCATGCCGTCGGGTTTCAGCAGGTGGCTGCATTTCGCGAAGTACTGTTTCATGTACTGATGACCGACCGCTTCGATCATCTCGATCGACACGATCCGGTCGTATTGACCTTTCAGGTTTCGGTAGTCTTCGAGCAGAACCTCCACTTTGTCTGCGAGGCCGGCTTCGCGAACCCGCTGTCGTGCGAAACGATATTGCTCCTCGGATATCGTGGTCGTCGTCACCCGGCATCCATAGTGTTGTGCGGCATGAATAGCCAGACCACCCCAGCCGGTACCGACCTCCAACAAATGGGTGTGCGGAGACAAGCCCAATTTGCGGCACACACGATCGAGTTTCGCCTGTGCGGCTGCTTCCAGGCTCATGTCCGGCGTTGCATAGAAGGCACTCGAATACATCATGCGCGAATCCAGAAACAGGCCGAACAGGTCGTTACCGATGTCGTAGTGCGCGCTGATATTGCGCCGACTGCCGGCGGGCGTGTTGCGCATCGCCCAGTAGAAAGCGCGTCGTACCGCTCGCGTGATGATGCCCAGGCGACTCTCCATCGCCTCCATAACCGATCGATTCCTGACGAACAGGCGAACCAGCATCGTCAAATCGTTACACGTCCAATCGCCGTTCATGTAGCCTTCGCCGGCCGACGAAACGCCACCCATCGCGATCTGTGTCCAACTGGAGGGATGGTTTATCGTCACCGTCACGGGCTTGGGTATCCGAGAAGACGCCTGGCCGAACGACCAGGACTGCTCACCTTCGACGACCCTCAACTGTCCGTCGCTGATCTTGGCGAGTTGGCGCAACAGCATTGAGCGTGCGAACCGTGTCGCCCAACTGCCGCGCAGACGCTGGTTTCCGGTTTCAGGATAGGGGACGATAGACATCTTCATTGCCGCTTATTCGCCGCTAACGGCGCCTCCTGGGGCTTTGGGTGGGGTACATAAGGAATACGTTTCAGCCAGAGCCTTGTTGCCTCGTAATAGATGGCAGCCACTACCTTGGCGGTCATGAACGGGTAGGTCGCGAGGTTTCTGAGCAGGTTTGCCGCGGTCAGGGTCTGGCTGCGTAGAACCAGCGAAGCATCGAATAGGCGCTGATCGGCTTTTCGATTCTCGATATGGATGTGCAACCGGTCGTCGGGCTCGCTGATCTGCCACCGGTAGTCCATATCCAGGTCCATGAAAGGGGATACATGGAAGGCTTTCGGTGTCGAATGACGGATCGCCGCGGAATGGCGATCGGACGCCGGTATCAGGTAGCAGTGCCTTTCCCCCCACGGCGTATTGTTGACCTCGGCGAGGACGTAGCGCAGTTGTTCGCTGCGATCGAAGCAGTAATAGAAACTGACGGGATTGAAGCCTATCCCGAAGTACCTGAGGTTGGTCAACAGACGCACGTTGCTGATGGCAGCGTCGCCGCCCATTTCCCGCACGCGCTGCAGCACTGCCGATTTGAGGTCCGTTGTCGCGTCGCCCAGGTGTGCTGTGCGATCGAAACGAACCGGGGCAGGGCGTTTCGCTGAGCACAACGGCAATCGCCGCATCAGCGCCGGGAGCTCGTCGAGATCCAGATAAAACTGAAACACACGATAACGAAACGTGTGGTAGCGCGGCGCGAAACGCGTATGTCTAACCTGCCCGACGTAGAGCCGACTGTGCATCCTGTACCTCGTTGAACTCGCTGACGGCCTTTAGGGCACTGACTACGCCGTCTTCATGGAAGCCATTGCCCCAATAGGCGCCGCAGTAATAGGTGTTGCGCCTGCCGCTGATCTCGCTGCGACGCGTCTGGGCCTCTACTGTCTGTGCGGTGTACACAGGGTGTTGGTAACTCAGACGCTTGATGATCTTGTCTGCCGCGATCCCGCTATCGTTGTTGAGGGTAACCAGAAAGCGTACGGGCGCCTCAAGCCCCTGCAGGCGATTCATGTCGTAGGTCAGGGCAACGCAATTCCGGTCTTGTTGCAGGTGGTAGTTCCACGAAGCCCACGCCAGCTTGCGCTGCGGCATGACCGAGTCATCGGTATGCAGCACGGCCTCGTTGCTTTGGTAATGAATCGATCCGAGTACCGCCGTCTCCTGGGGCGACGGGTCGGCCAGCAGACGAAGTGCCTGGTCGCTGTGCGTTGCGATAACCACCGCGTCAAAGCGTTCGACTCCGTACTTGCGAGTGCTGATGTCGACGCCGCTGGGGAGCCGGCGCACCGACTCGACCGGCGTATTCAATCGAATGCCGTCGGTATAGGGGGCGGACAAGGGTTTCAGATACTGCTTCGATCCGCCTTTGATCACATACCATTGCGGCCGGTCCTTGAGTTCAAGCAGGCCATGATTGACGAAAAAGCGGATAAACAGGGCAGCCGGAAAATCCTGCATCTTCTGCGGGTCGGTCGACCAGATAGCCGCGCCCATGGGGATGATGTAGCGATGAACGAACTCGCTGGAATATCGATGTACCAGGAGAAACTCACCCAGTGACATCTCTGCCTTGCCGTCTGTCCACAAGGCCGGTGCCTCGCGGTTGAAGCGCAGGATTTCGCGCACCATGCGATAGAAGCTGGGACGCAGGAGGTTTCTGCGCTGCGCAAACACCGTGTTCAGCGAATGACCGTTGTATTCGAGACCGGTTGTCGCGCATTTCACGCTAAAGCTCATCTCGGTCGGCTGATACTCGACGCCGAGTCGGTTCAGCAGGCCAAGAAAATTGGGATAGGTGCGTTCGTTGAACACGATAAAACCGGTGTCGACGGCGTAATTGACGCCGTTCCATGCCAGATCGTGCGTGTGTGTATGCCCGCCGAGGTGATCATCGGCTTCAAACACCGTGACCTGATGGCGCTGCGACAGGTGATAGGCCGCGACGTTGCCCGAAATGCCGCTACCGATGACGGCCAGCTTCATGAGTTCGTCTCCCAGCGTTGTGGCACTTTGTTGATCTTCGAAACGTCGTAACCCAGCGAGCGCACGGTGTCGATCAACTTCGCGTACGTCGCTTCGTCAAGGTGGGGTTCACGCGCCATGATCCATACGTAGTCGCGTTTCTCTCGACCGATGATGGTCGCGTGATAGTCGGTATCGAGATATACAATCCGGTAGTCGGCCTTGATCGGCCAGATGAACTGCATCCCCCACAGGGCGGCGTTGTGCTCGTCGATGAACCCGACGGGCTGCATTTCCTTGAGCGGGCCGTCGAAGCCGCCCTTACGAAAGGTGAACGTGGTTTGCACACGTCGTGGGCCGACGCGCTCGTAGTTCTCCACTGCATTGTAGATGTCCTTCTCGAACGGGGTCGGAATGCTGGCAATGACGTACCAATCACCCATGAACCGGTCGATATCGACCGAGCTCACCGTTGGCATCGGTCGATTCGTCGAGCATCCAGAGAGCAGGGCGGCGATCAGTGTGAGGGTAGCGGTTCGATTCACGCTCATGATGAGGATCCCTTACGCACGTAACGCAACCATTCCCCGTTCTCGACTTTGGTCTGTAGCGCCTGCCATTGGTTGCTTTCGTCGTACCAAAGATCGATGACGAGATCATTGGCTGCCAGGCGGTATCGTTGCTTACCGTAAGACTGCTTGTTGAAACGCAGGGGCTCGTCACCGACGAACGACAACACGGTAGTCTCATAGGTCCCGGTTTGCGGATTCAGCAGGCGGTCGGATTGCAGCAAGGCCCGGTCCCAGTAGGCGAAACTGCGGACGCAACCGGCGAGCGCCGTTCGCTGCGAAGCCGTGCGAACCATTAACCGGTCTTGCGAGCCGCTCGCCTTGACCGACAGGGATTCGCCATCGTCGAAGGTATCGGCATTCATTTCGGTGAGACAGTTGCCCTGCCAGGTCTCGGACGCCTTGTGCCGATACTCGTAGGCCGTGAAGAACAGCACATCAACCTGCATCTCTGCATGTATATCCACCTCTCGTCGGTCGCCCTCGGCCTTGATGACGACTTGGTGGGTGCCAATGCGCCGGTCCCCGAGAAAAACGTCGAACTCCAGCTGGCTCGGCGAGGCATGAACGCAAGCCGACGCTGTCAAAAGCATGCCCAGTGCAACAATCTTCATGGTCGACTCCCTTGTGCGCTGTGGTCGGATTGGTGACTCGGCGGCCAGGGAATGAACGCCGACGTGGTTTTGACATAGCGGCGGTAATCCGGGCGCCGCTCCGCGATGTCTTTTTCAAGCATGACGACACCCGATACTCGGAGTAGCAGGAAGGTCATCAGGAGCGGGGCAACGATCGTCCAAGCGCTGCCGGCGGCAACCGCGAACAGGTAAAAGCTCCACCAGATACAGGCTTCGCCGAAATAATTCGGATGGCGGCTGTAACGCCATACACCCGTATCCAAGACCTGGTCGCGGTTGTTCGGATCGCGCTTGAACCTCGTCAACTGCCAGTCAGCGACCGTTTCAAATCCGAAGCCGACCACGAACACGGCCATGGCGACCGCGTGCAACACACCGAATTCAACCAGGTGGGCAAAGGCGGCAGCCAGTGGCACCGATATCAACCACGCAAGAGCCGCCTGCAGGCCGAACACGCTCCACAGGCTATGCAGAGCGAACCTGGGGTTCTTGCGGCGAAATGATTGATAGCGGTGGTCTTCCTCCTTGCCGGAATTGCGCACGGTTAGATGTACGGCAAGGCGCACCGACCATACGGCGATCAGTATCATCAGCATCTGGGCGGCATCGTTGGCGTGGGTACCCTGGGCCGCGTAAACGGTCGCGGCAGCCAGGAAGAACAGGGGCCACAGCGTATCGACGATATTCACATTCGAGCGCTTGTATGCGTATAGCCAACCGGCCAGTGCCATCGCGAGCAGCCAGGGTAAGCTTGACAACCAGATAGCGATCATGACGCCTCCCGGGACAGGGCGAGGGGTGGCGACTTGAAGCCGTCATAGGTCTGCGCGAGCTTGACCAGCGCCGGGAACAACACGGCCCATCCCGCCGCCAAGATGAGATAGGCAAGCATCGGGTCGGCAATGGTTACGGCCTCCATCCGCTCGCCGGCGAAGAACGCCAATGGTCCGCCTACGGCACCGAATGCCATGGCGAGCCACAGCTTGCCGTGCATCCAGCGCAGCGAGACATTGAGTGTGGTGGCCAATAGTGGCCACATGGCTACAATCCACAAAGGGGCTTGCTGGCCGACGATCTGGCCGAAGGGATAGCTCAGGACACCCGAGAGCGTCAGCAGGTTTTCCCAGGCGAGCCCGAGCAGCAACGACAGACCAATCAGGCGTAACTCCGGGTTCATGCCCGGCGCGCTATTGAGGTGGACAGCTACCGCAAGCGCCACGACAACCAGCGCCCAGAAGTGCCACGGGCTCCCGCCCAACAGCACACAGGCGAACCAGCCGAGTTGGAACAAGACGAAATTGACCAGCTTAGCCTTCATTGGCGTCACGCTTGACGAAGAGATAGTGGCCCACCAGCCATTCCTGCCCCTGGTTGAAGGCAAACAACTCGCTGCAGGCGAGGAAAAAGATGCGCCAACGCTGCCACCAAACATCGGCAAAATCGCGCCCGTAAGTCGATACGAACAGCGGCTGAAGCTCGCGACGCTTGCCGTCCATGTTGTGCAGCCACGCCTCACAGGTCCGCGAGTAATGTTTTCCCGACCAGAACCAGCGGCGCTCAAGTCTTAGTCGACCATCACACAGCAACGGCAGGTCGGCGCTCGGCATCATGCCACCGGAGAAGAAATGACGACTCATCCAGTCGCTCGGCCCCTGATCGAGGAACAGGTACGGCGTGGTGCGGTGAACGAAGATATGCATGAAGAAATGCCCGTCGGGTGCAAGCCAGCCAGTAACCCGATTCAACAGCCGTTCCCAGTTGCGCATGTGCTCGAACATCTCGACCGACACGACCCGGTCGAATGCGCCCTCTGGCTGGAACACGTTCATGTCGGCCGTGATCACTTCGAGGTTATGGATATCACGTGCCTCAGCTTCGGCGACGATTGCCGCCCGTTGCGAATGGGAGTTCGACACTGCCGTGATACGGCTGTCGGGGAACCGTTGCGCCATGAACAGCGACAAAGATCCCCAACCACAGCCCAGTTCGAGGATGCGCTGACCGTTCTGCAGCCCGGCACGATCGCAGGTTATCTGCAGTGCGGCAGCCTCAGCATCATCGAGCGTCTGCGTGTCGTCGCCCCAATAGGCGCAGCTGTATTTGCGGTGGGTGCCGAGCACCTGCTGGAAAAAGGCCGGCGGCAGTTCGTAGTGCTGTTGATTGGCCTTGTCGGTCGACTCGGCGATGTTTCCGGATCGCATGGTCTGCAGAAACACCTGTTCGCGATCGGCAGCTTGCTCGATGTCGTGCGCACCGATGTCGTCGAGGCGCTGCTGGAGAAGTCGTCTTATCCCGGCCCGCATTACGGCATCGGGTACGAACCCACGTTCGAATATCGAATGCACCTTACGACTGCCCATGCTCAACCCCGCTTTTCGTTCGTTGGGGTGGAGTCTAGGCAGCGTGTGTCAAGCGAAACTCAAGCGAATGTCAAAAACCTGTTAAATCCACGCGGCGGGGTTTTCCTCGCACGCTGCGCCATGGTGCAACTCAATGAAAAACTTAGAAAAAGCGAATTACCCTGGGCAATAGATTGATTGACCTGGACAAGGGATAAGAATGTTCTCTGCGGAGTACGGTGTTGACGATTTCGAAGGTTGAATCATTCCGGGCAGCGGAACGTCGTGATTGCGATACCTGTGAGAGAAACCGGGAAAAGTCTCACAGGCGAGGCCCGGCAATAAAAAGCCCCCGATGGATCGGGGGCAACGCACGGAGGTGAGATGGATGCTGTCGTGATCTACCGATAGACAGCCGTTCTCCCCGGATTGATGGTCTACTTGTTTGCCGCCAGGGCGGAATCAGTAGAAGGATCTTTGGGCGATTTCGCATACAAGGCGTAGGCCCCGAAACGCATCTGGTGGGCGCGACCGAGTTTCTGTTCGTAGAAGTCGATCTCAAACTGCTTGGTCAGCTTGTCGCCGTCCCAGGTATACGCCTTGAAGTACTGTTCGTCGTCTTTGCCTTTCTTGTCCCAGTTGGCCAGGAGCGAGCTGGTGTAATACTGGCGCTTGCCGTCCCAGCTGCCCGAAACCATGTTCACCTGGCTGGCGATTTTCGTTTCGTAGGTCTGCTTCGGGTTGTGCGGATCGCTGATGTCGAAATAGCGGGTCTTGCCGTCCATGAAGGTGTTGACGAAGAATCCCGAATCGTCGGAGGCGATCGAAAAATCGACGGGCAGCGGGATCTTCGCAGGATCGCCGATATCGGCAACGGCTTTCGCCTGCCATTCACCGGCATCGTCTTCGTAGATCAGCCAGACTTTCGACGTTAGAGCCGTCGTGGTCATGCACCAGTTGTTGTTCGGCTGCCAGGCGCAGCGGATCTCAAGCGGCGCTCCCGGAACATCCAGCACCTTTTTCGGCTTACGCGTGTGCAGATCCCAGATAACGACCGTGTTGCCGAATCGTTTCATTGCTTCCTTGTCATTGAGCATCTTGCCGAAGTCCATCATGTAGTTGGACCAGCCGGTGAACGACGATGTGACCATGACATTGCGACGCGGCAGCGCACGCACGTCGTAGCCGTAGCCATCTGCATAGTTGCCGCTCTTCTCAGCCCCCTGCAGATTGGCATCCGTGGGCATCCAGTGGGTAGCAACATATTCGCCGGCATTGGTGTACTCGACGAGCGCGGTACGACCGCCATGGTCTTTGTTATTGGAAAGCCCGGTGATCATCATCCGGCCCGGCAGGGCATAGGTCGTATGCGGCCCGACGACGCCGCCACTCTTGGCGACGAAGTCCGTGACGATCTTGTGCAGCTTAGGATTGGCCGGGTCGGTGTGCACATCGAAAATGAAAATTTTGTTGGTATCCAGGCCACCGGCCCAGAGGTATCGGCGGTCGTCGGTGAAGCCGGAATGGTGCGCCTCGTTTCTGCCACCCACCGAGAGCGTGTTGATCACCTGGCCGTAGGTTCCGGATTTCGGATTTACGTCGACGGTAACCAGTTTGTCTTGTCCGTCGCCAATGCCTTCCACGCCCAACGTCCAGACGTAAACAAAATCCTCCTGCCCGACAATCTTGGCCATATAGGGCGACATGCAGGTTTCATCGGCGTAGACCTGCGGAGCGGCCATCGAAACGACCGTTGCAAGCGAAGTACCCAGCAGCACCTTACTCAGCTTCTTTAAGACCTGAGTAGTCATCATAGTTTTCCTCCAATACATGGTTTGAACCGCAGACCCGACTCGCGCGGGCGGCGGTATTGTCTAGCCGCCCGCTGTTCCGCGCCTGCGTCCGTCCTGTTGCCGGACGGATCCGCAACTGTTGAGCAAACTTGGTGCCATGGAGGTGTGCCGACCGGCATACGTAGAGCGCGCGTCGAGTCATGGTCAATCGCGGCGTCGCAAATGCGTTGAGCCGGACACACGTAATACGCACGGTGTGTCAACGATTTCTCAGTAGAACTACGTGACCCGGACAATGAACAAAGCCTTGTTCGATGGTATGAAATGTGCGATCAACTCGCTCTAATGAACAAATCAACAACGAGTTATCACGTGCCAAGCAAACTGGTTTTCTTTTTACTTTGGGTTCTATGTTCGAGTACGGCACTCGCCATCGGTGGTGGGTTTACGTTGACGGCCGATGATGAAAGCCGTTACTCGCTTGGCGATTCGCGGGGCAGGGTAGTTGTCATCTCGTTTGGATACACTTTCTGTCCGGATATCTGCCCCACCGCGCTGGCCACGATCGGTCAGGCATTGAAGCAGATGGGTAAGGATGCCGAACAGGTCGACGCGCTGTTCATCTCGCTGGATCCAGACAGGGATACTACGGAGCGCCTACGTAGTTATACGGAGTTCTTCCACCCACGATTGATCGGTCTGACCGGTTCGGCCGCCGAACTGAAACAGGTCGCTGATCAATACAAGGTGTATTACGGGTTCGTCGGCAAGGGGAAAACCGAGCGTTACAGCATGGACCATTCGGCGAATCTTTATATACTCGATACCGAAGGCCGCCTGTCGAGTATGTTGCCGCACGGCATGCCGCCGGGTGCATTGGTCGACCGGATCCGGCAGGCTATGCAGAGTACCGTACCGAACAACGACAACAACAACTTGAAACGCCCGACCGTGTCGAATTGAATCCCGCTTTGATAAGGGAGCGCCCCGGGCCTTACATCTACCGAAACAAGATGTCACCCGCCTCGCTGGCCGAACGCCAAGAATTCGAATCAGTCTGTTGCAGGATGCAAAAAAATACCCGCCCCAAAAGGGCGGGTGATAAAGAGAGGCGACACCCCGAGCACCCGAGGTGTCGTGTCGCGCCAACGTCATGATGCGAGACGTTAGCCGGGACAGGGTCAACCCAATGCGCCGGCTTGCTATTCTATTGATGCACCCAGCTGCCGGCAGGGGTTTGTTCGAAGAATTGGGACGTTAGATCATCAATCCGTAAAAGAAGATTGTTTCGGCTTTGATTGATTCAGTAATTTACGTACAACCGGGTGCTTGGAAAATTGGTAGAAGTACCTTGCGGGTGCGTAAGATTACGATCTCCTTGCAGCAACGCAATCCCAGGGACCGGGGGCATGCATCTGGCTGGTACCGAGTCAGGCGCGGTTGGCAGGTGGGTAGTCGAGATAACGAGAGGTTGTCGAAGAATGCAACGGAACAAGAACATCGGGCCTGGTCATGGTTGAGTACGTCAGTGTTTGGACCTCTGCCGGAGGAATTGCCTGGACGCTGTTCGCCATTGGTATCGGCGTGCTATCCACCTTGCGTCTCAGCCGGGTGTTTTCACCCGCGAAGGGTGGGCACATTCCCCAAGGTGACGAAAAGCCCGAACAACCGGCATCCGCTCGCGACACGTTTGCGGAAGCGTTGTTTGCGACGGTGCCGATCGGCGTCATCGTGCACAACGCGGACGGTATCGTAGGACACGTCAATGCAGAGGGCTTGCGGCTGCTCGAAGCCGCGTCGCCATCGGAGATTGTCGGCAAAAACGTACAAACGGTGTTGTCGTCCGATTTCGAGGACGCATACACCGAGATGATCAAAGCGGTTCTGGCTGGTGAACCCCGGTCTATGACGCTGGAGCTTATCGGCTACCGCCAACGCAAGCGCTGGGTGGAAGTGCAGTTGGTTCGCTTTCAGCGTGTCTCGGAAATGCCGTACGAGTTGATGGCAATCGTACGCGATATCGATGAAACGCACGCGCTCAGCATGCAGCTCGTCGAGCAGCGCAACCGCCTTCACACCATCATCGAATCGGAACCCGAATGCGTGAAGCTGCAGGATCGCGATGGTGTGATCATGGAGATGAATCCGGCCGGATTGGCGATTCTCAAGGCCGACGATCCACACGAGGTGATCGGCAAAACCATCTATCATTTTTTGCAGAAAGACTATTCGCGCGCCTACCGTGAGTTGACGGACGATGTGTTTGCCGGGCATCGGCGCAGCCTGGAGTTCGAAGTCCTGACCATCAGCGGTGAGCGGCGCTGGCTCGAAACGCATGCTGCGCCTTTGCGCGACCCCACGGGAAAAGTATGCGCCTTGCTGGCGATCACGCGCGATATCGATCGCCGCAAAAGAGATGAGGAAAAGTTGCGTCGCCAGCAGGACGAGTTGGCGCACGTCTGCCGTCTCAGCACCCTGGGTGAGTTGGCTTCCGGGCTGGCGCATGAGCTCAACCAGCCGCTGTGCGCCTTATCCAGCTATGCAGAGACCGCCTCGAATCTGTCTGCGTCGGCGGGCGACCATACCGCCGATCTCGACTCGCTGCTGGGCAAGATCGTCAGGGAAGCGGAGCGGGCGAGTGGCATCATCGATCGCCTACGTGAATTCGTTCGTAAGCAGGCGCCGCAGCCACAGCCGAACGATATGGGCGTGTTGATCGAGGAGACGCTGCACCTGATCAACGCCGAGTGCAAACGCGGCTATATCGACGTGTCCGTGCAGTTGCCCCCGGCCTTGCCAAAGGTGAGCATTGACCGGGTGCAGGCCGAACAGATTCTGTTGAATCTTTTCAACAACGCCATCCAGGCGTCGATGGAGGTCATTCCGGAACGCCGCCGTATCGTGGTTGCGGCCACCGTCGATCAGGGCCGCGTGGCGGTAACCTTGCGCGACTATGCCGACGGTATTCCTGAACCATTGCGTGCACAGCTTTTCACGCCATTCTTTACGACCAAGAAAAGCGGCATCGGCATGGGGCTGTCGCTCAGCAGGAGTATTGCCGAATCGTTCGGCGGTCAACTGCTGTACGAACCGGCGCACCAGGGAAGCATTTTCACTTTGATCCTGCCGACGGTGGACGACGCCGAATGAACGCTTCTTTCGTCTATATCGTCGAGGATGACGCAGCCGTGCGTGATGCCTTGGTCACCTTGGTCAGATCCGTTGGTTTGAATGCCATCGCATTCGACAGCGCGGACGCATTCCTGGACGCGATGCCGCGGGAACGGGTCGCTTGCATTCTGACCGATATCTGCATGCCGGGCACCGATGGGATGACCCTGCAGCGCGTGATGAACGATAAGGGTATCGACATACCGCTGATTGCGATCTCGGCGCATGGCGATATCGCGATGGCGGTAGAGATGGTGAAGCGCGGCGCGATTGACTTTATCGAAAAGCCGTTTCGTAACCAGGTGGTGCTCGACCGTATTCGCGAAGCACTGCAGGTGGCGGAAGCGCAGAACAAAGACTCGATGCGTCAACGTGGCGTCGTCGCACGACTCGAGAGCCTCACCCCGCGCGAGCACGAGGTTATGTCCGAGTTGATTGAAGGGGTCAGCAACAAGGCGATTGCACGTAGGCTGTCTTTGAGTCCGCGTACGGTCGAAACGCATCGCGCCCATATTCTGCGCAAGATGGAAGTGGAATCGGTCACTGCACTCGTAGTGCTGTTAAAGCGCGTAGGGGTGCTGGATAACGCCCCGTAGTTTTACGCGCCAAGAAAGTAGTTGCGCTAATTTCTATCCTCTGGGTGGCTGTCTAAGGTTGTGTTCGAGTGAGGTCGCAAGCCCACCGTTCATAACCAGAATATCCCAGAGGAGGTCTCTCAATGTCTCTCGACAATGTCAAAGACGCGCTGACGAAAACGATCGCAGGCATCCAGAATGCGCCCAACACATCCAACGTCGTGTTCCGGGCGGATACTGAATGGGTCGAAGATGTGCGATGCGCTGCCAAAGTCAGACAGTTCGATCCGATCACCGTTGATGAGCCGCCTGAACTCGGTGGCAAGGATTCTGCGGCAAATCCCGTTGAACTGGTGCTCGTGGCATTAGGGACGTGTCAGGAGATCATGTATGCCGCTTATGCCTCCGTGATGGACATTCAACTCGATGCAGTAACCGTCCGTGCACGTGGCTATCTCGATCTGAAAGGCTTGTTCGGCCTCGATCCGAGCGTTCCCCCTGGATACAAGCGGATCACCTTTGAAACCGAGATCGAAAGCCCGGCCGACGATGACAAGCTCAGGAAGCTCATCGAGACCGTTGAAGGTCATTGTCCCGTGCTGGATATTCTGTGTCGCGCGCAATCGGTGTCCGGCAAAGCGACGGCTAACGGTCGGGTGCTGCACAACCTCGCCACAAACGCCGCTTAACTCAGCGAGGTATAAAAAATGAAAGGCTGCTATACCATAATGGCAGTTGTATTGCCGATCTTGTGTTTCCAGTTTTCGTCACCCGCCAACGCCTCGAACTACGGGACGGACCTCAACCTGACCATGATGCCGGCCGCCGGCGGTATGGGCGGAGTCGGCATTGCGCAACCGCAAGATGTCGGGGCCGCGGTATTCGGCAATCCGGCGACATTGACCCAGTACCAGGGTACGCAGTTCATGTTCGGCGCGACGTTCTATGACGTCAACGTGTCGGCAGAACACGACGGAACGACTTCGGGAACCCCCTGGTCGGCCGACTCGGATGCCGGACCTTACCTTGTACCGAATGTCGCACTTACCCAGTCACTGGGGAGCGACACGGTGCTGGGCGCCGGTCTGACGGTTGTTGCCGGCGTCGGCTCGGATTTCCGAAACGTCACCGGCAGCCTCGACCCCTTGGCGGAGATCCTGGTTTTCGGGGCGAACGCCGGTGTCGCCCACAAGTTGAACGAGAACTTCTCGGTCGGCGGTATGCTGACGATAGGTATGGGCCTGGGCCAAGCAGGTCTGAACAGCAATACGGCATCGACCAGCAATTTCGGTGTTCGCGGCACGCTTGGGGCGACCTATGAAGCGGGCGATACCACCATCGGGGCCTACTATCGCAGCCCACTGGCGATTAAGTACAAGAACATGGTGCAATACTCGGCGACGCAGTATCACAGTCCGACGTTCGAACAACCGCAGGAAGTCGGCATCGGCATTGCCAACAAAAGCCTGATGCGCGGTGACCTGTTGCTGGCCGCCGATGTGATCTGGAAGGACTGGTCGAGTGCCGAGAGTTATCAGGATCTCTACGACGATCAACATGTTTTCGCGATAGGCGCACAGTATTCGACGGGCCCCTATCGCATACGCGCAGGCTTTTCGCACGCGGACAGCCCGATAAAGAACAACGTCGGTTCTTCGGTCGGTGATATCACGTCACTGTCCGTCGGTGGAACGACGGTAGCGATGAATCCCGCCTTGACGCAGTATGTGCAGGCGACCAATGCCGAGGTGATCTGGGAAAACCAGGCGACGCTTGGTTTTGGCATGGATATAACGTCCAATATCGTTGTTGACGCGCATGTCGGCTACAGCTTCAAGCGGGATGAGCAGATCGGTGCGACCGATGTCGACGCGGGAGCATGGCAAGCCGGCATTGCGTTTACCTGGCAGTTCCAGTGACGGCTCGCTCGAACGCTTGGGCCGCCTGCGGCGTCCGAATTGCAGATCGGGCGACTCAGCGGAGAAGGGCGTCGAGGCCCAGGCACCATCCAGCTCTAGGTGCCTGAGAAGCAAACGCGGGGCGTTGCGGGCAAGCAGATAGTATTTTTCACCCACAGTCCATTATTGAATCGGAGATGCATGTTATGAAGAGATCGGTGTTGTTTTTCGTGTCGTTGTTGATGATCGCGCCGCCGGCAATGGTGCTGGCGAAACCCGACGACAGCCATGCGCTGCAAGGCGTTGAACAGGGAAAGGTGGTATTCGACATCAACATGGCTGAACCGAAAAAAATGACACTGTATCTCGATGTTATCCGCGAGACGGTGGACGACCTGGTGCGTCAAGGCGTCGAACCGAAGGTGATTCTGGCCTACCGGGGACTGTCGGTCAGGCTGGTTTCCAAAAACCGCGACAACATGGAATTGACCGATTTCGAACACCTCGACAAGATCGCGCAACAGATCGCCGACCTGCAGTCGAAAGGCGTAAGAGTCGAGGCGTGCTCGGTCGCGACCCGCATCTTCAATGTCGACAACGATTCCCTGTTGGACGGCGTTGTGCCGGTAGGTAATACCTTTGTTTCGCTGACTGGCTACCACGCCCAGGGGTATGCGAGCATCCCGATCTACTGAGCGCCAACCTCCGCGAGCCTGCGGTTGCGCAGGCTCGCATTTCGAATTATCCCGTCCGCAACATCTCCTGCCTGCCACCACCCGCGCCATCACCGTAGTATTACGGATAATCCGACGTACAGACTCCGGTTATTCTAGCCACACCAACGGATTAGCCTGATCTGGACCGGCGTGCCGACGCTCACCTTGCCGTTTTGAACGCAGTGCTGCGCGACATCCCGGCCGATCAATTCAAACTTGGTATCCGGAGGATAAGGCAATGCTTGATTCAGCATTGGAAAGAGACACTAGGGCCCGCCCATTCGAAAAGGTCATTCGACAGTTCGGCGAAATATTAAAAGACGACCGCAGCTTGATCGCGCAACTCGATCAAACGCCCGACAAAGACAGCTTCGTTGACCTCTACATTGCGCTCGGTGCACAGCACGGCTGTGTGTTTGGCCGTGAGGACCTGCTGATTGCCGTGCAGGAACAAAAACAAGGCCAGAACTGGGTGATTCCCAAGCCGGTACTGCGCCTGATCGCTGAACGTTTCTGAGCCGGGGAGAGCGCAATGAGCAACGACATCAACACCGACGCCGGGCGAAAGGTCGGCGAATGGAACGGCGAAAGCGCCCAGGCCCTGCAGGCCGAGCTTGAGCGCATCCGGGATCAATTGAAGACGGAGAGTTCGTCCGAGCGCCTCGTGGCGAGACGAATGCCGCACCGCGAACAGCTGCCGGAGGATCTACATGCCTTCAAGGCGTATCACATATGGGGCTGCGACCGCGAAGGCAACTGCCTGGTCGGAACGCATGCGAACCGGATCGAAACACTCGACAAGGTGCGCTCGTTCTCGTTGATCGAGCACCACTAGAAAACCTTGACCACGATCCACCGCAACCTGGCCCACGATCGTCAGGCTACGTCATTGCCTTCTCCGGATCATCTATGCTTTGCAAAAAAGCATAATGATCCGGAGAGAGGCATGTTCGGCGACGATCTGAGCACCATTCTGCCGCGGGTTCAGGAGATAGCCTCGGAAGTGGTCGCACCGCAGAGTGCAAGCATTGATGAACACGCCCGCTGGCCCGAGGCGAGCCTGCGCGCCATGCAGGACGCCGGGTTCGGCGGGCTGGTCGTGCCGAAACAGTTCGGCGGCAACGGTTGCGGCCTGTTCGCCCTGACACGGGTTTGCGAAACCCTCGGCCGGGAATGCGCATCGACCGCAATCTGTTACGGTATGCATTCGGTGGGATCGTCGGTTATCGCCGCCAACGCAACGCCATACCAGCAGGAACGGTACTTAGAGCCTATCTGCGCCGGTAAGCACATCACCACGCTGTCACTCAGCGAGGCCGGCACCGGGGCACATTTTTATCTTCCGCAGACCTCCCTTGAGGCGGTCGACGAACAGCATTTCCGGCTTACCGGCACCAAAACATTCGTCACCAACGGCAGCCAGGCGGATTCGTATGTCGTGTCGGCGGTCGCTACCGATCCGGATGCGCCGATCGGCCAGTTTTCCTGTGTGATCGTCGATGGAGATTCACCCGACATCGCGTGGGGCGCGCCCTGGGATGGGCTGGGTATGCGCGGCAACTCTTCGCGCTCTATGGAGCTACCCGGTCTGAAGGTGCCGCGTAGCAACCTGCTCGGCAACGAAGGAGATCAGATCTGGTACACGTTCAACGTCATCATGCCGCATTTCCTCGTCGCCATGGGCGGCACCTTTCTCGGCGTGGCCAGCTCCGCGCTGGAAGAGGCGCGCCGTCATATGGCACGCCGCTACCACGCGCATACCGGTACCAACCTGGCGCAATCGTCGGTGCTGCAGCATCGCCTGGCGACGCTGTGGTCGAGCGTCGAGCGTACCCGTCAACTCATCTACCATGCGGCGCGCAGCTTCGATAACGGTGAACCGGACGCGCTGGTTGCAGTCATGGCGGCCAAAGCCGAGGTCGCCGACTGCGTGGTCAACCTGGTCAATGAATCGATGACCTTGAACGGCGGGATAGGTTACCGCAAGGGTTCCAAGCTTCATCGGATGTTGCGCGATGCGCGGGCATGCCACCTGATGTCGCCGACCACCGACATCTTGCGTGTCTGGATTGGGCGGGCGTTGTTGGGTCAACCGTTGTTGGCCGACTGAAGGGCAGGCCGCCGTGTCGACAATCCTGAACGTCGCCAGCGAACCGATCGGGCACATCGGCCTGGTCGGCGTAACGAGCACACTGGCCGGCCAACTCGATTTTCACCTGGGGCACGACTTCGCGATCGCTGCCTGCGACGATGCCGACGCCTTGCTGGACCACCTGGAATCGGGCGGCGCTCTGCTCGACTCCGTGGTGGTTGACCTGGCGGCGGAAGAGGCGGTGCGTCTTGCGCAACGCATCCACACTTATGACAAGCTGATCCCGGTGTTCATCCTGAGCGCGCCTCACGGCAACGAAGAGCTGCGGCGGACCTTGATGTTCAGTCCGTTTCTCGGCAACGAAGTGATCGCCTGGTCGACCGACGACAACGATATCCTGCCCGAGACACTGCGCGATGCGGTCAACCGCCACCGCCAGCGGGTCCGTCACCGCAATACTCTGTCGAAGGCAACCATCAAGCTCGAAAAGCTGCCGCTGCAACGGCCCGAGGCCGCCCACTATCTCGACCGGCTGCTCGATTACGCGCCGGTGGGCGTGATGACGGTGGACACCGCCGGCACGGTGGTTACCCTGAATCGCCAGGCGCAATCGATTCTCGCGATCAGCGAGAGCCGTGTGCTCGGTCAGCCGCTGGCGCGATTCTTTCCGCCACCCGAATGGGCACGATTGATGGCGCTGCAGACGGCGTGCAATGTCGATGGCACGACACGTTGCAGCGACATCTTCGAACTCGATGCGGAGGCGAGGGGCGTTCGGCACATCGAGATATCGATCGCGCCGCTGGCGTATCGCACCGGGCAGCGCGGCTTCATGTTGATCCTGCAAGATGTTTCATCGCGCGTGGAGGCCGAGAAAGAACGCCAACGCGCCGAGGACGACCTGCGACAACATGCGGCGGTGCTGCGCCGTTTCCACGAAGTGACGTCGTCCAAGGTACTGGGGCTTGAGGAAAAGATCGACGAAGTGTTGCGATTGGGCTGTACGCAGTTTGGGCTGCCGGTCGGCGTCCTCACCCGTGTAGACGGCAATGAACTGTCCGTTATCCGTGCAGTCGGCAATGACAAGCTCTACGGGGCGGGCAGCAGCCATGATTTGCAGCACACCTATTGCAGCGTCGCCTTGCTGTCGAGCGAACCGCTGGCATTTTCCGATTCCGAACGCGGAGAGTGGGCTGACCATGCGGCATTTCAGGCGACCGGCCAGCGATCCTATATCGGCACCTGCGTGCAGGTGGATGACGACGCCGCGGGCACCCTATGCTTTTTCGACACGGTGCCGCGCGACAGGCCCTTCAATACCGCCGACAGCGAGTTGATCAAGCTGATGTCTCGCTGGGTCGCCAGCGAACTGCAACGCGAGCGTGCCAACGCGCTGATGCGCAAGCTGTCCGGTGCGCTTGAACGTACCGCCGATGCCATCATGATCACCGATCGTGACCGCTATATCGAATACGTGAACCCGTCATTCGAGCGGCTGACCGGCTATTCAAAGGAAGAGGCAATCGGCAAGAAGACCTACTTCCTGCGTTCCGGCCTGCACGATAAGAAGTTCTATGACGAGTTGTGGGGCGTGATCGGCAAGGGCAACGTCTATCGCGGCACGCTGGTCAATCGCAAGAAAGACGGCACGCTGTATCACGAGCAGAAAACGATCAGCCCACTACGCGACGCCAAGGGCGTGATCACCCATTTCATCTCGGCCGGTCACGATATCTCCGATCTGATCGAGGCCGAAGAGCTCAATCGGGCACATCAGGCCGAACTGGCCCATGTCGCGCGCCTGAGTACCCTGGGTGAGATGACCTCGGGGTTGGCACATGAGTTGAACCAGCCTCTGTGCGCGATTACCACCTACGCCCAGACTTGTCTGCATATCCTGCAGGGCGAAGACTGCAGCCCTGATCGCGTGCGCTACGGTGTTGAGCAGATCGTCAGCCAGGCCGAATTGGCGAGCGAGATATTTCGTCGTCTGCGCGATTTCGCCCGCAAAGGCGAGATCAGGCGCCAGCCGGTCTCGATCGCCAAGCTGATCAAAGAGGTGGTGTCCTTCGTTGCGGCCGAAGCGCAGCAGAAACTGGTGCGCATACAGCAGAACATCCCGCCGCGTATCGAAGAGGTCATGGCCGACTCGATCCAGATTGAGCAGGTCATGTTGAACCTGGTGCGCAATGCGATGGACGCCATCGCCGAGCTCGATGTGACACGTCGCCAGATATCGATCGCGGTCAGTGCGGACACCGAAGGTTGGCTGACCCTGGAGATACGCGACTGCGGGCCGGGCTGCCCCGACGAGATGGCCGATCGTCTGTTCGAGCCCTTCGTCACCTCCAAGAGCAAAGGGCTCGGCATCGGCTTGAGCATCAGCCAGGGGATCATCGAGGCGCATGGCGGCAAGTTGTGGCTGGCCGAAAACTCGCCGCAGGGCGCAGCCTTTTGCTTCACGCTACCGACCAAGGCGGCGGTCGATAGCGAGGCGGTGACCCATGTATAGGGTCAAACCGCACAACAACTGGTCGATCGTTCATGTCGTCGACGACAACCCGGCCGTGCGCGATGCCATCTGCTGGCTCGTCGAACAGGTCGGGCTCGAAGGCAAACCCTATGCCTCGGCGCAGGAGTTTCTCTCGGTATACGACGCAGAGCTGCGCGGCTGTCTGGTACTGGATATCCGCATGCCGGGCATGAGCGGGCTTGAACTGCAGGACAGGCTGCGCTCGACCTTTGCCCAGCTACCGGTGATTATCGTGACCGGCCACGGCGACGTGCCGATCACGGTACGCGCCATGAAAGCCGGTGCCTATGAGTTTCTGCAGAAACCATTCAACGACCAGGACCTGATCGACGCCATTCAAAGTGCGTTGTTGGAATACAGTGAGATCTGGCGTCGAGAAGACGAGCAGGCGAGGCTCACGCAGAACCTGTCGAGTCTGACGCCGCGCGAGCGCGAGGTGCTGCAGCATCTCGGCCTTGGCAAGCCCAACAAGGTCATCGCTTACGACATGGGCCTGTCGGTACGCACGGTGGAAGGCTACCGCGCCAATATCATGAGCAAGCTGCATGTCAGGACGATCGGAGAATTGATGCAGATCGTGCTCGACGCGGGGCTCAGCGCCCGCTGAACCTTGTTTTCTCCAGCGCCACCGTAGCGCTATGCACACATCGCTTCCCTCCCTTATGTAGAACACGCCCGGCGCTCACGTAGTTTTACGGCTGTCGCCGCCGGGCGCCGATTTCATATAACTACTACGACGTCATAACCAATACTTCGCAGCGATTCTATCCGTCTGCGAGAACTTATCGGAGGAGGAACATCTGACATGAGCAGACTGATTTTTGGCCACCTGGTCTATCTATACACGCCGCTGGGAATCATCGCCTGCATACTCGGCATACTCAAAGGCGGCGACTGGGTTTGGGTTGGTACCGGTATCTTCGCGATGAACATCGTGCTCGATACGGTGACCTCTTCATTTCACACGAAAGGCGCCCAAACAAAGCGCGATGGCAAACCGGCAGGCGTCGGTCCGATACTGAACCTGATGATGTACGCGCAGCTCGTCAGTTTCGTCGCGCTGCAGATGGCGCTTGCATGGCGCGTATTTCAGTACGCGAGCGGGGCGCCGGTTGAAACAATGGTCTATTCATTGCCGGCATGGACCGGCCTCGAAGCCAGCTTTGCCTACACCAGCGGTATCACCGGCATCCAGCTCATCGGGGCGACGTTGAGCGCCGGCATGCACCAGGGTCTGGGCATCATGTTCGGCCATGAGCTGTCGCATACCAAGGGTATCGGCTTCTTGATCTCACGCTGGATGATGGCCTTGTCCGGCGCCGCGCACTTCTGCTTCGCACATGTCTACAACCATCATCTGGAACTCGGTCGCGCCTGGATGGGTCCGGAAGGCAACAAGATGGGTGAGGATACCGATCCGGCAACTGCGCCTCGCGGACGCAGCATCTATACCCACTTCGTGATCTCGCATATCGGTCAGTCGTACTTCGGCATCATGACGGAGAAAAAACGCCTGTCGCGTCAGGGCAAGAGCTTCTTCTCGCTATCCAACCGCTGGATTCGTGGCTACCTGATGAGCGTGCCGACGGTCGCCTTGTTTCTCGGGGCCGGTTACCTGGGCGGCGGGATGAGCGGCCTGTTGATCGGCTTGGCCGTGATGCTGGCGGTGTGGGTGATATCCAACTTCGAACTCGAAGCACTCAACTACATGGAGCACTACGGGCTGATCCGCGTGAAGGACGAGCCGATCGAATACCGTCACTCGTGGGACAACGACAACGCCTTCACCAGTTGGGCGTTCATCGAGATCGGTCGCCAGGCCGACCATCATGACCGCGGTGAGACGCACTTCTGGGAGCTGTCCAGCGTGGGAACGGCACCTGACGGCGCCCCGAATGCACGTATCGGCTACTACGCCGAGTTCTGCCTGGCACTGGTCCCGCCGCTTTGGCACCACGTCTACAAGCGCAAGCTCGCTATATGGGACCGCGACTTCGCCAGCCCAGAAGAACAGAAGATCGCCCGTGAGATCAACAGAAAGGTTGGCTACGAGATCGATCCGGACGAGGTCAAAGGGCAGTCGCTGGCAGTGCCTTACGCGATGTGACCGAGCAACGCAGGTACGGCGATCGGTCGTGATGCCGATCGCCGTCCAATGACAGCATACGAAACCTGGAGAGAGACAATGACGACATCAGAACAAGCCGTGATGCACGAACAAGATGCACAAACCAGCCTGTACGACAGGCTCGGAGGCCGCCCCGGGATCGAGGCGATCGTCGAAGATATTTGGAATAACCACGTCAGCAATCCCTTGATCAACAAGCGCTACGCCGACAGTGATCCGAAAGAGGTCAAACGCCTGGTTGCAGAGATGTGCTGCGCCGGGTTCGGTGGGCCGGAGACCTATACCGGCAAGGACATGATCGCAGCGCACAAGGGCATGAACATCAACGATACCGAGTTCGTCGCCGTGTGCGATGACGTACTCAAGGCGCTCGATCAAAACAACGTCGGCCAACGCGAGAAAGACGAGATCCTGTGCATCCTGTACTCGCTGAAGAACGACGTGGTCTATCAATAGCCCTTCTCATCCTGCTGCCACCGCACAACAAGGCCTTTCGATATGTTCCGATTCTTTGCCCGCAAGCAATCCTATGTAGCCACGTTGCCCAATGGTCAACGCGTGACGGTCAAGCCTGGCGAGAATCTGCTCAAAGCTGCGTTGGAAGCCGGCATCGCCTGGCCACACAACTGCCGGGTCGGCAGTTGTGGCGAATGCCGGTCACGTTTGGTATCGGGAAAGATCAAAGCGCTCAACGATTTCAGTTACGTACTTTCGGGCGCAGAGTTGGATGACGGCATGATCCTCGCGTGCCAAACCTGTCTGCGAAGCGACATCGAGGTGGATGTGCAAATCGACGGTAGCGTGGCTCTCAACAAGCCCGAGTCGTCGCCCGGCTGGATCGTCGGCCATCGCATGCTGACCCACGATATCGTCGAACTGTGTATCCGATTGAACGAGCCGATGCCCGCCTACCTGCCCGGGCAGTACGCGGAGCTGAGCATACCCGGCGTCGTCGACGAACCGCGCGCCTATTCCTACGCAACGTCGCCGACAGGGCAAGACATCGATACCGTCACCTTCTTTGTCCGCCGGGTGCCAGGCGGGCGGATGACCGGTTGGTTGCACGAAACCGACAGAAGCGGGACCAAGGTGGTCGTCAACGGTCCGTTCGGCAACTTCTGGCTGCGCAAGTCGCATAAACCGGCGGTGTTCGTCTGTGGGGGAAGTGGACTTGCACCGATCAAGGCGCTGCTGGAACAGCTATCGGCCGAAGGCTTCGGGCGCGACGTCCGCTTGGTCTTCGGTGCGCGTTCACAGCGGGATCTGTACTGCGTGGAAGATATCGAGGCGATCTCCAGGACGGCCGGTGGCCGCTTCAGTTTTTTGCCCGTGTTGTCGGAAGAGCCTGCGGATAGCGGTTGGAAGGGCCTAAGAGGACTGTGTACCGAATATATCGTTGATCCGAACACGGACATCAGCGAGAGCGATGCCTACCTGTGCGGCCCGCCCGGAATGGTGGATGCCGCGATCGAGGTATTGCAGACCAATAACGTCGGGGACGATTGCATCTATTTCGACAAATTCCTGGATGCCTCACATGCACCAAAGGCGCGGGTGGCCAATGTGTGATGTAGGCGACCAGCGAGTGGTTATCAACGTTCGCTCACTGCCGATTGCCTGGAGGAAGGGCTATGAAAGTTGAATGGGACGAGAAGGCGTGTTGCCACAGCGCAAACTGTGTCAAATCGTTGCCGGAGGTGTTTGCCGTCGAGAACGGTAGTTTCGTGTCGCGGCCGGAGAATGCCGATGAGGATCGTGTGCGCGAGGTGGTCGCCGCCTGTCCGGGGAATGCCTTGAAGATCGTCGACGACTAGCGGTGTACCGCCGTCGATCTGCGCGCTACCCGCCCGGGGCCCCATCAACGGGCTCCGGTGTGGTCAGCGCAAAGTCGAGGACGCGACGCTTGTTCCACCAGACCTTGCCCAGATAAACACCGGGTTCGACCTCGCGGATCTCGTCCCTTACGTTTCTGGCGAAGAATGACGTAGTGGAATAGTCGATGATGATAGTTTGCGCACCATCGAGCCAGCTTTCGCCACGAAACACCTTGGCCGTGATCAAGGTAATCCCCAACGGCAGGATGCGGTTGGTTAGCAATCCTGCATCGGCCAGCGGATCGGTGACGTCGAAAACTTTGCCCTGCCAAGCCAAAAGGCGCGCACCGGTGGCGACCGTGTCCGAGAGTTCGGAACCTGCCAGGATTGCCGTGCCGTGCATCTCACCGACCGGTAGTCGACCGGGCTCGGCGCGTTTGTAGACATCGTCGAGTTGTTCGCGGCTCATCCCGAGCCAGTTTTTGACCGTCGCGTGCATTGCTCGCACCTCCTTGTCTTCGCGTATGGTCCGATCAACGCCGCGATGGAGTCATTCCTCGGTGGCGTTCCTGACGTCGGCTGCAGCGTCGTATACCCGCCGACGTACGGCATTCATCCTCCCCAAGGGCGCATGCGCAGGAAGGCTTTGCCAGGGATTGAAGCGGCTGCGCTCACACCGTGCCAGCACGTCAACGTCATCGACCGCCTGATCGGGTATCGTGATCGTGGCGACCGGGATAAATGGCGATTGGTCTTCGTCCCATACGACCGATGCGTCTTCGATCGGCATGGCCTCAGGATCCGTCTGGAGCTGGACACCGAAGTGCAGGCACGCCGGTGCTTGTCGCAGATGCTCGACGACCGCCGAGCGCAGTTGATCTTTGCCTGGCTTGACGGCAACTTCGGTCTGATACGTCGAGCAAGGTGTCACCGAATATTTGACCGCCTGTGCCGTGTGTTCGCCGAGACGAAAGGGCACGGTGCTCCAATAGTGGATATCGAGCGGACTGAGATGCCTTGCGCGTGCTCGAAAGACGGTCCATAGCGCTTTGAGGTGTGGGTCGAAAGGGTTGAGAAAAAATCCCAACTCGTCGCCTTGCTCGCGTGCACGAATGAACGCAAGGAACTCCTCAGGCGTAGCGACGAACAGGGCAGGGTAGCTGTTCAGCAGGAAATCCTGTTTTCCGGGTTCACCCCAGAGCACTTCTGCGTCGACATCCGAGAGGCGGATCGACAAACCGCGGATGTCTCTTGCGGCGTCGTCTGCCTGGGTGGCATTGGCAAAGCGCAGGTATGCCGGATAGCTTCTGGCGTCTGCGAACACGCCATGGCGAAGTTCTTTGGGAATCTCCGCATGCACTTTGAACTCGGCCGTGACGCAGGCGACCGTCTTCGCCTGATTGAAGCGGGGAACACGATCGCTTTGCCTGTCGCGCAGCGTTATCGTCTCGATGCGCCGGCTCATCTCGGTGGCGAGTTCGTCAACCGGCATCGGTGGTGTTTCGCCCGTCGTGCTGCAACCGGCCAACACACACAACATGGCAGCTGCTGCACCGGCCCGGTTTGGTCTCGATCGATCCATGATCGGGCGTTCCGTTTAAGCTAGTTTGCGAACGCCGGATCGGATGCCGCGTCCGGGCGCGGTCGCCAGTCGAGGCTGTAGTACTCGCCACGGTCTCGCGCCCAGGGGTCGAACACATTCTTCACAGGCAACAATTCCTGCGTCAGGTCCGGTAGGTTGCGCAACAACACGCGCTTCAGCGGAGACACCTCAGCCACGTGGCCGTTGTCTTGCTCCGGTTCGAGGCAGGCATTTGTGCCGTCAATACGTTCGCTCAAGGGGTAGGGGCATTCTGCCAGCGGTCCGTTGTGTTGCAGCCAATCGTAGCCCAAGGTCGAATAAAACTCGGGGCGGTAGCTCGAGGTGAAGAAACGATCACTGAAAAGACGGCGCGAGGCGTTGAGTATAAAGATATGAAACTGCGTTTCAGAGATCGCAAAGCCATGCGGCCGGGTGTACTCGGCCAGCCAGCCGACCATGTTGTCGATATCTTCGACGTTGTCGACAAGCGTGCCATCAGGATGACCCAGGCAGTCATCGATAAAACTGCCGTCTGCGTTGCGCTGCACGACCGAGATGATCTTGCGCTTGTCACAGGTATGCGTTCCATAGACTTCACGCAGCATCTGCACAGTCTCTTCCTGGTGCTTGCGCCACGGATCGTTCTCGTCGAGACGTACATCGACGAAGTCGTCGAAGCTGGTGAGCAACTTCAGGCCGATCTGACGGCGAAACTCATTGAAGCGGGGTACGCCGCGCTCACGGTCGCGGATGATATCCAGTGCAACGATATCCAGTTTCTTGCTCGGTGAATCCAGATGCGGCATCGGCAGGTTCTGCAGAAACACCGGCAGGTTGCGCAGGTGCAGAACACCAAGGCGCTGACGCCCCATACTGAGTGCCCAATTGTCGATGCCGCGACCTTGCATAAACTCGGTCGCACCACCACGTACGGTCTTGGCCACCGGTATCTTCGCCTGGATGGCGTTTGGATCGGCCTTGTCGCGGAACTCGATCAGGTCGGGCACCAGCGCATGCAGGCGATAGACCGAGGTGAACTCCTCGGGGAAATTGAACGGTGAGCCGAAGTGATTGATACCGCCGTTCACGTCACCGAGCAAATCGTCAATATCCCAGGCGTCGTGTTTCCACCACAGGATGCCACTGGGCTTGCTGTTGCCGATACCGAAGATCCCGGCGCCGGAAGCCAGCACCGAGTAGGCCGAGTTCGCCTTCTTCGCGTTTTCAGAGTCGGCGAGCAGGCCGGCCAGAGAATCCGTTTTGCGACTCAATAAGCCTTCGTTCTCAGACACGATACGGCGCAGGATCTGCGACACGCGGCTCTCTTTCTGATTGAACAGTCCAAACCAATTCGCGTTCATCGCGGCGTGCAACGGCTCGTCGTACAGCAGTTGGGTCGTCCATTCGATGGTGTGGATCTTGGCGATCTCAGCCGACACAACCAACCGGGCCACCTGGAACAGGCGCTCGTCGCCAACGTCTTTGTAGGCGATTACGCGCTCCGGGTCGTTCGGGTCGCGCAGTCCCGAATCCTCATCGGGCGTGCGCTGCTGCAACTCGCGAAAACGGTCTACAAAGTAGTTGTGTTCTCGCGCGAACAGGTTGTGGTAGAAGCTCATGCCGATATTCCAGTTATCGGGAAATCCGGTGGCCTCCTGTCCGCGCCACTGCGGTTGCACCGGGCAGTCTTCGGAGTAGCTCGCGCAGGTCGGCAGCAACGGCAGGTAGTTGTTGGGCGCAAGCAGTTTGGCGGAGTCGTTCGGATCGCGCTGGACGCGTTTCTGCGACGGCGTATCGTGCCCGTAAATCTGCGAGGCATCCCACCAGGCGGTGACCAGGTTGCCGGTAGTCTTCAGCGGTCGCTTGGCATGTCGCTCACCGCCGTGGTCGAACGTCTGCGGCTCACCTGACGCCTGAAACAGTGAAGGCTCGCGGCGATCACCGGCGCGACAGCCGAGGGTTTGCGCCTGGTCCGACGTGCACCCGACCGGCTCCAGGCCGGGCGTGTTGCGGCCTTCGGCAGTGTGCGAGAACCAGTCATGCGTCATGAACTGAATCCAGAACGCCGCCAACACGTTGAAGAAAGGCGCCTTCATATACTCGCAGTCGACGTCGGCAGAGAAATCCGGCGAACCCATGCCGTCTTTGCACCCATTGCCGGGCGATTGCGTGCGTGTGAAGAGCTTGCGACTGATCAACTGCGGGTCGGGCTTGAGGAGATCGATGCGGCCGGCGTGACGGTTGCGCGTGAGTTCAGTGAGACCGAGGCGGGGAAAGGTGGCCTCGAACTGCATATTGCGATTGAACGGCATGCCCGACGAGCCCATCAACGGATTTTGCAGGTCGTTGCAGATGCCGGTCAGGGTTCGGTGGGTGATCAGATCACCCCGGCATACCTGCTCGTCGGCGCCACCCACCGCTGTGTAGTGCTCGTGATCGGCCGGCAGGCGCATCTCATCCCATTGTTTAAGGGTTGCACCCGGCAGGCCGTCGCGCCCGGCGAGATAGTTGTCGTAGGTATTGGGGTCGAACAGGTTGAACTTGATCAGTTCGATTCGCTGATATTCGAGGTCGAGCAGGGCGCCGTCGATGCCGCGGCCGTTGGGGAACAGGTGATCGCCCAGCTTGGTCTTCGCCTCGCGACCCTCTTTTAACGAACGCCCGTCGCCCGTCGCGTAATAATTCTGCCAGTCCACCCAGGGGCGATCGCGGTACTGCGCAGCCTTTTCGCCGCCACGACAACGCGCCGTGTCTTCCTCGACCTTGCCGAGGAAGCGCTTCGACCGGTCGTCAGGTATCTCGAGAAAGCCTTCCGCTGCGGCCTTGAGGCACGACCGGGTGTCGTCATCGGCCAGGACATCGTTTGTCGTAGCAACGCAGAGCAGCGTGAACAGTGCCGCGACGGGCGTACGCTTGATCACTTGGCTTTTCCTCATCTTGTCTCCCCCGTAGGCTTATCAACCCGCGCGACCTTCGACGGGTGTTCCACTTCCCTGTGTATTTCGCCGACAGCCGGGCTCGCCTGTCGACGCCCACAGCAAAGAGTACAGCACCGATTCCGCGGTAGCGGGTTGAGAATCCGACGCGACGAGAGAGCGGGTCAGATGCATTTTCTGTCAGGCAATTCCTACAACCTCGATGGTGACAGGCTCAGCCAGTTGCGCAACCCAGGACAATCGACGCGTCCCTGCCGTTGTATACGCAATCGCGACCACTTCATGCATTCCAGCCCTTTCGGCCATCACGTCGCCGGCATCTAAGTACAGCGTTGGACATCGGAATGTCTGGCGCAAGACCAGGGTCTGGCTCCGGTTGGTCGAGCTGCAGCCGGAGCGGTATTACGCCCGCCCATGTCGCGCGTTCCAGATCACGAGCTGCGTCAACCGGTGGCCCGGAGCGAACCTTGGCGGACCCTTCTAAGATGGGAATCGCGATGACCGTCGTTGCCCGGATCTCGGCTTCGCTCGCCCGCCTGACTTCCGCCAGTCGGCCCGGTAGCATCCGCTCGATCAATGCATCCAACACACGCTGCTTAAGGTCACCGTCGACAACCTCGTTCGCCTTGCCGTACAACATCACGGAACGGTAGTTCAACGAGTGGTGCATGGCCGATCTCGCCAATACCAGGCCATCGAGCAACGTAACCGTGATGCACAGATCGGCACCGGCGATCATCGATTTGAACGTCGCATTGGTCGTGGCGCCGTGGACGTAGAGACAATCCTCGTGGCGGACGTACGCCGTGGGTAGCACCCGAGGAGAACCGTCGAACACGACCCCAATGTGGCAGATCAAGCCATCGTCAAGGATTGCATTGATCGTCGAGCGATCGTAAGTGCCCCGGTTGGCGCGCCGCTCGAGTGTTGTCCGTGCAGTCTGTTTCAGTTCATTCATGGCGTCTTGGCTCCTGGTTCGATGCGACCAAGCATGCGAGAATCACGGTCTGTCAAAAAGGGCCAGTTTTTCCAATATGGCTAGGCCAGTTAAAACCTGGGATATCGCGATCGAACTCGATCCGAGTGCCGCTGAACCGCTGTTTCTTCAGATTGCACGTGGTATCAGCGCCGATATTCAGCGTGGGCGGCTCTTGGCTGGAACAAGACTTCCCGGCAGCCGCTCGCTGGCGGCGACATTGAGCGTGCATCGCAATACCGTTGTCGCTGCATATGAAGAACTCTTGGCCGAAGGTTGGCTCGAGTCATCGCAGGCGAGCGGCACCTTTGTTGCCGATATCCTGCCGCCGTCCGTGCCTAAAAAGCGCAATAACTCGCCACGTAGGCTGCGGCAACCAGGATACGAGTTGCCTGAGCGTTCGTCTGGTCTCCCAACCGATACACCGAACCGCGACGAATTACTGCCGATGGGCGATGGTGTCTGCGACCCGCGATTGCTTTCGGTTACCGAGTTCGGTCGTAAATACCGCCGTATTCTGGAAACGCATCGGTTGGAGGTGTTGAGCTACGGAAATGCGCAAGGGCATCCTCGGCTGCGACAAGCGCTTTCCGAGATGCTGAACACGGCGCGCGGTCTCGATACCGACAGTTCTCAAGTACTCGTCACACAGGGCACGCAGATGGCTCTCGATCTGGTGGCACGTGCACTGATAAGTCCCGGTGACGTCGTCATTGTCGAGGCGCTTGGCTATCGCCCCGCGTGGGCGGCATTTCAGCAATACGGCGCCAAGCTGGTCCCTGTGAGAGTTGATGCCCAGGGTATCGACACAGATCGCATCAAGGCCATCGCCGCAAAACACAGGGTGCGTGCTGTCTACACCACCCCGCATCATCAATACCCGACAACGGTGATAATGAATCCGGCAAGACGAATGGCATTGCTCGAACTCGCGCAGCAACACCGCTTCGCCATCGTCGAAGATGACTACGACCACGAGTACCATTACGAAGGCCGTCCGGTGTTGCCCATGGCCAGCCGTGATGCCCACGGCGTGGTGATCTACCTTGGCACGCTGGCCAAACTACTGGCGCCGGGTATCCGCCTGGGATTCGTTGCCGCACCGGCAGCTGTAACTGAACTCTTGACTGCACACCGCCTGATCGTCGATCGACAAGGCGATCACCCGCTGCAGATGACCGTCGCTGAGTTGCTCGACGACGGAACCATACCGCGCCATGCCAGGCGAGCTCGAAGAATCTACCAAGCCAGGCGCGATCATGTCGTCAAAGCGCTACGCAAACAACTGGGCGGCGCCATCACCTTCAACGTGCCGCAGGGTGGCATGGCGCTATGGGCCGAGGTCTCCGGCGATATCAACGTAGAGGCATGGGCGAGAAGCGCGATTGAGCACGGCGTGGCTATCCGCACAGGCGGTAGCTTGGCATTTGACGGCCGATATCGGCCAAATATCCGCTTGGGATTCGCCGCACTCGACGAACGCGAGTTGGACACGGCTGTCCGTCGCTTAGCGAAAGCATTGGCTAATACACCGAAGAACTGAACACCGAATCGCCACCTTGTGCCGCGGCCCGGTCAAGCGGGCGTGGGGCAATGCCAACCCAACGGAAGTGGTTGACGCCGCCGTCGGTTTGCGGCTATTCAGGCGTTCGTACGGTCGGAGATTCCCGCGCGAGTTTGGGCGACTAACGGCCGACAGATAGTGAGGAGGAATACACGATGTTCAGGACCTTGATGCTGCTGACTTTGGTCGCACTCATCAGCGGCGTTTCGCACGCTGCGCCAGACACGATTCTCTACAACGGCAAAATATTGACCGTCGATGCCGACTTCAGTACCCGGCAAGCGCTCGCAATTGAGAGCGATCGTATCTCCGCAACCGGCACGGACGAGGACGTGCTGGCCCTGGCGGACGCACAGACCCGCAAAATCGATCTGCAGGGAAGGACGGTTATCCCCGGCCTGATCGACAACCACGTGCATATCGTACGCGGTGCCCGCCAGTGGACGCGCGATGTGCGCCTGACAGGCGTGCTCACCCGCGCTGAGGCCAAACGATTGATCGCCGAACGCGCAGAGAAGCTCGGCGACGGCGAATGGGTGTTGGTACTGGGCGGGTTTACGCCCGAGCAATTCAGCGACGACCGCAAACCCTTCACCCGCGAAGAGCTCGACGAAGTCGCACCGAACAACCCGGTGTTCATGCAAGTGCTGTTCGGTATGGGGTACGCCAACTCGCAGGCATTCCGCGCTATCGACATCGACGAGGATACGGAGATCGCCTGGCTGGAGATCGCCAACGACATCGATCTCGATGCCAATGAACGACCCACCGGAACCGTGCGTGGCGCCGCGATGAATCGCATGTTGGCGAAGGTGGCAGAGCCCGACCTCGCCGAGGCCAAGGAACGGGCCTTAGGCAACATGCGCGATCTGCACGCCATGGGTGTGACCAGCGTATTGGATGCAGCCGGTGGCACCGGCCTGGACCTGTCGCTCTACGAGCCTTACGTCGAACTCGAAAAGGAAGGCAAACTCAAACTGCGCCTGTTTAATCTGTACAGCCCGGCCGTGATGGAACCGGGAAAAACCGGTGGCCTCGACCAGGAACTCTCAGCCTTGCCGTTCATGGAAGACAGCAATTGGCTGCAACGAACCGGCGTAGGGGAGCGCCTGTATAACCCGATTCACGACTCCATGCTGCAACCGGCCGCGAATGGGCCACAGCACAAACAAGCGTTTGCCGATCTGGCAAAGCAAGTCGCTGCCAAGCGTTTACACCTGCATCAGCACGCCACCCACCCGCGCTCGATGAAGCAACACCTCGATGCCTTTGAAGCGATCGACAAGCAATACTCGCTGAAGGAACTGCGTTGGGTATTCGCGCACGCAGATGGTATCGATCCGGAGATTCTGCCGCGGGCGAAGGCGCTGGGTATGGGCATCGCTTCGCACAGCCGCCGCCTGATATCCGGCAAATCGTTCTCTCATCCGCTGGCGATGTTGGCGTTTGGCAATCCGCCACTGAAAACCATCCAGGCCTCCGGCATCACCTGGGGCCTGGGCACCGATACCATGGTGGTCAACCAATCGAATCCCTTCTATACGCTCTGGTGGGCCGTATCCGGCCGTGCCATGAACGGCGACCAACTCACCGACGAGACGGTAACGCGCGAACAGGCGCTGATCGCACATACGCGAAGCAATGCCTGGCTGGTATTTCGGGAGGACGAACTGGGCAGTCTCGAACCCGGTAAATTCGCCGATCTGCTAGTGCTGGACCGGGATTATCTGACCGTTCCGGAGGTCGAGATCCGTCGCATCAAGCCATTGTTGACGATGGTCGGTGGAGAGATTGTGTATGGCGAACTGCCATAGCTTGGTTACTGTTTGACCTCGCTCGACAACGCTCGCGCGGTCTTTCAGCGATAACCATGCTGCTACTGCATCTGCTGTTGGACAGTGGCTGTCGCGCAGTTGAAATCAACCGCAGAAGGCGCAGAATGGAACGGGAAGGGCTAGCGTTCGGTTAGTCCTGAGTTGCCTCGCGCAGACGAGGTGCGCAAACATGCCCGCGACCGCCGGAATCGCCAACAAAACCACGTGGACGCGTCTGCTGGTCGCTGTTCTGGCCGGTGCCGTGGTGTGGGGAGCGGCGGCGTGGGTCTTCCCCGGGACACAGGCTATTCTGACCGGCCTTATTGCGTTTCTCGTTATCCTGTGGACCAACGAAGGCCTGCCACTGGGTGCAGTATCACTGCTCCCGCTGATCCTGTTCCCCGCGTTCGGTATCGCCGACATGCAGGCGGTTGCGGCCAACTATGCAAATCCGATCATTTTTCTGTTTCTTGGTGGCTTCATGCTCGCCATTGCGGTGGAAGCGACCGGGTTGCACCAGCAGATCGCGTTCCGCCTGCTGGCCATTTTCCCCAACACGGCGCGCGGCATGATCTTCGCGCTTGCCCTGGTAGCAGGGCTGCTCAGTGCGTTTCTTTCCAATACCACCACCGCACTGCTGCTGATGCCCTTGGCTATGTTTCTCACCGACGAACCGCGACTCAACGTGCGATTTGCCCTGGCCATCGCATACGGTGCCAGCGTCGGTGGCGTCGCTACGCCGATCGGCACGCCGCCTAACTTGATTCTGCTCGGGTTCATGGAACAACACGCCATCGAACCGTGGGCGTTCGTGCAATGGATTGGCTTGGTGCTGCCGCTGGAAATCGCGATGTTTATCGCCGTCGGCATGCTGCTGTCGTTCGGTGTCAGCGAGACGCGCTTGTCACGCCCCGCATCAGCAGAAAAACTCAACCCGGGTCAACGCCGCGTCGCCTACACGCTGGGGGGACTGTTGCTGCTGTTGTTGGTCAATTCACCGATCCAGCCGTTTTACGCGGGTCTGGGCCTGGACGAACGCGCGATCTTACTGGCTTTCGGACTCAGCATGTTGCTGCCTGGAGTAGGGGTGTTGAATTGGACCGACTGTCGCAAGATTCCGTATGAGATCATCTTTCTGTTCGGCGCCGGCTTTTCCATCGCACATGCGTTCGGCGCAACAGGCCTGTCCCAGGCAATCGGCGATCTGCTGCTCGCACTGACCACACTCGACCTGTGGTTGCTGATTGTTATCGTTGCCCTGCTTGTGACCTTCACCACAGAGATCACATCCAACACCGCACTGATCTCGATGATTCTGCCGGTGGTGCACTCGGTAAGCAGTAGCGGCGCCCTGAACTCGACGCTGTTCATGCTCGTCGCAACCATCTGCGCCAGCTACGCCTTCATGCTGCCGATAGCGACCCCGCCGAATGCGATTGCCATCGCATCCGGTACCGTGCGGCCTCTGACCATGATGCGGTTCGGGCTGTTGCTGAACCTGACCGGGATTGCGTTGATCAGCCTGTTCGCGCTGGGTTATTGGCGATTCGTGCTTTGACTATTGCTCGGCGGATACCCCAAGAACAGCCTCACCGTGTCATTACTATTCACGGTCCGTTGCACGTGGGCTGGGATGGCTCGGATATCAAGCCTAACTAGACCCAAATGATCACGAATAGGGCGTAATCCGATACGGCCTTCGTAGGTTCTCCTATATTTCGATAATTCTAGAATCTTGCAAATAAGCGGAGAGCGGCCTAGGCTTGCCGTATGAACTTGGAACTTGCAGCAAAACGGCTCGCTGAACTCGGACACAGTACCCGCCTGGGTATCTTTCGTCACCTCGTGCGCTGCGGACCAAACGGATGCCCGGTCGGCGATGTGCAGCAGATTCTCGATATTCCGGCATCGACGCTTTCACACCATATCGGACGATTGGTTAGTGTCGGCCTGGTCGAACAACGACGCGATGGACGCGTCCTGTACTGCCTGCCGATGTTTGAGGCATTCGACGAGACTATCGAATTTCTCGCCGCGGAATGTTGTCAAGGTAGCTATGAAATCGATGAAACCTGTGCACCGAGTTCGAAAACGCAACAGCGGGGTAGGGGTAGGGCACGTTGACCTCACAACCTTTGTTTGATCGTCTTATCGATACCGGATTGTTCGCACTGCAGTTGTTCGCTGAGCTTGCTCTGCTGTTTGTGCTTATCAGTTTTCTTGTCGGTGCATTGCAGGAATGGCTTCCGGCCGACAAGGTCCGCCACTATCTTTCTGCGCGGCATGGTCACGGCTACCTGATCGGCGCCTTGATCGGCGCGGCCACACCGTTCTGCAGTTGCTCCACGGTACCGTTGACGCTTGGCTTGCTCAAGTCGGGTGCAGGATTCGGCCCGACGATGACACTGTTATTTGCCTCGCCACTGGTCAATCCCATCATCATTGCGCTGTTCTGGATCACTTTCGGGATTGAACTGACGATCCTGTATACGGCCATGGGCCTGGGCATGGCGATTGGCGTTTCGTGGCTGATGGACCGGTCGGGCTTCGAGCGCTATCTGAAGAACGACGTGATTGGTCGGAAGGTGCAAACGGCCAGTGTATCGCTGAGTAGCCTGCAGCAACCCGCTGCCAATACGCAGTGTTGCAGTACGGCGCAGAACCCACCGCTCACGGTGCGCTTGGATGCTTCGGGTATCGGCGTTGGTCAGCCCAGTGTTGCGTTGCCGGAAACCTTCGCACCTCGCGCCCGCCGCTTGCTGATGGAAGCGGTGAATCAGTTTCGCAGCTTTCTGCCGCACGTGGTGATCGGGGTATTGATCGGCTCCTTCGCCCACGGCTTCGTGCCCGACGAATGGTTGATTCAATATGCCGGCGAAGGTAGCTTCTGGGCAATCCCGCTCGCCGCGATCGTCGGCGTGCCACTGTATGTACGTGGATCGACGATGATCCCAATCGCGATGACATTGACAGCGAAGGGTATGGGTATCGGGGCAGTCATTGCGCTGGTCATCGGCGGTGCCGGTGCGTCGCTGCCTGAAATGGTAATGCTGAAAAGAATGTTCCGTTGGCCGATTCTTCTGGCCTTCCTGTTCTCAGTGTTCAGTATCGCGGTAACCACCGGGGTTTTGGCAGAGGCATTCTTCTAAGCCAGCTGCCGTGGATGGTTCCGATGGGGCGATATTCACCAAGAGGTCATTTTGTAAGCGGATCGAATTCAGATTCGGTTCCTACTCCCTCGTCGTAGTACTTGAGCTGGAATTCGCTGCGGTCGCTGTTTATTTCGTAAATGCGTATATCAGTTCATGTAAATTGAAGATGGGGAAATACTTATCTGAAAGCCCCAATCGACCGCACTTCTATTGATTGGTGTCAATCGAGCGTGGTCGCACCGATTGTGTTCCCAACAGGCGAACACCCGACAGTTTTCTAGGCTGGATGAGTCGGCATTCGGTAATTGCTCGGTAAGAAGCGGCAAGTGCGAGTATCTAGATTATGGACGATCGTTACGGATCGGAATGAACCAACCCATACATTTACATTCTCACCAGCGGTGCTTGGTTCCACAGGTCAGCAGGAAGCACCACATCTTCTATACTTAAGGCTTGCGTCGAGCGACAGCTAGGAGGTTGTGATGCGAATTCCGGTCTTCGAATTTGCAACAGCGCGAAATCCACAGACAATTTCGCCTCTGCTGGAGCGAGTATTCGCTATCAGGCTTGCACCAGATCTTCAGTCTGTGTCGCATTACCTGGCCAACATTCCGAGACTGAGCTTCGGACGGGTCCGCGTTGTGTTGCAGGAGCGGGCGGCGAGTTTCAATGACCGGGTCACACTTCGTAGCCTTCGCCGGGAATTTGCGGCATACATCGCTTTATACGACGAGTTCCATCGTGAGCGCCATCGTCAAAGCACGAAGCACATGGCGGAGGCGTTTGCCGAGTTGGCCACCGTTTCCATCAGCGACAATGAGCGTGTTCGGCTGTGGGACAATCTCGCCCACTCTCTTTGGGTCATGCCGGATGAAGATATCGTCGAGATCATCCGTACTATCCTTGTTGCCGATCATTTCCAGGAAGTTGCCGGCGCGATACTGCGTCTTGGCACACCAACCGAGACAGATGATATTTTGACAATCCGCCGCGCGCTTCGAGCGCGGGTTGTAATGCCGCTCGGTGTCGACAACCGAGTCGAGGGAGGCGAACCGGAGCGGCTCACTGCCATTCAGGCGCGGCTTTTGCGTGCAGCCCATAACGGGATCATCGACCGGGCAAGACTGTCGACGCTGACCGCATTTAAAGCGCGACTCTCAGCGGCACTCGTGGCGACCCGACCAGTAACTGCAATGGCGCCTGTGCGCGGACTTGCTGGCCCGACGGGGCTGAGTGGGGCGCCCGCTCCGCGGCCCAGGTTTTCGATCAATGCGCTGCCGCTTGCCAGGCCTCTCGATTTGCCCTTATCAATCGCAGAATCTACGGCGCCGGAAGCAGATGCGGATTCCGCCCTGCTTGTACTTGAAGATGAGGTTGATTCGCTCGAGGCGGATCTGGGCGATCGAGATGACGATGTAACCGAAGATGAGCAAACCTTCTTCTTCCACGGCGCAGAGATCGTGGTCAAGGAGCGGGTTCCCGCCGGGGCATTCGTGGTTTCCGCCGAGGAGGTCGAAGGAGGTTTTCATCTTCGCCTGACTTACTTCCATGACAATAGCGCCCCTGAAATGGGTCGAATCACTGGTCGGATCGGGACAGCTACGGGAGCCGCGACCATTAGCGCCGATCCAATTGCGTCCGGTCGCGAGGGCTACCAGCATTACCGTCTGACGACCCAGCCTCTGCGTGGTTCGCGTTTTGAGGTGATGTTCAATGCGACCGATGTTTCGGCCAACGAGACGGCAGAAATCAGCGGGCTTGTGATCCGCGACGTCGGGGATCATGCGGCCGTGGTGCCCTGGTCGGGACCTCGGGATATCGTCGCCAACCCACCGCCGCTGTTTGGCGTGAATAAGGTTGGCGTCATTGACTTTCATCGTGTTGAGCAAGAACTTTATTGCTTCGAGGCATCGGAGCCGAGTCATATCGAAAACCTGATGGCCCGAGAGCACAAAGAGCGCGTGACGCGTAGCTTTACTCTCAACGAGGTGGAAACCGAGCGCACCCGTGAGGCCGGCTTTGAGCAACAGAACGACACACATAGGGCCGATCGGCACGAACAGCAAAGCACAGTGGCGGAGGTATTGCAGGAAGAGGCCTCACGCAACATCAACGTCAATGCAGGGGTGAGCGGGGGCTTCGGCAACTCCGTGCAAGTCTTCGCGAATACGGCCGTTACCTTTGCCAACTCGACCTCTCGCGAGCAAAGTCGCTCGGATGCACTGACCTTCGCCCGCGAGATTACGAGTCGGGTTGCGCAGAAGATTACGTCGAAAACGACCGAGCGTCGCCGGGCGCTGGTGCGCCATGAATTCGAGGATGTATCGCGCCACGGCTTTGACAATCGAGCGGGTGACGAGCCTGTCGTCAGCATCTTTCGCTTTCTCGACAAGATATACCGCAACCATCTGGTGAGTTTCGGGAGGCGTTGCGTCGTGGAATGGATGATTCCAGACCCATCACGGAACTATATCCGCGCACAAGAACTCGCCGTGCCCGAAGATGACTTCAACCGTCGGCCGCCGAAGAAGCCGCGACGCCTGGGGTTGAACAAACCGTCGGATGTGACGCCTAGTAACTATCGCCGCTTTGCGAAGGCCTATGGTATCGACGATCTGCCCGCGCCACCGCCATTCATCATGTTCATTTCTCGCTCATTCGCTGAGAACGATCCACCATCCGCTCCACCGGAGGAAGGAGGGGAGGCTTTTGATCCCGGGCCTCAGGCAGTCTCATATGAAATCGAGATTCCTGACGATTATCTCGCCACCCACTATTCGGTGACCCATGAATCACATTCTCCACAAGGCAGCAGCGGTGCTGGCACAGAGGGAATGCAGAAGTTCGACGTCCCGCTTTCGTTCTCAGTCCCATATCAGGCGCTTGATGAGTTTCCCATGATCGCCACCGTCACAATCCGGCTTGTGATCCGCAAGGTCGTACAGCGGGACTGGCAGTACCAGGTGTTTAGCAGAATCATGGAGGCCTATCGCGAAAAAAAGGCCGAGTACGACGCCGCCCGCGAAGCCTATGAGGATGAGAGTCGCCGTGCTGATCTCAACCCTCGTTTTAAGAAAGACATCATTCAGCGCGAATTGCGCCGCGTCGCGCTCTATATGATCCAAAAGCCCCATGGGACCGACGTTACCCACGACCATTACCTGCCGGGAAAGAAGGGCGAGTTACACACACTCAACTTGACCCCTGCGCTGGATCGCCACGCTGCCGCCGTTCGGTTTTTTGAGCAGGCCTTTGAATGGGATCTCATGGCCTATCTACTTTATCCCTACTTTTACGCCGACGAGAAAACATGGTCGGTCAGGCTCGCCATGGAGGAAACACGCGACCGCGATTTTGCCGCATTTCTTACCTCGGGCATGGCACGGCTTGTGGTGCCGATTCGCTTAGGTTTTGAGGATGCGGTCACCCATTACCTGCAGACCGGCGAACTGTGGTTCGGCCGCGGTGTTGTGATGGATGTGGAGAACGATCTCTATCTTTCGATTGCAGAGGAGATGGCGAGTGGTACGGAGGAGACGGAAGTCCTTGAAACCTGGTTGACCACGATTCCGACCGACCTCAATATCTTGCAGGAGAATGCGGGGGCAATGGTAGGCGATGGGCTGCCCTGTCTCGACGAGGAGCAGAATCCCATCGGCACCGGATCGAGTACGCTCGCGCCGGTACTTTCTACTCCGACGGACGACGGCTGAGGCGAACCGCCATGGCGGATCGTGCGGTCGTTCGCGCCATCGATCGGGTTATCGACGCATCGCCGCGCACGGGTGACGGCTTCGCCTTTTTGCATCCCGAACCCGATTTCACCAACGATGTTGGCCGTATCCAGCTCACGCGGTTCTACAACGGCAACGATATCCCAGTGACCCATGTGGTGGATGACGATGGGGCAGTGCGCAATGAATATCATCTGTATTTCAGTACCAGTGCGCTGACGCTTGTCGAACTGGCGCGGAGTCTCGATCCGGGCGACGAAGGGGTGGACGGTATCTGGTACTTGGAAGTGGGTAAGGACCGTTTCTCTCGGTCCTTTTTCTACTCTGAAACGCGCGACAAATCCCCTAGCTACGAAATGCTGCGCGACATGCTGTATCTCGCGCCGACCTTTGGCGAGTTGCATGGCGGGGAAACCGTCACGCTGGCCTCCTTCGCCGGGTCGAATCAGGCGCCCGCATCCGATGATTTTGACTTTGTAGCAGAGATCGTTTCCTTGCTTGAAAAGCTCGGCACAGCCATCAGCGAATGGACCGAGAAGCTCGGTTTGGCGCTGAAGGTCAACCCCGAGCTCTGGGATCCAAAAAGGCGCTCGGACAATGTGCGTGAGGTGATCGAGGATACCGCCAGTCTGCTGCGAAGCGTTGCAGGCGCATTCAAGCGCGGCATCGCGGTGATGGTTGATCTCGCGCTCGATAGTTTCGAGGCTACGGTTGCGGCACTCGAGAAACTGTTCGACTCCGGGGCGGCAGCAGTTCTCGATTTCCTCAGCGAACAACTTGGGAGCCTCGCCGACCCAGCGGTAGCGGCAGAGCAACTGGCTCAGCAAGTGCTCTCAATCATTCGGCTTGTTCGCGATAAGATCACGGCGCTGCGCAAATTCGGCAATAACGTCACCGACTGGTTCGATCAGACATTCGGCAGTCTCAAAGAGAGCGTTGATGTGATCATCGGCTACTTTGCAGGTGTGTGGAACGGTTTGGTAGACGCGATCCTCGGCATCTTCGATACCGTGAACATGGTGGTCTCCATCATCCTCGGGCTGTTTAAGTTCGGTGCCGTCGCGGCGGAGGCGTGGGACCTTACACTTGAGATCATCGACGAAGTCCTGGCAGGGCTGGAATCAACAGCCTGGACAGATATCTGGACCGAATTTTCCGAGTCTATCTATCCTGAGATCCGCGATACGTTGCTGGAGCAGGGCCGGGAACTTGCGGATGCTATCGACAAGGCGTTCACCAGTAACAACGCCGCGGTTGGCTATTACTTCGGTTATCTGGTCTATATGATCGTGGAGAACTTTTTCCCCCCGATTAAGCTGACCAAGGTCGCACGCGTAGCGAATCGAAGTGCGGAAGCAACTTCGGCGTTCTTAAAGCGGTTGGGACAGTTTAGCCAGGGCACCTTTCCCAAGGTAGTCGATGCGTAGGAGAACACGTAAAGTTTCGCTTGAAGACGGTCTCATCAAGCGCGACAAGTCGCCCAAGCGGCGGCGCACGCCTGCGACGAGGTCGGAACTACTCGACTTCATAAAGCTATTGCGTCGCTTTCTCGCCCGATCAGCGAATCGCACGGTGAAGCGGCAGAAACAGGAGCTTCAACGGCTCGCCGCCAACTACCGTGATTTCATTGGCGAGGCCTTTCACTACGGCAGATTGCTCCGCGCGCGGGCCCGGGTAGGAAAATTTCCGACGTTCTCACGCAGACGGTTGCCTGACGAGGCGAGCGAATTGCTCGGTGAATCAGCATCGAAGCAGCCCTGGCGCCAGTTCTACGACGATGATGCTTTCATCGCTACACGTGGGACCGGGGGTATAAAGGAGGCAAGGGCCCTGTTGATGCCTGACCGCAGTGTACAGGTGGAACTCGGTGGCGATGTACTTCCGTCAATCTCCGCGATCCGCTCGACACAGCGCTATCCCGATCTGAGTCATACCGGGCAGGATTTCTCGACCAAACTGGAGCCGGCAAAGACAAGGAGCTATGGCGGGGTTCCGCTTCGCGACGAAACAGGGAACGCCTATCAGCGAGCACATCTCTGGGGGCATGGATTCGGCGATGAAGCTCGCGCTGGGTTGATGTATGCACCGGCGGAAGTAAACCAGCTTCTACAGTCGCGCGGGGTAGAGCGCTTTCTCCGTGAACAAGCCAATCTAGCGGCGGAAAATGGCGGCAATGTGCGTCTGGTCGCGAAGGCACGCAGTCACCCCCCAGCAAAGCGACCCTCTCGTCTCAATCGCAAGAAGGGGGAATTCGTGTTGTCTGAACTCGTTTACGAAATCGACATCACTCGACCCGATGGCTCGAAATTCGGTGCCAGAGTGGAACTGACTGTGCCGAAACCGCCGGGAACGCCGGTCGGCATCAGTATCTTCCCACCAGATGCAATTGCGGCGGGGCCGTAGACCGTAGATGCCGATCCTTGCTTAGGTTGCCAACGTTCACTACGCAAAAACAAGGGCTTACGCTACGAATATTTAGGCTATTCCACGCTAAGATCGGCGACCATGTCATGTATCGCAACCTAATTTTTGCAATATCCACCGAGCCGTAGAAAATCTAGTAGAAACAGGTCAATAGTGATTGACTGTCGAAGTTCCAGATGCCCAGTTCAGCGATCTTAGTGACTCTTGGTCAAGCGATCTTTCCTCTTGCTTTGCGGGTTACTTTCTTCCTGTTGGCAAAGCATCAGAATTGCAGAATGTACGCAAGTGATTAGGTTGAGGCGACGTTGATATTGACCTTGTAAGAGCATGAATTAGCGCTCAAAATCAGGCGAAGCACGGAAGAACAAATGACGCCTGAACAACAAGCGCGCAAGAAAATCGATGAACTGCTCACGAAAGCTGGCTGGCTTCTCCAGAACGTGGCCGATGCCAACATATCTGGGGGGCAGGGTGTCGCGATTCGAGAGTTTCCTCTACCCGGCCATGGCTTCGCCGACTACCTACTATATGTTGGCGGCCGTGCGGCTGGGGTGATCGAGGCCAAAAAAGAGGGCGCGACCCTCAGCGGTGTCGAGCTCCAATCCGAGAAGTACACGCAGGGTCTACCTTCCGGGTTGCCAGCCTGGCGGCGCCCGCTGCCGTTTTCGTATCAGTCGACAGGCACCGAAACTCGCTTCACCAACGGCTTGGATCCCGAGCCACGAGCGCGCCCCTTGTTTGCATTCCACAAACCCGAGCTGCTGCAGCAATGGTTGGATGACGCAGGGCTGAGCGAGGCAGGGGTAGGTGAACAACCACCGCCAACTTACGGGCTGGGTGGCGAGACCTTCCTCAGCCGTCTGCAACAGATGCCACCGCTGATCGAAGAAGGCCTCTGGCCCGCGCAGGTCAAGGCCATCACCAACCTGGAAAAGTCGCTGCGCGAGAATCGGCCGCGCGCGCTGATCCAGATGGCCACCGGCTCCGGTAAGACCTTCACCTCTATCAGCTTCATCTACCGGTTGATCAAGTTCGCCGGTGCCCGCCGGGTGCTGTTCCTGGTGGACCGCGGCAACCTGGGCGACCAGACCCTGAAGGAATTCCAGCAGTACGTCTCGCCCTACAACAACTTCAAGTTCAGCGAGGAGTACATCGTCCAGCGCCTGGGCAGCAACACGCTCGACACCACGGCGCGGGTCTGCATCTGCACCATCCAGCGCATGTACTCCATGCTGCGTGGAAAAGAGCTGCCGCCGGAAGACGAAGAAACCTCCGTGCAGGGCCTGGAAAGCCTATTCAAGGAACAGCCACCCATCGAGTACAACCCGAATATCCCCATAGAGACCTTCGACCTCATTGTCACCGACGAATGTCACCGCTCCATCTACAACCTCTGGGCGCAGGTGCTCGAATACTTCGACGCCTACCTGATCGGCCTGACCGCCACTCCCAACAAGCAGACCTTCGGCTTTTTCAATCAGAACCTGGTGATGGAGTACTCGCACGAACACGCCGTGGCCGATGGCGTCAACGTCAACTACGACGTCTACCGCATCAAGACCCAGATCACCGAGGGCGGTTCCAAGGTCGAGGCGGGCTACTACGTCGAACAGCAAGACCGCGAAACTCGCGAAAAGCGCTGGCAGGAACTGGATGAAGACCTCGAATACCAGGCCAAACAACTCGACCGCGACGTGGTCACCCCGGACCAGATCCGTACCGTGGCCCGCACCTTCCGCGACAAGCTGTTCACCGAGATCTTCCCCGGACGCACCGAGGTGCCCAAGACGCTCTTTTTTGCCAAGGACGACAACCACGCCGAGAACATCGTCGAGATCCTGCGCGAGGAATTCGGCAAGGGTAACGACTTCGCGCAGAAGATCACCTACCGCACCACCGGCGCCACGCCGCAACAGCTGATCAAGGCTTTCCGCAACAGCTACTTCCCGCGCATCGCCGTCACCGTGGACATGATCGCCACCGGCACCGATATCAAGCCGGTGGAGATCGTGGTCTTCATGCGCACCGTAAAATCGCGTTCGTTCTTTGAGCAGATGAAGGGTCGCGGGGTCAGGGTCATCAACCCGAATGATCTTGAAACTGTCACGCCAGATGCAGAAAGAAAGGACCACTTCGTCATCGTCGATGCCGTCGGCGTCTGTGAGCAGGACAAGACCGACTCCAAGCCCATGGAGAAGAAGCCGGCGGTCTCCTTCGAAAAGCTGCTGCAGGCCGTCAGCTTCGGCAACACCGAAGAGGCCGTGCTCACCTCCATCGCCGGCCGCCTGGCGCGCATGGAACACCGCCTGAGCGCAGACGACGACAACAAAATCCGCCAGCTGGCCCAGGGACTGGGCGTTAAGGACCTCAGCCGCCAGCTGGTCGAGGCCGTCAACCCTGACCGCCACCTGGCACAGGCCAGGGCCGACCTCGGTATCCCGCCGGACAGTGACCAGCCCGTCAGCGAGCAGGCCCTGCAGGCCGCCAGGGCCAAGATCATCCAGCAGGCCGTCAAACCCTTGCACGACCCCAAGCTGCGCGAGCTGCTGGTCGAGGTGAAGAAGAAAAACGAGATCACCATCGACCACGTCAGCCAGGACGAGGTCATCGAGGCCGGCTTCAGCGCCGATGCCACCGAGCGCGCCAGGGGCGTCGTCCAGTCCTTCGAGCAGTTCATCGAAGACCACAAGGACGAGATCACCGCCCTGCAGATCCTGTACAGCAAGCCCTACAAGGCCCGTCTGAGCTTCGACGACATCAAGGCACTGGCCGACCTAATCCAGGCCCCGCCCAACCTGTGGACCGAGTCCCAGCTATGGCAGGCCTATGCCGCGCTGGAAAAGACCAAGGTCAAGGGCGCCGGCGGCCGGCGCATCCTCACCGACTTGGTGTCGCTGGTGCGCTTCGCCATCCATCAGGACAACGAGCTGATCCCGTTCCCGGAACGGGTGCAGGCCAACTTCAATGCCTGGCTGGCGAGTCAGGCGCAGAGTGGCAAGCTGTTCAGTGATGAGCAGCGGCACTGGCTGGAGATGATTCGAGACCACATTGCGGCGAACCTGGGTATCGAGACGGATGACTTCGAGTACGCACCGTTCTCACAGGAGGGTGGTCTGGGCAAGGTGTGTCAGTTGTTCGGTGACGAGCTGAGCGGAATCATCGAACAACTGAACGAGCATTTGGCAGCATGATGTCCGCCCAAGCCGATTTAAGCAGTGACGCTGAGCAAGGGAACACCGGTCTCCCAAAAGGATGGGAGTGGAAAAGGCTTGGTGATGTCAGCAGGACCACCAGTGGCGGCACGCCAAGTAGAAAGGTCGCGGAATACTTCGATGGTGACATCCCTTGGGTGAAATCCGGTGAATTGCCAGATGGCAATGTCACCGAGATTGCAGAATACATAACCGAAGAAGCGGTTAAGAATTCGAGCGCAAAACTGTTCCCTGCCGGTACGTTGCTGATTGCACTATACGGAGCGACCGTAGGGAAGCTGGGCGTCCTCACCCAGGACGCGACGACAAATCAGGCTGTGTGCGCGATCTTCCCGCATGAAGGCCTCGATCCAATGTACCTATTCTGGTACTTGCGGTTTGCGAGATCAGAACTGATCGGGCAAGCGGTCGGTGGTGCCCAGCCTAATATCAGCCAAGGCATTCTCCGAGATCTTCAAGTTCCCTTAGCTCCCTTTGAGCAACAGGGACACATCGTCGCGGAAATCGAAAAGCAGTTCTCCCGCCTCGACGAAGCCGTCGCCAACCTCAAGCGCGTCAAGGCCAACCTCAAACGCTACAAAGCCGCCGTCCTCAAAGCCGCCGTCGAAGGCAAGCTCACCGAAGAATGGCGCAAGGCCCATCCAGACGTCGAACCCGCCAGCAAGCTCCTCGACCGCATCCTCGCCGAACGCCGCACCAAGTGGGAAGAAGCCGAACTGGCGAAGATGGAAGCCAAAGGCAAAGCGCCAAAGAACGACAAGTGGAAGGCGAAGTACAAAGAGCCTGGCAAACCGGTCGAGGCGAACCCTGGCTGGCTGCCGCACGGCTGGATGTGGACTAGCGTAGAGCAACTCAACCCAGCCGAACGACCATGCGCTTATGGTGTATTGCAGCCCGGTCCAGACGTTAGCGACGGCATCCCATTGATTCGGGTAGGCGATATCCAGGGGGGATCAGTACTACTGGACGAGATCAAGAAGATAAGCCCCGAAATCGCCGGTAAGTATCCAAGGACCACACTTAAGGGTGGCGAAGTTCTCATCAGCCTGGTCGGGGCCATAGGACGTACCGCTGTCGTTCCTAATTCTCTTGCTGGTGCCAATACGGCACGTGCCGTTGGAGTGATGCCGCTTACTAGGCATGTCTTGTCTGACTGGGTAGAGCTGTGGTTCAGGAATCCAGCGAAGGTCACCGAGATGACAGGCAAAGCACATGAGGTTGCTAGAAAGACTCTCAATCTCGAGGACGTTCGCTCTGCAGGGGTTGCTCTTCCGCCTGGCTCAGAGCAGGAACAGATCGCTGCCATAGTCGCAGGCTTACTCTCAGTCGTTTCGACCGTAGAGGCTGAGGTGCATAGAAATATGCAGAGATCAACCTTTCTTCGCCAGTCAGTCTTGGCCAAAGCATTTGCTGGCGGCCTCGATGGTGAGATACGGGAAAACAATATCGCCACCACAGTTAAGGGGTTGGCTCATGGGGACTAACTATCGACGTGGGTCAGAATGGAGAAAATGGGATCTGCACATTCATAGTCCCGCATCTTTCAACTGGTCAGCACCACAGAAACTTCACCACTTGGATGCGGAGCAGAAGGAAACTGTCTTGGGCGCGATGGTTGACGCTTTAAATGAGGCAGACGCCTCGGTGTTCTCGATCATGGACTATTGGACATTCGATGGTGTCCTGGCTTTACGTGACTTCAGTCGGAACAAACCTGGCCAACTGAAAAAGACGGTATTTCCTGGAATAGAACTGAGGGTCCAGGCGCCCACAACAGAACGGCTGGATATCCACGTCATTTTTTCCGAAGAAATCGCAGACCAGCGGCTGCGAGATTTTCTAACGAACCTTAGGGTTCAGCTTATTGGTGGGGGAGAGCGTCCACTTTCTCGTGACTGCCTGATCGAATATGCCAGATCTTTGCGGCCCGATCAGCTTGCACTGCACGGCTTCGACTCTGATCGAATCGCGGGCGACGATGAGTATGCGTGGGAGGCTGGCAGTCAGACCTGCGAAGTGACTTTGGAATCATTTCGCAAGGCTATGAGTGAAACACCTGATGGTATGGCAGTCGTATATCAGCCATGGGACACCTACCATGGTCTAATCGATTTAAAATGGCAAAGGCATTACACCGCTGCGTATCGCCTATTTTCTCAGCCAGACATTTTTGAGTGCAAAGGGCCTGGGTATCGCGCTGCCTTTCAGGGCATCAAGAACTCCGATAACGAAGCATATTTCGATGGATTTTGGGAGGCGCTCGAGGATCGCCCAAGGCTCGCCGTGCGGGGTAGCGATGCCCACAAGTTTGAAAAGTATGGAAAATTCCAATCCAACCTGACCACATGGATAAAGGCCGCCCCTACATTCAAGGGGTTGCTGCAGGCAATTAGAGAGCCCTCTCAACGTTCGTGGCTTGGCGAAGAGCCGCCAAAGCTCATTAAGAAACGTACGAAACCTACGGTATTCATCGATCGCGTTAGCCTACGGAAAACACCTGGAGGCGGGCTTTCGCAAGAAGACTGGTTTGACAACCAGGATCTCCCTCTGAATTCTGACCTTGTTGCAATAATCGGCAGCAAAGGCAGTGGAAAAAGCGCACTGGCAGACATTATCGGCCTGCTTGGCGACACATCGAATACTGAAGCATTTTCATTTTTAAACACAAAGCGATTTCGGGAGCGAAAGAATAATAGGAGCCTCCACTTTGAAGGCGAGCTGACTTGGGCAGATGGCGAATCCAATACTAGGAAGCTGAGTGAAGACCCAGAGGCGACAGCTGTGGAGCGGGTCCGCTACATACCACAGGAATATTTCGAGAAGGTATGTGCGGGCCAATCTGAGGTCGATATTGCGGAATTTACGCGTCAGATTGAACGCGTAATTTTTTCCTATGTGCCGAGGGAATTGCGTGGGGAATCATCAAATCTCAAGGATCTTCTTCGGCAGCAGGAGGAAGAAGCTCATCGTAATCTTGAACGTTTGCGTACTGAAGTACGGAGGCTGAATGACACTATTTGTGATATTCGTAGGCGGTCTACCAGCAACGTCCGGGCCGAACTTCAAGGGCAACTGAATCTACGGAAAAAGCAACTCGAAGACCTTGAGAATGCGCAGCCTGCACTACCGGAGGCTGCTCCAAGTGAATCAGAGGCTGGCGACCCTAGTCTGGTTAGGCTGCAAGACCTAGAAAAACAGAAGTCAGCGGTTAGTGAACAAATCGCTGCGACTAGAACGAAACTCGCAGATCTACAACGCAAGGCCCAGGCCGCAACAAGGATCGCTGCTGGCGTCAAGAATCTCGAAGAATCTGTCAGCGAGGTGGTTAACCACATGCGGCCGGACGCTGAGCTGCTTGAGATCGATTTATCGAGTTTCATCAAGCTAGAAGTTAGTGTCGACGCCTTAGGCGCAAAACAAACTGCCATATCCGAGGCCATCCGAGATGAGAACGATCGCCTCGAGGGCCCAGGTGACGAGTCCCTTGCTTTCAAACTAGACAAGATACATGAGCAGATAAGAGCGGTTAAGACAACGCTAGATGCCAAGCAGTTGGAGCGGCAAGCTGCCATGGATCGTCATAGGCAATGGCAGGAGCAAGTGGCAGCACTTACTGGACCGAAGGATCTGTCAACAAGCATCAATCACATTCAGGCTCAGGTAGATTGGATTGATCACGCGCCGAGCAAAATTGTCGAGCTCGAAGTCGAGCGACTCCGGAAAGCGACGGAGATAGCGGATCAACTTCAAGGCGTCAGGGAGTCCAGGGAGGCACTGGTAGATACGATCGAAGGCACGATAGCGGAGGTTATTCCTGATAGAAACGACTTCTCATTGGGGTTTGTAAATGAGCTTTTCGTTCAGGATTTGGAAGAGCGATTTTTTGAGCACATAAAGCAGGTTTCGGGATCATTCCGTGGTGAAGATGAGGGTCGGAGATATTTTAGAGAGCTGGTAGACGAAATTTCGCTTTCAAACGTTGAAGGAATTATCGCTGTTCCACAACGTCTTGAGGATGCTGTCACGCGGGATGTTCGTGACGGTCGAGATGAAGAAATAGAGCTGGAGTCGCAACTCCGGAAAGGGAAGACGCCGGAAGAGCTTCTGAACCTGCTTTACTGTCTCGAATATGTGCAGCCGCGTTTTTCACTAGCTTTAGCAGGCCAGCCACTAACTCAATTGTCACCTGGGCAAAGGGGCGCCCTTCTTCTTGTGTTCTACCTTCTCGTAGAGGACAGTGACATACCCATCGTTCTCGATCAGCCAGAAGAAAATTTGGACAACGAAACAGTCTATTCGCTATTGGTCAACGTGATTAAGAAGGCGAAAGAAAGGCGGCAAATTATCATGGTGACGCACAATGCGAACTTGGCCGTTTGTTGTGATGCTGAGCAAGTGATCCATGCCTCACTTGATAAAGCGAATAAGAACAAGGTTACGTATTCGTGCGGGCCAATTGAAGAGCCAGAGATAAATCAGCTTGTTGTTGATGTGCTCGAAGGGACCCGGCCTGCATTCGACAACCGTAAGCAAAAGTATGAAGTATCAGCGCATTGAGTGTGTGAAGAATGAGTCCGGCAGATATAACGAACAAGCTCTGGAATTACTGTAGCGTCCTCCGCGACGACGGCATGAGCTACGGCGACTACGTTGAACAGCTCACCTACCTGCTGTTCCTCAAGATGGCCGACGAGCGCACCCAGGCGCCGTACCACCAGCCCAGCATCGTGCCGCAGCAGTACAGCTGGTCCAGCCTCATCAAGAAGGATGGCGATGAGCTGTTCGACCACTACCGCCATGCCCTCGATGCGCTGGGCAAGGAAAAGGGCCTGCTCGGCCTGATCTTCAACAAGGCCCAGAACAAGTTCCAGGATCCGGCCAAGCTGCGCCGCCTGCTGGTGGACCTGATCGACAAGGAAAACTGGTCGGTGATGAGCGCCGACGTGAAGGGCGATGCCTACGAGGGACTGCTGGAGAAGAACGCCCAGGACACCAAGTCCGGCGCCGGCCAGTACTTCACCCCGCGTGCGCTGATCCAGGCCATGGTCGATGTCATGGCCCCGGAGCCCGGCGAGACCATCGCCGACCCGGCCTGCGGCACCGGCGGCTTCCTGCTCGCGGCGCACCAGTACCTGGTCGACAACTACCCGAACATGACCAAGCCGCAGAAGAAGGCGCTCAAGTCAGAGACCTTCAAGGGCTGGGAGCTGGTGCAGAGCACCGCGCGCCTGTGCGCCATGAACATGCTGCTGCACGGCATCGGCGACCAGGAATACGAGCCCATCGTGGTGAGCGACTCTCTGGCAGCCGATCCGGGCGACCGCTTCGACCTCATCCTGGCCAATCCGCCTTTCGGCAAGAAGAGCGGCACCACCATCGTTGGCGAAGGCGGCAAGGTCAGCAAGGAGCGCGACACCGTCGAGCGCGACGACTTCTGGGCCACCACCTCCAACAAGCAGCTCAACTTCGTCCAGCACATCAAGACGCTGTTGAAAGTGAACGGCCGCGCTGCCGTGGTGGTGCCGGACAACGTGCTGTTCGAAGGTGGGGCAGGTGAGACCATCCGCCGCAAGCTGCTGCACGAGTGCGACGTCCACACTCTGCTGCGCCTGCCCACCGGGCTGTTCTACGCCCAGGGCGTCAAGGCCAACGTGCTGTTCTTCGACAAGAAGCCGGCCAGCGAAACCCCGTGGACCCGCAAGCTGTGGATCTACGACCTGCGCACCAACATGCACTTCACGTTGAAGACCAATCCGCTCAAGCGCGACAACCTGGACGACTTTGTGAAGTGCTATGTACCGGAGGGCATCCATCTTCGTGCGCCGACATGGAGTGAAGAAGCACCCACTGGCCGCTGGCGCGCCTACGAATACGAAACACTGGTCAACCGTGACAAGGCCAGCCTGGATATCTTCTGGCTGAAAGATGAGTCGCTGGAAGAATCCGACAACCTGCCTGAGCCCGGCATCATCGCTGCTGAGATCGTCGAGGATCTTCAAGCTGCTTTAGAGCAGTTCCGAGAGATTGCCGCAGACCTGGGAGAAGAAGTAGAGGAGGCGATGGATGGCTGACAACCAGCCGTTTTCTATCCGTATCTTTGTAGGCGAGGGCGATCCGATACCTCCACAGCCATATTCAACGGAACGAAGATGATTACGTACCTGGTGCCCTGGATACTGGTCGTTTGTATGTTGGCTGCAATCAGTTCGGTTTACTGGCTTCTGGATCGCGCGGAAAGGCGCCTGCAATCTGGGAAGCGATCGCCATTTCCCAAAGAGTTTCTCCGTAGCCGGGGACACAGTCTCTACGAGAAGATCGAAGAGAAGCGGCTCGACTTCCTCGGCTGGTGGATGGGCGTGATGCTGATCCTCCCACTGCTGTACGCAGCGTTTATCAGCCAGGCCTATTTTGCCAACAAGCAGATCAGCCACGTCAACTGGTTGTTTTATGCCGTAATCGGTCTAATCGGGCTCATCTACTTGGGTCGTAAGACGATACCCTGCTTCAGGGAGATCCGTGTCCTGCGTCTGGGATATGAAGGTGAATTGGGTGTTGGCAAGGAACTCAATCAACTGATGCTGTACGGGTTTCGTGTCTACCACGACTTTCCGGCCGGCAAGTTCAACATCGACCATATCGTGATCGGCCCAACAGGGGTATTCGCCGTCGAAACAAAAGCCCGGAGCAAGCCCGACACCGGCAAGGGAAAAGCCGATGCAACTGTCGTTTGCGAAGGCAACCGGCTGGTGTTCCCGGGTTGGACCGAGAGCGAACCCCTGGAACAGGCCAAGCGCCAGGCGGCGTGGCTTTCTCATTGGTTGGCCAGTGCCGTTGGTGAACGGGTTGCTGTGAAAGCGGCGCTGGTGATTCCGGGTTGGTTGGTCGAGCGGAAGAAGATCGCTGACGTCCTGGCATTCAATGCACGTGAATCCCAAAAGGCGATTGTTGACTATTCAGGGGCACGCTTGAATGACTCGATGATTCAACGAATCGCGCATCAAGTCGAAGACAAATGCCGAGATGTCGCGCCCAGATCCAACGTTGCGGCCAAACAAGCCAAATCCAAATTCTTGCGAGGCTGAGCCCGCTGGGGCAGCGTCTCAGATCAGCCGACAAACCCAACGGTTCTCGGTAGAAAATAACAGTAATTTAGGATCTTCACTCCGAATGCAATTCTGAGCCGACGCATTTGGCCAAAGCGGCCATTTGCTACCGGGTCCGACGGCCACAAGGGGCTGCTCATCAGTCGTAAGCTGGAGAAGCCCGCCGAACGGCAGCTTTCAAGCCTACGACCAACAAGTATCGATATGAAACCATGTGCGCCAATAAGCCTGATGTTCACTTTGTCGCATATTCGACACTACTTATAGTTATGGAAACGTTCTCGCCGCAACCGATCGTGTTCTACAATTGCTTTGGCAGAATTTCTACTTAAGACGTCACGCCTTTTCTAAGTGACAAGGATATATATCTGAGACTGTCGATTTCGCTGGCGAATCAGTAGCCTAGCGTTCATCTTGAAAAGAATTGTTGATTCTGGAGTAGTTTGAACGAAGGAGCCTGTCCCGAGTTGTCTAACTTAGTACAAGGACGCCCGCTTATGAACAAGGAAATTTTTTTCAACCCAATTGCTGTACATTGTCCCCGTACCGATAGTTTGCTACTCACCGTGCTTGTTGCGGCCTTGCTGGCAGGCTGCCAGCCGCACGACCCAATGAATGATTGGGTCAAGGACAACTACGTTGAACGAAGCGGTTTTCCTCAATTGGCAGCGGAGCTGAAGGGAGTCGAGGAATCATCATTAGTTTCGTTCGACGATGACCATCTGGAGGTGCTGGCTATTTCAGGTGGGGGGCACCGGGCAGCGCACTACGCAATCGGCGCTCTTCTTGCCTTCGATAATATTTCATTGGGTTCGGTCGAATCCGGCGAAAGGTCAGAGAACACTCTACTCGATGAAATTGACTATATAAGCAGCGTGTCTGGCGGGTCCTATGGCGTCGCGGTATATATTGCGGCATACCTTGAGGCATCCTGTAAAGGTGAGCAAGTAAAGCCAGCGCTGGAACTGCTGAAACGGAACCGAGACCGCCTTGACGTCATGTCGTCACGGTGGCTGTTACATATTGCGAGCCGTTTTGGGGGTCTACCAGCGTTCGACGATGACGTTCGAAATATTGATGTATTGGAAGAGAAGTATCACTGGAGGCTCACCGAGGTCGATGCGTGCAAGGGATCTCCAATACTTACCAATCGGCATCATTTGACCGTTGCAGACATAACACGTCCGCACCGTAATGGACCGCCAGTTCATATTGTGAACGCCACGAATGCACATACCGGACGGGTCGTGTCATTTTACGATTTGCGACCCACATCCAATCTGACTAAGTCAGATACTTCTTATGGAGACCGCCTGGCGGATATTGACTGCTATCTATGGCGAGGCAAATGGCGCAAGACGACGTTCACAGGCGACATTCCTTATTCTCTCGCACTCGCTTCTTCAGCCGCATTTCCGCCATTGGTTTCTGACGGCATTTTTCAAGCGAAGATAGATGGCGTGACGCGTGAAGAGAAGGACTGCGGAAAGAATGGGGGCTTTGTCCGGTTAACTGATGGTGGCCAAGCGGATGACAACGGTGTAGATGCAGCTCTAGACATCGTTTCGCACTGGCTCGGTTCCACCACTGTGGATGGTCTCGGTAAACGTTCGGCGAGGAGGGCAATGCTGATATCTATGGATGCGCTCGTAGAGGTGTCGACTTCGACCGTGGAATCGCCGGTTGACGATAGCCTCGTCGAGGTTGCAATTATGCGTAATGCGGATTTGCCAAGATACTCAAAAAAGCGGCGCCTGAAAGAAGAGTTGAGGAGCATTGATCAGAAGCAACCTAACGAATGGGAACGGCCATCTGCAAGTCACGCGCTGTTTGGTGCATCAATTGGCTTCTCGCGCAATCCAAGTCACTTCCATTGTCTTGCGTTCGGAAGCAACAAAAACGAAGGCTGCGGCACGACAGCCGGCGGAGGTTCTGATGTCAGTACTTTCAAGAATGCTGGTGGGCTCTTGTTGGACGAGAGATTATCAACGATCGCAGAAGGCTATTATCAAGCCATGAGGCGAATCTATTTTGAAGAACCGAAACATGCTCCGACGATGCCTTATCGAAAAAATCACGATCTTTATGAGGAAGCACATCGTGTGGCATTCGACCTATTATGCAGTGGGATAACCGAGAAACATACTCATAACGAATGCATGAAGCATCTAGGGAGCCCTGATCATAAGCATTTGCAGGTGTGTTTTATGGCATCAGGAGGCACGATAGAGTCAAGGGATAGCGTTGCCTGTGCCACCAGATTTTCTGCGGGAACGCAGGCGGCAAGTTTAATCCGATTCAATAATGCACAGGAAGCTGGATTACTCTCCGACGTACGCGATGCTAAGAAATCAAGTGTTGGGAAGTTCGTCGATGCCTATGCCGCTGACTTGTCAAGAACACTCGACAAATACAGCGACAGACTTCAGAAATCGCTCCATGCGGCAGAGGCAAGGCAGAGCGCATTGTACGACTCAGTCGATTTAGCGCATGTTAACATTTTTGAATTCCTGCTCGATCGAAACAAAGTCAGTGAGAAAGATGCGAAAGATTATCGGCAGATTGTTGATGATGCAAAGAGTGACTTTAGTAACGAAAGAGTAACACTCGGTAATCTCAAGATTTTGAAGGATAAAATTGCAAACTTTGAGATGAAGGAAGACATCAAAGACCGCATTAAGTTTTCACGCAACGGGGATTGCTTTGTTCAGTTTGAGGGACGTTTTCTTGCGCCCGACTGGTCTGTCTTGTTGATTGAGAATGCAACGGCAGAGCAATGCAAAGAGACTGTTAGTGAGTTTTCGAATCGACTGCAGTGCGCTCAAGGCAAAGCGGGCGATGATTGCAGGCCGGACAGCCAATGTTGGGGCTGCGTTGTTGAGCGTAATGCAACTCAGTTTGAAAGCAAGGAAGGCAATCCGGAGTCGCTTCTCGAGAAGGCTGTTCAGCAGATCGAGGCGTCGGTACAGGAGAAAGACAAAGAAGGAAAACCCATCAAGGTTGACCATCATGCCGTTGAAGCACAGCGCCAACAAATGCTTGCCCAGGTTCAGAAGCTGGGGGCACTGTGTCAAGCGAACACTTCGGCGATCGAGAGTATAAATCTCCTCAGAGACTTATTCCGCGTCAATAAACCATTCAATGCTTCCTTGGAGGAAATTTTCGGTCGCGTTGAACGTCATCGAAGTTTGCAGATCGGGCCGCGCGGAGAATTGTGCAACCATCAAGAGTACTACGACGGGATACTGGAAGTAGGTAGCAGAAAAGTCGACGACAATGAACTATCACGCGTGTTTAAAGCGCTCGGTGGATTCAAGAGGGCGACTCGCAATCTATTTCTACCGAAAGACAGAATCGTCGCCGTCGATGCAGACGGTACTCGGCGAGCCGCAGTCGATTCGCGCACCGATTCTGGTGCATCGGTTCTGGAGCAAGCTAGGGTGATCTTACGCGAGGCTACGAGTTATGACGCGAACCGCAGAATAGGGATAAAGGAGGCGCTAACTGGCATGCTGAACTCCGAAGGCGAAGAAACCGAAAACGTAAGGTCTCTCGTGGAACTTCCGTTGTTCGATGCACCCGATATTGCACAATTACAGTCGTCATTTGCGACCGATGCGGAAACTGCTTTCTGTAAAGTCGCCGCAGGCAACAACGATTGCGATATTCTTGCAGGTTTGCAAGTAGCGGATCTCGTCGATGAGAAATTCGATGAGAAGACAAAAAACGCGCTGCATGCCGGCATCAGCGCTTATGCAGCAGCCATTTCGGAGCTAAACAACTCGCTCAGCACATTGCCGAGGAATATTTTTGTCGAGCAATCGAGAGGAGTGAAGAGATTCAGTTACCGTTTCGATTCAACTCCTATTGCACAATGTCTAAAGCGTTTAGATGGAAAGCTGAAAGGCTTCAATCCGAACAAACGAGAGTGGACTACTCTGAGTGACTATTTCCACTTCTCCATCCCAGACGTGGCGGCGTGCGAAGTGGCCGACCTGCGGATCTAGCGAATCTGCCCCCCCAAATCGCTCGGCGCTTTGGGTGCGAATGCGCGAGCCGCGTGAAGCACAAGACCAGCCAAATGCAGGTGCTTTTCTCACGGCAGCGGGCCACGCGCCACAAAAAAGCATTTCTCGGAATTGATTGCCCCGATGCGGAATAGCTGCTCACATTTTTCGGCTTTGCTTTTTCGGGATACGGATATCTTGATCTGGAGTTGCAAGATTTTAGTCGTCTGTTGTGTCCCATTGGCTCTGAATGCTTGTGCGGTGAATCGGGTTGGTTTTACCTCCTTCGACGTGACCAAGCTCGAAGGAGGGTGGGTGATCGTGCAGTCGGTGCCGGGATTGCATATTCGCACCGAGAGCAAGGATGCTGGCCTGACCGTCGGTTATTCAGAGCGCGTTTGCTTAGTAGATGACGATTCCTTCGATGGCATTGTCGGCTCGCATCACTGGGACGGCAGGCAGATGCCAGCAGCCGAATCCTGCCTCTCACGATATCTTTCGGCATACGGATTGGAAGTCCATTTGAGCCCACCTTTGATCTCCTTCACGATCGGAATCAAGCGAACGGCGATCCTGGCCGACTTCGATGGCACTGACTATCAAGTGTATTCAGTCTTTTTCGACACCAAGAACCCGAGTTCGGGCTATATCAACTTCGTCAAAAACAGAAGGAGCACGTTCGATGAGTGAACTATCTGATTTTCGAGCGCATGGACTGGCTCGCACCCTCTCTATTTCGTTTTTCGTTGCAGCTTTACTTGTCGGCTGTGAAAGCAATAACGTTTTTGTGGCGGCAGATTCGACGATCGGAGTCTCGGGATCGATCAACAGTGCAAAAACCTCTGGCAAACTTTTGGTGGGATATGACCGGGCGTTCATAGCATATGTGCCGAGGAAAACCGACACCGGGGATGCATTATCAACGTACAACTGTACGCATTTTGAAGTAACGGGCATCCAGATCACTCGATTTTCTGAGAGTTTGGCCACAGGAGACGCGGCAATCGAACACGCCGCAAAAAACCCTGGAACAGGTGTTGAGACGTTGTGCGACACTGCAACCGATAAAAGGATAAGCCAGTGAAAAAGTGTATGAATTTCGTCGCAGTTAGTTTTGCTTTGCTACTCAATGGCTGCAATGACGCCTTGGTCTACGGTGAGAGCACTAATTTCAGCCTAGCAACAGTGAAGATCAACTCGGATGTGGCGGAACCAATTTCCGTGAATGCCGGCTTCGATCGGACAATCGGAACCTTCGCTCCTCAACAAGGCGAGGGCAAGGAAGCGATGAATATGCTTTCAAGGTTCGAACTATTAAACGACCCGGAGTATTTGGGGAAACTACGTATCACTACCGAGTTCGCCTCCGGTGAAGCTGCAAAGAAAATGGTTGAGGTGAATGATCAGGGAACCAAGAACCTGATGAACTACACCACCAGTCAGCCAGAGCAGTGAAACCCTGATGAGCTCTAGCTGAAGCGGGCCCTGCCACTCTGGTCGTGTGCATCTGTGTTTGCCCAGACAGCGGGGCCGAAATAACTCCGCACAAATGCCGGGACCGTTTGGCTGCTCGAATAGAGAGTCTTCCACGGCTTTGGTGTGCCTTCAGTATTGCCAAATCGGAGGCAGATTAATGATTTAACATAATATGTATTATGCGTAGTATCGTACGGATCTCCACGATACCCATCTCAGGTCCGACTCCCGATCAAGCCACCAAGCAAGCAACACTTGCCCCAGCGTCCCCCTGTATACCAATTGGCCAGTTCTCGTCTCTTGCCATGGCCTAGATCAACAGTCACGTCGGCTTATTTGAGCCTGTCACGGGCGGCGCCGGCGCATTTTGAATGTTGAACCGCGCTGGATTCGCCCAGGTACGGATATTGCCAATACTCCAGTACCGCACCGCGCAAGCATCACCGCAGAAAAAAATGAAACGTGCCAGCTTCAGAAAACACACAAAGTCGACAGTCGTCGTTGCCGCCACCTTGTTGGTCGTGGCCGTGTGGACCATCGCCAATATGTCACTGCATGCGCAGATGCCGCCGCGCCCGACGGATCGCGGTACGACGCAGCCACCAGGAGGCAGCGATCCGTTGTTTGCAGCTTGGAAGCAATTACCGTCGCGCCAAGCCAACGACACCGAACTCACGTTTCTCGACGACAACGACATCGCCTGGGCGGCCCGTTGGCGCCTGCTCGAGAGTGCCCGGGAACGTCTCGATATCAGCTACTTCATCCTTAGCGAAGACATCTTCGGCACGGCGTTTCTCGGCCATCTCTACCACAAGGCGCAGCAAGGCGTCGAAATTCGCGTGTTGCTCGATGCCTGGGGTACCAAGATGTCGCGCGATCTTCGTGGCAACGACTATCTCGACACGCTGGTGAACACCGAGAAGGTTGACGTAAAGATGTTTCGTCCGATGCTGTCGCGCCTGCTTGATGCCTTTCTCACCCTGGACCCGATAGCCATCGTCGCCAGTGAACACGACAAGTTATTGTTGGCGGACGGCAAACGCGGACTGACCGGCGGACGCAGTATCGCGACAGAGTATTTCGCCGACCCCAAACTCGCGCCCGAGGCATTTCGCGACGCCGACGTGCTATTGACCGGCGAACAGGTCGAAAAAGCCATGGTGGCTGCATTTGACGTGCAGTTTAACAGCGGTGTGGCAGAGACCGTCACACTCGACGTTGTCGATATCCATGATTCCCGCCAGGATCTGGAACTGACTTACCAGGCAATGGATGCATGGTTGCACGGTCGCGAAATACCGGATGCCGTGACCAAGGGCATGGAAGAACGAGAACTCCCCTATCTCGCCGAGTTAAGGAAGCACCCGAACTTGAAGGGCATCTTGAAACGCTCGCTGCCGCCGTCTTTGACCGCCCCTGTGCGCCTACTGGACAGTCGAACACGCTTGCTCGAAGGCGACGACGAAATCAGCAACTCCATGATCATGCTGGCACGCAGCGCGCAGGAGTCGATCTTCATCCAGACGCCCTATCTCGTGCTGCCGAAAGAAGCGGCCACTGCTTTGACCGAGGCGGCACAGCGCGGCGTTCGCATCACAATACTCGTCAACGGGCCGACATCCAGCAAGAGTGCCACCAGCCAGGCCGTGTTTCTCGAACAGTGGCCGCTACTGCTGGCCAAGGCCCCGGGCTTGCGCCTGTTCGTGGCTGCCGAACGGCACAGTCAACATGCCAAGGTAATTACGATCGACGGACGGTTGACTCTGGTCGGCACCTACAACCTGGATCCACTGAGCATGGCCATCAATAGCGAATTGATGGTTGCGGTCTGGTCTGAGGCGTTCGTGGACCGCGTACTGCGAAAGCCGCGGCACATGATCGACCAAGGCCAACCGAAAGTGGTGCGCTACCGGATAAAGCGCGATGAGCAAGGCAAGCCGGTCTACGATGAGGAAGGTGCCCCGGTAGTTGCCTACGGGCCTTTGCAACACAGTGATCCCAGCGAGTGGCCGGAAGTTGAGCGCTGGGGATACGTCGCGCGTTCGTTGATCGCCCTACCCTGGATCGATCCGATGTTCTGATCAGTGATTGTTGGCGACGCCCCGTCAACAACGCTTGTTGAGTTCACGTCTCGCCATCAAACGTCTGCATCGGTGCAAATGCAACACCGCAATGGCTCGCCTCGGCCCATTCGGACCCTCATGTCGCTCGCATCGACGCTGTTGCTGCGATCGGCGCCGGTTTTGCAGCCACCATAGGCGACTGGCGCACTCATTGCTTCGACTCAGGTAGATATGCAGCCCGTGGGTTGTGCCCTACCGACGAAGGGTCGAAGACCATGAACGACAACCTATTAAAAGCCATAGCCAGCACCGGCTACTTTGCGCGCGGCTTCGTGTACCTGGCGATCGCCGCCTTTGCAATCGGCGGCATGACGGGAGCGGGCAACAGCGACGGTGCACGTGGTGCGCTGGCCCAACTTGCGACAAAGCCGTTCGGTCAATCGTTGTTGTGGATCATTGCGATGGGTTTGGTTGCGTTCATGGTCTGGCGCTTGATGCAGTCAATCGGCGATGCCGACCGCCATGGTCGGGATATCAAAGGCATCGCGGTGCGCGCCATGTTGCTGGTCAGTGCCGTTTCGCACGGCCTGCTCGCATTAACGGCGATCTATCTGGTGACCTCGCTCGGGAACGCAGACGCCGGTGGACCATCCGGTGCTCAACAGAGCTCGTCATGGCTATTGCGGCAACCGTTCGGCCGGTGGCTGCTCGGGGCAATCGGCATCGGCATTGCGCTGTGGGGCGTGGCGCATGCACTCAAAGGCATCAAGGGGCGCTATCGCGAACGCCTCGAATCAGGTATGCCCGATCATCTATGGGTCCGTGCCATCTGTACATTGGGCCTGGTTGCGCGCGGCCTGGTTTTCGTAATGATCGGCGGCTTCCTGGTACGCGCAGCGCTCTATGTCGACAGCAGCGAAGCGAAGGGGCTGGGCGGTGTCCTACGCACTTTGGAGAGTTCATCGTATGGCCCTTGGTTGCTAAGCGGTATGGCGTTGGGCCTGGGTGCCTTCGGTCTCTATTGTTTGGTCGAATCTCGCTGGCGACACATCTCCAAACCTACAGCACCCGAGTTCGGTTAACCGTCAATCCGCGCGGCTTTGTTATGAATTCACACAGCTCTGAAACAACCGCCGATGAATCAGCGGTGGCTAGCAACAATGATCAACAGGTGACGAGGTTTCGTGACGCCTGGCAGCGCCCAGGAGACTGGGCACGCCAACTGGCTGACTCGCCGCTTGGCCTCTGGTCGATAGGCATCGCGTCATTCTTCGAGACCATCATCGTCCCGATCCCGATCGAGGTTATTTTGATCCCTTATATGCTGGCACGTCGCGACCTGTTATGGCGTATTGCGCTCGTGACCACCCTGGGTTGTCTGATCGGTGCCGTGGTCGGCTATGGGCTGGGTTATTTTCTTTACGATACGCTCGGCCAACAGCTGGTCGCAGCCATGGGGTGGGAGCAGGATTTTCAACGCTTCCAGACGTGGTTCGACAACGATGGATTCTGGGCGGTGCTCGCTATCGGCGTGGTGCCGATTCCTTTCCAGGTCGCAATGCTCGCTGCCGGTGTTGCGGGCTATCCAATACTCTTATTTTTATTGGCAGCTACGATTGCACGCGGCATCCGTTATTTCGGGCTTGCCCTATTGGTTGCGTTGGTCGGCGATCAGGCTGTTTCACTTTGGAAACGTCACAAAACGCCCGTTGGAATTGGCCTGTTGCTGATCGTTTCAGGCGTGGTTGCAATCAATGGCGTTGCACTCTGACGACGCGGACGGATGATCTTCAGTGTTCGGTAGAAAGCGAAGCCCCTTCGAACTGGTGTTGTTCCGTGGATTCGGCGACGGCGAACATATCTGTGTCGCCGGGCGGGTTATCCGGCGTTCCTGGCTTGCAGACGAAACGCGAAAGCGCGGCCTGTTGCGACGCTTGCGCCAAGGCATCAAGTTATTGATCAGTCGCCATGCCCCGCGGATGGAGATCGAACTTCGCTGTGGCGACAATCTGTGGCACACGCAGTCGGACAGTCACGGGTATTTCTTCAGTTGTCACAAGGCCGTGCCGCTCTCAGGCGATGACCTTTGGTCACCCTATTCTGCACGTCTGACCGACAATTCGTGTGGCATAGAAACCTTGGCCAGCAGTGAAATACTCCGTGCGCCGGACAGTGCCAGGCTGCTGGTGATCAGCGACATCGACGATACCGTGGTTTACACCGGCGTCGCCAACAAACTCATGATGCTGTGGAGACTGTTTTTCGCGTCTGTCGACGAACGCGCGCCGTTCCCGGGAATGGGTGCATTCTTAAAGGGTCTGCACGGCGGGCGTTCCGGTCGGGAAAGCAACCCAATGATCTATGTGTCGCGCAGTCCCTGGAGCATTTATCCTTTGCTGAAGGAGCTGTTCCAGTGTCACGACATCCCGGTCGGCCCTGTCTTACTGCTACGGGACTGGGGGATCTCATGGCGCCATCCTTTTCCGCGCCGCGCCGAAGACCATAAGGCGAACATGATCGATTTCGTGTTGAAAGGCTACCCGACACTGCCGGTCGTCTTGATTGGCGACAGTGGTCAGCATGACCCCGAAGTGTACGCGGCAGTCGTGGAGCGCCATCCGGGGCGGATCAAAACCGTCTACATCCGCGACCTGCAACGCGGACCGGAAAGGCAAAAGCAACTGCTCGATCTGAACAAGCGGATGGGCGAAGCCGGTGTTCGGTTCGTTGCCGCAACTTCGACGGATGAGATGGCCGCCGACGCGCGGGCGACCGGCTGGCTGAATCCCGGTGATCAGCAACACGTAGCCGAGGATGCCGAAAAACAGAAACTATAAGCACTCGCTGCCGGCAAGACCGTTAGCTGATCTCTGCCCTCACCTGCGCATACGCCAGCATCGAGAACAATACCGTGCCACCGATGATGTTACCTGCCAGCATGGGGGCCATGGCCGAGCCGATGGCGTGAACCGGATCGATTTGCCCGCTGAGCAACAACAGAAACACCTCGGTCGAACCGACAATCACGTGCGGAAATCCGCCGATCGCGATCAGGTAGGTCATCAGCAGTATCACCCAGAGCTCAAAGCCTTTCGAACTGGGTAACATCCAAACCAAGGCGGCTACGAAGAAACCGGCCGGGATCGCTTGTACCAGCATATCGCGGGCATCGCGACCGTGAATCAAATGTGTAGACACTTCGTAAAACACGGCCAGTTGAGCGTCTGAGGTGAATCTGACCCATTCGGTGAAAGCAGCGGCCAGAAAGGTACCGAATAGGTTGGCGGCCAGTACGACGGCCCAAAGCCGAGCGGTTCTGCGCAGCGTCTTGTTGGAATAGTCGGCGAACAACGGCAACACCGGTGTGATGGTGTTTTCGGTAAACAACTGGAGGCGGCCGAGGATAACGATCACGAACCCGATGGAATAACCCGCCGTCGCAATCAGCTCCTGCCAGTGACCGGGAGCCAATGCGTGCCTAAGCATGCCTTCGGCCCACAGCGAGGTACTGATGGCAATGCCGGCGGCGACACCCGACCACCAGAGCGAAGCAACTGGCCGGGACAGTTCCTCGCGCCCCTCCTGCCTGATGACCTCGTAGACCGTCTTCGCCTGCAGCATCGAACTTTCTTCGATCTGCTCTGCTTCACGTTGCTTGTTATGTGCGTCGTCATTCATTCAACGGCCTACCAGTGCGCCCATCGGGTTGTCGATTAGTCGAAACCTGACGAGATCACCCGTTGCTTCGCCGGCAGACCGGCAATCGTTGCCCTGCGCAACGATTGAAGGCCGGCCTGTCTGCGTTACCTGCTTGTATCCTTGAGCCAGTGAGGCATGTGGCATCCTTTACTCGATGCCTACACGCGTGGCCTCTTGCCCATAACAAAGAACACCAGGGCGACGATCAACCCGACCACAAACAGGATCCACGCGATCTGCGATGCCGTACCGGCAATACCTGAAAAACCCAGCACACCCGCAATGAGTGCAACAACCAAGAAAATAAGTGCCCAACTCAACATTTGTCTCTCCTCCAACACGACCCCAAGGGTGTTAATTGATGTAGCGCCGATTCGATAACCTGCAGTTCTTCGCTTGAACCCAACCGATCGACTCGCTCACTGCCACGCCGTTGCTATGAACAACGTTCATGGCGCGTGGCATTGGGTTCCTTGCATGGCACGTGCCACCCGTTTCAGGCCCCATCGCGTGACCGTCGACGGTAAAATCCGGTCGAATTGCGCCGCATATGAGCCACACTTGGCGGATATCCACGGCATTCGCGATTGCGCCCGCAGAACCGACTCGCACATGGCGCTGCGGCCGCTGGGATTTGATTGAGGCGGTCAGCCGCCGGTTCCGCAGCTGCAAAACATCGGGGGGCGGCCTCTCCCGCCAGGCCTGTTGTTGCTGCTGACTTGCATGGATTTGCCGTGCCTGCGACTTGGATTAAGCTACGCTGCCGCTGCTGTCGAAGGAGTGTTCGACCCGGATGTTTTTGATACCTGAACGAGGACGATCGATCGTTGACCGCTGACCATCCGCCAACCCGCTTGCCCGGTATTGATATCCAGTTTGAACTGGATGCTCAGGGCAGATTCAAGCGCGTCGATGAGGACGCGCATGCTTTGTTTGGCGTGCCTACTGACGAGCTGATCGGCGAACATTTTTCGATGGTTCTGGCGAAGCAGCAGGTCGACGACGCGGTCCACAGACTACCTGCTGCCGCAGCTGGGAGATTGGCGCGCGTCGCCTGCCGGCTACGGCATCGGGATGGGCGCGAGTTCGATGCGGAGGCGATTGCCTGCCGTATGGACGACGCTTCGGTTTGTGTCATCGTCAGGGCCGTTGGCGAGCTGCCGCCGGCACAGATGGACAGCGCACGTCTTGCCGCAATCGTTGAATCGTCAAACGACGCAATCATCAGCAAGACAACCGCCGGCATCGTAACCAGCTGGAATTCTGCCGCACAACGCATTTTCGGCTTTACCGCGGACGAGATGGTCGGTCAGTCGGTGCTGACGATCGTTCCTCCGGAGCGCATCGACGAAGAGCGCGACTTTCTTACGCGGATTGCCGCTGGCGAGCAGATACAGAACCGCGAAACCTTCCGCCTGAACAAAGCGGGCAAAGCCGTTGCTGTGTCGGTGACGGTGTCGCCGATCTTCGGCGAATCCAACGAGATCATCGGCGTGTCGTCCATCGCGCGCGAGATCAGCGAGCGCCAGGCACGAAAGGCGGAATTGCGCGAGTCGCTCGAGCGCTTCCGCACACTCGCCGACAACATCAGTCAACTGGCCTGGATGGCCGACGCCCAGGGGTGGATCTTCTGGTACAACCAGCGTTGGTACGATTACACGGGAACGACGCTGGACGAGATGCAGGGCTGGGGTTGGAAGAAAGTGCACCACCCCGATCATGTAGAGCGCGTCGTTGCGCGCATACAGCATTCCTGGAATACCGGCGAACCCTGGGAAGATACCTTTCCATTACGTGGGGCCGACGGGCGCTATCGCTGGTTCCTGTCCCGTGCCCTCCCGATCCATGACAGCGAGGGGCGGATCACACGCTGGTTCGGCACCAACACCGATGTCACCGAACAGCGCGAGCGCGAAGAACAGATACAGTTGTTGCTGCGCGAGATCAATCATCGCTCGAAGAACATGCTCGCGCTGGTCCAGGCTATCGCGCGGCAGACAACGTCAACTCATCCTGATGACTTCATTGAGCACTTCCTCGAGCGTATTCAGGCACTCAGCGCCAGCCAGGATCTGCTGGTCAACAGCGGTTGGCGCGGCGCCTACATCGTCGACCTCGTCACTTCGCAGCTTGCCCATTTCAAAGACCTGATCGGCAGTCGCATCCGGATCGATGGCCCACGTCTGGAACTCAACGCCGCGGCCGCGCAGGCCTTGGGGATGGTGGTGCACGAACTGGCGACCAACGCCGGCAAATACGGCGCCCTTTCCAACGACGAGGGGCGAGTGGTCATCACCTGGCAACGCCAGGATGGGGACGGCGACGGCGATCAGTTCTCGATGCAGTGGACTGAACTCGATGGACCGCCGGTCACCGCACCCACGCGCCGCGGTTTCGGCTCGGTCGTGGTGGAGCAAATGGCCAGCGTATCGCTCGGTGCGACCGCTGAGCTCGAATACAAAGAACAGGGCTTGGTATGGCGACTGCTGGCACCGACCGAACGCGCCATTCATGGCGAACCTAAGGGAACTGCCCTGTCCTCGCAGGCATCGACTGGCCATACGACCGATCGAAAACGTATTCTGATTGTCGATGACGATTCGATGCTGGCTTTGGATCTCGCCGAGCGCCTGCGAACGGCCGGTTTCGAACCGCTGGGGCCGGCGCATACCGTTGAACAGGCGTTGTCGCTGCTCGCAGAACACGGCTGCGATTGTGCAGTACTCGACATCAACCTGGGCGACGAGACATCGGAAGCGATCGCACACAAATTGCAGTCGCTCGACGCACCGTTCATCACCCTATCGGGTTACTCGCGCACACAAAAACCGGCAATCTTCGACAATGTCGCGCATCTCAGCAAACCGGTGAACACCCGCGACCTCATCCAGGCCGTGCGCGGCGCAATGAGCGGCAACGATCAAGCGAGCGAATGACCCGTTCTCTAGAGAGTTGGCCGGTTCTTGCGCAGATGCCGCCGGCACCGCGTTGTTGACTTACGAAAATTGTTTAGAAAGCCTTGGCTATGTCATCCCGCTGAAACCCGGCGGATAGCAATTCCCTACTCCCATTCCATCTCCTGAAACACCTGTTGGGCATTGCGGCCTTTGAGGGTTGCGTAGTCCACAAGATGCTCGAAACGGCTCTGGTCGAGTGTGCCGATCTGGGTGATGTCACCGCCGCCGTCCATAAACTCTCCGACCAATTCGCGGAGAAACACGAGGTAGTCGAGAGAATCGGCGCGCGCACCTTCCAGGTCAGTGGGCGGGCCGTGTCCGGGAATGATGCCGACAGGCTCTAGCGCTGCCATTGTCTCGAACGCCTCGATCCAATGTTTGGCATTCGAATATGGCAAGACGCCCAGCATGCGCCCCACGTACACCACGTCACCGCTGAACACGACACGCTCGTCAGGCAGCCACACCAGGCTATCGCCCGGCGTGTGTGCGGGTCCAACCTTGCTTAGTGCGAACGTTTTCTTCCCGAGCGTGATACTCATGCTTTCGTCGAACGTCTCGTCGGCGTAGACGGGTTCCGTGCCGCTCATCCCTTCCGGGCCGACCAGATTACCCAGTACCAGCAATTGGTCTTGTTGGCGTGCACGCTGATCTGCGACCGCTGCGGTGCTCGCGATGATCCGTGCGCCTTTCTCTTTGAAATAGCCATTGCCCAACCACCGGTGATCCTGTCCCCCGCTGTTGACGACTATCTTTACCGGCTTGTCGGTGACCTGTCGGATCACGGCGTCAATCGCCTGCGCACCCTTGTAGCTGCCACCGGAGTCGACCAGCACAACACCTTCGTCGGTCACGACGAAACCGAACGTCGCGTTGTTGCCGAGGTTTTCCGGTGAACGGTTTCCGAAGGGTCCTATCACCGCGTAGACATCGTCGGCGACCTGTTGCAGGTGCAGTGCAGAATAGCTTTGGTTCGCCGCCGTCACAACGCCGGTAGTGAGCATCGGCACGGACGCGAGCAGCATGAAAAAGTACTTGAACATTTGGTCTCCAAATTGAAGATCGGCAAGGATTTGCACAGAAATCCGTCAGCCACATTTGATGATCGAATAGCCGAAGGTTTTGCGTATACGACACGCGCTATCAGGCCGCAATTTATTCGCAGATTTCCGCCATGCAGGCCGCTTCCCAGACTTATTGCTGTCGTGTTCGCAGCGGATACTCCTCGTGTGTTTTCGCGTCGGCTTTGAGACAGAGGGGCGGCCTTGGGGCATCTCCTTGCGACACGCAGATTGAAACACTTATTGCATCGTGTAATATCTGTTTCAATATGTCCAGTTTCAATTCTCATGCATGGGTCCTGTTTACGAGCACCCTCCCCGGCCGATCACAAAGCACGCCGCGGGTCCGGTTATGGCGTGCGCTGAAAGAGCTGGGCTCAGCCCCTTTACGTGATGGCGTGATCTTGCTGCCCGCGAACGATCGCCACCGGGCGGCGCTGGAGGCCATAGGTGCCCAGGTCGAGAAGGACGGCGGTACGGCCTGGTTGCTCGAACTGCCGGCGCAGCGTCCCATGGTTGAAGAACAGTTGCGTGCCGCTTTCGACCGCACCGAAGCCTATACGGAACTCGAGCGGAAACTGGTGGGGTTGCGTTCGGATGCGGTCGGCCTGGACGAAACATCGGCCCGGCAGCGCCTGCGCCAGCTGCACCGCGATTTTGAAGGGGTCTCGGCGATCGATTTCTTCCCCGGCGATGCGCAAGCGCGGGTGCGCGTGATGTTGGAAGAACTCACCGAGCAACTGAATCGACGGTTTTCGCCACAAGAACCGGCGGCTTCGGACGGACAGATCGCACAGCTTAAGTCATCCGATTACCACGCCAGGCAGTGGGCGACACGACGGCATCTTTGGGTAGATCGCGTGGCCAGCGCGTGGTTGATACGTCGTTTCATCGACGACGAGGCGCGGTTTGTCTGGCTGGAGCGCCCGGATGCGTGCCCGAAGGATGCTTTGGGTTTCGATTTCGACGGCGCGGCATTCACGCATGTTGGTGAGCGAGTGACCTTCGAGGTGCTAACGGCGAGTTTCGGACTGGACGCGGACCCGGGGCTGGTTCGGCTGGGCCGATTGGTGCACTTCCTCGATGTGGGCGGCATCGAGGTGGCTGAAGCGGCCGGTTTTGAAGCCGTACTCGCGGGCCTGCGCGACACCGCGCCGGACGATGACGCACTGCTCAACGCGATGACGCCCATGCTGGATGGGCTTTATCAGCGGTATTTGACGGCTGAAACCTAAGCCAGCATCGCTGGCCAACCTTAGAGAGGCATACACCATGTCCACGTTGAGCGATGCTACAGCCGATGAACACACACAGCCGCGTCCCGTTTCGCTGTGGGAGGCGTTCGGCTATTGGCTGAAACTCGGCTTTGTCAGCTTCGGTGGTCCTGCCGGCCAAATCTCGATGATGCACACCGAACTGGTCGAGCGTCGACGCTGGATCAGCGAGCACCGCTTCCTGCATGCCTTGAACTACACCATGGTGCTGCCGGGGCCCGAGGCACAGCAACTCGCCACCTACATCGGCTGGCTGATGCACGGCACGCTGGGCGGGATCATGGCAGGTGTGTTGTTTGTGTTGCCGTCTCTGGCCATCCTGATCGCCCTTACCTGGGTCTACCTGGCCTTCGGCGACGTCCCCGCGGTTGCCGGCGTGCTGTACGGCATCAAACCGGCAGTCACTGCGATTGTCGTGTTCGCCGCCTACCGTATCGGCTCGCGCGCTTTACGCAATGGCGTGCTGTGGGGCCTGGCCGCGGCCGCTTTCGTAGCGATCTTCGCGTTGCATGTGCCCTTCCCTTACATCGTGGTGGCAGCGGGCATCATCGGTTATTTTGGTGGCCGCATCGCACCCAACAAGTTCAAGGCCGGTGGCGGTCACGGTGCATCGGACAAGACGTTCGGACCGGCATTGATCGACGACGACACCCCGGCGCCGAGCTGGGCGCGTTTTAACTGGCGTTCGACCATCGGCCATGTCTCGGTTGGTCTTGCGATTTGGATCCTGTTGGAGGGCTTCCTATACCTGCGTTTCGGTTGGCACGGCCCGCTGACGCAGATGGGGTGGTTCTTCACCAAGGCGGCACTGGTTACCTTCGGTGGCGCCTATGCGGTGTTGCCGTATGTCTATCAAGGTGGCGTAGATCAACACGGCTGGCTGACGGGTACGCAGATGATCGATGGCCTCGCTTTGGGCGAGACAACACCCGGCCCGCTGATCATGGTGGTTGCCTTTGTCGGTTTCGTCGGCGGCTGGACGAAGGAAATCCTCGGCCCGGACAGCCTGGTGTTGGCCGGCGTTGCGGGCGCGACGGTCGCGACGATCTTCACGTTCCTGCCGTCGTTCCTGTTCATCCTGGTCGGCGGCCCGGCTGTCGAGGCGACCCGCGACGACGTGAAGTTCACGGCACCGCTGACCGGCATCACAGCTGCCGTGGTCGGCGTCATTCTGAATCTCGCAGTGTTCTTCGCCTGGCATGTGCTGTGGCCGGATGCGACGGAATCGGCCCCGTTTACAGGGCGCTTCGAATGGTTCTCGCTGCTGATAACGGTCGCAGCTTTTGTCGCGCTGTGGCGTTACAAGGTTGGCATCATCCCGGTCATCGCGGCCTGTGCGGTGGCAGGGTTGATCTATTCGTTCGTTTTTTAGTTTGAAGTCCATGCGTAAGGCGCTTATCCGTTAGCACTCGGAGATTGGCTGGGACTCTCGGTAATTCGCCTTGGTTCAATCACCCTATGCAGCGGCTTCAGCGGTGAGGCTGGCGAAAGCGCCGGGTAATCACTCCCACAAACGCACGGCAGGTTCAGTTCGCGTACAACGGCGGCAGCGCCGAATCGCCCGATCTACGCGTACCCTTTTCTGCCTGATCCCTCAGCAGCGAAGCGAGCACCTGCCATGCCGCGGGTCCGTCCCAACGCGCGGCCTCACCCGCGTACAGGTTGCGATTGAGTTCCTCCAACACCGGCTTGGCTGGCGGCGGCAGACGTTGCGCCAGAGTTTCCAGACCTTGCGGCGGGTCGTCCGACCAAACGGCCGCTGCCCATGTCAGCAGCGCCTGGCGCGTGGCCTTGGCATCGTTGGCCTGGCACGCTTTCTCGACTTGCTTGAGCAGCCCCGCGCTGCTCGACATCGCCGAAGGCTTGGCCGTCGCGGCCTGTGAAAGGCTGCCGCCAGCACCGGCATTGTCGCGACGCGAACGCCACCACAGGAACATGCTGACCGCCCATGCCACAGCGAACAGTAAGGCTATCCATGGCCAATAGCCCGAGCGCCAGTCGGCTGACTGCGACGCCGTAGCATTGTTGCCGTCACCGCTGGGCACCGTATCCGTGTCATTAGCAACGGCAGGTGCGGTAGTTGGTGCTGCAGCTGCCTGCGGACTAACCGATCCGGCTTGCGCCTCATCGATTGTCTGGGTTTCGCCGGCTGCGCCGGGCAGAACATCGATATCGCGCCCGGGGAGCTGTGCAACCCGCAGCGTGTTGTTGTTCACGTCCCACCATTTCAGCTCAACCGGCGGCAACGAGAGCTTGCCCGACTTTGACGGCACCAATGCGGACTTCACGATCTTTTGCGCAATCAAGGTATCGCCGTCGGCACGCGTTTCGGTCTGCGGTTTGTCCGGATACACCGTTACCCCCTGCCCTGCCTGCGGCGAAAGATCGGGCAGCTGGGCTGCGGTTACACCTTGCGCGGTGATGGCAATGCTGCGGGTAACCGGCTCACCCACACGAAACTCGGGCGGATTCGGCGACCAGGCCTCATTCAAGGTCACCGACTCTGCCGGTAACCAGGGTGTCGGCGTACCGGCCGGTTGCGGCAGAACATTGAGCGTCTGCATCTCGCCGCGCAAACGGATCGGTCGCGTTTGTTCGAAGGCGCTGCCCATGTCGGAGAACGGACTCTTGCCAAAAAACTGGTCGAACTGCGCAAACGGATCACGCCCACCGAATACGCGATCGCGCACACTGTTACCTTGTTGATTGGGCAAGGGTACGCGCGCGCTGAGCACCGGCGGCGCGATCTCCAGGGTGCCGCTGCGCTGCGGGAAGATCGCGTAACGGCGTTCGATAACCCGGTAGTTCTGGCCGTTGCGATAGGTTTCGTAGCGGCGCTCATCGCCAAGGCGTTCGACGATCGCGTCGGCGACCTGTGGGTCGGTCAGGTTCGCCCTGCGCAGGGGCGTCTTCAACAGCAGCCTCACACTGTAAACCACCTTGCCCTGCACATACGGTTCGTGGGGCGTCGATTCAACCTCCAACATCACCGGCTTGGAGGGATCGTTGCTCTGCGTCGTCTGGCCGGCGGGTAACACCTTGAGCTCAACCGGTTCGCTGGACAGCGTGCCGACATTGATCGACGGAATCGTCAGCTCCCCGGTACGCTTGGGCACGAGCGCAATCTGCCACTCGCGCCAACTGCGTGCATTGCCATTGCTGAATTCGAACCGTGAACTCTGACCGCGGTTCACGATCTCGAAATCCTGCTGCAAGGGCGACAGGTCCGGGTTGCCCGAACTCTGGCGGTCGGTTCGCAACATCAACTGCACGACCTCGCCCTCGCCCATCTGATTGCGATCGAGGCGAGCCTCCAGCCCGGCAGCCGATGCACCCTGAGCCGCCAACATCAGCAGGGCGCAGACCAGCAGCGTTCGAAAACCTTGGCTTAACGGCATGGTTGGTTATCCTCCTGTCGGCAATCGGCCGTGACGACGCAGGTGCTGCAGCAGAAACCGCTGTCTTAGCAGTCCCGCCGGATCGTCCTCGACCCGGCGCAGCATCTGCTCCATCGCCTGTTGGTGTTCGGGGTTGATGGCCTGGCTCGATCCATGGGCGGGCGTTCGCTGCACGGCATTGCGCGTGTTCAGCAGGTCGTCGATATCGGGTTGCTGCTGTCGTGTATCCAAGTTCGGTTGGCCCGCGCTTGACGGGCGAACCGACGCTTGTGGCGCGTTGTTGTTCGACTCGTTTTGCGGCGCCATCTGCGACGGGTTGGACGGTGCTGCGCCTGCTTGTCGCCGCTCGGTCGAAGCCGTATCACCGGCGCCTGGCTTGTTCGCCTTGTTGGAATCGTTGGCCTGCTGTTGCGATGGTGCTTCTGGTTTGTCGCCTTGGTCACCCTTCTCGTCCGCAGTGCCCTGCTCCTCGGTCTTGTCGGCGCCGTCGGCTTGCGTGTTCTGCTGCTGATCGTCCTTCGACTGTCCCGCGGAACTCGATTGTTCAGACTCGGCCTGTGGTGATGCCGACGACGGGTCGCCCTCTGAACTGTCCCCGGAGCCGTTCGAGGACTGGTCCGAAGCGTTCTGCGATTTTTCTCCGTCCTGCCGGTCTTGACCATTCTGTGACGGTGATGCCGCATCGCCGTCTTGTTGATTGTCGGCGTTGCCCGGTTGCTGACGCTGTTCCTGCTGCGACCTTTGCTGTTCCAGCAGGCGTTTCACGAGGTCGCGATTATGCCGGGCATCTTCATTCGACGGTTCGGCTTGCAGCGCCCGCTCGTAGGCAGCTACCGCATCTTCGAGGCGTCCCAGGCGTGCCAGCGTGTTCCCCTGGTTGTAGGCGACCTCGCCGCCCTGCCCGCTTTGCAGGGCATCCAGTGCTTTCTCGTAGTTGCCGGCTTCGTATTGCGCAGCCGCACGCCAGTCCGGCCGTTCAAACAGCTCGGCCGCTTCTGCCGCCTTACCAGCCTTGAACGCTTCGATCGCTTGTTGATCGGGTGATGCCCAAAGTTCGCTCCAGCTCAGCGCCGTGGCATCGCGTGACGGTAACACAACAAACAACAGCAAGAGCGGGCTCAGCCAGCCCCGCCGAAACGCCAGGGCGGCCAACGGCAACACGAGCAGCAACAACCAAGGCCCTTCTTCCTGCCATTGCCCTGCCTGGTTTTCGCTTTGGCCGGCGTCGACCAGCGCGCGCTGACGGGAATCGTTGGGTAGCAAGGCATCGATATCGCTGTCGCCGGCGGTGGCGGTGACGTAGGTGCCGCCTCCTGCCTTCGCCAGCGACGTCAGGCCTGCTTGGTCGAGTCCGGCAAGCCGTATCGCGCCGGAGGCATCTTTGGCAAAGCCGCCATTGCCCATCGGGATCGGTGCCCCTTTTTGCGTGCCCACGCCGAGAACCGAGACACGATAGCCGCGCTCGTTCATCTGCCCGGCTGCTTTGATCGCGGCATCTTTTGATTCGAGCTCGTCGGTAACCAGGATGATATCGCCGTCGGGCGCGTCCGCTTGTGCCAGCAGGTCGCCCGCGGCATGCAATGCGAGATCGGTACGTTTCGAACCGCCGATGGGCAACAGGTTGGTGTCCAGGCTGGGCACCTGGGCCGCGATTGTCGCGACGTCGGTGGTCAACGGCGAAACAATGAAAGGCTCGGCGCCGTAGGCGATCAACGCGCTCTGCCCCTCTTTAGCCTTGCGCAACAGATCCAGGATCTCGAATCGCGCCCTTGCCAGGCGTGACGGCCGAACGTCGGCAGCGTTCATCGACACCGAGATATCCAGCACCACGACCCGGTATTGCTGCGCCTGGTATACCGGGCTGGGAAGCTGCTGCCACACGGGTCCGGCGAGGGCCAGCACCGCCAGCAACCAGGCGAAGGCGAGCAACACCAGCGGCCACCGACGCCTGCCGCCTTGTCCATCGACCAACAGGTGCGACAACAGGTGCGGGTCGACCACACGCCGCCACACCTCGCTATCGCCTTGCCGGCGCAACATCCACCACAACAGCACCGCCAACGGGATCAACAACCCTAACCAGGCCGGGCGCAGGAAATGAAACTCAGTGAACATCGTTCACCACCCCAGCGGCACGCGTTGCGCGCACTCGTCGCGGCAGGCTGCTTACCGCCATACCCAAGGACAAAAACAGGGCTGCGCCGGCCGGCCACATGAACAGCGCGGTCATCGGTCTGAACGTGCGTTTATCGCGCACGCTCGGCTCAAGCCGATCGAGCTCGGCGTAAACCTGCTCAAGCTGCGCTGCGTCGGTCGCCTCGAAGAAGCGTCCGCCGGTGGTCTGCGCAATCGCACGCAAGGTTGCCGGGTCGAGGTCCGAGCCACGTTGCAGCAGCATGCCGAACACCGAACGAACACCGACCTGTCCGCCACCGATACCAATGGTGTAGACGCGCACACCGGCCTGTGCCGCGAGTTGCGCAGCGGCCATCGGCGGGATGCTGCCTGCGGTGTTGGTGCCGTCGGTCAACAGAATGAGTACGCGGTTGTCCTGCGGTTGTTTTCGCAGTCGCTTGACGGCAAGCGCGATGGCATCGCCGATCGCCGTATCGCGCCCGGCCAAACCGATCACCGCCTCGTTGAGCATGGTGCGCACCGTTTCGCGATCGTGGGTCAACGGCGTTTGCACGTAGGCGCGGGTACCGAACAAGATCAGGCCGAGACGGTCGCCGGCACGGCTTTCGATGAACCGACCTGCCACGGCTTTGACGACATCCAGTCGGGTTACGGTACGCCCGCGCAGTCGGTAGTCCTCCTGCTCCATCGAACCGGATACGTCGACCGCCAGAACCAGGTCGCGCCCTACCATCGGCAGCTCGACCGGGTCACCCAGCCATTGCGGACGACAGGCCGCCAGCACCAGCAACAGCCAAGCCACCCACCCCAGCCAAAGATGCCAGCGCCTGCTGCGGCTGACGCCACCTCCCTCTGCAGCAGCCAGTTCGCGATAAAAGGGCAATCGAAGCGTCGTGCCGATCTGCGGGCTCGCCGGTTTGACCAAGCGCCTGACCAACCAGGGCAACGGCAAGGCCAACAGCAACCAGGGCCACGCCAAGGTGATCATGCGGCCACCTCCCGGTTGCGACGGATCCAGTCGTCGACCAGGGCAGCCAGTTGCTCGACGTCGATCGATGCGGCCGGTTTGTAAGGCGCATCGATGAGCTGGCGCCCTACGCCCTGGGTGAATTGCGCATTGCCTGCATGGCGGTCGAGAAAATCCATCCAGGCATTGCCGGTCAATGCGGCGACGTCGCGACGCGGAAAAGCAGTCACTGCATAACGTCGCAACAGCTTCGATAGCTCCCTGACGTATTCGACGGCATCGCCGTGCCGAACGAAACGCCGGCGCAATACCTTGAGTTCATGGCGTGCCTGATGTGCTGCGGCCAGCCGGCGGCGACGGCGTGTGTACCAATAGGCCAACACCGCGAAGGCGATCAGCACCGCGGCAGCCAACACCCACCACCCCGGCGCGGGCGGCCACCAACTCGGCGGCTCCGGTAGATGATAACCACGTAACCCGGCCAGCGGGTCTGGCGCGCCGAGCGCTGACGCCGGATTCACCGAATGCCTCCAGGTACTCTGCGTGGCTGCAACCCACGATGCAGCGCGGCACCGACCGGCCAATCGGTACGCAGGTCGATCAGATGGGCACGATGGTGCTGGCTCAAGGTCTGCAACGTGGTGACGCGATCGGCATAGTGCTGCCGCCAACTCGCTTGCACACGCTGCGCGGCGGTATCCAATACGCCGCGCTGGTTGCCGTCGCTTACCGGATACAGTCCCGCAGGCGGTATCTCGACATCGATCGCATCGAAGATATGCACCATGACGACCTCGCTGCCGCGGGCGAGACGCGCCAGCCAGGCGCCGTCATCGGCATGGATGCCCGCAAAATCGCTGAGCAGAAACACCAGACTGCCGGGACGTACCAGGTGTGTCAGGTGGTCGGCGGCAGACGACACCGATGAATGGCCACCGTCTTCGCCGGGGATCGGCGCCTCGGACAGTGCCTTGAGCAATGGCAGCAGGCCGCGCGTGCGCGCCACCGGCCGCCGTTCGAAATGGCGGGTTTCGTCAAATACGAGTCCACCGACCCGATCGCCCTTGTCGGCAGCGGCCCACGCCAAGAGTGCAGCCGCTTGCGCGGCGATCACCGATTTGAACGCGACCCGGGTACCGAAACGCATGCTCTCACCGACGTCGACCAGCAACCACACCGGTCGCTCGCGTTCTTCGCGAAACACTTTGACATGCGGCTGACCGGATCGCGCCGTCACCCGCCAGTCCATGTTTCTCGGATCATCGCCGGGTTGGTAAACCCTCGATTCGTCGAACTCCACACCGCGACCGCGAAAACGCGAGAGGTGACCGCCGCTGCGCGTCGCCAGCACCTTGCCGCGCGGCGCGATGTCGAGCCGCCGCGCCTCCTGGCGCAGCCCGATCAGCGTTTGCAGATCGACTTCGACGCCGTTGCCGGAGTTAGCGTTTTGCACAGAGTCAGGGTTCATCCGGGTAATGTGGGGCGCAAGTGCCGCTCAGGGAACGGCCACGAGCGAGAGCAGTTCCTCGACGAAGGCTTGTGCGGTCCGACCTTCGGCCTCGGCCTGGTAGGACAGCAGCACGCGATGCCGCATCACGTCGAGCGCGACTGCCTGGATATCTTCCGGCGACACATAATCCTGTCCCTTGAGCCATGCGCGTGCACGCGCGCAACGATCCAATGCCAGTGTGGCCCGCGGGCTGGCACCGAAGCGCAGCCAATCAGCCAGGGCACCGCCATAGGCGGAGGGATTGCGACTGGTCGTGACCAGCTGCACCAGGTAGTCCTCGACGTCCGGCGACATAAACAGGTCGAGAACCTCGCGCCGCGCGGCAAACACCGCAGCCTGCGTCAACGTCTGCTGCGTGGCCGCCGATTCGGATGTTTTCGCCTCTTCGCGATTGAGGCGCAGTATCGACTTCTCGGTTTCCGGATCCGGATAACCCACCTCGACGTGCATCAGAAAGCGGTCGAGTTGTGCCTCGGGTAGCGGATAGGTGCCTTCCTGCTCGATCGGGTTCTGCGTCGCCATGACCATGAACAGCGGCGGCAGACTGTAGGTTTCGCGTCCCACCGTTACCTGGCGTTCACCCATCGCCTCGAGCAGTGCGGACTGTACTTTGGCGGGCGCGCGGTTCACCTCGTCGGCAAGCAGCAGGTTGTGAAATATCGGCCCCTTGTCGAAGCGGAAGCTGCCATCCTGCGGGCGGTAGATCTCGGTACCGGTAAGGTCGGCCGGCAGCAGGTCCGGCGTGAACTGAATGCGGTGGAAGTCGCCTTCCAGCCCGGTTGCCAATGCCTTGACCGCCTTGGTCTTGGCCAGACCCGGTGCACCTTCAACCAACAGGTGGCCATCTGCGAGCAGTGCGATCAGCAGTCGCTCCACCAGTTCCGATTGGCCAAGTATCTGCGCTTCGACATGGCGTCGCAGCGCGCTGAACTGCTCGTGTGCTGCGCTTGCCGGCAACCTCTCGTTCGACATATTGCCTGCCTCCAGCGGGCTTGATGAATTCTGCATGCTTCACCTTTGTCTCTTTGTGTCGCTTTGGTCCACAAAACAAAGGGAATGTTCCCAAAGTGATTGATTACGGATCAGCGGTATATTCCAATGCCGTGGCAAGCCGCCGCCGGTATGCGCCTTTCTCATCGACACAGGGCTCGGGTGCCAATTGCCGGGCACGCCGGACAAGGCGTTCACCCACCCGCGGCGGGAACGCGCGCTGCAGATCAGAAACTCCCAAGGAACATTGCACGCTGCACTCTTGTCGATGATCCCATCCGCGGAACCAGGAGCAGGACACCATGAAATGCGCATCAACCAATCATTCTGACGCGGAGTATCTGCCATGAGCGACGCCAAACAGGCGACGGGCAAGCCGCCGAGCCGGCTGCCGTGGCGAGCGCTGATCGTCGCGGTCGTGGTTATCAGTGGCGCTATTCTGACATACCTTGTGCTCGAAGCCCGCGACGAAAGACCGAACTACTATTCGCCGGCCCGTACCGCGCTGGTTACTGCCAAAGAACGCTTGGAGATCGCGTTCAGCGAAGAGGCCAACCTGCTGAGCTACCTTGAGGAGACGCACCGCGATCTCGAGAGCGCGATCGACGCGCTCGACCAGGCCCGTAGCGATCCCAGCATGCGCGCCGAGATCGATTCCGTCAGGCGCCGTCTCAGTGCGCTCGGCGACACCGATCGCCTGCAGCGCACGACGCCCGAAGAACTCAAGCAGACCTACCACGAGATCAATGCAGAGATCGAGGCGCTTATCGAACGGCTCGAGAATCGCGACGCTCCGCAGTAATGACGGCGCCGCAGAGGAGAGTTGGGCGCGCTAGGCTGCGATGCCTTACGCAAGCTCACCGGACAGGACCCGAAGCACCGAAGCTGTCGCCAAAGGACATTATCGACAGCCCAGTCAGGTTGCAGCCACGAGTCAGCGTTCAGCGCAGCGCGCGTGAGCTGCGGATCAACAGGTACCCGGCCAGCATCCCCCCAAGGTGTGCAAAATGGGCGATACCACTGGCGCTGCCGGTCAGGCCTGCCAACAGCTCGATCACACCGTAGCCGATCACGAACCAGCGCGCCTTGATGGGCATGGGTGGAAACAACAGGAACAGTTGTTGGTTCGGAAACAGATAGCCGAAGGCCAGCAAGAGTCCAAAGACGCCACCCGAGGCGCCAATCACCCGGTATGGAGGAGAACCGCTGCCGATCTGGATTGCAGCCACGATCAACTGGATGATCGCCGCGCCGACGATACAGCCGAGCAGATATCCGGCGAACTGCGCCGAGCCCCAACGTCGCTCGAGCGGCGCGCCGAACATCCACAGCGCGTACAGGTTCAGGAACAGGTGCAACTCCCCGCCGTGCAGGAATGCGTAGCTGACCACCTGCCAGGGTGAAAAACCGATCGTACCGATGTCGGTCACGATGTGGGTATTCAACGGCCACAGCGCCAGCCAGATCGTCAACCAGTCACCGGATGACTTCTCGAGGAGATACATCACCACGCACGCGGCGATGAAACCGACGACCACCGGAATGTCCCTCACTCACCTCTCCTGTTGACAAACAGCACAATAGCAACCGAGCATAATTTACCTGTCAGCGGCAGGCTAGCGCATGTAGGCGTAGCCCTCTTCCCGCTGCAACCGCACCAGTTCGGCATCAGCCATCGGTACCAGTTTGACGAAGCCGTGAATCTCGTGTGGTTCAAAGCCGTGACCCTTCGCTGCGACCCGGCACATGCGGAACTCGATCGGACCGGCGACGGTCAGGCTCTGCGCCCGTTGCATAAGCGCCATGTGCTTGTCGGCATTCTTGATCGCGAACAAGGGGATCTCGTCGCCGTGCAGCACCACGACGATCGACGCACTGAACGGATCGGCGTTGTAGATATTGTTTAGGAAACTGACCCTGTCCAACACCTGTTCGAGCGCCTTTGCATCGCGTACTGCAACGTCGTACACCACCTTTTGCGGCGAATACGCAATTGCCTCGACCTCGCCTTTGCCCCATGGTGCCTGTTCGGCCACCACGGGTAGTGAGGCCGCCGCCAGACACGCCAGCACAATGAAACTCGTTAGATAGCTTGTTCGCATCGCATGCTCCTTTTTCTCGTTCCTCGACACTGTGTCCGCGCGATCAGCGCCGGTGCGCCGGCCTGTCGGATTCGTTGAACGGGATCTGTTTGGCTTCCTTATTGGCTTGACGGGCTGACGGCCGATACACGAAGGCAATGATCGCGATCAGCAGAACAGGACCGCCAAACAGCAACAGGTAATCTAGAAAGACTTCGGTTGTCATGCGTTATTCCTCTTGGTTTGCAGGTCGTGAGGCCAACGTCGTCAACAGTCGGCCACCGCTTACTACATAAGACAAGCCAGCCCTGCCAGGTTCCAAACAAGGCTTATACCCGCGTAGGAAACGCTGGTTTCTCGAGGGTAACGGCAGGCGTTGAGTGGCTTCGCGGCCTATTTGCGCCAACGGTCGGCGCACAATAACCGCTGCGTTGCACAGGGCTTGTCACACGCGTGCACGACCGCATCCAACGATATTCGATCGCGTATCGGGTCATATCCTGTGCGGCGGATCGGGTTTCGTTCATCGCTACAGCGGTTGTCGATACCGAACGGAAAACGATGGCGGACCACGCACTTCAATGCCTACAGATAGGTTTTTGCCGTAGCCGCATCGCGGTGTTTCTGCGCCGCCCGGCCGATATCCCGCAGTTCGGCGTTCGATTTTCGTTCGAGGTTTTTGAGCTGAAAGCCCATACGGCGGTTGTTGGCGAATCGCGTTTGGTGCCGTTGCAGAAAATCCCAATAGAGGGAGGTGAAAGGACAGGCCTCGTCGCCGCTTGCCTTCTTCGGATCGAACCGACAGCCTTTGCAGTAGTCGCTCATCTTGTTGATGTAGTTTCCGGAAGCGGCATACGGCTTGGTACCGACGAGTCCACCGTCGCCGTATTGGCTCATACCCAATACGTTGGGCAAGGACACCCAATCGATTGCATCGACGTACATCGACATGTGCCAACGATGCACATCGTATGGCCTGACGCCCAACAGCATTGCGTACAGCCCGAGCACCATCAGGCGCTGGATATGATGGGCGTAGCCGTGCTCGATCAATTGCCCGACCGATTCGCTGACACAGGCCATGTCGGTCTCGGCCGTCCACATGTACGCCGGCATCGGCTGCTCAGCTTGCAGGCTGTTCATCTCGGCAAAGTTCGGCATGTAGTGCCAATAGATGCCCCGCATGTACTCGCGCCAACCCAGGATCTGCCGCACGAAACCTTCGACGGCGTTGATCGGTGCATCGCCGGCTTGGTAGGCATGCGCTGCGGCATCGACCGCCTCGCGTGGACTGAGCAGATGCAGATTTATCGCTGCCGACAGGCGCGAGTGAAACAGGAAGGGTTCACCGCGCACCATGGCATCCTGGTAGGTGCCGAACGAAGGTAGGCGGTGTTTGATGAAATCGTTGAGTGCCCGCTTGGCCTCGTCGCGTGTCACCGGATAGTGAAAATGCTCCAAGGCACCGGGGCTACCGCCAAAACGCCGCTCGACCGTCTTCATCACCTGCTGGGTGACATCGTCGGGTCGAAACGCGGTCGGTCGTTTGATATCCCCCGGTCCGCGCGCACCGAAGCTCTCGCGGTTCTGCTTGTCGAAGTTCCAATCACCACCGACCGGTTTGCCGTTGTCGATGAGTACCCGGTGTTCACGACGCATCTGCCGGTAGAAGTTTTCCATCAGCAGTTCTTTGCGACCGCGCGCATGTGACGCGAAGGTTTCGCGATCGCAGTAGAAATGGCGGTCTTCGCGCACGTCGAGGCAACAATCCAGGCTGCCGGCCGTATCCCGAAGCATCTGCAACACCCGGTAATCACCCGGCTGACAAGCAATCAGTTTGTCCGGCCGGGTCTTGTGTACCCAGCGCGTCAGTTCGTCGCTGAACGTCCCGCGATTGTTGCGATCGTCCAGCGTGCCGTAGTGCACGCGTGTACCTTCAGCGGTGAGTTCGTCACGAAAGTGGCGCATTGCTGCAAAGAACAACGTCAGTCGCTGCTTGTGCTGCGGCACGTAGGTCGCCTCTTCGACCACCTCCATCATCAGTACCGCATCGTGGTCGCGATCGAAACCGTCGAATGCCGATGAATCCAAATTGAGCTGGTCGCCGAACACCACGACGAGATGGCGCACTTTGTCCTCGTAGGCCGAATTCGACAAAGTGCAGCCTCCCCTGTGCTGTTGATCGAATCAAATTGGCGTGAGCAGCGTCGACTATGGCGCGCGCGTCTGAGAGGAAAAACTAACCGAAAACGGGGGAATAATCTGGACACCCGCTTGCTGCCTCACGCCACCGACACTGCCGGCGCTCGCCTCGCCGGAGGGCAAGTCACTGCAGGCGTGCTTTCTCGCTCAATTCGGTACCGGTACGATAGGGCCGATGGCTGTCTCTGCTTAGCGAGACACCCACGACACAGATCGTCCGGGGAGTTGATTGGTCAGATGTCCGACTCGAAAAAGATCGCCGTGATCGCCGGTATCGGCGATGGCCTGGGCTTTCACCTGTCCACGCAACTCGCCGCAGCCGGTTACCGTGTTGCAGGCCTTGCGCGCAGTGCGGCTGCCGGAGAACGCCTGTCGGCTGAAATCGGCAACGATCGTTTCGTGGCGATTGGGTGTGACGTGTCGGATGCCGAACAGGTCGATGCCGCCGTCAGCCAGGTCGAACAACACTTCGGTCAACCGGCCGTCTACATCCATAACGCCGCGACCTTGCATCACCAGGAGTTCCTGAACACGGCCCCGGCCGACTTCGAACTGCAGTGGCGCACCAGCTGTCTCGGCGCCGTGCACGGTGCACAGCGCGTCTTGCCGGCGATGCTGCAACACAAGGCCGGCACCTTATTGCTGATCGGTGCGACCGCATCGATAAAGGCCGGCGCCGGCTTTGCCGCCTTCGGCTCGGCCAAGTTTGCGTTGCGTGGACTGGGCCAATCGCTGGCGCGTGAGTATGGCCCCAAGGGCATACATGTCGCCCACCTGATCATCGATGGCGTGATGTGGGGCCAGCGGGCGCGCGACACCTTCCGCATGCGCGAAGATCAATGCCTCGACCCGGCTGCCGTCGCGCAGACATGCCTGACGCTGATCGAACAGCCCCGTTCCGCGTGGACGCACGAGCTGGATATCCGCCCGGATGTCGAGACCTTTTGAAGACCTGTTCAGCGATTCAGAGACCTACGCTCGACCGCCGATCACCAGGTTCGGCAACGCTTCTGTGGTGGACCGTAGTAAGCTCACCGGGCAACCCCCAATTGACTTGACCGACCGGTCACCTATACTTAGACCATGACTAACCTGACCGACACCCGGACCCGTATACTTTCCACCGCACGTGAGCTGTTTCATGGGCGCAGTTATGCGGATGTCGGCATCAAGGAAATCTGCGACCTGGCCAAGGTGCAGAAAGGCAGCTTTTATCACTTTTTTCCATCGAAACAAGACCTTGCCATGGCCGTCATCGAAGATATGGCGGACGAATGGGCGCACGGCTTCATTGCCGAGGCTTTCGACAAGGCATTGCCGCCGCTCGAGCGTCTCGACTACCTGGTCGACGCCGCCTACTACTGGCAGAAAGCGGCCAAAGACCTCGAAGGCCGGATGCCGGGTTGCCTGTTCGGCAACCTTGCGCTCGAGGTGAGCACGCGTGACGACGTGCTGCGGGCCAAGGTGCACGCGGTATTTGAGAAGGCCAGCAGCCAGTTTCACGAGACCCTGGTCGAGGCCGTCGAGCGCGGTGATATCGCCCCGCTCGACGCCGCAGCCACCAGCCAGGCGATGCTCGCCTATCTCGAAGGCGTGATCCTGCTCGCCAAGACCGGCAACGATCCGGAGATCGTCGCCCGCCTGGGCCCGGCGATCAAAACGCTGCGCATCGAGCTGAAACACGACAACTGAAATCCCAAAAATGGGTTTTCATTTGGCCGGCGACTAGACCGACCGGTCATCTATAACGCGTCTGCAAGACGCACAACGGAGGGAAAGACGTATGACCGACAACCTGCACACCCTGGATGCCCGTGGGCTCAATTGTCCCCTGCCCATCCTGCGCACCAAGAAAGCCATAGCAGCCCTGCAGTCGGGCGACATTCTGCAAGTGACCGCGACCGACCCGGGTTCGCTGAAAGACCTGGATTCGTTCTGCAGCCAGACCGGCCACGAGATGCTGTCGAGCGAACAGGCCGACGGCGAGTTTCACTTCCGCATTCGTAAGGCCTGAAGCCAGGGAGTTTCACCATGCAAAGCAGTACTGCCGTTAGCGAGATGTCTGATGCCAAGCTGAACGCCTGGTTCGACCAGCGGTTCGATCAGCGCATGGCCGCCATCGATGCCGCCAAGACGCCGGCGATGACGATCATCGCGACCAAGGGCACACTCGATATGGCCTACCCGCCCTTCATCCTCGCATCGACCGCCGCGGCGCTCGGTTGGGATGTTTCGATCTTCTTCACCTTTTACGGCCTCGAACTGTTGAAGAAAGATCTCGACCTCAAGGTGACCCCGCTTGGCAACCCGGCCATGCCGATGAAGCTGCCGCCGAACAGCGGTTGGTTGCAGGGCAAGGCGCTGAACATTCCGACGTCGTTGATGACGGTACCCGGGTTTCAGTCGATGGCAACCAACATGATGAAGAAGACGATGGACCACAAAGGCATCGCGCGCATCCAGGAACTGCGCGACTTGTGTGTCGAGGCCGAGGTGAAGCTGATCGCCTGCCAGATGACGGTCGACCTGTTCGACTATGGCAAGGATGCCTTCATCGACGATATCGAAGAGTGGGTCGGTGCGGCGAGTTTTCTACCGCGTGCAGCAAAAGCCGAGGTAAATCTGTTCGTCTAAGGAACCTGGAGGGAGGGGCATTGCCCCTCCCTTTTTCACCTTTGCCGAACGCGATGTTCGTCAGAACGTGACGTTCACACCGGCATAGATCGAACGTCCCATGCCCGGTACGCCGATGCCCCACGGTATGCCGTTCAGGCTCATGGTCGAGCCCTGTCCGGTATAGGCGCCACCGGTCGGCAACACGTAGAACTTGTCGAACATGTTTTCGACACCGAGGTCGACCCTCACCTGCTTCCACGAGTGACTGAGCCGCAGGTTGACCAGGCCATAACCATCGGTCTCCACTTCGTTGCGCACGTCGGAGACGTTGTCCTTGCTGTCGACCAACACCCATTCGAGGCTGTTGTCCCAACCGCCCAGCTTGTGGGTCAGCGTCAGGCGTCCGTTCAACGGCATGATGTTGTACAGATCGTCGCCGGTATCGCGATTCTCGCCATCGGTGTAGTTGACCAGCGCCTTCAGGCCCCACTCACCCCAATCGTTGCGGCCGAGCACCATCTGCCCGGACAGGTCGAGTCCATAGATCCGTGCCGATTGGTTTTCGAACTGCAGCACATTGAACTGATCCGCCGACCAACCGGTCAGCCGAACGGCATCGATGTAGTCCTCGATGCGCGTGTAGTACGGCGTTGCTTTCACCTGCCAGCTACGATCCGCGGCGTGCCAATCGAAGGTTGCCGATACCGTGTACGCCTTTTCCGGGTCGAGGTCGATGTTGCCGATGTAGCCGTTGCCATCGCCGACGAAGTTGTTCATCGCCGCGGCCATGCCCCAGGTCGACCACGCATAGCGCTCATAGAGATTCGGCGAGCGTACCTTGCGTGCAACACCGAACTCGATATCCAGATTGTCGCTATGGGCGTATCGCGCAAGCGCCGTCACATCCACGTTGTCGTCGGTGCGCTCATGCTCCTGCGCATTGAACGCGGCAGCATCGACAAGCTGGTTGCCCGGCGCCGGCATCACAATGGCATAGCCGTGCACATCGTCGGCGTCGGTCGTCACCCGCTCATAGCGCACGCCGAGCAAGGTCATCCACGAGGCATTGAGCTGTGACTCCCATTCAGCAAACAGCGCAGTGCGATCACGCTCGCCGTCGTTGATGTTGAGAAAGGTCTCCGGCCACATACCGCCGCCGGACGGCAGCCAGTAATCGTCGAGCCGGTAGCGTTGATACTCAGCGCCGACCCTTATCAGATCTTCATCGGTCAGATCGTATTCACCTTGCAACGTCACGCCCGTGGTTTCACTCTCGGTGTACATCGGCATGCCTGCCGCGCAGGTCATAAACCCGACCGGCGAACAGGGCGTGCCGATCTCGGGGGCTGCCGGCGGTTGCGATAGCGGACCGTACCAGAAGCGTTTGTCCGGGCCGAAGTCCATGAAGTGATCCACACTCTCGTGGTACACGCGCGCCTCGAGTTCGCCCCAATCGAATCCACCGGTCCATCCGAGGCTGACGCGTTTCTGCTCATTGTCGAGCAGGTCCATGCGCTGGTTCGGGTAGAGTTGCTCGGGCATGTTCTGGTAGCCGAGCTTGGCCTCGAACAGATCATCGCCCGCCTTCACCGCGAGGTTGAGCGTGTGGTTCTGCGTTTCATAGGCCGTCGACCCGACCTCGTCGAGCGGCAGTTCATGCCCGGGTACGCCGGTCGCGGTCGTCGTCTTGAAATCGTCACCGGCGGTGTAGTTGTTGGCCTTGCTCCAACTGCCGCTGTATCGAATGCTGAAGGCTTCAGTCGCAAAGGTCGCGCCGGCATTGCCGCCGAACGCATCGTTGTTGCTGCGGTAGAAGGTACCGACCTCGCCTTTGACCAGATTACCCTCGCCCGGAGACGCGAACTCCGGCGCCACCGTTTCGGCGACGATGCTGCCGCCAATGCTGTCACCGCCGAGACTGACCGGCGAGATGCCCGAATACACCTGCAGACTGCCGACGTTGCTCGGCTCGATATATGACAAGGGCGGATTCATGTGGTTGGGGCAGGACGATATCAGGTCCATGCCGTCGACCTTGATCCGCAGACGGTCATCGGCAAGACCGTGAATGGCCGGCAGGCTGGATACTCCACCTGCGCCGTTCAGGTTCACGCCCGGCACATCACGTAGCAGCGTGGCCGTGTCGTTGGTTGCCGGTTGCAGAAACTGCAGCGTGGATTGATCGATCGCTGTGCCGGTGCCTGCACCCTCTTCTACCGGCGTGTCTTTCACCGTGATGGTATCGAGGGTCATCTCATCGGCATGGGTGGCTGTGGTGCCGCATGCGAGCGCGACGCAGATCGCGAGCTTTGTGCGCGCAAAGGTGTTGAACGTAATCGTGTTGTTCATAGTCTCTCGGTCCTGAAGTTTGCATGGACCGACTGCAACCACTGTGCTTGCCTTGGTGTTGCCGCGGGTAACGACAGGCACAAGCGCTGAACGCGTCTCAACGAGAGTCGCGTCGACAGTTGCAGCCGGTTGAACTTAAGCGATGGGCTTCAGGTGAGACGTGGTGGCGCGCGCGTGGCGTATGCCGAGAAATGCAGCGTTCTGTGCGGCGTGTCGGCGGTTTGATCCAACACGGCGACGGAATACAGGTGAACAGGCAACGGCGTGAAAGGCGGACTGATGCGGGCCGCGCCGGCCATCTGGAACAACTTGAGGGCCGAGCAGTGTTCCGCATCGGGCTCGGCTGCAGCTGTATCAATGATCGAAGGCAGATCGATCTTGACCAGCTTCTGACCCTTCAGGGTACACACGATCACCGTCTGTCCCTGGGTGTTGTGTCCAACCATGGGCGTAACCAGGTACGCCAGGATCGGTTGCATCAGGAATCCGGCGATCAACAGCCACGCAACGGCCGCTCGCGATCCCCTCGCAGGGAACCGGCGCGTTGTAGCGTGACGTGTCGACTTCATGGCTTACTGATCGCGTTTTTTTGTGCAATTGGGTGATTCCGCTGTAAGCATGGGATCACCCCTTGGCGGACCGATTATGTTATCTCGTCGAGATGCACGCAATCAGACTTTGCCAATGCCGGTAGAAGTACGTAGTTTCATTGAAGCCACACCCTGTCTGGGTTAGCGTTCAGCTTGATCTCTGTTAACTACGCTGGCTTACAACCCATGCTCTATCTGCCCTCTGAATTCCCGCAGGACCAGGAGCTGTGCTACCTGAACCACGCCGCGGTAGGTCCGTGGCCGCGTCGCACTGCACAGGCTGTCAGTAACTTCGCGCAACAGAATATGACGCGCGGTGCGGCCGACTACCCGCAATGGCTCACAGTGGAAGAACGCCTGCGCAAACGTATCGCCTGGTTGATCGATGCCGACGACACGGCCGACATCGCGCTGGTCAAGAACACCTCGGAGGGACTGTCGATCGTCAGCCAGGGGCTCGATTGGAAAGACGGCGACCAGATCGTCGGGCTGGCCGGCGATTTCATCTCGAACCAGATGCCCTGGGAGGTACTCGGCGAGCAGGGTGTCAGCTATGTGCCGATCGATGCGCTGAGCAGCAAAGACCCGGAAGGTGCACTGATCGACGCCCTGAAAAAGAAGACGCGCCTGCTGGCGATCAGTACCGTGCATTTCGCCACCGGCTACCGCTTCGATATGCAGCGGCTCTCCGAGGCCTGTCGCGCCAAAGACGTGTTGCTGTGTGTCGATGGCATCCAAAGCTTCGGCGCGCAGCGTTTCAGCCTCAAGGACACACCGGCCGACTTCGTCACCGCCGGCGGTCACAAATGGCTGCTGTCGCCGGAGGGTTTGGGATTCTTCTATTGCCGCCCCGAATTGCGCGACCGCCTCAGCCTGCATCAGTTCGGTTGGGCCATGCGCGACGACACCTACGCCTTCGAATCGACGAAATGGGAACCGGCGCATTCTGCCCGTCGGTTCGAACCCGGCACGCCGAACATGATGGGCATCCATGCGCTAGAGGCCAGTCTGAGCCTCTTCGAAGAGGTCGGCTTCGATTTCATCGAACAACGCTTGGCCGACAACATGGCGTTATTGCAGAACGCCTTGACCGAGATCCCGGGGGTGAAACTGGTAACGCCGGGCAAGGCGCGCAAAAGGGCCGGCATCATGACCTTTACCCACAAAAAGAAACCCGCCGGGTCGCTGTATCCGGCGCTGATGGATGCCGGGGTGATTTGTGCGGCTCGCGGCGGCGGCATCCGCCTGGCGCCACACTTTTATACGCCGCAAGGCGTGATCGACCGTGCGGTGAATACAATTAGTCAACTCATCCAAACTCTATAATTTAATTTCTGAGCTATTGTTTTATCTATTTTATTAGTACCATCTAATAGGAAAATAAAAATAGTACAGACATATTATTTTTATCAATGAAACATTGCGTCCCATTTTGAGGTCTATACTTGGTAACGACTCATGTAAGGCCCTCGAAAGATGCGAGATCTGTTGAGATGGCTGTACGACAAAGCCACTCATTGGCTGAAAAAAGAAGATCCACCGTCGCCGATTCCGCTGTGCGATTTCAATCGGCTCGGGTTCGAACTTCGCACCGGCGACGTCATTCTGGTCGAGGGACGCAGTCGTGTCTCAGAAGTCATCAAGCTCATCACCCAAAGCCCGTGGAGTCACTCCATCCTGTATGTCGGTCGTCTGTACGACATCAAGGATCCGGACCTGCGCGCCGTCATCTCCTATCACTATGACGGCGATCCCGAAGACCAGCTGATCATCGAGGCGATGATCGGCCGCGGCACGATTGTCTCGTCACTGAAGAACTACAAGCACGACCACCTGCGCATCTGCCGGCCCGCGGGACTGTCGCCAATCGATGCCGAGGCCGTCGTCGGCTACGCGGTCAAACAACTCGGTTGGGACTACGACGTGCGCCAGATCCTCGATCTCGCGCGGTTCTTCTTTCCCTGGAGTTTCCTGCCGCGACGCTGGCGTTCGAGCCTGTTTCAACACAATGCAGGCAAGCCGACACGCACGGTGTGCTCCACCCTGTTGGCCGAGGCCTTCAATGCCGTCGACTTCCCCATCCTGCCGTTTATCGACCGGGCGGACGATGGCAGCGTACGTTTCCGCAAACGCAATCCGCGTTTGTTCGCACCGCGCGATTTCGATTACTCACCTTACTTTTCGATCATCAAGTACCCGTATCTCGGCATCAACGATGTCGGCGTCTATCACCGCCTGCCGTGGACCGAAGGCGATCTCTACAACGATGAGACGCGCCCGTTCAACCCGGTGCCGAGCAAAACGATCAAGCAGGCGACCGAACCGGTTGCCGAACCGCTCGACGAGCAGGTCGACGAGGTGCTGGTGATCGAAACCACAACCGAACTCGAATCCGACGACGAAGAAACCCTGGCACCTGTGCCGCCCGTACGCCGTACCTACGGTCTGGGTTTCCTGAAACGCAGAGGGTAATGGTATGGGCTTTGCAACACTGGTTTTGAGCATTGCGGTGGTCTGGGCGCTGGCCTATTGGGGTGCCGGTACCGGCGTATGGGTTGCGGCGCTGGCTGCGCTGCTCGCCGTGACCACCATCGGCACGGAGTTGAGCGGATGGGTGGTCATTCCCCTCTGGGCGGTCGCTGCCGCAGCCGTCCTGTTGCTTGGTGTGCCCGCCATCCGACGCCGCTACATCACGGCGCCCTTGTTCCATCAGTTCCGCAAAGTCATGCCGCCGATGTCATCGACCGAACAGGAGGCGCTCGAAGCCGGCAGCGTATGGTGGGACGCCGAGTTGTTTACCGGCAAACCCGATTGGCAACGCCTGCTGAATATGCCCAAGCCGCACCTGAGCGCTGAGGAACAGGCTTTTATCGACAATGAAACCGAGGTGTTGTGCAGCCTGCTCGATGACTGGCGCATCACGCACGAAGACCGGGATCTGCCGCCCGAGGCCTGGCGCTACATTCGCGAGAAAGGCTTCTTCGGGCTCATCATTCCCGAAGAGTTTGGCGGCAAGGGATTCTCGGCACTGGCACATTCCGAGGTCGTCATGAAGATCGCCAGCCGCAGCGTCACCGCTGCGGTGACGGTCATGGTGCCGAACTCGCTCGGCCCGGGCAAGCTGCTGCTGCACTATGGCACCCGCGAACAGAAGCAGCACTATCTGCCACGTCTGGCTCAAGGTGACGACATACCCTGCTTTGCCCTGACCGGCCCGGATGCCGGCAGCGATGCCGGCGCCATCCCTGATCGTGGCGAGGTGTGCTACGGCGATTGGCAGGGCAAGCGCGAGCTTGGCGTACGCCTGAACTGGGAGAAGCGTTACATCACGCTCGGCCCGGTATGCACCCTGCTCGGCCTGGCGTTCAAACTGTATGACCCGGATCACCTGCTCGGCGAGCAGACAGAATTGGGCGTGACCCTGGCATTAATACCGCGCGACACACCCGGTGTGCAGATCGGTGAACGCCATATCCCGCTGGATATCCCCTTCCAGAACGGACCGAACGAAGGGCATGACGTGTTCATCCCGATGTCGCAGCTGATCGGCGGCAGCGAATACATCGGTCAGGGCTGGCGCATGCTGGTTGAGTGTCTCGCCGAAGGCCGCGGCATCTCGCTGCCGGCACTGAGCGTGGGTGCCGGCAAGACCGTCAGCCGCTTTACCGGTGCGTATGCGGCGATCCGCCGTCAGTTCAACATGCCGATCGGACGTTTCGAAGGCATTCAAGAGCCGCTGGCGCGCATCGCCGCCCTCACCTATCAGATGGACGCCGCGCGCACCCTGACCCTCGGCGCGTTGGACATCGGCGAAAAGCCGTCGGTGATATCGGCCATCGTGAAATATCACCTGACCGAGAAGTACCGCCGCTGCATCAACGATGCGATGGATATCCAGGGCGGCAGCGGCATCTGCCTCGGCCCTTCCAACCTGCTCGGCCGCGCCTACCAGGCGATACCTATCGCGATCACGGTCGAAGGTGCAAACATCCTGACGCGCTCGATGATCATCTTCGGCCAGGGTGCTGTGCGTTGCCATCCGTGGGTACTCAAAGAATTCCAGGCCGTACAGAACCCGGACCGAAAACGCGGCCTGGCCGACTTCGATCACGCGATCTTCGGTCATGTCGGTTTCGTGCTCGGCAATGTCGCGCGCAGCCTGTTCCTTGGCCTGACGCGTGGCCGCTTCACGCGCTCGCCGGTACAGGGACCGACGCGTCGTTATTTTCAGCAGCTCAACTGGATGAGCGCCGCGTTCGCCCTGAGTGCCGATGTCGCGATGATGACTCTAGGCGGTGCACTGAAGCGCAAGGAGCGTTTGTCGGCGCGTCTCGGCGATGTACTCAGCGAGTTGTACCTGACCTCGTCGGTGCTCAAGCGTTTCGAAGACCAGGGGCGCCCTGAAGAGGACCTGCCGCTGGTGCAATGGGCGTGCGAGAACTCGCTGTACCACATGCAGGAAAGCCTGCGCCTGCTGTTCCGCAACCTGCCGTTCCGCCCACTTGCATGGCTGCTGCGCCTGGTCGTATTCCCGACCGGCTCGCCCTACACCGAACCCAGCGACCTCGTCGATCGTGACGCGGCGCAACTGGTGATGACGCCGGGGGCGGCGCGCGACCGACTGACGCAAGGCATCTACATCGGCCACGAGCATCATTCACGTCAGGCCGACTACGAGCGCGCCTTCGCCCACGCCGCCCGCGTCGAGCCGATTGAGAAGACATTGCGCGACGCCAAGCGCGCCGGCCTGTTGCGCAGCAAGCACGCCGCCGACCGCATTAATGAAGCGATCGAGCAAGGCATCATCACGCAGGAAGACGCCGACGCGCTGATCGAGATGCAGGCATTGCGGCGCGACGTGATCATGGTCGACAGCTTCGCCGACTACGGCAAGCAATACGCAAGACAACCCAAGGGTTCAAAGAAACCCGCGATCTATGCGGTGTGACATCGCCACATGAAGAAAGGCCGGACTGACCGGTCGCAGTGACAGGAGGATTGAGATGAGTGACGCAGACATCAAGCCGGATGGCGGGCGACTGAAAGGTCGCGCCGTCTACGTGGTCGACGGCACACGTACGCCGTTTCTCAAAGCGCGCGGCAGGCAGGGCCCGTTCACCGCGTCTGACCTGGCGCTGGCCGCAGGCAGAGCCCTGCTCAACCGCTGCGGCATCACACCTGAACAACTCGATCAACTGATCCTGGGTTGTGTGTCGTCCGGAGTAGACGAGGCCAACATCGGTCGCGTGGTTGCCCTGCGCCTTGGATGCAGCGAGAAGATGCCGGCCTGGACGGTGCAGCGCAACTGCGCATCGGGCATGCAATCGATCGAGAGTGCCGCCCTGGACATCGCTACCGGGCGCTCCGACCTGGTCATGGCCGGCGGTACCGAGGCCATGAGCCACCACCCGGTCATGCTCAACAGCCTGATGGTCAACTGGCTTGGCGCCTGGAGCCAGGCGCGTTCACTCGGCGCACGCGGCCGGGCCCTGATGCAGCTGCGCATGCAGCACTTCAAGCCGGTCATCGCGCTGCTACGCGGCCTGACCGACCCGGTGGTCGGGCTTTCGATGGGGCAGACCGCCGAAGAACTGGCAGAGCGCTTCGGCATCGACCGCACGATGATGGATGGGTACGCGGTGCGCAGTCACTTGCGTCTCGCCAAGGCGTTCGACGACGGCCATATGAATGAGATCGAGCCGTTGTACGACGCAGACGGCAATGTTTACGAACAGGACGACGGCGTGCGCGCGGACTCATCCGTCGAGGCGCTTGCCAAGTTGCGCCCGGTGTTCGACCGCCCGGTCGGACGGGTAACCGCCGGCAACAGCGCGCAGGTCAGCGACGGCGCAGCGATGTTGTTGCTGGCCTCGGAAGGCGCAGTCGAACGGCATGACCTGCCGGTGCTCGGGCGCATCGTCGACAGTGAATGGGCCGGCCTCGATCCGGCGCAGATGGGGCTCGGCCCGGTGCATGCCATGGCGCCGATCATGCAGCGCCAGGATCTGCAGACCGAAGACATCGGTACCTGGGAAATCAACGAAGCCTTTGCCGCCCAGGTGCTCGCCTGCTGCCGGGCCTGGTCGTCCGACGACTATGCACAACAACAAATGCATCTACCCGCGGCGTTCGCGCCCATCGATGAAGAACGTCTGAATGTGGATGGCGGCGGCATCAGTCTCGGCCATCCGGTCGGTGCGAGCGGCGCGCGCATCACCCTGCATGCACTGAAGGTTATGCAACGCAATCAGCAACGCCTCGGCATGGCCAGCCTGTGTATCGGCGGTGGCCAGGGCGGTGCCCTGTTGCTGGAGAACACGACACTGGGAGCAGGCGCATGAACGAGTACTTCGCGATTGAGAAAGACGAGCGCGGTATCGTCTGGCTGACGATCGACAAGGCCGACAGCCAGGCCAACGTGCTCACCGAAAGTCTGCTTGAGGCATTCGACCATGCCTTGGTGCAGGTCGCGCAGATGCATCCGAAGGCCTTGGTGATTCGCTCGGGCAAGGCGTCCGGTTTCATCGCCGGCGCCGACGTCAAGGCGTTCGCCAACGTGCCGGGCGTGGCCTCAGCCGAGCAACACATCCTGCGGGTTCACGAGATACTGCATCGCCTCGAATCGATGGCCTTTCCCACGGTCGCCGCGATACATGGCTTTTGTCTCGGCGGTGGCCTGGAGTTGTCGCTTGCCTGCGACTACCGGGTATGCGCCAACGATGAGGCGACCCGGCTCGGCTTTCCGGAGGTCAAACTCGGCATCTTTCCCGGCTATGGCGGCAGCGTACGCAGCACGCGTCTGCTCGGCGACCTGAAGGCGTTGGAACTGATGCTCGGCGGGCGTACCGTCAGCGGCCGAGCGGCGAAGAAGATGGGGTTGGTCGGCATGGCCGTACCGCTGCGCCAGTTACGTTCGGCCGCGATCGATCTGGCCACCCGTCAGCCCAGGGTAAGTCGTGCCGGTTGTTTCAAACGCCTACCGGCAATGGCACCGCTGCGCCCGCTCGTCGTGCACTTCATGACACGTGAACTCGACAAGCGCATACGCCGCGACCACTACCCCGCCCCGTACGAACTGCTCGATCACTGGCGTAACACGGCCGGCGACGAACCGGCGATGTATGCCAGCGAAGCAAGCCGAGTCGCACGCATGATCAACGCCACCGAGGCGCAGAACCTGATACGCGTGTTCATGCTGCAAGACAGGTTGAAAGCCGAGGGCAACAAGGCCGATTTCGACGCCAGACAGGTGCACGTAATCGGCGGCGGCGTGATGGGTGGCGATATCGCGGCCTGGTGCGCCTTGCGCGGTATGCGCGTCACGCTGCAGGATCGCGCGCCGGAGTATCTCACCCGCGCGGTCAAGCGCGCCCATCAACTGTTCGCGCGCAAGCTCAAAGATCCGTACGCGCGCCAGGCCGCCGTCGACCGGCTGATGCCCGATCACCGGGGTGACGGCGTGCGCACCGCGGACGTCGTGATCGAAGCGATCTTCGAAGACATCGACGCCAAGCGCCATCTATACGCCGAAGTCGAACCGCGTATGAAACCCGATGCCGTGTTGGCGACCAACACATCCAGCATCCCGTTGGCGGTGCTGGGTGAACACCTCGAACGGCCGGATCGGCTGGTCGGCCTGCACTTCTTCAACCCGGTGGCCAAGATGCCGTTGATCGAGGTAGTGCACGACCAACGCACCGATCCTGCGATGATCAAACGCGCCACTGCCTTTGCGCGCCATATCGACAAGCTGCCGCTGAAGGTGCGCAGCACGCCGGGCTTTTTGGTCAACCGCGTGTTGATGCCTTACCTGCTCGAGGCGGTCGAACTGATCGAGGAAGGTATCCCGGCGCCGGTGATCGACCGCGCCGCGATGGGCTTCGGCATGCCGATGGGTCCGATCGAACTGGCCGATACGGTGGGTCTCGATATCTGCCTGTCGGTGGCCGGCAAGATGGCCGAGGCGCTGCACAACCCGGTGCCGCAACAACTCGGTCGCTTGGTCAACGACGGTCGGCTCGGCCGCAAGTCGGACCATGGTTTCTATGCCTGGAAGGATGGCAAACCGATCAAGGAGCTCGGCAAAGAACCGGTGGCCATGTCCGACGACGATATCAGCGACCGCCTGATCCTGCGGCTGGTCAACGAGTCGGTCGCCTGCCTGCGCGAAGGCGTGGTCGAAGATGAAGACCTGCTGGATGCCGGCGTGATATTCGGTACCGGCTTCGCACCGTTCCGTGGCGGACCGATGCACTACGTACACAGTCGAGGTACAGAGGCCGTGCAGAAACGCCTGCACGAACTCGAAGACCGCTTCGGCGAACATTTCCATGCCGATGACGGCTGGGGGGCGATCGCTTAGCGAAACACAGGTGGTTGGGAGAACACGTCATGCTTCATGAACAACGCATAATAACCATGGAACACGCGCCGACCCTGGCCGACGTATTTCACGAACGCTGCATCCGCACACCCGGCGGTGTCGCCTACGTGCAGCATCGTGATGGCGAATGGCGCAGCTTCTCCTGGGAGCAGACACGCGACGAAGTCGCGCGCTGGCAGACTGCATTGATCGACGAGGGACTGCAGGCCGGCGACCGGGTCGCGATCATGTGCAGCAACTGCTGGGAATGGGTGCTGTTCGATCAGGCGGCACTCGGGCTCGGCCTGGTCACGGTGCCGATCTACACCAACGACCGGCCGGACAACATCGCGTGGATACTCGAAGACTCAGGTGCGAGTTTTCTGCTGCTCGAGTGCCTGGAGCAGTACCGCAGCCTCGAAAATCACAGCAAAGAGCTGTCCAAACTCAAGCGTGTGGTCTGCCTTCAGGGGTGCGACCAGGCGAACGTCGGCAATTTCGCGTCGATCAACGACTGGCTGGGCGAAGCCACGCTGCCCTATTGTTGCCAGCCCGGCGACGCCGACAGCATGGCGACACTGGTCTACACCTCGGGTACCACCGGGCGACCGAAAGGCGTCATGCTCAGTCACCGCAATATCATCTTCAATGTGCAGGCGGCGCTAAAGGTATTCGACGTGTTCGAGCACGACATCCTGTTGTCGTTTCTTCCGTTGTCACATGCCTTCGAGCGCACCGTTGGTTACTACCTCGCGATGACCACCGGCTCGGCCACGGCCTACAACCGCTCGATACCGCAACTCGCCGACGATCTGACCGAGGTTCAACCCAGCCTGATGATCTCTGTGCCGCGGATCTTCGAACGTGTATATGCCAAGATCACCAGCCAACTGGCGAAAGCCTCGCCGCTGAAGCGCAAGCTGTTCGACGCGGCCGTCGATACGGGCTACGCCCATTTCGAGTATCGCCAGGGCCGCGCCGGCTGGAGACCCTCGTTTCTGATCAGGCCGCTGCTCGATTTGCTGGTTGCGCGTAAGGTGCGGGCGAAGCTCGGCGGGCGTTTGCGCTTCACCGTGTGCGGCGGTGCGCCGCTGCCGCCGAACGTGGCGCGCCTGTTCATCGGCCTGGGGATACCGGTTGTACAGGGCTATGGCCTGACGGAAACCGCCCCGATCATTGCCGCGAATCCGCTCGATAAGAACCGCCCGGAGTCGGTCGGTATCCCGTTGCCGGGTATCGAGGTACGGGTTGGCGACAACGACGAACTGTTCACCCGCAGCCCGAGTGTGATGCTCGGTTATTGGAACAATGCGGAGGCGACTCAACAGATCATCGACGCCGAAGGCTGGCTGCGCACCGGCGACAAGGTCGGTATGTCGAGCAGCGGCCATGTCACCATCACCGGCAGGCTGAAGGACATCATCGTGATGGCCAACGGCGAGAAGGTACCGCCGAGCGATATGGAGAACGCCATCGCGCTCGATGAGTTGGTGGATCAGGTGCTGGTTATCGGCGAAGGCAGACCTTATCTGAGCGCCTTGGTAGTACCCAACCCCGAGGCATTCGAACGGGTTGCCAGAGAGCTGCATCTCGATCCGGCCAACGAAGACACCTGTTGTGACGAGAACGTCCGCTCGTTGTTTCTGCGCCATGTACAGGATCGCATCGCGGCGTTCCCCGGTTATGCACAGGTACGCGGCCTGGCGGTGGTCAAAGAGCCATGGACACCGGATAATGGCCTGGCAACCCCGACACTGAAGTTACGCCGTCGTGAAATTCTCGAGCGGTATCACGAGATCACCGAAAAACTCTATGCAGGACACTGAACGCGCCGGCGAACGCGAACTCACGTATCGCGTCGTCGCCATGCCCGCCGACACCAATGCCTACGGCGACATCTTTGGGGGTTGGCTGATGTCGCAGGTCGATATCGCCGGCAGCATACTCGCCATTCGCGAGGCCGAGGGTCGGGTCGCGACGGTCGCAGTCAAAGAGTTCCGTTTTCTCGCGCCGGTCGCCGTCGGCGACCTGATCAGTTGCTATGCCGAAATCCGTCGTGTCGGCCAGACCTCGATTACCGTGCACGTGATCGCCGAGGCCTGCCGCCAGCTCGAGGCCAATTGCGTCAAGACGGTTGCCGACGCCACCCTGGTTTACGTCGCCCTCGGCGACGATGGCCGACCCCGCCCGCTCAACGATACCGCGTGATTGACTGACATCGGTCAATGCCCGAGGTGCGTCATGTACACTAGGGTCAATCACAACATCTGGAAAACCTCAGGGAAATCTGCGAATGAACCGCACTTTGCGCACCACCTTGCATGCAGTCATGATTTTCGTCGGCAGTGTCGGCTTCGCGACGACCGGTCTGGCCGAGGGTATCGCCGACCAGGTGACGGTGACCGATCCTTACATCCGGGCGGTTCCCCCGGTGGTCAAAACCTCGGCTGCCTTCATGCAGTTGCAAAGCAGCGATGCAAGCGAGCGTTTCATGGTCGGCGCGGCCACCCCGATCGCCGGGGCCGTCGAGCTGCATATGCACACCATGGACGACGGCGTGATGCGCATGCGCCGTATACCGCACATCCATCTGCCGTCGAACAAGCTGGTCGAGCTCAAACCCGGTGGCCTGCACGTTATGCTGTTTGATCTCGGCGAGCCGCTGAAGGTCGGCGACAAGATCCCGATGACGCTCGAATTCGAAGACGGCTCGACCAAAGAGATCACCGCCGAAGTGCGCCCCGTCGAAGCGATGATGAAGCACTAACGCATCCATTTAAGCGATCTCTGATGATCGCATGGCCGCCGGGCCAGGAATTCGTCGCAATTTGGAATCGTCGTTCATGGCGGCGACCCCGCGGCGTTGTTATGCGCGGCGGGCTGGGCTACATTCGGCATCAGCGGGCGGATCCGCACCACCTCGATAATAAATACCACAGCAATTGGGAGTGAGTTATGTTGAGAAAGCTTCTCGCCGCGTCGCTTGCCGGCGTGTTCCTGCTTGCCGCCGGAAATGCCCTGGCGGAAAAAACCTACCGTTTGCGCCTCGCCGAGACCTGGGGACCCAACTTCCCGATCTTCGGTGACACCACCAAGAACCTGGCCGCCCAGGTTGAAAAGATGTCCAACGGCCGACTCAAGATCACGATCGACTCGGCCAACAAGCACAAATCGCCGTTCGGTGTGTTCGATATGGTCAAGGCCGGCCAGTACGACATGGGCCACTCAGCCTCGTACTACTGGAAAGGCAAGGACCCGAACACCCTGTATTTCACCAGCATGCCGTTCGGCATGACCGCGCCCGAGCAGTACGCCTGGTTCTATTACGGCGGCGGTATGGAACTGATGGAAAAGGTCTACTCGAAGCACGGCCTGCTGTCGTTCCCCGGCGGTAACACCAGCAACCAGATGGGCGGCTGGTTCCGCAAAGAGATCAATTCGGTTGCCGATCTGCAGGGCCTGAAGATGCGTATCCCGGGCTTCGCCGGCGAAGTGCTCGCCAAGCTCGGTGCCAAGCCGACCAACATTCCGCCGGGTGAGCTGTACACGGCGCTCGAGCGCAACACCATCGACGCCTTGGAATGGGTCGGCCCGTCGCTCGACCTGCGCATGGGCTTTCAGAAAATTGCGCCTTACTACTACACGGGCTGGCACGAGCCGGCAACCGAGCTGCAGTTCCTGATCAACAAGAAGGCGTGGGACAAGCTGCCGGCCGACCTGCAGGAGATCCTGCGCATCGCGATGCGTGCCGCGGCCTACGATATGTATGCACAGTCGTACCACGAGAGCGCGGTGAACTGGGCCACGATCAAGAAAGACTATCCGGATGTGCAGGTGAAAACCTTCCCCAAGGAAGTCATCGACGCGATGCGCAAAGCCAACGACGAACTGATCTCGCAGTTCGCCGCGGCTGACCCGCTGGCCAAGGAAATCAGCGATTCGCAGGCCGACTACATGGCCAAGGCACGCGCCTGGACCGAGATCTCCGATCAGGCCTACCTCAACAGTATCGCTGAATAAGCGAGTGCCTCGCGGCATCTGATACCGGGAAGGGGTGCCAATGGGCTACCATTGGCACCCCGACTCGTAGCAGAAACCCTCAACGATGTGTGCCACACTGCTCGCCGCTGAACGGTTTTTCAACCGCTTCTCCGACATCATCGGAGCCATCTCAGCCGTGTTGTTGCTGTTGCTCGTGCTGAACGTCTTCTACGACGTGATCATGCGCTACTGGTTCAACGACGTATCGATCGGCATGCAGGAACTCGAATGGCACCTGTATTCGATGATCTTCCTGTTCGGCGTCGCCTACTCGCTCAAGGCCGACGGCCATGTGCGCGTCGACGTGATCTACGAACGATTGAGCGTGCGCGGGCGCGCGATCATCGACATCCTCGGTACCGTGCTGCTGCTGTGGCCGTTTTGTTTTCTGGTGACCGATTTCGGCATCGACTTCGCCCAACAGGCCTACGAGATCGGCGAGAAAAGCGGCGACCCGGGTGGTCTGCCGCACCGCTGGATCATCAAGAGCATGATCTCGGCCTCGTTCATCTGCGTGCTGATCAGCAGCCTCGGCTTCATTCTGCGCGCCATCAACGAATTTTGCGGGCTCGAACAACCGCACGACTATGACGCTTTCAAACCGTGAACCGACTGCTGGATAACGCGCAATGATCGGCCTCATCATGTTCTTTGTCGCGCTGTTCCTGCTGCTGGCAGGTTACCCGGTTGCGTTCACCTTTGGCGGCATCGCCGTCGTCTTCGCCATCATCTACGGCTTCACATCGGGTGAGTTCGAGACCATCTCCGATGCGTGGAGCATGTTCTCGTTCATGCCCTTCCGCATCTACAGCATCATGGAGAACACGGTGCTGATGGCCGTACCGCTGTTCATCTTCATGGGCATCGTGCTGCAAAAGACGCAGCTTGCCGAGCAGTTGCTCGAATCGATGGGGCGCTTGTTCGGCACCATGCGTGGCGGTCTGGCGGTGTCCACCATCCTGGTCGGCGCATTGCTCGCCGCCTCGACCGGCGTGGTCGGTGCCAGCGTGGTGGCGATGGGTGTTATCTCGCTGCCGGTCATGCTCAAGTATGGCTACAACAAGCCCCTCGCCTGCGGCGCCATCTGTGGTGCCGGCACGCTTGGTCAGATCATCCCGCCGTCGATCATCCTGATCATCCTCGGCGATGTGTTGGGTATCCCGGTCGGCGATCTGTTCCAGGCCGCGGTGATCCCGGGCCTGATGCTGGTCGGCGTGTATATCGTCTACGTGCTAGGCGTCGCCTACGCTAAGCCCCAGCTCGCCCCGGCCATCCCGTTCGAACATCGCGAACAGGAAAGCGTCGGTAAACAATACCTGACCGCACTGGTGGCCGTGGTGCCGCCCTTGCTGCTGATCATCGTGGTGTTGGGCTCGATATTCGCCGGCATCGCGACGCCGACCGAATCGTCTGCCCTCGGCGGTGTCGGCGCCATTGTGCTCTCGATCGTCTACGGCAAGTTTTCATGGAGACTGATCTACGAGAGCTCGCTGGAAACGGTCAAGATCACCGCCATGGTGTTCGCAATTCTGCTTGGCGCCACGGCCTTCTCGATGGTGTTCACCTACACCGGCGGCGACATCATCGTCGAGGAGTTCCTGCTGCAGTTGCCCGGCGAAAAATGGGGCTTCCTGATCTTTTCGATGGTCATCATCCTGCTGTTGGGCTTTTTCATCGACTTCGTCGAGATCTCGTTCATCGTCGTGCCGATCCTCGCGCCGATTGCCGAAACCCTCGGCATCAGTATGTTGTGGTTCGCCATCCTGATCGCAATGAACCTGCAGACCTCGTTCCTGACCCCACCCTTCGGCTTCAGCCTGTTCTATCTTAAAGGGGTCGCCCCACCGGGCCTGAGAACAATCGACATCTATCGCGGTGTCGTGCCGTTCATCTTCATGCAGGTGGCGATCGTCATATCCATACTGATATTTCCGCATTTGTATGGGCTGGATTGAATGTTCACGGCGTGGAGCGCGTTACGGGCATGATCGAGTCAAAACAGCAAGTACTGGACAGCTTTCTCAAAGCCGCTGAGGCCTACCTGGCCGAACCCACCCTCGTCAACGGCATCGACCTCGACGATGCGACCGTTACCCTTAAACGTTATGTGCTGTCGGAGCTGCACGATCAGGCGACGGCAATTGAACTCGCCAAGATTCCACCACTCGTCAAGCATCTCGAAACGACTGTGGTTTCTCAGTTGATCAGCGAACTGAGGCAGCGTTTGCAAGGGTGAGTTACCCGTGAAGCGAGTTTCCGCGTGCTCCTTCTCATATCGCGATTGCCGATCAGCCACGACGTATCCATGCGACAATCGCATAGGTACAGTCAGGTAATGTTTTCGATTGTCTACCCGCAAGCAGTATCGCGGTAACAGGAAGTAAGCAACAAATGGAACTTGAGACAAACCGATCAAGCAGATTGCCGCCTATCCAACACTCGTTTCATTGGATCCTAGCTAAACTTCTTCAACCCTGGATTCGTGCCGGCTGGTCGTCTTTCGATCATACACGCGCGCCGGATGCCGACCGTTCCATACCGGCGAGCCGTTCAGGTGACGAACATGCCCCTACCGCTGACTACTTGTCTGCAAAAAAGACCAGACGCAGCCATTGCTTAATGGACCGCTGGACCGAACGCCAAAAACTTATCACTTCTCGTTAGGCTCTTGCCGGAACTGCAAGTGTCGAACCGCGTCGAATTCTGCAAGAAAGGGATGACCAACCATGACGTCACGATCCGATATTATCGATGGAACGCAAGCAATGGGTCGAAAATATGGCCTCATCTACACCAAAAAGTGCGGCTGGATAGACTTGGGGCATGCCAATCCAGAAAGCGCGGCTGATTAATGGAATCGAATCAAGCTGGAAAGCCCTGAAGCAGCCAAAAGAGCCGAACACTTCAGGGTGTCTTACAAACAGATGATGGGGCGGAAGAACTTCAAACTGGGTGTACGCAAGACATATAAAATCAAAGCAGGCTTAGGAATTGACGAAAAGAAATCTGTTGCATTATCGATTTTCCTTGGCGTATCGCATACGTTCGAGTCGATGCAGTCCAGCTGGCCTTTCAGACTTGTAACCAACAGCGGGTATAGCGCTGAAGACCTGTTGTCCAATCTCCTTGGATTTTATCGGGCGGTGAATCCGAGTATAAATTATCTGATGATCTGCGAACCTGTCAGCAAGAGCGACGCACTCAAGATATGGGATAAATATGGACCCGTTGGCGACAACAAAAACTACGAGCCTGCTCCTTATCTCTATCCGATACCTCCTGCATCAGGGGGGCCAATGTGTGGCACGCTGCCTCGCGCCCTGAGCACTATCCAGCCCGCCAAGCCCGGCACTCTTTTTGAAGAGGTGCGATAGCATGACAAAAATTTGGCTGTCGGTTGTCGTGTTAATTATCGCGCTGACCGGCTTCTCTTATATAGCCTACTTGAGCTTTTCCGAGCACAGAGAGTATGGCAAGAATAGCGTCGAGTTCTATGTGCTTACGCCGAAAGAGTTAGGCTTGATATCAGAGCTGTGCAAGACTGAACCCTCGTTCTCGTATAGCGCATCTGACGGGCCGAAGCCCGCTATTGCAGTTATGACCTGCGAGCTAGCGCCCGAAGAGGTTCATGGTTTCCTGGAGAAATCTGAGTTCGAAAAGCAATCGGCTGTTTCTTACCGACGCGACGATATTGAAATGAACATATCGTCAACTGAACACGGCACGATCGAATCTATCGCTCTCTTAGACTATCTGAAAGATTGATTGATCGAATTCTGATGCCGATATTGGGCCTCTTCCCCAGTAACCGAGCAACAGTACTCCACAGGCATGTCTCTTAGCAAGCAACTGTTCACAACACTGGTCGCCGCGCTGTCAGGCAACCGACCCGCCGAAGACATTACCGATCAGTTGTGGCCGTCGAGCTCCTCTCCTGACTGGCTCGATAGTGCCTACCCCACACTGAGCCTTCTCGACCAGTTGGAACGGGGTGCGTCAATTGCGAGTTCGCTCGAATACGGTGCCGACGCGATCATAGTGCGCAGCACGCTGGTTGAGCTATGTGGGTACCTTCAACTGGACCTCAAGCTGCCCTGGATCGCGCCTCGCTGTGCCGCAAGTCACGACACCGACGACCACCTGGCGGCGTACGCATCGTTGCTGAACGCACAAGGATGGGATTTACTCTACGCCGCCGACGGCGAGGCGCGTTTACTGCTGATGACCCGACAGCCCGATGCACTGCGAATCGCAAAGCTGTTGACGGCGATCGGCCCTTTGGTATTTTGCTCGGCACTGGCCGACCATCCCAGCGATTTCGCGAGTCGGTATTACGAGATCATCGACAGGCAGAATCCCGAACCCCGTATTGCCATCGCATCGGCCCTACCCAACAGCGATGATGCCGACGCCGGTTCGCCATTCGTGCCTTATCGCAAAGGCGATTGCTGGGCAATTTCGGATCGACAAGGGAGATTACTCACACCGCTCACCAGCGACTGGGATATTGTAACTTCGCCAACCCGGCTTTCCGACGATTGCTGGATTGCCGAGATCCTGTCCGGTGAGCTGCGAGGCTGGATTCAGTGGTCAAACGGAACAGTCGACATCGTTGCCCCGCAATTCTCGGAAACGGGCATTGTTGATATCGAACTGGCCCGCGACGTCGGGGCAAACATCTATCCCCATCTCCTACCGGTTCGTGAACCCCATGGCCGCCAATGGGGCTACGCAAACCTGGACGGTTCCCTCGCGATCGATTTCGTCCATCGTGAGGCCGGTGCGTTTGTCGGCGGCTCTTCCACGGTTGCCACCGCTACCCGCCGAGGTAGCCTTCGGCGCGGCTTGATCAACGCGTCCGGCGATTGGCTCACCGACGGCAGCTTCAGCCATATCGAATTGCCCACCTGTGGACTTCGCCAGGTAAGCGCCCATGTTCACGGCACCGGCACACGTTACGGATATCTCGACCAGGCAGGATCGGTCGCCCTCGACCTTCAATACTACGATGCCCAGCCATTCAGTCATGAACTGGCACTCGTCACGCAGACTGCCAAACGTACCTCCGGCCAATGTGCGGTCATCGACACAAGCGGCAAACCCATCCTCGCCGAACTCGACGACGCCCTCCCTGCACAAGCGACCTTCATTGCGATCAAGGTCGGCGGGAAATGGGGCGTTGTCGATCACCGTGGAAATCCGATGATCAAACCCAAATACAGCGGCGCGGTGAATCTCGGTAGCGGCCGGGTCGCCCTCAAACGCGGTGGCTGGCAGGTATTCGCACCCTCAGAATCCGCCGACAAACCGCTATCAGATTGGAAGTTCGATCATGTAAGCGAGCGAGGCTATGTCGACGAACGCTGCGCAGTAACCGCCGGCGATGTCTTTCACATCGATATGCAAGCAAATCCGCGAACCCCGGTAGGCATTTCGGACGTACTCGAAAACTATTCTGCCGAACGTTGTCGCATCATGCGATACGCGGACGGTCTCAGCGGTTATATAGATCCTGAAGGCAATACCGTTATCGATCGTAAATATCAAAGCGGTAGCGACTTCTCCGCCGACTGCCGACTCGCCATCGTCTATCAATGCAGAGAGCCGCGGTCTGGCGGGTTCATCGATCGTTCCGGTAACGAGTTCTGGGAGGATTAGACAGCGCAGGTTCCATTGCTGTCGAGCAGCGAATTGAGAGGCTCGATCCAACAATTGTGATTCGTGCACTATGTCATCAAACATAGTCATCGAGGTAGCACTGTTACAGTGCCCGATGGCTCGGCCCCCCGTTTTTTACACACTTTACCCAAGGGCTGGGAGTAGGACCGGCGCAATGTCATACTGAGAAATATTATGATCTATCAAAAGATACTGCTGGTCACAACGCTTTGGGCTTTGTCTTTAACGTCGCACTCGGAACAGATAAACGCGGATTCTGTTGAACGCAAGAACGCTACTGAATCATTTCTTACGCAAAGAAACATTCCGGTGAATCCTCACCTCCCTTACGTGGAATCCATTCGGAATGCGAAGCTACAAAACGCAGAGGATGTCGCGAAGCGCGTAATCGTGCTGTATCACGTCGCCTCCGTCGGATTTGGCATCGAACCAGAGGTGGCCATTGAGTTCCTGGAGAAAAACAACCTATGGGACTCGGCGAGTCCGGAAGAGCGCGCATTTCTCGAAACAAGCAACCCGACCAAACAGCAGCTGGTCAATGCCACATGGCGGGTAGAATCGATATGGGTACTACTTTGGGCTTTAGGGGACGTCGACGATCTCGATTTTCCTACCCGCCAAATTAGCGCCGACGAAATACATAGACGAATTCCGAGCGCCGCAGACACTGCTCGGTTCATTGCTGAGTCAAAACTGCGCAGCGCCGAACAGATCCTTGATGCAACAGATATGATCTATCGGATTCATTGGGCGGTGCGCGACGCACAGTTGAAAGGTCAAGAGACCCCTGGCGGCGTTGATGCAGGAGTCGTCCTTGAACGCCACTATTCTCTGAATTGGTTAACGTTGTATGCCGAAGAATGGGACGATGTTACGACAGACACGTAACAAGACACTCAAGCGATTGAATCGAGTATGTCATCACCTGCGTCGTTGTGCTTATCCCTGTTCTAAACGAGTTCTGCCACCACAATACTCGATAGCTTTAGTTCAATATAACCAACGCCGCGCCCCGCGGCTCATGCATGGAAGAGATGAGGAGATTGATCATGAAAGCAGCACTTGCAGGTTCGAGGCCGCAAGTCATGACAGCGGGCAAGGGCTACGGCGCTGGCATTCGGTGCATGTGCCAACATAGATGAGCATTGGATTGCGTGCCCGCACCTGAGGGGCATCCGGTTGAGATCCAACTAGCCCTTTTTAGGGTGTGCCACACCAGGTGATGGACGTTGGGCTTGTACGATCTTCCTGCCCTGAGCGGGAGACCAATCGGCCCTTGGCATACAAATATGTTGCAACAAGCGCAAAGACTCGCGTGAAACTGAACATTGCTGGAACCAAATGACGACACCCTGCAAAATCATATTTCTTGGCGACGATGCTCGGATCGAGCTTTTGAGCGATGCGAATGCAGAACAGATCATGACAGAAGTAACGGTTGTCACTCCAAGCGCTAATGCCGAGGCATCCGAAATCTCCAAGCTAGCGATGGATGCCGATCACGGCGTTGTTGTGATCAATGCATCCGTGGATATTGCGCCTAGCATTCGGGAGCATGTGTTTCTCGCTCGACAGGCGGATGTCCCCAGCCTTTCAATCATGTTCACAAAGCTGTCTTGGTTGGAGGGTGTGAACGATGCCGATGCCTTTGTGGAACTCGCCGAACTGGAAGTTCGCGAAATTTTCAATGAGTACGGAATGAATGGAGAGGACGCTCTGGTATTTCATGATGCCAACATCCGCTCGTTTCCGAAGATGTACTCTAATGGCATCGGGCTTGAAGCGGCGCTTTCGAAAATTTCCAGTGTACTCAAACAACGTCCTGGCAGCGGTGGTGATCACGCAGAGGTCTAAGGTGTATTGGGGTTGCTCCGTTGTGTCGAAACTCGGGAGTGGGCTATGGTTTCCGTTTGGCCTCGAAAAGTCGCGACGGATGCAGAATTCGAAGCGATTGGGCTTCGGTCAATAGGATTGCAATTTGATAGAGAAGCTCATCATCCTCGCCGTCTTCTTCCTGCTGGCGGTTGCATTCACGTTCAAGCACCCTTGGATCGATCGGATAGAGCGCATGACGCAACGAAGCTTGTACTGGTTCCAGTTCGGCCCCAAACCCGCGCGCCGCTTATCCATATCGAAAGGTGTACTACGAGCGGCAGGTTATGTGATGTGGCTGATATTCGTCTTGACACTGCTAGCGTTCGTCAACGGCAGTCCACTGGGTGCCGACAGAACCTAGTCAGAACTCAGATGCCTCTGATCTTGGCGATCAGCGGTTGATACGCCGCATTCGGATGCGGCTCACCATTGAGCAACCAAACCTGGAGTTCCGGATCTTGTGCGGTCAGCAACGTATGAAACAGCGCCTGTTCGGCCTGGTCCGCCTGCTCGTAGTGGTCGTCCAGATAACGTTCGAGCACGAAGTCCAGTTCGAGCATGCCACGGCGGCATTGCCAGCGAAGTGAATCCAAGGTGGGTTTGGTATCTGTCATGGCAATCAGAATTGAAACTGTGAACCGGGTGCGGTGTCGGCGGTGATGGCCTGGATGCGCGCCACCTGCTCGTCGGTCAGCTCACTGCGCCAGCGGTTGGCGGCTTTGAGCGGATCGCGGAAGAGGTCGAAATAGCTGCCGTCACCAGCCGATTCCGAAGTGCTCTTCTGCAGAAAGGCCTCGACCTCTTCCGATACCTCGATCTGCGCATGCGCATACATCTTGCGCAAAGCCGCCGCGGGATCGGCGCACATCTCGTCGTAGTTGACCAGCAGGCAGTTTTCCAGGCCTTCGGTGTCGGCGATCATCTTCTCGTTGAACAGCACCCACCACCAGCTCAGGCGTTCGACCTGGTCCGCCGATTCGAAGAATTCAAGCGTCAGGCCGCGCTGCTGCGCGCCGGGCATTGTGGCCAAGGCACCGATCGGCACATTGCCCGGCATTTTGCCAAGCGACTTGCCGCGCAGCTCCGAGCCGACCACCCCGGCCGGATGGCGCATGACCATCACGAAGCGCACATCCGGTCTGGCACGAGCGTACAAACCTGCCCTGCCCCCGGCGATCACCGATTTGCAGACCTGATGGATGCGCCCGGCATCGGTCGTGTTGATCATGTCCGGGATGTGAATGCGGCGCGCGAATTGACGTGTGGCAGAGAACTGCTCAATGCCGCGGGCCGCGAGAAACCACCCACGGTGTACGAACTCGCCGATGCCGTTGCGAAACGCCTTCGGAAAGCTGACCTTGCCGGCATTGGTCTTTACCGTCGACACGCTGAACAGCCGATCGACATACGCGCCGGCGGCCTCCATGTACTGATCGTAGTCGGCCTGGTTGATGATACTGGGGATACGCGTTTCCGGTATCGCGCTATCCGGCTCATGCCGGTACAACACCCACGGATTGGCATCGAACAGCTTTGCCACCCAGGTCGTACCGGACCTGGGCGACCCAATGATAAAGGTACGGGGATACATCATCCGCGAAGGATAACGTGTCGCCGAATCCCGGCATAGATCGAACTGCGATCTGGAGGCCGGAGATTCGGCGTTAGGTCACGGTCGGCCGATCAAACGGCGTTCTTCAGCATCAAATTCTTGATGTGACCGATCGCCTTAGTCGGGTTCAGGCCCTTCGGACAGGCCTCGACGCAGTTCATGATGGTGTGACAGCGGAACAGCTTGTACGGGCCTTCCAGTTCATCGAGGCGTTCGTCGGTCGCCTGATCACGGGTATCCGCCAGGAAGCGCCAGGCGGTCAGCAGGGCCTGCGGGCCATGGAACTTCTCCGGGTTCCACCAGAACGACGGACACGAGGTCGAGCAGCAACCGCACAGGATGCACTCGTACAGGCCATCGAGCTTGTCGCGGTCTTCCGGCGATTGCAGGATCTCCTGCTCCGGCATCGGCTCTTCGCGCACCAGCCACGGCTTGACCGCCTTGTACTGCTGGTAGAACTGGGTCATGTCGACCACCAGGTCGCGGATGATCGGACGACCCGGGAACGGACGGATCTCAACCGGCTCTTTGAGCTCGGAAACCGGCGTGATACAGGCCAGCTTGTTGGTGCCGTTGACGTTGACGCCATCGGAACCGCACACACCCTCGCCGCAGGAATGACGGAAGGCGAACGACTCGTCCAGCTTTTTGATTTCAAGCAGGGCGTCGCGCAGCATCATGCCGCGGGTCACGTCGACATCGAACTCCTGCATGTAGGGCGCGCTGTCGTTGTCGGGGTTAAATCGGGATACCACAAATTTCATTGCGCACGCCTCCTCAGTACACGCGTTCTTTCGGCGGGAAGGTTTCGACGGTCAACGGCTTGGTCCGCACCGGCTTGTAGTCCATGCGATCGTCTTCGCGGAAATACAGGCTGTGCTTCATCCAGTTGGCGTCGTCACGGTCCGGATAGTCGGGACGCGAATGCGCGCCGCGGCTCTCCTTGCGCATCAATGCCGAGTACGCAATGGCGATACCGGAGTCGAACAGGTTTTCAAGTTCCAGGGCCTCGACACGCGCGGTGTTGAAGACCTTCGATTGGTCGTGCAGGCGTACGTCGGGCAGCTTGTCGCGCAGCGCTTTGAGCTTCTCGACGCCCTCGGCCATGATCTCTTCGGTACGGAACACGCCGGCGTGGTCTTCCATCGTCTTGCGGAACTCGTCGCGCAGCTCGCGTACCGAAATGCCGTCGCCGGTCTGATCCCAACGCGTCAGGCGGGCCATCGCGGCTTCGACGCTCGATTCGTTCATCGGGCGATGGTTCTTGTTCTCTTTGAGGTTCTCGATCACATCGAGGCCCGCGGCACGGCCGAACACCAGGATGTCGAGCAAGGAGTTGCCGCCCAGGCGGTTGGCGCCGTGCACCGACACGCAGGCACATTCGCCCGCGGCGTACAGGCCCGGCACGACCTCTTCACCGGTGCCCTGCGGCACGATGACGCGGCCATACGGGTCGGTCGGGATACCTCCCATCACGTAGTGCGCCGTCGGGAATACCGGCAGCGGTTCGTATGCGGCATCGACGCCGGCGAAGATCTTGCCACTCTCACGGATGCCCGGCAGACGCTTGCTGACGATGTCTTCGCCCAGGTGATCGACCTTGAGCAGCACATGATCGCCGTTCGGCCCGCAGCCACGACCTTCCTTCACCTCGGTCACGATCGAACGCGACACCACGTCGCGGCTGGCGAGGTCTTTGGCGTTCGGCGCATAACGCTCCATGAAGCGCTCGCCGTCTTTGTTGACCAGGTAACCACCTTCGCCGCGCACACCTTCGGTGATCAGCATGCCGCGGCCGGCGATGCCGGTCGGGTGGAACTGGAAGAACTCCATGTCCATCAGCGGGATGCCGGCGCGCAGCGCCATCGCCATACCGTCGCCGGTATTGATGTGGGCGTTCGACGTGGTGCGGTACACCTGGCCGCAGCCGCCGGTCGCCAGCACGGTCGACTTGGCCTCGATCAGCAGCGGTTCGCCGGTTTCGATCTCCATGATCAGGGCACCGAGGATCGCGCCTTCGTCGTCCTTGATCAGGTCGATCGCGAAATATTCATCGAAGAAGTGCGTACGCGCGCGCACGTTCTGCTGATACAGCGCATGCAGGATCGCATGCCCGGTACGGTCGGCCGCGGCACAGGTACGTGCGGCCTGGGCGCCACCGAAGTTCTGGCTCTGGCCGCCGAAGGCGCGCTGGTAGATCTTGCCGTTGTCCAGGCGCGAGAACGGCACGCCGTTGTGCTCGAGCTCATAAACGGTCGGGATCGCCTCGCGGCACATGAACTCGATGGCATCCTGGTCGCCCAGGTAGTCGGAACCCTTTACGGTGTCGAACATGTGCCAGTGCCAGTTGTCCGGCAGCACGTTGGCCAGCGCGGCGTTCACACCGCCCTGCGCAGCCACCGTGTGCGAGCGCGTCGGGAAAACCTTCGACACCACCGCCACGCGGGCGTCGGTGTTGGCCAGCTGGATGGCCGCGTTCAGACCGGCGCCGCCGGCACCGATGATCAAAGCATCAAATCGTCTTTTGTTTAAAGCCATTATGTAATCTTCTCTGTCGGTGCCGGTGTCAGGCCAGGCGAACGAGGATCAGTGCCTGCGCGGCCCACAGCCCCATGGCAACCAGAAACAAGGCAACTGCGCCGAGCAGACCGGCGCGAATCGCGATGGGATGGACATAGTCGATGAGCACGTCGCGGATGCCGATCCAGGCGTGCATCAACACGCTCACCACGAACAGCAAGGTGGCGATGCTGACGAACGGGCCGCCCATCCAGGCCTTCCATTCGAAGTAGCTGGCCGGTGCCGAAAACAGGAACATCAGCAGCAGATAGAGTGCGAACAAACCAATGTAGATAGCGGTCAGGCGCTGGATCGCCCAGGCCTTCAACCCCGATGCCTTGCGACTCACAGCACACCTCCGGTCAGGATCAGGCCGAGGATCGGACCGGCGATCACCACCGCCAGCGCCGTCTGGCGTGCCTTCTCTTTATCGACGCCCATGTCGACGTCGATCAGCAGGTATCGAATACCGGCCAGCAGGTGGTGCATCAGCGACCACATCAACAGGAAAACGAAGATCGTCCCGATGAAGCCGTGCACGGATTCATTGGCCGCATCGAAACCGGCGCGGCCGGACAGCGACAGATCCAGCAGGTAGATCAGGTACGGCAGCACCAGGAACATGAAGACCCCGGTGGCACGATGGATGATGGACATAATGCCGCCGATCGGCAGCTTTATCTTGGTGAGATTCAGGTGAACGGGACGTCGTGTTGTCGTAGTCATCTGTCTATATTGTTGGTATGGCCTGATAAAGTAATAGCGTATTTATTTGAGTTGACGGCAGAAATCAATAACTCAACCGGACGGCCGTCCAAGTCAATCTGCTGCGCCGCAACAAAAACGTCGTATTTCCCGACGTTTACGCCCTCTCCCCCGGACGGGTTTCGCCTAACTATTTATTTTTTTAGTGGGCGCTTTCGAGCGACTCGCGGAGAAACCGAAACAACTTCCGGCCCGCACCCGTTGGTTTTCCGGTGTTTTTTTCCCGTGCCGCATCGCGCGCCAACTGCCTGGTGCGCTGGCGATCCAGATCCGGATATTCATTGAAAAGCGCATTCAAGGCTTCGTCGCCCTCGCCGATCAGACGATCGCGCCAGCGTTCGAGCTGGTGGAATTCCTGGTTGATCGCCACCTGCTGCGATTGACGATCATCCAAATATGCGGCGACTTCGGTCAACTCATCGCTATCCATGAACTTCACACAGTGTTTGAGCTGACGGTTGCGCGCGCCCGACGGACGCATCGGGCGCACCAGGTCGATCGCCGCCCGCAGCTGTTCACCGACGCCCAGGCGCTGCAGCTCCTTGTCGCTGAGGCCGGTCATACGTTCAGCCAACACTTGTAGCGCCTCGATCTCGCGTTTGCGCGCCGATTTGCTGGCCCGCCCGCTGTCGAGTTCTTCGTCGCTCATACGGCCACTCCTTCGAGGTATTCAAAGCGTAATTGCAGGCTGACCCTGCCCTGCCATTCGTTTTCGTCCAGCCGGTAAGCGGCGCGCACACGCGCCGGCATCTGCGGCAAGGTCTCGACCGCATTGAATGCAATTGCATCGATCGTCTGCCGGCTGCCCATCGGGCTGACCACCAGCTTCCAGTGTTTCTCGCCGACCACGCGGCTGCTGACCACCTCGAATTCATCGTCGAACATCGGCTCGGGGAATCCCTGACCCCAAGGGCCGCCCTCGATGATCGCCCGCGCAGTCTCGAGATTGAGCGCCGCTTCGTCGACACCGCCATCGGAATGGATCACCGCCTGCAGATCGTCGGCAGCCAGGTGTTCGCGCACCACCGCATCGAAGGTTCGGGTGAAGGCGTCGAACGCCTCTTCATCGATCGTCATGCCGGCAGCCATCGCATGCCCGCCGAACTTCTGCAGCACCCGCGGGTTGCGCACCGCCACCTCGTCGAGCGCATCGCGGATGTGCAGGCCGGGAATCGAACGCGCCGATCCCTTGAGCACGCCGTCGCCCGCCTTGGCGAAGGCGATCACCGGGCGGTGATAGCGCTCCTTGATGCGCGAGGCCAGGATGCCGATCACGCCCTGGTGCCAGTCCTCTTGATACAGACACAGGCCCCACGGCAGCGCATCCGGGTCGTGCGGCGACCAGGCTTCCAGCAATGCCTCGGCCTGATCCTTCATCTCACCTTCGATCTGGCGACGCTCGCGGTTGAGCCGGTCGAGTTCGGCGGCTAACGGTTCGGCCGTCGCCTCGTCGTCGGCCAGCAGGCAGGCAATACCCAGGCTCATATCGTCGATACGCCCGGCGGCATTCAGCCTCGGGCCGACCGCAAACCCCATATCGACCGCCTGTGCCCGCTGCGGATTGCGCCCGGCGACGCGCAGCAGCGCCGTGATGCCGGGGCGGCAGCGACCGGCACGGATACGCATCAGGCCCTGGTGGACCAGCACGCGGTTGTTCTGATCCAGCGGCACGACATCGGCCACGGTGCCGAGCGCGACCAGGTCGAGAAACTCCGCCATGTTCGGCTCGGCGATGCGCCGGCGCTCGAACCACCCGATGTCGCGCAGTCGCCGGCGCAGCCCGAGCATCACGTAGAAGATCACGCCGACACCGGCCAGCGCCTTCGAGGCGAAGCCACAGCCGGGCAGATTCGGATTGACCAGCGCCTTGGCCGCAGGCAGCTCTTCACGGGCCAGGTGGTGGTCGGTCACGACCACGTCCCAGCCCAACGCATTGGCGGTCGCGACGCCGGCTACGCTGGAAACCCCGTTGTCGACCGTGACAATCAGATCGGGTTCGAAACGCCGTGCATGCTCGACGATCTCGGGCGTCAGGCCATAACCGAACTCGAAGCGGTTGGGCACCAGGAAGCTGACCTGGGAATGCCCGAAAGCACGCAGCGCCAGTACCGCCAGCGCGCTGCTGGTCGCGCCATCGGCATCGAAGTCGCCGACAATGAGAATGCGCTTGCCCTGCTCCATCGCTGCGAGCAATTCACTGACCGCGTCATCGAGGCCGTCGAGCGCGTCGGGTGGAATCAGCGCCGACAGCTCGCGTTCGAGCTCGCCAACCTGGTTTACGCCGCGCGAACGGTAGATGCGCCACAGCAGGGGGTCGCATCCGTCAGGAACAGGACCTGTGTCTTCGACGGACCGGTATCTGACGATTTGTTTGCGCATTCAGCAGAGATTGTTGCGATCGCAGGGAGGAAGCACCGCAGGATATCAGGAAGAAGCGCCCGCTGGGGCCGCGAATATGATGCCGGGTTGCGGGCAGAGTCTGAACCCAAGCGACAGCCAAGGCGCACGATATGACGCAGACAACATTTTGCCGGGTCGTTCGGCGTGAACTCGTCACGGGCAACGAGTATGATCGCAGCCTAAGTTGTACCCCTACGCCACTTCAGAGTAGTTATGTCATCGAAGAACATTCTGGTAACCGGCGGCGCCGGCTACATCGGCAGCCACACCGTTCGCCAGTTGGGCGAAGCTGGTGAAAAGGTCATCGTACTCGACAATCTTTCGACCGGTTTCAAAGATGCCGTGACCTACGGCGAACTGGTCGAAGGCGACACCGCCGACAAGGAACTCGTATCCGCCTTGTTGCGCAAGCATGACATCGATACCGTCATCCATTTCGCCGCTCACACCATCGTGCCCGAATCGGTTGCCGACCCGCTGAAGTACTACCGCAACAACACCTGCGCTACACGCAACCTGCTTGAATGTTGCGTCGAGGCCGGCGTAAAGCATTTCGTGTTTTCATCGACCGCCGCGGTGTACGGCAATCCGGCGGATGAGAAATGCTGGGAAGACTCGCCGACCCAGCCGATCAATCCCTACGGCATGTCGAAACTGATGACCGAACACATGCTGCGCGATCTGGGTATCGCGAGCGATATGCGCTACGTCATCCTGCGTTACTTCAACGTGGCCGGTTCCGATCCGCAAGGTCGCATCGGTCAGTCGACCAAGGGCGCGACACTGTTGATCAAGGTCGCGGTCGAGCATGCCGTCGGCAAGCGCGATGCCGTCTATATCTTCGGTACCGATTACGACACACCGGACGGTACCGGCATCCGTGACTACATCCATGTCGAAGATCTGGCCGATGCTCACTTGAAAGCACTCGACTATTTGCGCGCCGGCGGTGAATCGCAGATTCTCAACTGCGGCTATGGTCACGGCTACAGCGTACGCGAGGTGCTCGACACGGTAGGACGGGTGCACGGTTCACCGCTGAATATCATCGAGCAGGAGCGACGTGCCGGTGACCCGTCGGCGTTGATTGCCGGCGCCGACAAGGTGCGCAGCGTGCTCAACTGGACGCCGCGCTACGATAACCTCGAAGAAATCGCCCGCAGCTCGCTGAACTGGGAACGCAAACTGGCTGAACGCGACCGATGAGCGACATCCAGATCCTGGTGTTGGCGATTGTCCAGGGGCTGACCGAATTCCTACCGATCTCCAGCTCCGGGCATCTGATCCTTGCGCCACATTTGTTCGGCTTCGACGACCAGGGCCTGGCGTTCGATGTCGCTGTCCATCTCGGTTCGTTGATCGCGGTCGTCGCCTATTTTCGACGCGATATCCTGCAGATAACCCTCGCCTGGTTCGCCGCCCTGCCGCCGGGCAAACAGCAGACGCCGAACAGCCGGCTCGGCTGGGCCGTGATCATCGGCACCCTGCCGGTGGTTGCCGGCGGCTTGTTGCTGAAATCGTTGGTTGAAAACGAGTTCCGCGCGCCCTGGATCATCGGTACGACGACGATCGTATTCGGTCTTGTGCTTGCCTGGGTGGACCTGCGTGCCAGACGGCAACGCGAGCTTGATAGTCTGACGCTCGGTGACGCACTGCTGATCGGTGCAAGCCAGATCCTGGCATTGGTGCCAGGCACCTCGCGATCAGGCATCACGATGACCACGGGACTGTGGCTGGGGCTTACCCGCGAGGCGGCATCACGGTTCTCGTTCCTGCTGTCGATTCCAACGATTCTCGCCTCGAGTCTGCTGGTCACCAAAGATCTGCTGGAGGCGCAGGTACCGGTCGACTGGGCCTCGCTCGGCCTCGGTGTGGTGTTATCCGGCGCAGCCGCGTTTCTCGCTATCGCGCTGTTCCTGCGTTTCATCGAACGCATCGGCATGTGGCCGTTCGTGATCTACCGCCTGCTGCTCGGCGGCATCATCTTTATTGCGATCTACTGACGATCATCGACCGACGCCTGTCAGCATCCGTCATCCTCGACCTCGACGACTTCCGGATTGCTCGGCGCCAGACGGCGAACCCGGATGAACATCATGTTCTGGATGCGTTCGAAATGCTGATCCATCGCCGCATCGACCTCGCGGGCATCCAGCGAGTCATAGATGAACACGCGCCCCGCCCGCTCTTGCTCGAGCATCCGCGGTGACGGCGTAAACAGTCGGTTGGTTTGGTAATCGTCGGACAACGCGATTTGCGTCGGGTCAGCCGCCGCACCCCACGCAGCGGCGGCGAATACGGTCAATATAGCGATCTGAAACAAGCGATCCATCTGGTAACCCTCCCTGAAAACCAGCGAATGCAGTCGTCAACAATGTCTATTCACGCGACACAGGAAAAAGAATAGTCGTTCCAGAAGTCTTCGGGCTGCCTTTACCACCGCAAAAAGTATAGGAATCGTCTTATAGGGCTTGTGCCCATAGCGCGCGGGATTTCCCTGTATCGCACCCACAAACCGGGCGCCATGGACAGGGCTACAAACCGTACGTCTTCATCAGTTGCCGCACGAAGCGCACCGGGATTGCATAGGTGATGCCGGAAGGACTGGCTATCGCCGCCTCCTTGGTCGCCTTGACCAACACGCTGTTCACCACGCCGATGACCTGGCCGGTGTTTTGGTCGTAGACCGGGCTGCCGCTATTGCCGGGATAGGCGGTCACGTCGAGTTGCAAGACATCGTAGGGATCGCGCATCGCGCGAATCATCGTCGAGGTCAACGCCTTGGATGCCATTTGCGGGGGCGCCATCGGGCTGATGGCAGAAACGATGCCGCGGTGGGTCACCGGGTACAACCCAAGGGTCATGCCGATCGGAAACCCGGTGAGCGCGATCTCTTCGCCTTCACGCGCCCGGCTGGCGTCGCCCAGTTTCACCGTCGGCAGGGTTGTACCGATCGACAACAGAGCCAGATCATGTTGCACGTCACGACCGATCAGTCGCGCCGGATGATAACGGGCCTCGCGCCCGCGACCGGAGAAGACCGCAATCGTCTCATGCTGCTCGCTATCGACCTTATCGGGAACGACGTGTGAATTGGTGACGACAAAGCGCCCATTGCCGACCACGAAGCCGGTGCCCCGAAACTGCTGCCGCGGACTGGCAGTGGGGCTGTAGGTGCCGACAGCAACCACTGCCGGCCGTATCTTGTCGATGGTATCCGGTAGATTCGCGGCTTCGACCGCGACCGCTGCCAATCCCGCCATCAGGATCGTGAACGCGATGCCCAGACGGCGACTGCGTCTTCTTGCCTTCGCGTTATAATCGCGTTTTCGAACGGATGGCAGTTGTTCCATGGCCTTTTTGCTCCATCAGCTGATCTCGGACTCCGCACAGCGTACACCCGAAGCCCCGGCATTGCTGTTCAAGCAAGAAAAGCTCAGCTACGGCGAATTGCGCGATGCGGTGGCGCAAGTGGCTTCGGGCCTGCGCACACTCGGCGTCAGTCGCAACGAGCGTGTCGCCGTGTACCTGCCCAAACAATTCGAAACTGTCACGACATTGTTCGGCACCTCGGCCGCCGGCGGTGTGTTCGTTCCGGTCAATCCGATTCTCAAGCCGGAACAGGTCGGCCACATCCTGCGCGATTGCGCCACCCGGGTGCTGGTCACCAGCGCCGACCGCGCCAGGATACTGGCAGATACGCTGGCCGAATGCCCCGACCTGACCCACTTGATCGTTGTAGGCAACGCACAAGACATCGCCGGACGCGACGGCCTGACCGTGCTCGATTGGCATCAGATGCTTGGCGATGCCACATTGCCTTCACTACAACGCATCGATGCCGACATGGCGTCGATCCTGTACACCTCGGGCAGCACCGGTCGGCCAAAAGGCGTGGTGTTGTCCCATCGCAATATGCTGGCCGGTGCCGAAAGCGTCGCGACCTACCTTGAGAATCGCGCCGACGATTGTCTGCTCGCGGTGTTACCGTTCAGTTTCGACTACGGCCTCAGCCAGATGACCACGGCATTCTCGGTCGGTGCATCGGTGGTGCTGATGGACTATCTGTTACCGCGCGATGTCATCCGTGCCGTCGCCAAGTTTGGCGTCACCGGACTGGCCGCAGTGCCGCCACTATGGAATCAATTGGCCGGGCTCGAATGGCCGGAAGAAGCGCGACAGACGCTGCGCTACATCACCAACTCAGGCGGCGCCATGCCCGTGGCCACAACCAAGGCGTTGCAGGCATCGCTGCCGAACACCCAGGTCTACCTGATGTACGGCCTGACCGAGGCGTTCCGTTCGACTTACCTGCCGCCGGACCAGGTCAACGTGCGCCCCGAATCGATGGGCAAGGCGATCCCGAACGCCGAGATCATGGTGGTGCGACCCGACGGATCCGCGTGCGATCCGGACGAACCGGGTGAACTGGTGCACCGCGGCGCGCTGGTGGCATTGGGCTATTGGGGCGATCGCGAAAAAACCGATATCCGCTTCAAACCCGCGCCCGGTCAGCCCGACGGCATTCCGAATCCGGAGATCGCGGTATGGTCCGGCGACCAGGTCAAGCGCGATGCCGATGGTTTCCTGTACTTCATCGGGCGCAACGACGAAATGATCAAAACGTCGGGCTACCGCGTGAGCCCGGGTGAGATCGAAGAGATCGTGTTTCAGATCGACGACGTCTCGCAGGCGGTCGCGTTCGGCGCACCGCATCCGCAACTCGGCAGCGGCATCGTGCTGGTCGTGCAGGCAGACGCGGAAGGCGTGACGGCCGATATCATCCTGTCGCACTGCAAGATCCACCTGCCGATGTTCATGTTGCCCGGCCACATCCATATCGCCGCCGATCTGCCGCGCAACCCCAACGGTAAGATCGATCGCAAAACCCTGTCGGTGCAGTTTGCCGACGTCTTTCGCAGCACGGATGACAACGCATGAGCGACAAACCGACACATGCCCCGCTGAACCAATTCCCGATCGTCGACGATGCCTTGGTGGTCGGCGGCATGACACTTCGCCAGCTGGCCGCGCAGGTCGGCCAGACACCGTTCTATGCCTACGATCGCGAAGCAATGTCGCGCCGCGTCAGCGAACTGCGCGAGGCGCTGCCGGAAGGTGTTTCGATTCATTACGCAATGAAGGCCAACCCGATGCCGGCCGTGGTCGATCACATGGCCGGGCTGGTCGACGGGCTGGACGTCGCTTCACTGGGCGAACTGCGGGTTGCACTCGACAGCGGCACCCCGGCTGCCGAGATCAGCTTTGCCGGTCCGGGCAAGGGCGACACCGAACTCAAAGGTGCGATCGCCGCAGGTATCACGCTGAACCTCGAATCGCCCGGCGAACTCGAACGCGCCTTGCGCATCGGCGAGACACTGGGCGTCGCACCGCGCGTGGCTGTGCGCGTCAATCCGGATTTCGAACTCAAATCGTCCGGCATGAAGATGAGCGGCGGCCCCAAGCCGTTCGGTATCGATGCCGAACAGGTGCCTGCCGTGCTCAAACGTATCGGTGAGTCGGGCGCCCATTTTCGCGGCTTCCATATCTTCAGCGGTTCGCAGAATCTGCGGCCGGAGAGCCTGATCGAGGCACAGAACGCCACGTTTGAACTCGCCTATCGCCTCGCCGACGACGCACCCGGCGCGCTGGAGATGCTGAATATCGGCGGCGGCTTCGGCATCCCCTACTTTCCCGGCGAGCAACGCCTTGATCTGGGTCCGGTCAGTGAGAACCTCGCGCCGCGACTCGATGAATGCAAGGCGCGCCTCGGCGAGACCGAGGTCGTTATCGAACTGGGGCGTTACCTGGTCGCCGAGGCCGGTGTGTACGTGTGTGAGGTGGTCGACAAGAAGGAATCGCGCGGCACGACCTACCTCGTGACCAACGGTGGGCTGCATCACCATCTGGCCGCTTCCGGCAACTTCGGTCAGATCATTCGCAAGAACTACCCGGTGGTCACCGCGCACCGCGTCAACGGTAGCCCGCGCGAAACCGTCAGCGTGATCGGCCCCCTGTGTACCCCGCTGGATATTCTGGGCGACAAGATGGAACTGGGCGCCGCCGACATGGGCGATCTGATGGTCGTGCTCCAGTCAGGTGCCTACGGCTTTACCGCGAGCCCGCATCTCTTCTTGAGCCATCCCGCACCGCTGCAGGTCTTGGTTTAGCCGTTCTTTGCTATTGGGACGTTGGTCGATGTTGCTTCTTTAGATAGCTCAGCAGATCACCGTATTTAACCCACAGCGTTTTACTGATCTCGATATCGGAAGATTGTCCCTTCCAGGTAGAGAAATGCTCAGGTACCACGACGAAGGACTGAGGAATTCGCACACCATGCATATGTGGTAACTTGATGTGGCGCCCCGTCGGCACGTCGACCCTCAGTGCGCCATAACCCGCATTTGCGACCTTGTGTTCAGCTTCTGCACACGACGAATCCGAATCTCGCTTGTCCAGGAACACGACGAATTGGTCTGCGGCTCGCAGCCCGCTCTGGTGATCGAACAGGTTGAAGAAGGTGACGCTCTCACCCACTTCGACATTCTTTATCGCTTCCACCACCGTGCCACGATACAAGACACCGCATTCGCTGGGCGGGAGCAACACTGTCGCTTGCATGATGTTGATGACGCCGATTTTGTCTGCGCGCTGCGACATAGCATCGATCGATTCGACTTTCAGATCATCCAGTTGGGATGCCCAGAGCCAGGTCGGCAACGTCAACAAGAGTACCAAAGCAAGGGGCATCCGCGGATTCACGAACATTTTCCCATTCCACTAAAACATGCGATTCACGACCCGTTAGACAACGGGCCGCACACAAAAGGTTTGATGAACTGCTCCAACCCTCTTCTTGGATCGAGCTACCCAGATGCGGTGCAGATCGTTGCCTGACGGCCTGTCACCGCAGCCTTCTTACTTACTGTTCGCTTTCAGATAGGCTAATAAATCGTCACCATCAACCCAGATTGTCTCGCTGATTTCCAGGTCCGAAGAATGACCCGGCTGTCCACGAAACCGCTCCGGCACAGCAACGAAGCTCTGCGGAATCTTGGCAACTCGTTCGGCGCCAGGGTCTATACGGTAAGGGGCTCCGACCCAGAACGCCGAGAACCCAGCGTGCGCTAGCTCCAAGTCTGCACCTCGGCAGGGCGAGCGAACATCCAGCTTGTTGAGAAATACGATGAATTGCTGCCCGATCCTCAGGCCGCTCTGGTCATCGAACCGGCTGAAAAAGGCGATCGTCTGTCCCGTTTGCAGATTCTTGACCGGATCGACGACGACGCCGCGATACAAAACACCGCAATCGTTGTCTGCCTTCGCCAACTCGCCGGCGGTAAGGGTAATCAACGCGATGCGATCGGCCTCGTTTGCCAATGCATCGATTGAGACGCGAGCAATCTTCGTCGCCAAGAGTTCGGCAGGAAACGTCAGCGCCAAAAGGATCACCAAGCGCGGCCACATCTCAATAGATCACTTTGCCGTACGTTGCCAATTCAAAAGCCGCGCCCATTTCGCGCGGCTCGATATAGCGCGGTGAGTTATTGTAGTTGCCCCAGTGGCAAAGCTCATGTAACAAGGTTGCTCCAGCCACATATACCGCACTTCCTTTCGAATTGGCATCGGTGCTCGATCCCGAAGCTGATTCAAAGTCGGCTACGACTTGCGTGTGAACCTCAAGCGATCGCGGCTGCGACGCTCGGAAACAGCCATAGGCCTTGGGCACCCCACACTGACCGCCATGCAGATCGCGAATGACGATCGTTGGCGTTGCACCCCAAACCATGGCGGCCTGGAACTCCGCCAGCGAAATGTTCCCGTACTTCTTGAGATTGGCCATGATCTTGGGAACTCTGACCAGCTTGGGAAAGTCGTGTCTGACGTAGTGCGCAAACTTAGGATATGCGCTTTGATCAGCGGAAGATAAAATCATTGTCGGATTCCTTTCTCTTGGCATGCGCTCGCTGCTGCGAATCTTGTGCAATACAGCCAATTTCCGCGAGTCGCGATTTCCTTTCAAATTGCTGGTTTTGTTGCCAGCGCAAGCTCAGAACGATAAACCAATCGATCCCTTGATTCAAACCAACGCTCATACAAGTTGCTGACTGCGGGCAATACGTGAGAATCAAGACCTCGCCCAACCGCCGCACCCTTGCTAACTTTGTCGCGCTATCCAGTCGCGCGACCAAGTCGCCACCTGATCGCGCCAACGTGCCGTGGAAAACGTATGGTCAGCTTCTTCGAGGCGCCTGACTTCGACCGCGGACGCCTTGAGCCATTGCCGCCAGGCAGTATGCTCGGCGACTCGGTTTTCGTATTCTTTTGCCGTCAGATCCTGGCCGCTGAGAATCAGCAACGTCCGTCCTTTGTAGCCCAGCTGTGCATCGCGCAAACGCTGCGGCAGCGGCCGCTTGTCGGCGCCTGCCTTGGCATCTTCACCGCCGCCAGAACGACTCTGACTTAGCTTGTTGGCGAAATCACGCATGGCACCACGTGCATTGAATTCGAAACGCAGCACCTTGCGCCAGAAGTCAGCACTCAACACGCGATTGAGATAGTAGTGCTTGATAAATGCCTGCGCCTCGCCCTCGAGTGTGCGCACCCAGGGGTTCAACGCGATCTGCCCCACGATGCGCTCATCGTTCAGCGCGTAGAACGCATTCGCCGTCGCCGCGTCGCACAGACCCCATAGGACGATCTTCTGCAAACCATCGACCTCCGATAGAAAGCAATCGATCGCCGCCGCGATGTCCTCGCCCACGGCCTCGAAATCGCGCGCCGCACCGCTGCTGTCTCCCATGCCGCGGTAGTCGAAGCGCAAGACCGGGATGCCGGCCGCCGCCAGATCACGCGCCAGCAACACGAACTGTCGGTGGCTGCCGACCCGGTACTGCGGTCCGCCGACAACCAACAACAGACCGGTATCGGCTGCCGCAGTTGCCGGATGCAGGATGCCGAGCAACCGTTCGCCTTGGCATTCGATAAAGAGGGGTTTCTCTGCCATCGCCACACCCTAGCCTGTGATGAACTCGAGAACTTTATCGACGATCCCCGGGCACTGCGCGATCTCCTGGGTGGCCCAAAACTGGTCGCATGCCACCACCGCTGCTTCGATCGCAAGGCCTTCCTCGCGCCAGGCATCGACCAGGCGCTGGCTAACCGGCATCAAAGGCCGATCTGCCTCGGGCGCCAATTCCACCCAATTGACCGTCTGTACGTTGCCGAGCGACATGTTGCCCAACGCCAGTGTTTCGAGATCGGCAGCAAGCGTCGACGAGATACCGTATCCGGCAATCTCCAGTGTCTCGCCATCGGCGAGACGCTGCTTCAGCTCGGCGGCCGTCTCTTTTTGCTCGCCACCCAGCAGACCGCCAGCAAGACGCAGGCGCAACAACTGGGTAAGCTGCTGCCGGCCATCGGCGATCGGGTGCAAGAGGTTCAATGAGCGCACGGTGTGGCGGGAGACGGCATCGGCTGCCAACAGCGCGCCCGCACGCAGGCCGATCAGATCGATGGGCACGCTGGCATTCAGCGCCTCGATCGCCTTATCGATATCGCTGCGCCAGATCGCCAGGGTCGCATCCGAGAAATCACCTTCACTGTCGCCGGTGCCGTACAGGTCCGGCAACAACACCGCGTACCCTGCATCGGCCAGGCGTCGAACCAGCGCCGCGAGCACGTGCCGCGACTTGTTCATCTCTTCGCCGAACGGGGCGACGATCAAGGCGGCGGATTGTGGCTGAGATCCGTTCGACTGAATGTCGCCGACACACAGGATCCGGCCGGCGGCACCGTCGAGGAAGAAGGCCGAACGCATGAATTTACGGCTTAGAGTTTGCTTTGAACGAACGCCGTCAGGTTGCCGAGGGTTTCGAAGGTCTCGCCGGTGATGTCGTCGTCTTCAACGATGATGCCGAGTTGATCCTCCAACGCCGTGATGACGCTGACGACGGCCATCGAATCGAACTCGGGGATATTGCCGAGCAATGCCGTGTCCGGTTCCAACGTGGCTGTGCGGTCGCCCAGCTGCAGTACATCACCGACGATTTGCCGCACTTGTTCGAATGTCGCCATCAGAAATCAGATCCCATCGTGCTTCTAAAAGAGATTGGCCGCGCAGTATAGCAAAGCAGCGGACGTATTCGCGGTTGGGGCCGAAACTCCGCTGGTGCATAATCACGGGCCGAGTTGCCTGGCTTGGATACCAGGTGCCTTGCTGGGCGGGATCATTTCGATCCGGGTTGGGTTTCCACGTTGAGGGACGTAGTTTGATCATTCCAGGTGTCGTCGGCCGGATTGCCGAATCCACACAGTCTTCGGCAGCCGACGCCGCGTCGGAAGCATTGGCCGCACTCACCGACAACGGAAAGGCCAGCACAATCTCTGCGCCGGGTATCACAACCGCCGCAGTGTCCGGCTGGACTGTGCAGGAAGACGGCATTACCTGCGCGATCGCCGGCAACCTCGACTGGCTGGACTACGCTTTCGCCGATATCCAACTCAAGCGCGGTCCCGCGCATGCACTGATGCAGGCTTACCGCAAGGCCGGTAAAGACCTGCTGAAAGCCCTGGGCGGAAGATTCGTGTTCGTTATCTGGGACAGCAACACACAGACGGCCATCGTCGCCTGTGATCGCTTCTGCCAGATGCCGTTGTACTGGGCCGAGGACGACGTCGGTGGACTGGTGTTCGGCCCCACGGCGACCGCGGTCAACCAACTGCTCGGCGCTCGCGGCTCCTTATCCGAGCAGGCGATCTTCAACTACCTGTATTTCCACATGGTGCCCGGACCACGCACGGTGTTTCAGGGTGTCAACAAACTGATGGCCGCGCATGCCTTGATCCGGCAGAACGGCGTGTGGCGTCCGATCCGTTATTGGGAGCCGGACTTTCGCGAGCGCGACGATGCCCCGATCGGCGAAGCCGCCGAAGAATTGCTCGGCTTGCTCGGCAGTGCCGTCGCCAAGCAGGCCAAAGGCGCCGATACCGGCGCTTTCCTGAGCGGCGGGCTCGACAGTTCGACCGTGTCCGGACTGCTCGCCAAACACCAGCCGAACCCCAAGACCTACTCCATTGGTTTCGATGCCGAGGGCTACGACGAGATCGCTTTCGCCAAGCTGGCCAGCGACCGCTTCGGCACCGATTTCAAAACCTACTACGTCACCCCCGCCGACGTTCTCGAGGCTTTGCCGAAGATCGCCGATGCCTACGATGAACCGTTCGGTAACTCGTCGGCTTTGCCCGCTTACTTCTGCGCCCGTTTCGCCGCCTCAGACGGTCGCGAACGCCTGCTGGCAGGCGATGGCGGCGATGAACTGTTCGCAGGCAACGAACGCTACCAGAAGCAGTCGGTCTTCGAGCGCTACGGCATCCTGCCGGGCTGGGCAAGGCGGGGTGTTCTCGAACCGCTGGTGTGCAAGGTGGCTCCCGACTCACTGCCGTTGATCGGCAAAGCCCGCAGCTATATCGAACAGGCCAATATTCCACTGCCCGATCGACTGCAGACCTACAACTTCCTGAACCGGTTGGGTGCACAGACCATCGTTCACGAGGCGTTGTGGCATTCGATCGATGGCGATACGCCACTCGAACTCGATCGCGACCTCTACGGGCACCCGCAAGGCGCAACCCGTTTGAATCGCATGTTGTATCTCGATTGGCACCACACGCTGGCCGACAACGATCTGCGCAAAGTCAACCGCATGTGCCAGCTGGCAGGTATCGATGTCGAATATCCGATGCTGAACGACCGCGTGGTGGAGTTTTCGACGCGGGTCTCTTCCTCGCGCAAGATGCGCGGCAACCGCTTGCGCGATTTCTATAAGAAAGCAGTGGCGGATTTTCTGCCGGGCGAGATTATCGACAAGCCGAAGCATGGGTTCGGCCTGCCGTTCGGTGTCTGGATGGCCGAGCACCCCGGTCTGCAGGAGCTGGCCGCGGACAACCTCGAGCGCATGAAGCGCCGACGCTATGTCAAAGCGGATTTCATCGACGAGATCATGCGCCTGCACCGCGACCAACATGCCGGTTACTACGGCGAATTCATCTGGGTGCTGATCATGCTGGAGTTGTGGTTGACCGCGCAGGGTTACGAACCCTAACCGACATCAGCGGCCATGAGCTCAGCAGCCTCGCTGAGCTATTTGGCTATATCAAGCCGTAGTGACAGCGCCACAGGTCGATCGAGAATCGCGTGAGGTCGGTCTGCCAGGGCGTGAACCTCGGAATGGCAAACGCATCGGTCTGTGCATCCATGGTTCCCCAATCGGTTGCCACCGCCGCGTCGAAACCGGCCTCGCGTACCAGCGCTGCGTGTTCAGTGCGATAGTCGTTGCCCAGCTTGCCGTTGGGATAGGCGAACAGGCGCAGTTCGCGCTGAATCTTGTCTTCAACCGCAGCCTTGCCGGATTCGATCTCGTTGCGCGCCTCGTCGGCCGGCAGCGACGCCAGGATCGGATGCGACACCGTGTGACCACCGATGGTTGCGACCGGTGAAGCCGCCATCGCCGCGAGTTGCCCGCTCGACATCATGAGGTCGTCGGGCAGCCCGGACAGCTGGCCGACGAAGCCATCGACTTTGCGTTGGCGGATATCCGGTGACAGGTGCTTCCACGCCTTGATCAGGGAATTGGCCGCCGCGCGGCGTGAGTCCCAGTCGGACACCTCGATATCCGGCACCTCGTCATCATCAACCTCGTACCGACCTTCTGGTAGCCTGCGCACCGCCTCGATCAGCGAATCGTTCCACATCCTGCCACCGTCGAGAAAACCGCTGGCGATAAAGAAGGTTGCCGGCGCCTGAAATTCTTCGAGGATCGGCAGGGCCACGGTGCAATTATCCGCATAGCCATCGTCGAAGGTGATGCTGATTGTCCGCCCGCTGAGCCGGCCGTCACGCGCTTTGTTGACGGCGTCGGCGAGAGGAATAATCTCGAAGTTCCTGGCCAGCATCGCGATCAACGAGCGAAACCACTCGGCCGTCGGCTCACCCGGACTCATCGGATCGCGCTCGCGCATCACGCGATGGAAGATCAGGGTGTGGTGCCGCGGTCGACGCATGGTAGCGCCGAGCAGCTTAGCGATCACACCTCACCTCGTGAGGCCTGCAGCTGCTGCGCAAACGGCGGTTTTTTCGCGGCCCAGACACCTTCCCGCTTGAGAAATTGTTGTAGCAGCAGAATGATCGCCACCAAGTGCCACGGCAGGTCGAAATACGACAGGCTAAGGAAAGCGCCGCCGGTGCCATAGGCCACCAGACAGACCTGTATCATCCTCGCCAGATTCGCGGTCCATCGGTGTTCTTCCGACCTGTCGCCATATTTTATGACCCCTCGGGCCACTAACCACCCGCCACCGAATATGAACATGAACATCGCAAACCCGATCCAGCCATGGTCGGCGATCACGCTGAAGTAGATACTGTGGGCCGCGTGGACGTCTTGCGGATCGGGCGCCCATAGCGCGAAGGTCTCATACGACCATGAATTCATCCCCACGCCGGTGATATTGGCGTTCGCTGCGTTTACCGAGTAGGTCCATGCGTTGATTCGACCCATCGCCGAGGCATCCTCCTCGTAGTTCTCGATCGTCGACATGCGATCGTGCCAGGACTGCGGCATGAACAGGAACATCAAGGGCAGCAATGGGATGATGACCGCGGCCATGACGATTTTCTTATCGGATTTGAGCCACAGATACCCCGCAACACAGATGATGGCGAGAAATGCGCCACGCGACTGCGAGCCGATGACCGACAGCGTGATGAAAAACATGCCGAGCCACATGGCGGCCTTCAGCCAGGGGTTCGTCATTTCGTTACGCACGAGGTAATAGCCGAGCGGCAATACCATCAGCAGGGCGACGGCCAGGTGATTGTTGTCTTCGATGAAGCTAAAGGCAGGCCCCCAGACTCGCTCACCACCGCCGGTAAGCAGTGTGAATACCCCGCCCTTGATGCCGAAGAATCCAATCGAAAAATAGATCACCCAAACCATCAGCTTGATGCGTTCAGGTGTATTCATGATCAGCATCGTCAAAAAGATGATGAGCTGTATCTTGAACAGGCGTACGAATTCGCCCCAGGCCGCGTCGGCGTAGTAGCCGTTCAGCGACGTGATCGCGGCCCAGATGATGAACATCACCCAGACCACGATGATGCCGCTCTTCGGCAGCCGCTTGGTCTCCTTGTCCATCAACAACGACGCGAACAGCACGATGGCAATCAGCTGCGCAAACGGAAAACTGTAGGCAGCACCCCAGGTGAGACGGTGCGGGTTCATATAGCTGAACCACGACCACATCAGCACCCCGATATAGGGATTGCGCAGCATGTACGGGATCATCCCGAACACGAACATGAACAGAATTATGTCGCGCATTCAGACTCCAAACGCTGCGCGATCGACGCCTCCGACACCTTCGTCATCCTTACTCCCCAAACTCCTTCTTGATCTGGTCGAGGCTGGTGTGGCGCACGTCCTTGCCTTTCACGAAATAGATGACGTATTCAGAGATGTTGCAGCAACGATCGCCGATACGCTCCAGCGCCCTCGCCGCCCAGATCAGATCGAGCACGCTCGGAATCGAACGTGGATCTTCCATCATGTAGGTCATGCTCTGGCGCATTGCACTCTCGTACTCGCGGTCGACCTGCACGTCTTCGTGCGCAACATCGATCGCAGCATCCACATCCATACGGGCAAACGCATCCAGGGCGCGGTGCAGCATCTGCTGGACCTTGCTGCCCAGGTGGGCAATCTGCCCGAACAGGTTGCGGCCATGCTCGCCACTCGAGGCGCGAATCACCATGCGCGCGACGCGCTTGGCCTCGTCGCCAATGCGCTCGAGATCGGCAGTGGTCTTGATCACGGCCAGTACCAGGCGCAAATCGCTTGCGGTCGGTTGGCGCAGCGCCAGGATCTGAGTGCAGCGCTCGTCGATGTCGACGTCGTAGGCATTCACCTGGTAATCGTTGGAGACGACTTCTTCGGCAGCTTCAGACTCACCCTTGTTCAGCGCCGATATCGCAAGCTCAAGCTGTCTTTCGACCAGGCCGCCCATCGCCAATACGCGAGACCGGATTTCCTCCAGCTCGGCATTGAACTGCTGCGAATAATGGTGCTTCAGATCGGAAGTCTCCATATGATCCTCGTGAATCAATCAATTCTTCAAAAATTATCGGCGGTTATCGCGGATATTCACCCGGCAACGTGGTCGCTGCCGATTCTATCAGCCCGACAGCCTGTTGGCCGGGAAATGACACAAGAAGCGGCTGCCCTCATCCAAATCACTCTCAACCTCGAGGGTCGCTTCGTGGCGGTTCAGCACATGTTTGACGATCGCCAATCCCAGGCCGGTACCGCCGCGTTCCCGCGAGCGCCCGGCGTCGACGCGGTAGAAGCGCTCGGTCAGTCGCGGGATGTGCTCGGAGGCTATGCCTTCGCCGCTATCTTCCACTTCGAGCACGGTTTCGCTGCCGCGATCGATCCAGCGCACGATGACCTCGCCGTCGGCCGGGGTGTGGTTGACGGCGTTGACCACCAGGTTGGTCACCACGCTGCGCAGCTGTTTTTCATCGCCGAGCACGCGCCGTGCTGAGCCGATCTCAGTGCGTATCTCGGGCGTTTCCGGCGACAGGCCCTGACACTCGTCGGCCACCAGGCGCACCAGCCCAACCATGTCCACGGTGGTCTGCGTGTTGGATTTCGAATCGCTTTCCAGGCGTGCGAGCAACAGGAGGTCTTCGACGATCTGGCGCATGCGTGCCGCCTGCTGCCCCATCAGGTCCAGCGGTCGTGCAATCGATTCGCGCGATACGTTCTCGGCATCCTGCAGGTTCTCAATGAAGCCGCTGATTACGGTCAGCGGTGTGCGCAATTCGTGCGACACGTTGGCCACGAAGTCCTTGCGCACCCGCTCCTGCTGCAGACGATCGGTGATGTCTTGGGCCAACAACAGGTACTGCCCGTCGCCGTACGGCGCCAAGCGGACTTCGAGCTTGCGGTTCTTGTTGCCCGGCGCGGTAAGTTCGAGCGTTCGCGAGTAGTCCAGCTTCGCAATGAAGGCCGCAAGCTCGGGATGACGGAACAGATTGACCAGTTTCTGTCCGATATCCTTCGCCGCCTGTAGCCCCAGCAGGCGGCTGGCCGCGTCATTGAACCAGCGGATCGTACCGTCGGCCTCCAACGCTACGGTGGCATCCGGCAGCGCCGAGGTCGACGAAGCATATTCGTTCACCAGCTTGGTCATGCGCGCATCGCGCTGCGCATGGCGTGACATCACGCGCGCAATCCGCGAGTAGATGTCGCCCCAAAGACCGAAATGGATGGGAATCTGCGAGGCCTGGGGATCACCCAGCCAGTAAGCCAGGCGTTGCAGGTTGAACAGGTTGCGGAAGGTATACGCCAGCAGCGCCAGCAGCAGAAACAGGTAGACTTGGTTGAAGACGGTGCCCGCAGCCCAGGCTACGAGAACAAGGACAACGATACGCCAGAATTCCTGAACCCAACCGGATCTGGCGTTCAAGTCGGCCTCACGGAGAAGCGGTAACCCACACCGCGTACCGTCTGTACCATGTTCTCAAGACCGTAGGGTTCGAGCGCTTTGCGCAGACGGCGGATATGGACATCAACGGTCCGCTCTTCGATGTAGACGTTGCGCCCCCACACCAGGTCGAGCAGTTGGTTGCGCGAGTAGACGCGCTCCTGGTGTGTCAGGAAGAAATGGAGCAGTTTGAACTCGGTAGGCCCGACGCTGACCGGCTTGTCGTCGGCCAGCACGCGGTGTTGCACCAGGTCCATCTCAAGACGGCCGTCGACGCGAATCAATTCGCTCGCATCGCTGCCGGCGCGCCGCAGGACCGCCTTGATGCGGGCCAGCAGCTCGCGGGTCGAGAACGGCTTGGTCACATAGTCGTCGACGCCGGCATCCAAACCCTGCACCTTGTAGTTCTCTTCGTCGCGCGCGGTCAGCATGATCACCGGGATCTCGCTCAGGCGCTCGTCGCGTTTTAGCCACTTGGCGAATTCCAGGCCGCTCATGCCGGGCAGCATCCAATCCAGCAGGATCAGCGACGGATCCTGGTCGCCCACGGCCTGTTGCGCTTCGCTGCCGCTGGCCGCCTCGATCACCTCGTAGCCCGCCCCCATCAGCGTCGCGGCGAGAAGCTCGCGTACCGCCGATTCGTCTTCAACGATGAGAATTTTCGTCGTTGCCACCTGTGCTCACCTAATTCGTCTTTCAAAGTAGGCCGCAATTACAGAGTGACATTGTGACAGGGATATGACGTCTATGCGTCAACGGAATTGAACCCCTCCCTGCATGCCGCTGCTGCGGGTGAAGGCGTTGGCAAAGGCTGCACCAAAGCGGTCGGCCAATCGGGTCAAGGCATCCTCTTTGGCCGTGAAGTCGACGATGTCTTCAGCACCGGCAACCTCGCGAGCCACATAACCGGCGCTGCCGACCTCGTCAGCGAGCCCGAGTTCGATACCCTGATCGCCGGTCCAGAACAGGCCGCTGAACAGCGTTTCCTCGTCACCTTTCAAGCGATCTCCGCGTCCTTCCTTAACCGCCGCAATGAAATGCTTATGTATCTTTTTCAGCAACTTATCGGCATGTTCTCGATCAAATTCACTGACCGGGCTGAACGGATCGAGGATGCCTTTGTGCTCACCTGCAGTCATCAGGCGACGCTCGATACCCAGCTCGTTCATCGCATCGACGAAGCCGAAGCCGTTCATCAACACCCCGATCGAGCCGATCACGCTGGACTCGTTCACGTAGATCTTGTCCGCTGCCGAAGCCACGTAGTAACCGCCCGAGGCACACATGTCGCTGACCACGGCGTACAGAGGAATGTCGGGATATTTCTCGCGCAAGCGTTTGATTTCGGAATGCATATAGTCCGACTGCACCGGCGAACCGCCGGGCGAATTGATGCGCAGAATCACGGCCTTGGTGTTCTTGTCCTCGAACGCGTCGCGCAGACCGGTCACCACATTGTCGGCCGACGCTTTTTGGCCCGGGGCGATCATCCCTTCGAGTTCCACCAGGGCGGTATGCGGTTTGACGCCCATTCCCTTTTCCGACCAATCATTCGGCAGCAGTACGACCAGCACCCCGATCAGATAGGCGAACGTGAGCAGCTTGAAAAAGATGCCCCAGCGTCGCGCGCGCCGCCGTTCCACCAGGGCATCGCGCGCGAGATTCTCAACCAGTTCGCGATGCCAGTCGCCGTTGGACCCTTTGTCCTTTTCCATCAATAAACTCCGTCAGATCAAGTCAGCACTGGCTGATGCAGCCAGTCCGATAGCTCGTGAAGATTGTCGAAACATTGCAGCGCACCGTGCGCCAGCAGTCGCTCGGTCGCATGGACCCCATGCGACAAGCCGACGGCATCGACGCGTGCGTTACCCGCCATCTGCATGTCGTACTCGGTATCACCCACCAAGATCGCCTCACCCGGCGGGGTATCGAGATCGACCAGGATCTCTTCAAGCATCTGCGGGTGAGGTTTCGAGAATGTCTCGTCGGCGCAACGTGTTGCGTGGAAAAACGACGCTAAGCCGCTTTCCTGTAGGGCTTTATCCAGCCCCCGGCGGCTCTTGCCGGTGGCCACGGCGAGGAGTTTGCCTGTGGCGTGCAGGCGTTCAACGAGCTCGCGAGCGCCGTCGAACATCGGTGCCGGCTCGACCGTCTCACCCAACCACAGGCGGCGATAACCTTCGACCAGTCGCTCGACCATGGTGTCGTCAGATCCCGGAAACGCGCGGGCGATGGCTTCACTCAGCCCCAGGCCAATCACGTCCCGCGCCTGTTCGTTGCTCGGCACCGGCACACCGGCCTCGTGCGCCGCGCGCTGCATGCAGGTCACGATACGCGCCTCGGAATCCATCAAGGTTCCGTCCCAGTCAAAAACGATCAGCTGATACTGCTTGCTCATGTCCTTCAAATGCTTCCGGCCAATTTGTCGAGCACTGCCTGCAATTCTGTCGGCAGCGGCGCCTCCACCTGAAACCGGTTGCCGGGCTCAGGCCAATCGAAACGCAACGAAGCCGCGTGCAGGAACAGGCGGCGCAAACCCATCTCCTTCATTACCCGATTGGCCTCTTCATCACCGTATTTCGGGTCACCGAGAATCGGAGTTCCGTTGTCCGCTGCATGCACCCGGATCTGATGAGTGCGCCCGGTCTCAAGCTCGACGCTAACTAAGGTTTCTTTCTCAAATCGCTGTAATACTTCGAAATTAGAGATAGCCTGTTTGCCTTCAGGATCGACCCGAACCACCCGCTCTCCGCTCTTCAGGGTGTTTTTCTTCAGCGGCGCATCGGCGCGCCACCGGCCTTTGCGAATCCGTCCCGACAACAAGGCCAGATAGCGTTTTTCGATCTTTCCGGCGAGTTGAAGTTCCTGCAGGCTGCGCAGCGCACTGCGCTTCTTGGCCAACATCAAACACCCCGATGTTTCCCTATCCAGTCTATGGGCCAGCTCGAGGAACGGCGCATTCGGACGCGAGGCGCGCAATGCCTCGATAACGCCGTGCGACACTCCGCTGCCACCGTGTACGGCCACACCACCCGGTTTATTAACAATTAAGATTAGATTATCTTCGTAGATAATTGATTCTTCGATATTATGCTGCAATCCCTTTGGCGCCTCTTCGGCGTCCTTCTCGCTCACGCGCAGCGGTGGGATGCGCACGACATCGCCGGCCTGGAGGCGGCGCGCCGGCTTGCACCGCCCCTTGTTGACCCGCACCTCGCCACGCCGCAAAACCCGATAAACCCAGCTGCGCGGCACGCCCTTGAGCTGACCTAAAAGGTAGTTGTCGAGACGCTGGCCGTCGTGATTGTCGTCTACTGTAATCAGACGCACGCGCGATGCCGTTTCGCCGCCTTCAGCCATGTCCGCTCGAACCCCGCAAAAAATAATGCATCTGCCTGATAATCTGATATATTTTACGCAAGCTGCAGCCGGAGGTGCGACCGAAAGAGTCCACGAACACACCCGCTGCAGTGCATGAATTTACCGGGCCGGAAGGATTTCCGACCCGAAGTTGGCGCGCAAGCCAATGTCGCTTTTTCTTCCATTAGCGCAGTAATCCGCGATGAGAAGACCGCATCCCTTGCAAAAGGCGATGCTACCCGACTGCATGCATCGCGCGCCAGATTGAGAACAGTCCGGCCGGATGTTGCCGTGTGTGCTTAGCGAGCTTCACTCGCCCACCCGCACCCTCGGTTCGGACATTTAATGAATTCGCCTTCGATCAGATTCGGGTCACGCCCGCCGCTGAGAACGGTCGCACTGTTGTGTGTTGCGACGTCGGGCTCCGGTGGTGCAAACCAGGCCTGAAACCGATCGAGGCAACAAGGAACAATCAATGAAGCGTATGCTGATCAACGCAACTCAGCCTGAAGAGTTGCGTGTGGCCATCGTCGACGGCCAAAAGCTGTATAACCTCGACATCGAATCTCCCGGCCGGGAGATGAAAAAAGCCAACATCTACAAAGGACGCATCACCCGCGTCGAACCCAGTCTCGAAGCCGCATTTGTCGACTATGGCGCTGAGCGCCACGGCTTTCTGCCGATGAAAGAGATCGCCCGCAGCTACTTCAAGAGCGAGGCGTTCGATGCCGGCAAGCGCGCCATCAACGAGCTGCTCAAAGAAGGCCAGGAAGTTATCGTCCAGGTCGAGAAGGAAGAGCGCGGCAACAAAGGCGCAGCACTGACCACCTTCCTCTCGCTGGCCGGCCGCTACCTGGTGCTGATGCCCAACAATCCGCGCGCGGGCGGCGTTTCGCGGCGCATCGAAGGCCAGGACCGCTCCGAGCTGCGCGAGGCGATGAGCGTGCTCGAGATCCCCGAAGGTATGGGACTTATCGTGCGCACGGCGGGTGTCGGCAAGATCGCCGAAGAGCTGCAATGGGACCTCGACTACCTGCTGCAACTGTGGAGCGCCATCGAACAGTCGGCCGCCGAGCGTAAGGCACCGTTCCTGATCTATCAGGAAAGCAACGTCATCATCCGCTCGATTCGCGACCACCTGCGCGCCGATATCGGCGAGATCGTGGTCGATCAACCGGGCACGCACGAACAGGCGCGCCAATTCATTGAACAGGTCATGCCCAAGTACCTGCGCAAGCTGCGCCTGTACACCGACGAGGTGCCGCTGTTCTCGCGCTATCAGATAGAATCGCAGATCGAATCGGCGTTCCGCCGCGAACTGCGCCTGCCGTCCGGCGGATCGATTGTGATCGACCACACCGAGGCGCTGACCTCGGTCGATATCAACTCGGCACGCGCAACCAAAGGCTCGGATATCGAAGAAACCGCGCTCAATACCAACCTCGAGGCTGCCGACGAGATCGCCCGCCAGCTGCGCCTGCGCGACCTCGGCGGCCTGTTTGTCATCGACTTCATCGACATGACCCCATCGCGTAACCAGCGTGAGGTCGAGAACCGACTGAAAGAGGCGATGAAAGAAGACCGCGCGCGGGTGCAGATCGGCCGCATCTCGCGCTTCGGCCTGCTCGAAATGTCACGTCAGCGTCTGCGCCCTTCTCTCGGCGAATCGGCGCACCAGGTCTGCCCACGCTGCGATGGCCACGGATTCATCCGCAGCGTCGATTCGCTGGCGCTGTCGATCCTGCGCATCATCGAAGAAGAGGCGCTCAAAGAGAACACCGGTCGGGTGAATGCCCAGCTGCCTATCGAGGTGGCGACCTTCCTGCTCAACGAAAAACGGCAGATGATCGCGGATATCGAGAAACGGCATGATGTCAGCGTCATCCTGATTCCCAACCGCCACCTCGAAACACCCAAATACGAGCTCGAGCGGATTCGCACGCAGGATCTGCACAACGACGACACGCCCAGCCACGCGCAGGAAGTGGAATACAAACCACAGAATACGCCACCTGCCGAACGGCCACAGGCGCGCATCGAACAGCCTGCAGTCAAACAGATTGCGCCCTCTTCGCCGGCGCCGCAGCGCGCCGAACCACAGCCACAGCCGACGGCAACACCGGTACCCATGCCGGTACCGGCAGCGGGCAATGAAAGCGGGTTCATCAAACGCCTGTTCAGCAGCATCTTTGCAACGCGCGAAGGTGGAGCTGAAGTCGAATCGCCCAAGACTGCGGCCGCAGCCAGCGACGCTGTCGATGGCGAAGGCACCACTGCAGACAAGGAGGGTAGTGGCGGACAGCGCAAGAGCAGCACCCAGCGTAGCGGCAATGCACGCAAGAGCGATTCACGCTCCAGCCGTAGCCGTCGCGGCAGTCGCGGCGGCCAGCGCAAGCCCAAAGCGGAAGAAGGCGAAGGCAACAAGAACCGCGAGACCAAGCCGCCCGCGGAAAACAAGAAACAAGGCGACAGCAAGCCGGAAGATGCGGCTGCACAGGCAAATAAACCGGCTACCGGCGAAGACAACGGTGAAGGCCCAGCCAAGCGCAGCTCGCGGCGTGGTCGTCGCGGCGGCCGGCGGCGGCGCAGCAGTGCCGAGAAAGCCGCTGCGGCTAACGGCGAGTCGGCAAACAACGCCTCAGATGCCCCTGGCAATTCAAGCGGTTCGGGCAGCGACGCTGGCCGGCCGGAAAAATCGGCTGGCAACAGAAAGCCCGATGAATCCGCCGCTGCCGGTCCGGTAGCCGCTGAGAAACCGGCGAGCACAGGTCAAGCGGCCGGCGGCGACAAACCGAGCGCTGATCGTCCGCCACGCGCGAGCAAGCCGGCCGAAGATGGCGAGGCGAAGCCCGCAAAACCCGCGGGCTCCCCTGCGCAGTCGGAAGCACCTTCGGCCAAACCTGCGGAGAAACCGGTCAGTGCCGAGTCGGCGCCGTCGTCAGCACCTGCAGCGAAACCGGTAGCACCACCAGCCGCCGCACCTGCGCCTACGCCAGCATCGGCGCCGGCGCCGGCGGCCGACAGTACCCCTAAACCACCGTCGATTGAACGCGCAGTTGCGCCGAAATCAGCGGCCGAACCGGCGCCGAAGGCTTCCAGCTCCGGCGGGTCGGGCGAGGACTGATTCGGTCGGTCGGAACAGAACGGGTGTGGTCAACCACACCCGTTTTTCATGAAAGATGACTGCGGCGAATCTCGTCGAGTAGACCCAACGCCGCGGCATCCACCAGATCGAAGACACGTTCGAATCCAGACGCACCACCGTAGTACGGATCGGGCACCTCGCGCGTACGCATCTGCGGCGCAAAGTCCATAAACATCTGGATCTTGTCGACGTGCTCGTCGGGACAGATGGCGCTCAACGCCATGTAGTTGTCCTGATCCATCGCCACCACGTAGTCGAAACTGGCAAAGTCTTGCTCTTCGACCCGGCGCGCCACCAGGTCCGACAGATCGACGCCGCGCTGCAACGCCGTGGCCTGTGCACGCTTATCGGGTGGGCTGCCGACATGGTAGGCATGGGTGCCGGCCGAATCGATCTTGATAACCTCTGCCAACCCCTCTTTCTCGACCAGCGCGCGAAACACGCCGTGCGCTGTGGGTGAACGGCAAATGTTGCCCATGCACACGAATAGTACCGTGACTGCATCTTTCATTTGTCACAAACCATAAACAGTTAACGTCCGGCGTTCGCCTGAAGCCTCTCACCAGACAATGAGCTTAATGATGCGATCCAGTGTCAGTGACACCGTGAACACTGTCAATCGTCGGTTGGCCAACCTCGGCAGCGCACCACAGACAGCGCAAGACTCATCCAGCCGCGATCCGTTGTGATTACCCTGTGCACACGCAGTGCTGCGCAAACCGCTACAGACGCTAAGCTAACCTCATGAGCGCTGCATCACTCCACCAACGACTTCAGCAACTGATAGGTAACCGCTTCGATTATCTCGACGAGGTCTGGATCCTGATCGAGGTGTTGGGCGATATGGACAGTGTCGTGCTGCGGCGCTGCGAAGACTGCAAGCGCTACCGGCCGGTGCAATCCAACGCCTACGGCATGCCCAATCGCCGGGTCGACGGTACCCTCACCCTGCCGATTTCCAACGCCGAAGGCGATGGCTATTCTGACGACCTGCTGGTGTTGCTCGAAGGCCGGCAACCCTCAGGATGAAGCCCTTAAGATGAAGTAAGCGCCGCAATGACCCGCTTGAGGTCTTCGGCCGTATCGACACCGGCCGGCGGCGCCTCTTGCGCGACATCGAGGGCGATGCGTCCACCATTCCACAAGACGCGTAGCTGCTCGAGTGATTCCATGCGTTCGATCGGCGATACCGGCAGACTGGCGTAGCCGCTCAGAAAGCCCGCGCGGTAGGCATAGATGCCAAGGTGACGGTAGATGCCTTCCATCCATTCGCCCTTCGGCTCTTTGGACATATCGAACTGGTCGCGCTTCCAAGGGATCGTGGCCCGGCTGAAGTACAAGGCATAGCCGCGACCGTCGCCGACCACCTTGACGGTGTTGGTATCGAACAGTTGGTGCGTCTCGCTCAATGCCACGGCGAGTGTCGCCATGTCCGCGTCCGGATGATCGATCAGACTGTCGGCAACCTGGGCCAACAGCGACGGCGGCATCAAGGGTTCGTCACCCTGCAGGTTGACCACAATCGTATCGTCCGGCCAGCCTTTGAGGCTGACGACCTCGGCGATGCGGTCGGTACCGCTGCTGTGTTCGGCCGACGTCATGCAGACATTGCCGCCAAACGCCGCGGCCGCCTGCTCGATACGCTGATCGTCGGTGGCAATCACGACATCTTCGGCGCCGCTCTCCAGTGCACGCTCGTAAACGTGCTGAATCATCGGTTTGCCGGCGATATCGACCAGGGGTTTGCCCGGCAGGCGCTGCGATGCGTAACGCGCCGGGATCACAACGCTGAATGACGCCATGCTCAGTCTTCGATCTCGACGTCGGCCGGGATCTCGGTGGCCTCTTCGAGCAGCATCACCGGAATGCCGTCACGGATGTGGAAGATCAGGCGGTCCTGTTTACACACGAGTTCGCCGACCTTCGGACGGTAGATCAACTTACCCTTACAGTTCGGGCAAGCCAGGATGTCGAGCAATTTTTTGTCCATCGGTGATGTCCTTCAAAGCGTTGTTCAGTCGGCGGACGAATTCTTCATCTGGCTGCGCATCAATCTGTACGACCCAGGCGTCACGGCACGGCAGACGCCGACATTTTACGGCATCTTTCTCGGTCATCAGAATGGGCAGTTCCTCGGCGAAGCGCAAATCTTCCGCGCGAAAAGGATGGTGATCGGCAAACACGTGCGGTTCGACCTCGATTCCCGCATCACCGAGCAAACCAAAGAACCGCTGCGGATTGCCGATGCCGGCCACCGCGTGCACCCGCCTGCCGCGCAAACCGTCCAATACGAGCGTCTGGTCGTCATGCAGCGAAACGAGTTTCGGCCGCCGAATCGACATGGCAAGTTCGTGTTCGGCATCACCGCCGTTGACGACGACGAGATCGACGGACTTGAGGCGCGACGCCGGTTCGCGCAACGGGCCTGCCGGAAGCAGAAAACCATTGCCTAGGCGTCGTTCTCCATCGAGCACCACGATCTCGAGGTCGCGGCCCATCGCATAGTGCTGCAGACCGTCGTCACTGATCACGATGTCGACGGTGCGGTGGCGCAACAGCGCGCGAATCGCCTCCGGCCGATCGGGGCCGACACACATGGGGCAGCCGGTACGCGCCGCCAGCATCACTGCCTCGTCGCCGACACTGTTCGGGTCGCTGTCCGGCCGCACCTGCTGCGGCCAGGAGGCCGCCTTGCCGCCGTAGCCGCGCGACACGATACCGGGATGCCAGCCGAGCGATTGCAGGTGCTCGGCCAACCAGATCACCAGCGGGGTCTTGCCGGTGCCGCCGACCGTGATATTGCCGACGACGATAACCGGCACGTCGAAACGCTGCCGCCGCAGCAGCCCACTGCGATACACCAGTCTTCGTAGGGCCGCCACCAGGCCGAACAGCCACGACAGTGGCAACAGCAGCAACGTCAGAACGTTGGATGAATACCAGGAGCGCTCGAGCAGTGTCACCTACGCCTGCCGATCATTCACCGCCGTCCTCGTCACCCTGGCGCTGCCGGGCGACGAAACTCAGATGGCTCATGCCGAGCTGGCCGGCGACATCGAGCAGCGTCATGGCCGCCTGCATCGGCGCATTCTTGTCGCCGGACACGATGATCGGCAGGTCAGTCCGGTCGTCGGAGACCTTCTGCAACTCACGGCGCAGGGTGTCGGCATCGTGTTTTACGAGTTCGCGTTCGTTGACGTAGAACTGACCTTTGGAATCGATGGTGATCTCGATCTTGTCGGCCGGCTTCTCGACAGACTCGTTCGGCGACGCCGATGGCAGGTCGACCTTGAGTTGAGTCTGCTTGTCGAACGTGGTCGACACCATGAAGAAGATCAGCATCAGAAAGACGACGTCGATCAACGGCGTGATGTCGACGCGGGGGGGCTCGGCTCGGCGCGGACGCAGATTCATGCGCTTATTTCTCCCGGTCACCGTGCATAACTTCGACCAGTTTCAGCGCCTGTTCTTCCATACGAACCACGATCTTATCGACCCGACCGCTCAGGTAACGATGGAAGATGACTGCCGGAATCGCCACGCTCAGGCCGGCCGCGGTCGTGATCAGTGCCTGCGATATACCGCCGGACAACAGGTTGGGATCACCCACGCCGCGCGCCGATATCTCGGCAAACACCTTGATCATGCCGACCACCGTGCCCAGCAGACCCAGCAGGGGTGAGATATTGGCGATCGTACCAAGCGTATTGAGGTAGCGCTCCAACTCATGCACCACCTGGCGCCCTTCTTCCTCGATCGCCTCTTTCATGACCTCGCGCGGATGGGCGCGGTTCATCAACCCGGCGGCGAGCACGCGCCCCAGCGACGAGCTGTTGCGCACCGTGGCGATGTGCGCCGAAGTCAGCTGCTTGTTCTGATGGAGTTGCCAGATCTGCGCAACCAGGTTGGTCGGCAACACCTTGTTTTTGCGATAGGCCCACAAGCGTTCGACGACGATCGCCATGGCGATCACGGAACACGCAATGATGGGGAACATCAGCCATCCACCGGCCTTCACGAGTTCAAGCACGTCGGGTCTTCCTCCTCAGGTTCTCGATCTGTTTGCGGGCCCAAAAGCCGAACATACGCCGTGATGGTGCAGCAAAGCCGCCCTGCCATACGTGTTGTCGCTCATGGATTGCCGGCCGGAAACATTATTTTACGTGTCAACCGGTGCCGCCGCGTTAATCGGACGATGATACTGCATGGCGCGGCTCGGCAGAACCGGTGTCGTGGTGCCAGAAACGACGCCAGCCCGACGTTCGGTGGCCGGCAGGGGCCGTCACCTGCCCATCGGCGCCGAAGGTGAGACGAATCGCCCCATGGTCCGCCGTGTTGACGCCGGCCGCGCCGGCGTCCGCCCAGCGTGCCTTCACCTCGTCCGCCGGGAAACCGTAGCGATTTGCCCATCCCGCCGAATAAACGACAAAAGTCGGCCGAGTGCTCTCGACAAATGCGCGTGTCGATGAGCTGCGACTGCCGTGGTGCGCAGCAACGACCACATCACTGCGCAGCTCGTCTCCCAATCGCTCGATCATCTGCCGCTCGACCCGTTTCTCGATGTCGCCGGTCAACAGCACGCTGCCGCCCCGATTGCTGACTTTCAGAACACACGAGGCATTGTTGCCTTCCCAGGTCGCACCGGTCTGCGGGTGCAGAAAACGAAATCGTACACCGTCCCACTGCCATGCCTCGCCGGCCGTGCATCGCGCAGCCGCCACGTCCAGCCGCTCCGGCTCACCGGACAGGACTCGATCGACGGTTATCTGTTCCACCAGTTCGGCCACACCGCCGGCGTGGTCGTTGTCGCCATGGCTGAGCACCAGGCGATCGACGTGCCCGCGATCGATCGTCCGCAGAAACGGCACCACGACGTTCGACGCCGTGTTGAAGCCCGACGGATACTGCGGTCCGGTATCGAAAATCAGCGTGTGGTTGCGGGTTTCTACGACGGTGCTCAACCCCTGCCCCACGTCGAGCACGTGCAACTTGAATGCCCCATGTTCCAGCACCGGCGCGTGCGGCAACCAGACCGTCGCGAATAACGGCAACGCCAACAGGCGCAGCGGCATTCCTGGCGGAGCCAGCAGCAAGGCGACGGCAAGCAATGCAGCTATAAGCTGCCAGCTATTGAGCAACGCGTTGCTCGTCCAGGCAAACGAAAGACCATTGACGTACGCCAGCGCCTCGATCATCAGGTCGATCGCGGTAGCCGCAAACTGCAGCAGGCCGCTACCGAGCCATGGCATCGGCAGCAACGCCATCACGCCCAACAGGCTGACCGGTACGACCAACACGCTGAACACCGGGACCAGCACAAGGTTGATCAATGGCGCCGCGCCACTGGCCGTCACGCCGAACGCCCCGAGGATCGGCCAAAGTGCCAGGCTGATCGCCAATTGAATGCGCACCGCCTGCCGCCATCGCGACTGCGACCCGTACCAGGTGAGCACTGAAACGATGGCGGCAACCGCAACGAACGATAACCAGAAGCCGAGCGACAGCACCGACGGCGGATGCCACGCCAACACGCCGACTGCAGCCACGGCGAGCGGCTGCAAGGGGTTACCCTCTTGTCGCCACAAGGTCGCCGCGGCGAGCAAGGTCAACATGATCAGCGCGCGTTGGGTCGGCAGCCCCATGCCCGCCATAAGGGCGTACAGGCCGGCCACAAGCAGACCGGCGGTGATGCCGGCGAAGCGTGCGGGTACGCGGCCGCATAACCTCGGCAGGCGCCGCCATGCCAAGCCGGTGAGCAGCCCACCAAGCCCGGCAACCAGGCCGATATGCAGGCCCGAAATGGCCATCAGATGACTGGTACCGGTGTCACGTAGCAGCGCCTTGAGTTGCGTGTCGAGCCCGGAAGATTCGCCAAGGGTCAACGCCTTGATAACGCCGCGCGCCCGTGCCGATACATCCAGTTCATCCACGGCGAGGCCGAGATGCTGGCGGAATCGCGCCAGCCAACAACAGCCGGCGTCAATCAGCTTTCGAGCCTCGGCATCCGCACTGACGTAGCCCGTATAGCGAATCCCCTGCCAGTACAGCCAGCCCTCGTAATCCCAGGCGCCGGGGGTCGCGAACCCATGAGCGGCGCGCAGCCTGACAGGCAGCGACCAGCGCTCGCCGGCCGTGACGGCCGGCGCATCGTGCCACGACAATCGCAGGCGGAATGCGCCCGCCAGCCGCCGTTCCCCGATCTCGACACCGTCGGTATCGAGCACGAAACGCGTCACCGACTGACGGTGCTGCGGCAACGACACGACGTCGCCCGTGACGATCGCCCTGATGACACCGTGATCCTCGGGTAGAAACGCGGGTTCGGCGACGAGCGCGTAGGCATGAGACCAGGCAAAGCCGGCGAGCACCCCGAGGGGGATAAGCAGATGGGCATGGCGAACTACCAGCACCAGCAGCAGTCCACCTTCTATGACGAGAACCAAAGCACCGGGCAGCGAGCTGAACTGAAACAACGCCAGCACGCCCAGGACAAAACCCGTGGAGAATCGCAACACAACATTCCCTCCCTGGAATGCGTTCGACGCGTTCAGCGCGTCACAATCGGCACCGGCAAATATCCATTTCGCCGGTCTCGCAACCATACTGTCACGTGCAACTGGTGCAATGCGACCGGTTCAGAACACGCCCGAATGGACGCTGTAGTAAACGGGCCCCAACCATGATTCAATGCGACCCATAACGATAAACTACTCTGTATGCCGCGGCACCTGTTCAAACGCCTGATTCCCGATCCCAGCGCGCTGAAGAACCACAAACATCTTCGGCACCTCGGCAGGTTGCTGCACGACGAAAACCTCTGGCATCTAAACCGTCGCTCGGTCTCCGGGGGCATGGCCGCAGGGCTTTTCTGGGCAATGATTCCGATCCCGGCTCAGATGGTTACAGCAGCTTTTTCAGCTGTTTTCTTTCGCATCAATCTACCCATTTCCGTGGCCCTGGTGTGGCTTACCAATCCGCTGACCATGCCGCCGGTGTTCTACTTCAACTATGTCGTCGGCACCTGGATACTCGGCGCGCCACCCGACATTGGCGAGTTTCATCTGTCGCTGGATTGGATCACGTCGGAGATCGATGCGATCTGGAAGCCGCTGTATGTCGGCAGCCTGGTCTCCGGCATCGTGCTCGCCATACTCGGCTACGGCGGCACCCGGATGTTCTGGCGCTGGCATGTGATCAAGCGCTTCAAAGAACGCGGCATTCTTCGCCGCAAGCGCGTCAAGGAAGCACCAAAGACCGCCGAGCCGGCCGCCGCACAGACCAAGGCCAAGGGCGTCCACCCAGGCTGACCCGCCTTTACTGCGAACCCGGTGACCTAGGCGCTGCGCAGCTGCCCGTCGTGTAGCGTGAGCACCCGATCCATCTTCGATGCCAGCTGCATGTCGTGGGTCACGATGACGAAGCTGGTTCCCTGCTCCTTGTTCAGCTCCAACTGCAGCTCGTAGATCGAATCGGCGGTCTGACTGTCGAGGTTGCCGGTCGGCTCGTCGGCCAGCAGGCAGGCCGGGTTCGAGACCAGCGCCCGGGCAATCGCAGTGCGCTGCCGCTCGCCGCCCGAGAGTTCCGAGGGTTTATGCAGTATGCGCGGCCCCAGGCCGACCCGTTCGAGCAGGGCCATGGCGCGTGCGCTCGCCTCGGCGGCCGATACACCGCGAATCAACAACGGCATGGCGACATTTTCGAGCGCGGTGAACTCGGGCAGCAGGTGATGAAACTGGTAGACAAACCCGATCGATCGGTTGCGCGCCATACCGCGGCGACGCTCATCGAGTGAACTGAACGGCTGACCTAACAAGGTCACGTCACCCTGTGTCGGCAGATCGAGCCCGCCCAGGCAGTGCATCAACGTACTCTTGCCCGAGCCTGACGAGCCGACGATAGCGACCTGTTCGCCGCGTGCCAGCTCGAACTCGACATCGCGCAGCACATGAACCGCGGCCGGTCCATTATCGAACACCTTGTTCAGCCCATGACAGGCCAACACCACGTCGTTACTCATAACGCAGTGCCTCCGCAGGTTGGGTGCGATAGGCGCGCATTGCCGGCGCCAGCGTCATCAGCAGACTCAGCACAAACGCGCCGATACCGACCATGGCCACGTCCGGCCACTGCAGATCGGACGGCAGCTTGTTGATGTAATACACGCTCGAATCGATGATCTCGAAGCCAAAGGTCTTTTCGGCATAGGCGACGATGTCGTCGATGCTCAAGGCCAGCGCCACACCCAACACCACGCCGATCGCCGTACCGATCGCGCCAAGCGTCGCCCCCTGCACGATGAAGATGCGCATCACCTGCCCCGGGGAGGCGCCGAAGGTCTTCAGGATGGCGATATCGCTCTGCTTATCGACCACCATCATCACCAGCGTCGAGACGATATTGAACGCGGCAATCACGACGATGAAGAACAACAGCAGGCCGATCATGCGCTTTTCCATCTTCAGCGCGGCGAAGAAGTTTACGTGGTAGTCGGTCCAGTTGAGTACGCGATAGCGACCACGCATCGACTCGGCCAGTTCGAAAGATACCTGGCGTGCCAGCCAGACATCATCCAGCCGCAGGCGGACGCCGGTCACCGCCTCGTCCATCTGCTGCAACAGCGCGGCATCCTTAATATTGATCATCGCCACGCCGCGGTCGTATTCGCCCATGCCGACCTCGAACAGTCCGGTCACGGTAAAGCGCTTGAGCCGCGGCATGCTGCCGGCGACCGTCACCGTGATTTGCGGCACGATCACGGTCACCTTGTCGCCGACCGTCACGCCAAGCACCGAGGCAAGCTCCGAGCCGAGCACGATGTTGAACTCACCGGGTTTGAGGTCGTCCAGCGAACCGGCCTTCATGTGCTGGGCAACATCGACCACGTTCGGTTCGAGCGCCGGATCGATCCCGCGGATCACTGCGCCGCTGACCTCGCGCTTGTGGCTCAGCATCGCCTGGCCTTCGATATAGGGCGCAGACCCGATCACCCGTGGATGTTTCCCGGCCAGCGCCATGGCCTCGCGCCAATCGGTCATGCGACCGCTGGCCGCCTGCACGTCGCCGTGCGATGCCATGCCGAGGATGCGCTCGCGCACCTCTTTATGAAATCCGTTCATGACCGATAACACGGTTATCAGCACGATCACCCCAAGGGCTATGCCGACGGTGGAGATCAGTGAGATGAAGGAAATAAAGTGATTACGCCGGCGCGAACGCGTGTAGCGCAGACCGACAAAAAGGGAAAGCGGGTGGTACATGGGCGCGCATTAAATCACAAAGGGCCTTCAAATCGGTGTGATTCGAATCTGTTTATGGTTTGTGCTGATGCAATTCATGGTTAAACTCACAGCAGGCGGCAGGCAATCCAAACGGGGTGAATTCAATGGGTTGGCGCCTGCTTTTGAGTGACTAGTTAAGTTGGAGTTCCACGATGAAACGATCTGGTTTGGCGGCGGTGATTGTACTGGCCATGTCCGGTGCCACGATGACGGCCAATGCCGATACGCTGCTGATGGATTCGATCAAATCAGCGCCCGCGAACAGCAAGAGCGGCGTGCAACGCCCACGTAGCGGCACCAGCATGGCGACGGTTCGCAGCCAGTTCGGTGAACCGAGCAGCGTCAAGGACGCAGTCGGCGAACCGCCGATCACCCGCTGGGTCTACCCGTCCTACACCGTTTACTTCGAGCACGAGCACGTAATCGACACCGTCGTGCATCGCTGAGATGCCGACCACCCGGGATTCGCCCGCGCGGGTTCGTTTGCCCGCTGAATGGGAACCGCAATCCGGCGTCATGCTTACCTGGCCACACGCGGCGACCGACTGGGCCGATGTGCTCGAGCGGGTCGAACCGGTATTTGCACAGATCGGTGCCGCCATTGCGCAACGCGAAAACCTGCTGTGTGTCTGCCATGACCAAGACCATGCGCACAGAGTCACGGGACTGCTGACGGCCGCCGGCGCCGATGCGGCCAATCTGCGCTTTGCAATCGCGGCGAGCGACGATACCTGGGCGCGCGATCACGGCGCGCTGGTCACCCTCGCGCCCGGCGGCGCGCAGGTCAACGACTTCGTGTTCAACGGCTGGGGCGGCAAGTTCGAGGCGACACAGGATTCGGCGATCACCGCGCTCCTCTATCGGCTCGGCGTATTCCAGAACTGCACCCACCACGAGCGTGCTTTCATCCTCGAAGGCGGCGCCATCGAGACCGACGGCGCGGGCACCTTGCTGGCCACGCGTTCTTCGGTAATCAGCGAAACGCGCAATGCCGGCCTGACCCAGGCAGAGATCGAGAAACGTCTGAGCGATTGGCTGGGTTTCGAGCGTTTCCTGTGGCTCGACCATGGCGATATCAGCGGCGACGACACCGACGGACACGTCGATACCCTCGCCCGGTTCACAGATGAAGAAACCATCGTCTATGCGACCGCACCGCAAGGCGATGCCGACTACGCGGAACTGGCCGAGATGGCGGAACAACTCGCGGCATTCCGCACGCGCAACGGCAAACCCTACCATCTCCTGCCGCTACCTTTTCCCGGCGTGCACGTCGATGAAGACGGCCGTCGCTTGCCGGCGACTTATGCCAACTTTCTGTTCATCAACGGCGCCGTGTTGCTGCCCATCTACGGTGTCGATGCCGACCGCCAAGCGATCGAGGTCATGCGCGAAGCCTGTCCGCAGCACGAGATCGTGCCCATCGACTGCCGCGCGATCATCGAACAGAATGGCAGCCTGCATTGCCTGACGATGCAGTTTCCGACACAGATCACGTTGCACAGCCAACCGGAGTTCGTTGCCGCATGAGCCGATCCACGCTTCGCGTCGCCCTGCTTCAGCATGCAAACCAGGGTGACGCCGCCAGCAATCTCGACCTGATCGCTACCCGGATCGCCGAAGCGGCCGAACAAGGCGCGCAGCTGGTGCTGCTACAGGAACTGCACAACGGCGCCTATTTCTGCCAGACCGAAGATACCGCCTGCTTCGATGATGCCGAGCCGATTCCCGGCCCGAGCACCCAGCGCCTCGGTGAGATCGCCAGGCAGCATCAGGTCGTGATCGTCGCCTCGCTGTTCGAGCAACGCGCGGCGGGGCTGTACCACAACACCGCAGTCGTCTTGGAGAAAGACGGCACGCTCGCCGGCCGCTACCGCAAGATGCACATCCCGGACGACCCGGGCTTTTACGAGAAGTTCTATTTCACGCCCGGCGACCTCGGCTTCACCCCCATCGACACCTCGGTCGGACGGCTCGGCGTGCTGGTCTGTTGGGACCAGTGGTACCCGGAGGCCGCCCGCTTGATGGCGCTGGCCGGCGCCGAGCTGCTGCTGTATCCGACTGCCATCGGCTGGGATATGCGTGACGACGGTGGTGAGCGCATCCGCCAGCGCGACGCCTGGCTGACCATCCAGCGCTCGCATGCGGTGGCCAACGGCATCCCGGTACTGAGCTGCAACCGGGTGGGCTTCGAGACATCGCCGCAACAAGACGATCCGGGCATCCAGTTTTGGGGTAGCTCCTTCGTTGCCGGACCACAAGGCGAATGGCTGGCCCAGGCCGGCGAAACGGCGCAAACGCTGATCGTCGACGTCGACATGGCGCGCAGCGAATCGGTACGCCGAATCTGGCCATTTTTGCGCGATCGCCGGATCGACGCCTACGCGGATCTGACCAAGCGCTTCATCGACTGAAGACCTGCCGATCCAGCACGCAGCGTCGGCACGCGTGGGCAAAACGGGCCATTCTTCGACCGATTTGGCTGAGCGGATCGGCGCCGTGCCGGAATTTCACCAACGCGCCAACCGTTGATCCATTTCACCGGTTATTTATACTCCGCAGGTCACTGCATCAGGAGTTGCTAATGAATGCCGCCGAGTCTGCCGGTACCACCGAGCTTCAACAGATGATGTTCTCCATCATCCAGCGCATCGCCACCGGGCCCGACCTGTCGAAAGATATCAGCCAGGAAGAGGCCCGCCTCGGCATGCAGGGCGTGCTCAACGGCGAGATCGACCCGGTACGCGCGGGCATCTTCCTGATTGCCTTGCGCATGAAACGCGAAACGCGCGATGAAAACCGCGGCGTGCTGCAGGCCATCCTCGATACGCGCAAGGTGGCGACTGCGCCGGTCAACGAGGTGGTCGACATCGCCGATCCCTACGACGGCTACAACCGCACGATTCCGGCCTCGCCGTTTCTCGCGCCGCTGCTTGCCGAGTGCGGCATCCCAGCGTTCAGCCACGGCCTGAACGCGGTCGGTCCCAAGTACGGCGTTACCCACCGCCACGTGCTGGCCGCCGCCGGCATCGATGTCGATCTCGATTCGAATACTGCCGCAGCGCGCCTCGGCGACCCGGCAATCGGTTGGGCCTATGTCGACCAGGCCAACTATGCACCCGGCCTGCACGACCTGATCGAACTGCGCCAGCGCATGATCAAACGCTCGGTCATCACCACCGTCGAGGTACTGGCAAGCCCGATCGTCGGTCGCCAGAAGACGCATTTCGTCACCGGCTATGTACACAAACCCTACCCGCCGGTGTATGCCGATCTCGCCCGCGTGGCCGGTTTCGATTCGGCGATCATCGTGCGCGGTGTCGAAGGCGGCGTGATCCCTTCACTGCGCCAGTCCGGCAAGTACTTCGCCTACACCGATGGCGGCGACGAGGTCGGCTATGACATCGAACCGTCGATGCTCAACATCGAGCAGGAGAATCGCGCCGTACCGATTCCATCCGACGTACCGCAGACCGAAAAAGGCGAAGGCGCGATTGCGCTGACCGACGTCGATGCCGCGGCGAAAAAGGCAGCCGACTATGGCGTGGCCGCATTGCAGGGCGAGAAAGGCCCGACCTACGACTCGCTCGTCTACAGCGGTGCCGTTGTACTGCAGCACCTGGGCAAGGCCGATTCGCTGGCCAATGCGGGTGAGCTGGTGCGTGCAGCGCTCGACAGCGGCAAGGCTGCGGCGCGGATCAAGTAAGGCATGAGTAACGATTGGCAGCCGATCGCCGGCGCGGACGAACTGGCCGTCGGCCAGATGAAGGCCTTCGAACTCGAAGGCCGGCGGCTGTTGCTGGTGAATGCCGAAGGCCGCCTGCATGTGATCGATGAGATGTGCAGCCACGAGGACTACTCATTGGCCCTGGGCTGCATCAAGGGCTCGAAGATCAAGTGTTCATTGCACGGCAGTTACTTCGATCTGAACACCGGTGAGGCGCTGGATGAGCCGGCAGACGAGCCGATCTGCACCTATCCGGTCAAAGTCGAGGACGGCCAGGTCTGGACCCGCCTCGAGCGCGGCTGATCCGGCGCTACCTCAGAGTTCGTTCAACCACGCCGCTACCGCGTCGACCAGTTCGTCCTGGTGATCGACGTAGTAGTGGTCGCCGGGTACGACGATCTGCCTGCTCTTGTCGTTGCCACCCGCCTGGATCGCGGCAAGTCGATCCTTCGCCAGACGCTGCACCGCCGGGTAATCGTGATCGCCGTACACATCGAGAATCGGTACCGACAGGCGATCCAGAGCAAACGGCTCTTGCATGGGTTGACCATAATCCGTTGCACCCATACCGATTCCGACAAACGCATCGAACTGGTCGGTTGCCGCTGTACCGCGGGTCAGCATCCAATGCTGCGCCATGTGCGAACCGCAACTGTGAGCCAACAGCACCACCTGCCCCGTTGATCTCTCGCGCGCTGCGGCGATCGCCGCCTCGATACGTGGCATCGCATCGGCGAATACCGGCAGGTAGTCGAAGTACTTCGCCTCTTTGTCCAACACCGGTAGCTGGATCGACAGCGTGTTCCACCCATGTTCGGTCAATCCGACGCGCAGCGGATGCACCACCGTCTGCCAGTCCGGGTGAAATCCACGGCCATGCAGCACGACGACCGTGCCACGCGCCGGCGTCTCGCTCGCCTCGGTGTAGATGGCCAGAAACGAGCGTCCGTACTTGGTTTCCAGGTCGAGCGGCTGACCGTCGAGAATCGCGTCGCGGATCTCTGCATCCATGCGTTGCTCGCGCGCCCGGTCGGGTTCGGCCATCAGGGCGTCATCCGCACCGGCCTCGCCCGGCATCAAAAACCCCATCGCGAGCACAGCCAGCAGCGGTCCCGCGAGAATCGTTCGCGCCGCCCTTTTATGCCATATCTGCCACGACTGCCGGATTTGCCTGTCAAAGTCTGTCATATGTCGCCATTTTTATGAGTAAATTCAGTAAATTAGCGTTAAATTAAGCCATAGGAAGTTTGCCGCTAATAGGCTATAGTACAGGCGTCATAAGCGATGCAGAGCTACTTGCCCAATAAAAAGTAGCGTGCACATCGCGCAGCGACGGGCCGAAAAGAGCCCGCACTGTGAAAAAGGGTAATACCAAAGGAGGAACAAGGTTTCATGCGTTTTACGTTACTGCTGATGCTGGCGGTAGGCATCACGATGGTCTGGCAGTCGAATGCCATCGCATTCGGCATGAATGCCTGCGCGACCGATCGCGCTGTCTGGGCCGACGACAACAAGAACGATAAAGGCAAAGACGGAAAGGCCGGCGGCTCGGGCGAAGAAGAACCCGATTGCGAATAAACGCCGACAGCCACATCGACAACCGCTAGCCTATAACAACAATCTGACCAGCCGAATCCCATGGGAGATAACCGCGAAATGAAATTGAGCAAACTGTTTTCTGTGTCCACCACGCTCCTGAGCGTCATTCTCAGCGCAAACGTCATGGCCGATGACCTGGCCGTCGGCATCACCCGCTCGATGCAGAAATTCGAAGGTACCGTCAACGGTGAGAAAGTCACCATCATGCGCAACCAGGACCAGAAGGCCACGGTGAATCCGGCATTTGCCAAAACCTCGCGCGCCTGCCCGCCTTTCTGCATCCAACCTTCACAACTCGCACCGGGTGTTGAAACCATCGGTGAGCTGGAAGTGATCGAGTACGTGAAGAAGATGTCCGAAGGCGATGACAGCATCCTGTTGATCGACTCGCGTACGTCCGACTGGGTGGCCAAAGGCACCATCCCAGGCGCCGTCAATCTGCCCTGGACCAAACTGAATCCGTCGAAGGGCGCCGACCCGATCTCGATCGCCGAGATCCTTACCCAGCAATTCGGTGCAAAAGAGCTCGAAGGCCTGTGGGACTTCAGCGACGCCAAGACGCTGGTGATGTTCTGTAACGGTATGTGGTGTGGCCAATCGCCGCAGAACATCAAAACGCTGCTGCGTTTCGGTTACCCGGCTGACAAGCTGAAGTGGTACCGCGGCGGTATGCAGGACTGGGAAGTCCTCGGACTGAGTACCGTCAAACCCTGATTCCGGTCGGGTTCACATTGCCCCGAGCGATATGAGCCCGCGGAAAAGTATCATCCTCGTGCGATATTCAGGCGGCCAATGCGGTCGCCGTTTTTTTTGCGCTGAACAGATAGCCGATCAGTCTTCGCGCAGCGTTTTCAGGTAGCGATACAGCGTTCGCTCACTCATGCCCAGGCGCTGCGCGGCTTTGGCACGGTGGCCGCGACATTCGCGCAACACGGCGACCATCTCGGCCTTACCCGGGCGGTAACCGCGTCGCATCAGCAGGCGATCATCGGACGGCGTCGTCTCTTGCGGCGGTTCGACATCGCTCGTGCCGAACAGGTCACGGTCGAACACCAGGTGTTGCGTGCCGAGCGGCTCGCCAGCAGCATAAATGATCGCGCGCTCTATCACGTTGCGCAGCTCGCGCACGTTGCCCGGATAGTCGTAACCCATCAGGTGCGCAACGACCTCGGCAGACAACGGCAACTGCTGCACGCCGGAATCGAGTTGACGCAGGAAGAACTCGGCGAGCAGCGGCACGTCCTCGATATGGTGTCGCAAGGCGGGAATACGCACTGGAAACGCCGTCAAACGATAGTACAAGTCTTTACGCAGCTTGCCTTCGCCCACCAGATCACCCGGATCGCGATTGCTGGCGACCACCACGCGCACATCGACCGAGCGGTAGCTGTCGCTGCCGACCGGCTTGATCTCGCCACGCTCCAACACACCCAGCAATCGGTTCTGCAGCGTAATCGGCAGCTCGCCGATCTCATCGATGAACAGGGTGCCACCGTCGGCCTGACCGAAGAATCCCAATGAACCATCGTGCTGATTGCCGAACAGCTCCGCTTCTGTCTTTTCAGGACTCAGCGTGGCGCAATCGACGGTCAAAAAAGGCCCGCAACAACGGTTCGAGGCCTGATGAAGATACTGTGCCGTGCAGTCTTTGCCGCTGCCGCTCTCACCGAGCAACAGAACCGTGGTCGGTGTCGCTGCAACCCGCTCCAGCTGTGCGCGCAATTCGGCAATGGCGCGCGATTTGCCCACCAGCAGTTCGGTATCGTTCGCTTCACCCAGCGCAGTGAACATCTGCGCGACGTACTGCAGTTCGCCATCGTCATCAAAGATCGGACTGGTCGTCACCTGGACCCGCAATACCTCGCCGTCACCCGGCTGGTGTTGCTCGATTGCCCGCATCCGTTCGCCGCTGCGCAGCACGTGCTCAACAATACAGGGACCGGCATCGCCATCGCTCGACGTCTCGAGACGACACGACACCGCACGGCAATCACGGCCGACGACGCCTTGCGCCTGCGTATCGTAGGTTTCGACGAACGCGCGATTGGCCGCCACGATCCGGTAGTCGGTGCCAACCAGCAGGTAGGGATCGGCAAAGCTGTCGATTATCTGCTGGCAACTCGGCGTATTGTCGCGGTGATGGCTCAATCAAGCGCTCCCAGTGTTCTGGTCCCTATTCTGTCGATAACCATACACCTGTCAACGAGGCGACTACACTTGATGGCAGGCGCAAATCAAAAGAGACCGCACCATGACCAGGTCGTATGCGTTTGCCGGCTTGTTGCTGTTGTCACCGATGTCCGTCGATAGCGCACAACCGGTCTTTCCCGAATATGGCGACCCCAAGGTCGTCTTCGATTTCTTCTTTGCCGATCCACGGCATATCAGCAACGGCTTGCATTGGATTCGGTCTTATATGAATCCACTGCTCGAAGAGCCTTACGACCTCGCGCCCGAGTTCCTCGACATTGTCGTGGTCATTCACGGCACCGAGATCGTGACGCTGGCCAAACACAATTACGAAAAGTACCGGGATAGCGTAGAACGCATGCGCTATTACGCAAGTCTGGGGGTGAAGTTCCGCGTCTGCGGGATCGCCGCGAACGACTACGACTACGATGCCGAAACCTTCTACGACTTCGTCGACATTGTGCCGTCTGCGATGGTCGAGGTCGCCTATTGGCAGCAGCGCGGTTACGGGCTGGTCATTCCGCAGATGCACGAAAAGCGCTACACCACCGACGAGATTCGCTGAATCGCCGAGGACGGCCGGTCAGAAATAGCGGGTGAGCTTGACCTCGACGTAGTCGTCCTGGCGCAGGCTGTAGGTCGGGTCTTCTGCATCGACGTGGCTCCACAGGCGTGCCTGTACACCGAGTTTCCAATCGTTGCCGAACCGGCGGCTCGCTTCGAGGTTGAAGAAGCGTGAGCCGTTGTTCCAGTCGCTGACCACACCGGTCAGCACTTCGGTGCCGTCGACATCGTTGGCGACCCAGCGCAGACCGAGAAACAAATCCCGGTTGAACGGTGTGGTCGCCTCGTCGCCGCGTTCGTCCCACATCACCTCGGCCAATACGCCCAGGTCGCTGGCGCCTTCCCACAGGCCGTAGAAGGTGTATTCAAATCCGCCGGTAAATGCAGAGAACGATGGCCCCTGCCCCTTGCGGTGCAATGCCTCGAACTTCCACAGCCAGTCGCCGACGGCGCCCTGCAGATCGATGCTTGCTTGATGGATGATCTCATAGCGCGGAATCAGCACCAGCTCACCGTCGTCGATACCGGGAACCAAGGTGGGTTCACGTCCGGTGCCGTGAAAATAGGCGACGCCCACATCCCAGTCGCCGAGGTAGCGTGACCAACGCACCGCAACGTCGGGGTAGTATTCTTCGCGATCGTTTTCGTACTCGGTCAGGTCATGCTCAATGCGTGGTTGGGTGCGTGGCCGGCCATCCACCGATGGATAGCGGCGTTCACGAAACAGCGGCATGAAAAACACGTCCAGCGTTCCCCAGTCACGCTCCAGTGATACCTTGAGCATCGGCTGACCGAGCTTCTGTTCGCCGTCCGGGTTTTCGAGGACGTCCGTCTGGTTGATGATATCGACCAGGTGATAGACCTCGGTCACGCCCCAGAACACCTTGTTGACGCCCGCTCGAAACTCGAAACCGTCGTCATGGAAGATCCACACCGCTTCGCGCAGATCGATGTGTGTGCGTTCGTCATCGTGCTGGTCGAGTCGGCCGAATGGCTTGAAGGTGAAGCTCTGGCGCCCATCATCCCAGGTGGTGTAGTACTCAACCTCGCCGCTGAGCGAGAGATTGCCTTCCTGCTGGCGATCATCGAGCGGCGATTGGGTAAACAGCCTGCCTTCGAGCGCCACCTCGCCTCTCACATCGGCATAGGCCGGCGCCATGCCACAGGCGAGTACCGCCACCAGCACCCTCATCCACCGCATGGCTACTTGGCGCGCTTCAGGCTGTTTGTCGTGAAATCGGAATCTTCCAGGCCGACACGAAAATCGTACTGCTTCCACGTCAGCAAAGTGCTCTTGCCGGTCTGGTGGTTCTCCATGAACATCTCGCGGGCCCGCCAGTACTGGTCGAGATATTGTTGATAGCCTTTGAACATCAGGGTCTTCAACAGGCTGTTCTTGCGGTCGTAGAACTCGATCTTCATCGGCCGGTACTCCGCCTTGTCGATCCATACCAACTGGCGCGTGTAGCCCGAATTCTCGTCGACCGGATCGCGTTCGAGCAGGAACATGGCTTCGCCGTCGAGCTCGTCGTCCTTGATGAAGCGATAGGTGTATTTCTCCACCTCCTGCGACGCCAGGTCTTCGTACGCAAACTCGCTACCCATGAACGGCCCCGACTTGTTGCGCGACGAGATTCGCTTAACGCGCTTGAGCGCCGGCAGGTAGAGCCACTGATCGTCGGGCTCGACCTTGTGCGAGAACGTCAACAGCGCCGTACCCTGCACGTCGCGCGGTTGGTCGAAGATGATCATCGTCTTGTCGCCGTCGTCGTCGACCTCAAGCGAGTTCGTGCGCATGTGCCGCAAGCTTTCCTCGCCCTGCTTGTTGCGCAACAACATCGTCAACTCAGCCTTGAAATCATGGTAGCCGGTGTCGCGCCGGTCGGCCTCCTGTGCGATTTCCAGGCCCTTGTCGGCGGCCTCGTCGGCCAGCGCCGGCAACGCCAGCGCCGTGGTCAGGCTAAGTGCGAGCAACAGCGGGCGCACCTTCATGTGCGATACCTCCAAATTTCATCAATAACGGTGGCAGGAACAGGAAGTCGGCCAACAGCGCCAGGCCGATGGTGATGGCGGTCAACAGACCCATCCCCGCGTTGAGCTCAAACGCCGACAGCGCCAGGATACCGAAGCCCACCACCAATACCAGCGAGGTCACCCACAAGGCCGTGCCGACCGTCGAAAATGCGTAGCGCACCGCATCCTCCGGCGACAAGCCACGCTCACGTTGGGCGCGCACATACTTGCTGAGAAAATGTACCGTGTCGTCGACCACGATACCGATGGTCACGCCGGCGACAACCGACAGCGCCAGCCCCACCTGCCCGACCAACATGCCCCATAACCCCAAAGCCATGCCGATCGGCACCAGGTTCGGGATCACACTGAGCAGACCGATACGCAAGGAACGCAGCGCCACCAGCAGAATTGCAGAGATCAGCAGCAGGGCGATCGTGGTGCCCTTGAGCATCGAGCGCACGTTGCGATGCCCGATGTGGGCGAACATGATCGCCGAGCTGGCCCCATCGACGTGCATGTGATCGGGCGTGTTGTTTTGCAACCATTGCTTGGCACGCGCCTCCATCGCCAGCATGGACTCGGTGGAGATGGTATCGAGCGTGACCGTCATCCGCGTCGCGGTCTTGGCGACGTTGATCTGGTTGTTCAGGTCGAGCCCGAACGGCAGCGAAAACTCGTACAGCAGCAGGTACTGCGCGGCCAGTTCGTTGTCGTCGGGCAAGCGGTACCAATCCGCATCATCGCCGTGCATGTTCTTGTTGAGGCGCTTCATGATGTCGGTGAGCACGTTGACGTGCAGCACGCCCGGCTGCTGCCGATACCAATCGGCGAACGCCTCGACCTGCTGCAGGTACTCCGGATCCGATATCTTCTTGTCTGCGCCGGCAGGCAGCGAATACTCGATCAGGTAGATGCCGGTGAGATTCTCAGTGGCGAACTCGGTGTCTGCACGAAACGGCACTTCATCATCAAAGTATTCGACGAAGATGTCGTTGAGCTGATTGCGCGGCAACTGCGACACCAATCCGACGATCAGTATCGCCATCACCCAGAACAGGCGGTTGCGATTGCGAATGACGAATTCGGCAAATCGTTCCATGCCACCGTCGTGCTCCTCCGGCACCGGCTTGACGCGCAGTGGCAGTATCATCATCAGTGCCGGCAGGAACCAGATCGACAGGAAGAACGCCGCCATGACCCCCATGGCCGACATATTGCCCAGATCGCGAAACGGCGGGGCGTCGCTGAAGTTCAGGCTCAAGAAACCGATGGCCGTGGTGAGCGACGTCAGGAACACCGGCGTAAGGTTGATCCGCAGACTTTCGATCATGGCCGCCTGCTTGCCGAGACCGCGGCGCATGCCATGCAGGAAGATCACCAGGATATGTACGCAATCGGCCACTGCCAGGGTCATGACGATGACCGGCACGCTGGTTGTCGGTGGGCTCATCTGGATGCCCATCCAGCCGGTCAGACCCATCGTGCAGATGATCGTCGTGACGATCACCAGCATCGTCGCCACGGTCGCCGAGGTCGACTTCAACATCAAGGCCAACAGCACCAGGATGAACGCGAACATCAGCGGATAGAGGGTCTTCATATCCTTCTGCGACGCCTCGGGAAAGGCGTTGTTCATGATCACCATGCCGGTCAGATGCACATCGATATTCGGATCACGTGCTTCGGCCTGGGCGACCAGATTGCGGGCAAAGGCGGCCACGTCGGGCACTTCTGTTAGTTTCTTTTCCTGCAACTGGATCGTTACGTTTATGCCGGTCACGCGCGCGTCGGGCGATATCAGGCGGTTGACAAGCAACGGCTCGTTGACCGCAACATCCCGTGCTTGCTCGAGGTCGGCGTCGCCGAGTTGCGGCGCATCCGCAACCAGGTCGCGCACCAGCAGGTCGTCACCTTCCGCGCTGGTGTGTTGGAAATTACTGATGGAGTCGACGCGGATGGAATACGGTATCTGCCAGGCTTGCTTGGTCAGCCATTCGACCGTGGCCAGTGTCTCGCGCGTAAACACCTGGCCGTTTTTCGGCGCGATCACGAACAACACATTGTCGTTCTTGGTGTAGGTATCCTGCAGTGACTCGAACGCCTGGAGTTGTGGATTCTCCGGACTGAAGAACATCCGGTAGTCGTTGCTGAACGAGATCAGGCGAATGCCGGAACCGATCACGGCGACCACGACAAGCGTCGCAAGCACAACCCACCAGCGATAACGCAGCAAGGCGGCGAAAAAGGCTTCGTTCATGGGTACTGGCTTCCTTCCTTTGTTCAGCCGCGGCTGCGCAACGATTGCAGGTAGTCGATCAGGCCTTTACCGCAGGCCACCAACAGTTTTCGACTCTGCGCATTCTTCGCCATGCCGACACAGCCTTCGAGTGACGCGACGATGAACGCCGCCACCGAATTCACGTCGACCGCGGGGGATACGCTGCCGAAATCGCGGCCGCGTTCGAGCGCCGCCGCAATCGCGGCCCGCCATTCGTCCAACAGCTGCTCGAGGCGTTCACGAAATCCTGCATCGACCGGCGACATCTCCAGGGCAAGATTGTTGACCGGGCAGCCCAACGACAATTCGGCGATCGTCATCCGGTTGCCGGTCTTGCGGATCACCTCGATCAAGGCTTGAACGGGGTCGGTATCGGGCTGCTGCAGGGGATCGATCCACGCGTGGTGCAAGGTAGGCCCGAAATATTCGTCGACGACGGCGTATCCCAGGTCGAGTTTGCTGGGGAAATGATAGTAGAGCGCACCCTTGGTCACACCGGTTTCAGACAGGATGCGCGACAGACTCGCGGCCTGAAAGCCGTGCATGTGGATCTCGCGCGCAGCCGCTTCGAGCAGCAAGCGCCGCGTCTCGAGCGGGTTTTTGTCTTCGCCCGGTTTCGCTGAAGGAATCATCGCCATGCCGAGGGGCTGAACATACCGACCAGTATGTATGTCCACAATCAGAAGTCAAGCTCGCGGTGAGAATCATCGGCATTTCGATGGGGCGAGCGCGTCGGGCTTATGCGAAAATGCGCGGATCATTCCGACCGATCTGATTCAGTGAGCGTAGCAGTACCTCCCCTCCCTACAAGTAAATCGCCGTTGACTCATTGGGGCCGCTGCACCGGCGCCGCCGTTGGCTATGCGATCGCCCAGGCGGTCGGAAGGGCCGACGCGCCGCTTCTGGTGATCACCCGCGACGTGCAGGCCGCCACCCGGCTCATGGAAGAGGTCTGTTTCTTCCTCGACGACGACACCATCGAGGTGCTGGGATTTCCCGATTGGGAGACACTGCCCTACGATGTATTCTCGCCGCTGCCGGAGCTGATTTCGCAGCGGCTGCTGACGCTGCATCGTCTGCGCAGCCTCAAGCGCGGCGTCGTGGTGGTACCGGTCGCCACGTTGATGCAGCGCCTGCTGCCCGCCGAATACCTGGACGCCAACAGTCTGCTGCTGGACGTCGGCGATGAACTCGATCTCGACGCCTTTCGTCTGCGCCTCGAACAGGCAGGCTACCAATGTGTCTCGCAGGTGATGTCGCACGGTGAATTCGCCGTGCGCGGTTCCCTGCTCGACCTGTTCCCGATGGGCAGCGACCAGCCTTACCGCATCGACCTGTTCGACCGCGAGATCGACTCGATCCGGATCTTCGACCCGGAAACCCAGCGCACCAGCGAAAAGATCGAACGCATATCATTGTTGCCGGCGCGCGAGTTTCCGGTCGACGAGGCGGCGATCACCCGCTTTCGTGCCGCCTATCGCGAGCGCATCGAGGGCGATCCGCAACGCAGCCTGATCTATCGCGGCGTCAGCGAAGGCCAGTTTCCGGGCGGCATCGAGTACTACCTGCCGTTGTTCTTCGAAACCACGGCGACGCTGTTCGACTACCTGCCGGCGTCGACCACGGTCGTCTTCGAACACCGCCTGACGGACGACGCCGACCACTTCTTCACCGGCGTGGGCGAGCGTTACGAACAACGCCGCTATGACATCGAGCGCCCCTTGTTGACGCCCGACACGCTGTTTGTGCCGCCCGACGCGCTGCAGGAACGGATCGATCAGCGGGCACGCATCGTTTACCAGGCGGGCAGCGCCGATTGCGACAACCTCGACGGACCCTGCCACGATCTGCCGACCAAGCCGGTGCCGCCGGTCGGCATTCAGGCCAAGGCGGCCAATCCGGCCGGCGCCTTGCAACAAGTCCTCACCGCCGCGGATGCGCGGGTGCTGTTCGTCGCGGAGACGGCCGGTCGGCGCGAGGCACTGCTGGAGACGTTGCGCGGGTACGGCATCAAGCCGACCTATCAGGAAAGCTGGCATGCCTTCGTCGGCGACGACACATCGCCATGCATCACGGTCGCGGGGATCGAATCCGGCCTGTGGCTGACCGATGTCGGTGCCCTGGTCATCCCCGAGGCGCTGCTGCTCGGCGAACGCGTCAAGCAGCGGCGTCGGCGCAAAGGCCAGGATGCCGACCAGATCGTCCGCAACCTCGCGGAACTGACCATCGGTGCACCGGTAGTCCACGAAGAACACGGTGTCGGCCGGTTTCTCGGACTGCAGACGATCAAGGCGGGTGGCAATACCGATGAATTCCTGACGCTGGAATACGCCCGCGGCGACAAGCTGTATGTACCGGTCGCGTCGCTCAACCTGATCAGCCGCTACACCGGCGCATCGCCGGAGAGCGCGCCCCTGCATCGTCTGGGCAGCGATCAATGGGAGAAGGCACGCAAGCGGGCCGCCGAAAAGGTGCGCGACGTCGCCGCCGAACTGCTCGATATCTATGCGCGGCGCGAAGCGCGCCAGGGCACGGCCCTCGCCGCACCGGAAGACGATTACCGCAAGTTCGCGGCCGACTTCGAGTTTGAAGAGACCCCGGACCAGGATGAGGCAATTCGCGCCATCGTCGCCGATATGACGTCATCGAAACCGATGGACCGCGTCGTCTGCGGCGATGTCGGTTTCGGCAAGACCGAAGTGGCGATGCGCGCTGCCTTTATCGCCGCCAATGCCGGCAAGCAGGTGGCGGTGCTGGTGCCCACCACCCTGCTCGCGCAGCAGCACTATCAAAACTTCTCCGACCGCTTCGCCGACTGGCCGGTCAAGGTGGAGAGCCTGTCGCGTTTTCGTTCGGCCAAGGAAACCAACCAGGTGCTCAAGGGGCTTGCCGAGGGGCGCATCGACATCGTTGTCGGCACCCACAAGCTGCTCGGTGAAGGGGTCAAGTTCAAAGACCTGGGGCTGGCCATCATCGACGAGGAACACCGCTTCGGGGTCCGGCATAAAGAGCGGCTGAAAGCGCTGCGCGCCGAGGTCGACATCCTTACCCTGACCGCCACGCCGATTCCACGTACCTTGAACATGGCCATGTCGGGCCTGCGCGACCTGTCGATCATCGCCACGCCGCCGGCCGCGCGCCATCCAATCAAGACCTTCGTCAGCCAATGGAACGACGCCCTGGTGCGCGAGGCCTGTCAGCGCGAGATCAATCGCGGCGGCCAAGTGTACCTACTGCATAACGAGGTCTCGACGATCGAAAAGACCGCGCTCAAGGTCGCCGACCTTGTGCCCGGCGCACGCGTGGAGTTCGCGCACGGCCAGATGCGTGAACGCGAGCTTGAACGCATCATGCGCGACTTCTATCACCAGCGTTTCAACATACTGGTGTGTACGACCATCGTCGAAAGCGGCATCGACGTGCCGACCGCCAACACCATCATCATCGATCGCGCCGACAAGCTCGGATTGGCGCAGTTACATCAACTGCGCGGCCGGGTCGGTCGTTCGCACCACCGCGCCTACGCCTACCTGCTGGCGCCGCCGCCCAAGGCGATGACGCCGGATGCGCGCAAGCGTCTCGAGGCGATCGAGTCGCTCGAAGAACTGGGCGCCGGCTTTACCTTGGCAACACACGATCTGGAGATTCGCGGCGCCGGCGAACTGCTGGGCGATGAGCAGAGCGGCCAGATCCACGAGATCGGGTTCAACCTCTACACCGAGATGCTCGAGCGCGCGGTGCAGGCGATTCGCGCAGGCCGCCAGCCAGAGCTCGACCGTCCACTCGACCATGGCACCGAGGTCGATCTGCACATCCCGGCGTTGCTGCCCGACGACTATCTGCCCGACGTGCACATTCGCCTGATCCAATACAAACGGATCGCCTCCGCCGAATCGGTTGAAGAACTGCGCGAACTCAAGGTCGAGATGATCGACCGCTTTGGCCTGCTGCCTGACCAGGCGAAAAACCTGTTCGACGTCACCGAACTCAAGCTGCATGCGCAGCCTTACGGCGTCAAAAAGATCGAGGCAGGACCCAACGGCGGCAAGTTCCATTTCGACGCCGAACCCAAATTCGATCCGATGCAGCTGATCACCCTGATCCAAACCCAACCGAAAACGTTCAAGCTGGACGGCGCCGACAAGCTCAGGTTCACCGCCGACCTGGCGGACCCTGCTGAACGTGTGCAGGCCGTGAAGGGCCTGCTTGACCAATTGCTCGGGATACAGTGAAGTTGCTGGCTATGAAAACGATCGCCCACGCCGTAAGGCGTTTTAGCTTATTTATTGTTCTGTTCGCCGCCACGGGTGCGACAATTGCCGCCAGCTACAACATCGAGATGGTGGTTTTCGAACGTCCCGGCGGTGGAGATAACGCCTACTGGCCGGTCAACACGACCGAACCCGATCAGGGCAAGGCGGTAGGCAACATCGCGGACCTCAAAGCCGGCCCGCAATCCCTCGAACCGGTCGCCTATACCTTGCGCCAGAAAGGCATGGTCATACTCGATCACGTTTCCTGGTATCAGGATCCGCGCGGACGCAATAGTCATGATTGGTACACCGTCGAAGGAACCCGTCTTAACGGCCTGGTCCGCGTCACCGAGGGGCGCGATCTGCATCTCGATACAGACCTTGTGTTGCGCGACGCTTTTTCATCCCGCACCTACCGGGTCACGCAACATCGCCGCCTGCGCACCGGCGAGCTGCACTACCTGGACCACCCTCGCCTCGGCATCATCGTGCGCGCCGTGAAAATTGAACAAAGCGCCACCTCGGTCAACCGCGACCTCGACACCGGCGAACCCAGGCCCGCAGAGCCTCGAAGCTAAGATCACCTCCGACGACTCGTGAGCGATTGTTCGGCAGCCGATGTCGCACGGCTGTTCGCGACAAGTCTCTGCAAACACTGGCCATTACGTGCGATTTAATTCTTGATCTGCTCGGTCTCGCCGATGTGATTCAAGCCGTCCAGAAATATTGAGATGCACCTAATTCCCGTTTCGCGACGACCGTCCAAAAAATTGTGCGCTTACTGACATATGCTTGTCAGACACATTGGGCAGACTGCCGTCCACTTATCGTGATCACCAAGGAATTGCGCTTATGAAACTCGCCAATATGATGCGCGAAGGGATCAAGCTGGTTGCGCTTTTCGGCGCCGTTGCACTGGTGGTGTGGAGCATGCCGGAATCGACGCCGCCCTCACCACCTCACGCTGTAGAGCAACTCACGGCGAATCACTAGATTCCGGGTCGCTGAACAGCGTCATCACGACCCCGGCGAAGCCAATCACAAACCCCAGCGGAACGGCCGCAAGAAATATCTTGGTCATCTGATCGTTGCCGGCAAACATATAGCTGAAGCCAACGACCAGCCCGACAACCGTCAAAATCGCACCGATAATCAATGCGTAAACGCCGAGTTTGTGCATCGTGAAGTTTCTCACCCTCTGGGTTCGCGACGAAGTTTTCGCGGCACCTTGATTGAAATTTTCCGTCTGATACGAGGGCCACGCCCCATCAGAACGATCCACCGGGGCCCAGCGCAGCAATATGTCGCGCGACAGTGATCTGAACGCGCAATTGTCGCCGAATACCCCTTGATCCGAAAGCGCCAACCGTAAAGACCCAAGTCGCCCTTCAATCCGTGGTGGGAATGCTCGGGCGTGATTGGTTTGATTGAGAAAGGTGCAGACGAAGCTGGTTCGAAATCGTCGTAGTAATTCGTTTCGCTCGGGTGCCTACTCGATCATCTCAGGCGGCAGTACGGCAGACAGCCTGTCGCCCAAGTCATCCGCCAGTTTGCGACTGAAACTGGCCGTCAGGTGACTTCGATCGCGGTACATCACGAAGCCGCCATCATCGACGACGCAGGCTTCACCCGACGGACAAATCGCCTCCGTCATATCGATCAGGTGGATGTCATCGTGTTTCTCGATCGTGCGCTTGTCCACCTGACGTATGAAATCTTCAATTTGATCCGGCGGGTTCAATGCGCAGCTTTGGTCGGCGTCGCGGTCTTTCCAGTTTGCCATCGAAAGACATGTCGGCGCATTGAAATCCAGTTCCGGCGTATCGCGCATGACGATGATCTGCCCGGTTGTGCCGTTCAGCCGTGCCAATGACTTTTCAATACCCTCGGCCATCAACCTGCCTTCCTGCGCAGCAGTTTCAGCGCCCTTGATCTCGTATCTGCTTGAACTGGCGATTATCGTAACGTCGGGATGAATGCGGCCGATACGGTCAAACGACTGCTCACGCCAAGCAGTACACTCTTCGTAGGTAGCGTTGGGCGACCCGCTGTAAGGCTCGAAAAGAAAAGATGGACAGGCCGACTTGGTGAGTGACACGAGTCGCCACCGGTTTTTCTTCGCCAGGCTCTCGAGCGCCGGGAACCACTGCGCGGCGTGCGAATCGCCGAACAACACGACAGTGAAATCCGCGTCGGCGTCTCCAAATACACATTCAGGCGTCTCCACCTGCGCAAAATCGGCATGACAGCCATTGGCATACACCTTAGGTACGTCTTCAACCGCGCTCAGGTATCGCCGCTGCGGATCGTCCTGCAGCGCGTCGTTCGCGATGTAGCGAAAGGTATACGCAAGACTGGTCGTGGAAACCGATACCAGTACACCGAAAGCCAGTGATACCCCGGCACGTCGCAACGTGGCATGCCCGAAACGGAACGGATTCTCAACCAGTACATAGGTCAAGGCGGCCAGGCCGATAGACAGCAGGATGCCGAACAGGCTATGCATCGGTCCAACCTGATCGACGGCAAACGCCATGAAGACGAACACCGGCCAATGCCACAGATAGAGCGAGTACGAGATATCCCCGATGTATCGCATCGGCCTGGCTGCCAGCAGGCGGCTGACACCGACCGGCTGTGCATGGTGCGCAGCGGCGATGACCAACACAGCACCGACAACCGGCATTACCGCCGCCCAGCCGGGGAACACCGTATTCTTGTCGTATTGCACGCTCGCCACGGCGATCAGCAACAGGCCGAGCCCTCCTGCAATCGCCGCCACGCGTGGCGCGAACTGTCTGCGGACCGGCCACATGGCGATCATGCCGCCGGCGGCAAACTCCCAGGCGCGTGTCGGCGAACCAAAAAAGGCCCAAGGCTGATTGTGGGCAGTCAACCAGATCGCACTCACGAAAGAGACGACGAACAACGACACCATCAGCAACCACAGACGCTGAGTGCGTTCTGCGCCTGCCGGCGACCGTGCCGCCAGCACGAACAACAATGGCCAGATCAGGTAGAACTGTTCTTCGACCGACAACGACCAGGTGTGCAGCAACGGATTGGCGTCGGTGCCCTCGGCCAGATAATCCGTCGACTCATGGGCGAACCAGCCGTTGCTGACGTACAGAGCCGTCGCGATGGCGGATGCTGAGAACGTCTTGAACTCCAGCGGCCCATACAGATTCCATGCGATCAGTACCGTCGCCACCACCACCAGCGAGGCCGCCGGTAGCAGACGCCTGATCCGTCGCGCATAGAATGCCTTGAGGTCGACGCGATTTGATCGGTCCAACTCACGACACAACAGCCCGGTGATCAGGTAGCCGGAGATCACGAAGAACACGTCGACGCCGATGTATCCGCCCGACAATACGCCCAACCCGCTGTGGTAAACCACCACGAGCATCACCGCGACGGCGCGCAGACCTTGAATGTCGGGCCTGAAGGCCGTTGTCTCAGCTACGTGCGCCACACGAATCCCTCGTTTTGCCTGTATTGGATGTTTCCAAGCTACCCACCGTTACTGCAGGCTACGGTCTTAGGGAAAATCCTAACAAGCGAGGTAACCGAAATTGGCAGGCGATGCGCAATTTTGATAGCCCGTTCTCGCTATCGGGCAATAACCGTCACACAACAACGATCAATCCGCCAAAGAGGGACGCAGTCCACACCAATATCGCCCGGATCGACACTGGCGTTCGAATCAGCCTTTAGAGCTGCCGGCGGCATTCTGTTGCGCAGGGTGTTAAGGTCGCAGCGAAGACAAGCGTTTCAATCTCCCCTGTGCATATCGGTAGATCTCTCACCCTCCGCGCGCTGATCAGCGGAATACTTATCGGCGCCGTGCTGACTCCCTGCAACGTCTATTCAGGTTTGAAGATCGGTTGGTCGTTCAACGTGTCGATCATCGGTCTGTTGCTGGTGGCCGGGTTCTGGGGCTTGCTGTCGCGCTTCCGCTTGGCGCGCTCGCTGGATGCCGGCGAAGGCAACATCGCGCAAACAACGGCCTCGTCGTCGGCCAATATCATCTCCGGCGGACTGGTCGCTCCCATTCCTGCACTGGCCATGATGTCGGGTCACAACCTACCCGCGGGTCAATTGATACCCTGGGTGTTTGCTGTCAGTTTTCTCGGCATCTGGGTCGCTTGGTATCTGCGCGCATCATTGATATTCCGCTCCGGCCTACCGTTTCCGACCGGCCGAGCGACCGCCGAGACCCTGATCGAAATCTTTGCCAAGGGCCATGAGGCCGCCCTGAAACTACGGGTGTTGTTGAGCGCAACCGTTATCGCCGGCGGGCTGAAATGGCTGGATACCGGACTGTTCCCGCTGCCTCGACCCAGTTTCGGCTTCATCCTGCCGGCCAGCGGCAAGTTGTCAGGCTATGCCGGCATCAGTGCGAAGAACCTGACATTTACCTTCGATCCCTCGCTGATGCTGGCCGGGTTCGGCGCCATCATCGGCTTTCGCGCAGGCGTTTCACTGTTGTTGGGCGCCGTCATTGCCTGGGGCGTGCTCGGACCGATCGGCGTGAACCAGGGTTTTATTGCCGCCGGTGATGCCGACCTCGACGCAAGCTGGTTTGCCGACATGATCGAGTGGTTGCTGTGGCCAGGTGTCGCGTTGATGGTCGGGTCCGCCTTGACCCGGTTTGCCCTGCAAGCCATCGACAAGAAACACCCCGAGCCCAGCGATCAGCCTTATGAAAACGATGGCGCCGGCGCATTGCGGCTGTTCGGGTTGGTAATCGCCGGCGCCGTGGTTGTGGTCCTCCAGGTCGTGATCTTCGACATTCACTGGCTGATCGCCGCCCTGGCCGTGCCGATCGCGTTCCTGCTCGCGATGGTTGCTTCGCGCGTGGTCGGTGAAACCGGCATTCCGCCTATCGGCGCCATCGGCAAGGTGTCGCAGCTCAGCACCGGGGCCATGGCGCCAACCGAAACTACCGCGAACCTGATCGGCGCCAACGTGGCTGGCGGCGCGGCCGGGCAAAGTGCCGACCTGTTGAACGATCTAAAAGTCGGCCAGATGATCGGTGCTGCGCCCCGACCTCAGATCGTGGCGCAGTTTTTCGGGATCGTGACCGGAAGTGTCGTCGGCAGTTTTGTGTATCTGCAATTGATACCCGATCCGACCAGTATGCTGATCTCAGAGGCATGGCCCGCGCCGGCGGTGGCGACCTGGAAGGTAGTCGCAGAAACCCTCAGCAACGGCTTCGGCGCGCTCCCATCCAGCGCCTTGTACGCGGCCGCAACTGGCGGCGTAGCCGGTGCATTCGGCGCCTGGTTGCAACACCGTCATTCGCCACGCTGGTTACCGAATATGCCGGCACTCGGCCTGGCCATGGTCATTCCCGCCTCGATTGCCTTCACTATGTTTTTCGGCAGCCTGATTGCGAAACTGCTCGAGCGTTACCAACCCACCCTCGCGCAGCGCTTCCTGATCGCCGTCGCCTCGGGGCTGATTGCAGGGGAAAGTCTCACCGGTGTGCTCAGGGCACTGTTGGGCATCGTGGCGTAGCCGGGTCAATCGGACAGTCGCGACGCATCCAAGATCTTGGCGGCGCCTGCACCCTGCAGCATCCCCGACTTTCGCAAGATCTCAGGATCCGTTTCACCGTTGATATTCACGACAATGAGCTGCCCCTGTCCCATTTCATAGTCATTGCGAAAATCATAAATGACGCCCACCACCGCCAGCGTACCCGCAGCAACCTCTTGCTCGAATCGCTGCAACGCCGCCGCAACCTGGTGATTCACGTTGGCGACGATTTCACGCTTGACCTCAGCGCCTTTGGCGACATCGATAGTGTCCAGTTCGCGTTTGATCGCCGGCGATTCACCCGAATAGTCGCTGACTGCGGCGGTCACCGCGCCGCAAGCAGAATGACCGACGAACATCAACAACGGCGTATGCAGATGGTGCACACCGTATTCGACGGAACCCTGTGCAGTGGCAAACTGGTTGCCGATGTTTCTGATCACAAACACATCGTTGTCCGGCGTCGGATCGACGGCATGCAGGTGAACGCGCGAGTCCGAACACGACACCATCGTAACCAGCGGCTCTTGCTTGTCGGTGAACCTCGCGTAATAGTCAGAACCGTGCGACGAAGCAAACTGTGCATTGTTTTCCAGCACGTACAGCAACGCCGCATGGGCTCGGTCGCCAACCACGGGCGATTCGGCCATCGCTCCGCTCGCCAGGAACGCACCGGCCATCAACAGACCAACTAAAGCTTTGGTTAACATCTTCCGTTCCCTCCACTCAACGGTTGCTCTTTCACAGTCACGTACTTGGCGCCACCAAAAAGCCGCCGAGTGCGCACCTTGCACACCCGGCCGCAATACTTGCGGTGTTGCATTCCGCCATGAAAACTGCGAATCAAACAACCTCCTATTTGCCAATCTGGTCTTGATCCATATCACGGTCGCGATCGCGATCGCGATCACGGATAGGATCATGCGTCATGTCTTTGGTACGGGTGCGCAGTTGATCCTGCGTTTGCAGGCCTTTGCCTGACGTAACGGCACCTTGGTTGCTCGGTCCGGGTCCGTAGCTCATTCCGCTATCCGAACCGGAGCCTCCAGCGCCGGCACCGGCACCTCCTCCGCCGGCCCCACCACCGCCACCACCTCCGGCGGCGACGGCCAAACCTGTTGCTGCCGCAAAGGCAGCTGCGATTGCCCATGTTGTCCATTTGCGCGTGTTCATTTGCGACCTCCTTTCACCATTTCGCTGATGCGTTCTCAGGTGAATCAACTTCCTTCCTGATGACATTATCGACACGGCAGGCGGCGCCAGGGGTTACCGAGTTGGGTGCTTTTGTTTCGTATTGTTGCGTCGCAATTTGTTGCGAATCAGCGCACAGCAAAGCGGTCGCGCGGTTACTGCGCGTTGTCCCGGCGAATGGAGCACCGTGGTTGGTCAGGCAGGCGGGATTGTACGGTGGCAGCACGGCGCGTTCGTGCGCTAGAATGCCCCCAGCGTCGATGCACGGAGGCATCGGTAGAACGCTCTCTGGAAGTCAGACGCGCAACGCCCGGCACTTGGCCGGGCGTTCTTTTTTGCACGCGTTGGCGTGCTTCAGTCAGGTCATGCGACCAGCGGTGACAGCGCCGGCTGTTCACTGCGCAAAAGCTTCTTTCGCAACAGCACGACACCTGTCGCCAGCAGAATAACCGAACCAGGGACCGGCACCTGCCAAAGTGCATCGGCATAGCGCTCGGCCAGCAGCAGGTGAGCCGCCGTCGTCGGGTGGATGCGATCCCAGAATACATAGCTGTCCGGATCGGCACACACGGTACCGCCGCCTTCAAACGTCAGGTCCGGACCGTCGTAGCACGACGTGCCCACCACGTCGAAGCCGAACGCCGATGGATTTGCCACCAACTCGTCAAACAGCGAGTTCACATCGAACGGAATCAGATCGAGCGTCGGCAGCGCCATCTGCAGATTGTTCAGGCCGGCAGCAAGTACCTGGTTGAACAATTCGACCAGATTTTCGGCGCGCACCTGAAACTGTGTGGCAGTCGTCGGATCCAGCATCGCCACCATCTCTACCGTCGCCGGCACACTCAACCAGCTCGTCTGGTTCGGGACGAAGATATGCTGGGCACCCGACAGCGCGAGCGCGCCCACCGCATTGACGACGTCGGTCGCCGCCGACGTCACCAGCGCGTTGGCCGTCGCCGGGTCTGCGAGTGCGGCCAGCACTTCCAGCGGGTTGTCATTCTGCAAGCCCATCGCGTCCTGGATGTTGTTGGCGCCCGCCCAAACCAGGTGCAATGCATTCGGGTCGATGCCGCCAGACATCGAGGTGCCAGCCAGGTAGGCGCCGACCTGTCCGTTCAGCCCGATCGGCAGCGGTAGGCGATGGCTGTCGGTACGCGCGCCGCCGTAGGCGAAATTGGTACCCGCAACCGGGTTTGGCGTCCAAGGCACGAACACATAAGGGGCTGCGAGTCGCTCGATCGGCAGACCAAGCTCGTCGGCGAGGTAATCGACATACACGGGCCCGTTGCTGAAGCGACCTTCGTAGTAGTCGTCGCCCGGTATCGGTCGTCCCGGCGGCAAGCCCAGGGCAGTAAGTTGCTCTGTCAGATCCTGCAGATTGCCCATATCGGACAGACTATCGCCAAGTACGACAAAGCTACTGTAGTTGTGAAACACACCGGCAAACGCCGTGGCCGACAAGCCGAGCCAGAGTGCTGCTCCACACGCAAATTTCCTGATGCTCATCTACGACTCCCCTGATGATTGATATTTTGAGCGCATACTATAGCCGCGAACGGCACGATGTTCTGCGCCAAATACGCCGTCTAACAACATTCCGAAAAGCCGACGCGGTCACCGGCATTCGCTGCATCGAAGCGCTGCATCAGTTTTTTAGCATGCGTTAACACGACTGACGTGAGTGCCTGACTTTGTGCGCAGCAACGAACCGTCACGGGCCCATCGATCAGCACGCACCTACGCGCATGTCAGAAAAACGCCCACCCTTGCGCCATTGTTGGCGTGGGAATCTTGGTCTACGTTTGAAGGGTCAGACAGCGATGTTGAGCAGGATGCTGTAAACACTGTTTGCCACCCTACATTTGTCAGGCTGGAGGGAACGATGCCGGGCGAAGCGTCCAATCGCACTGTGCGTGCTAGCGCGACTTTGAATGTCATCCCTGTTTCCCGCTTGCGGGCAGCAACGAAACGGTATTCGAATCGCAACGGCCTGTCGGCCGAGATGGCTAGGCCCGAGTGCGACCCCGGTGTTGGACTCTCCCGCCAGATGAATCTGCTCAAACACGTGCATGCTGTCGCCTGGCGGTCGGTTTCGCTTCGTTGCAAGCGCACACCGACCAGGCGTGCACCACCTATCGCTGTGATGTTTCTGACGCCTCACGGCGTACGAGGGGCAGCCGCTCGTTGTCTCATAGTCCGTGAAAACAACCCTGTCTTTGCCGGGAAAGGAGGCTCGTCGGCGTCGCCGTAGCTGGCCGCACCGAAATAGCTGAGAACACCGCACAAAGCCAACAAGACCGTTACCAGCCTTCATGGAGGAGGACAACATGCTGACCAAACCGGAAAATTTCGAGTTCTACCGTAGTAATGCGCGCAAGATCAAAGTCGCCGAATCGGGCGACCCTGAGCTCGGGCCACTGAAAAACCTGCCCGGCACCTGGAAGAACACCGGGCCGTTCAATGGCCGCGGCTGGAACCTGATTGCACTGCCGTTCGTGCAGGAAGGCCAACGGCGCAACTATCGCCTGTTGATGAACCAGTACAACGAAGAGCTCAAGTTCAATTTCGTTGACGATATGGTGCCCAACCGCGGCATAGTACGGGTGCCCCAGGCCGACAATGCCGACCAACTCGTCGTCGCACTCGACTACCAACAAAAGATCGATCAGATCGCCGCTGCCGATCTACCGGAAAGCGGGCTGCAGGGTGAAGCCGGCCTGCCGATTCACCACGAGCCCGGCCTGTTTCTGCACATGCGCAACCGGCAGACAGACAACTTCGATGTCGCCCGCCTTGCCACCATTCCGCACGGCAACGCGGCCACCGCCATCGGCCGTTCGGTATCGTTCGACGGCCCGCCGGTGATTCCGTTCTTCAGCGGCTTCCCGATCGGCGTCTCCGACGACATCGAGAATGCCGTGGCCAACGCCTCGGATGACAACGCGTACCTGAACCCCTACTTCGTGTTCACCGCCAGCCCGTTCCAGGGGATTCTCGAAGGCACCGACTTCCCGGGCTTCAGCCCGGCGAACCCGAACAACCTGCTGAAAATCGGTATTCCCGACAACGTCAAGCGTACCACCGTGCTCGACCTGAGCACCGATGCGCAGGAAGGCGGTATCCGCAATATCCCGTTCATCGAGAAGCAGGCAGATGCCGCCTTTATGCGGTCGATCTTCTGGGTGATGGAACTCGATGAACTCGATGACAAGGGCAACGCCAAGATGCTGTTGGCCTACACGCAGTTCATCTTCCTCGACTTCTTCCCGCGCTTCGACGGCGAACCCGGCCTGATCCGCTGGCCGCACGTGTCGATCAATATGATGGAGAAAGTCGCACCACCGTCCGCAAGCGACCCCTATCTCTCGACGTCCTCCTAACGGCAAACCCCTTGGCCCACGCGTTCTTTGCGTGGGCCCTTTTTCAGTTCGTCGCGCAGACGTGCTGCGTTCGCGATTTACCCTTGCAGGTCAAACCTGCAAATAACGTCGGCGCAAGACTGAACCCCGTTTCACCCGTTTTTTTGTGGCAGATCAAACTGCCGCAGCCGCGTCGGGTGTCTAGTGCTACCTAAGGCCAGAGGCAACTTGGCGTTGGGTTGTACCCCCATTTCGTCCATCGTTCACCACTGTCCAAAGCGCTCATGCCGCCTCTGGCACAAAGGAACCACTCGCCCCGAACGAGGAGTAGATGCCATGTTTGCTAGAGCCTTATTGTTGAGCGTGTGTTTGCTGAGCATGCTGCCGCTGTCTGCGCCGGCAGATGATCCAACTTATCAGCAGGGCACAACGACATTCATCGAAACCGGCGTCACCCAGCCGGATAGCGTGCCGACATGGTATGCCCCAATGGTGGCCAAACCCTACGCACCGACGTTCGAGATACTCGCCACCAAAGGTACCCAGGGTCGGTACTACCCTTACACCTACGCCGTCACCTTGAAGGACATGATCAAGTGGCACGGACACGACTGCGAAGGCACAACGCACGCGGCTGCGCAGATGAAGCTGGCCTTCGAGATACTTTTCCCCGACGGCATCATCGATCGCAGCGTTATCAGCGGCATATCGGGGACAGGACCCTGCTGGTCCGATGCCGTTGCCTTCCTGACCGGCGCACGCCTGCAGTACGGTAACCTGGGATACTTCAAGAACAAGGACTACAACCACGCTGTATTGCTCTACCGAACCGACACCAAAGTCGCGGTTCTCGCGACCTGGAAGAAAGGGATCAACAACATCCCGGGCGAACCGGTCGTGCTGCCCGGCGCGATCGACTGGACGCCGGCTGTCGATATGTCGAAAGTGGTTGCCCTGAAACGCGAGGTTAAAAATGCCAAAGGCAACCCCACCGCCTATCAGGTCGATCTGTTGCGCTTCTATCAATGGCAGCACGTCAACGACATCCTGAGTCGACCACTGCACGATAGCTATCAGGCCACGATCGTCGAGAACTTCAAATGGGAAGACTGGGTGGATTCAGAGAAGACATTCAATCGGCCGTTCGCGCGTTCGGACATCCGCCTGAAAAACCATCCCTATCGCGAGGCGCCGGTAGTCGAGATGGAATGATGCAGAGAATCGATTGTCAGTCGGTCAAGTCAACGAGACGGGCGCATCAGCCGATGCGCCCCCTGAACATGAAGTACACAGCGCCAACCAGGCACAAGCCGGCCCACAGGTAGTCGAGCTTCAATGGCTCACGAAGGTAGAACAGCGAGAAAGGCACGAAGACGCTGAGCGTGACGACCTCTTGTATGATCTTCAGCTCACCAACCGACAGCACCGTGTAACCGATCCGGTTCGCCGGCACCTGGAAGAGATATTCAAAAAGTGCGATACCCCAGCTCGCCAGTGCGGCAATGATCCAGATCCTGTGATTCATCTCCTTGAGATGCGCGTACCAGGCAAAGGTCATAAAGACGTTGCTGCAGATCAGCAATAAGACCGTCGACAGTACCGGATTCATCGACCACCCCTCTTCGCGCCAGTCTGGCGCGATTGTCACGCGCACAGCCGGGCACAGCTATTGCGCCGTCCACGCCGGATTTCTGCGAACCATCTGCAAATCCCTGAGCTTTTTCGACGAGGCATATTTTTCGGCCAGTTCAGGATAACCGGCTTCGAGCATCCGCGCGCATCTCGTATGGTACACACCCCCGACGTCGACGCGTGCGGGACCGGAAGCGCCCAAAGGCCGTTCGTTGATGCCGCCTTCCAACTGCCCTACATCGATGAACAACAGCTGGGCCTGCTCATCGATTCCAAACACGTCTTTGTCGACGCCGGCCAACACGGCATCATCGAACGCCAAGTGATGTTCGTACTTGGGTTTCGACCGGGCCAGGAACGTGTTGACGGTATCGATCAACTGTCGCGCCGCTGTCTGCGACTCGGCAGATTTACCCTCCCGTGACGCGGCCACGAACTGCTGGTTGAGATGCAGGCTTGGCATCTCACTCTGCAGTGGAATATCCAATCGGCAAAACGCGGCGCTGTTGGGACCAAACGTTCCGCTGTTACGACGCTCCTCGACGTAAACGTGCAGTTCGGCGCCCGCCCAATTGAGTTCGCTTGAATGTTCGCCCTGGGGACGGTCCGGATTGGCGTACAACATGTCCATCATCGAGCCCGGCTCTGCCGGCTTTTCATCCGGCGGCGGAAACGTGACCGTCAGACGGCTGCCCTGCATGGCCGCACGCGCGTTCATCGCGTCGACCACCTGGTCGACGTCGGCGGCGGTGAGGCCGGCCGGAACAAGATCTATCGCTAAACGTTGGTCGCCGATGTCATCCAGGGTCAGAGACTTTGCCGCCGATCCCTCGAGCACCGGGTACAGCGCAACCTTCAGACCAGCCAGCGCGGGGGCATCCGTCGGACCGACCCACTTCGCCGTGATCATCGGTTCGTCCGAACAACCCGTCAGGGTCAACAAGCCTGCCAGCAGCAAACTGGCGCGTATCCATCGCAACATCTCAATTCTCCATCGTCATTGCCGGCCGAACCCAAATGGCGGCGCGTCGCACCCGGGTGTCCAGTGCGCGGCCCAGGGCCAAAGAAAAAGGGCTTACATTGCTGTAAGCCCTTCTAGTGTTGGCGTCCCGTAGGGGAGTCGAACCCCTGTCGTCGCCGTGAAAGGGCGATGTCCTAGGCCTCTAGACGAACGGGACGTGAAACCGAATTGTTTGGTGGAGCCAGGCGGGATCGAACCGCCGACCTCAACACTGCCAGTGTTGCGCTCTCCCAGCTGAGCTATGGCCCCTCAAAGGAGGCGCGTATGGTATGTCAGTGCGCCTGCCTTGTCCACCCTCTATCGACATTTTTTTGCAAGAAACCGGTGGTTCAGTTCTGGTCGATCTTACCCCAGGAATCGCGCAGCGAGACAATGCGGTTGAACACCGGCTTGCCGGGCTCGCTGTCCTTGCCATCGAGGCAGAAATAGCCTTCGCGTTCGAACTGGAATCGCTCATCGACAGCCGCGCCGGCCAGTGCCGGTTCGACCACGCAATCGGCCAAGATCTGAAGTGACTCCGGGTTGATATCGTCAAAGAAGTCGCCGCCTTTACCCGGTTCGGCGGTAGTGAACAGACGATCGTACAAACGCACCTCGGCTTTCTGGCCAAGCGTCGCCGAGACCCAGTGGATGACCCCCCTCACCTTGCGGCCTTCGGGGTTCTTGCCGAGCGTGTCTGGATCGTAGGTACAACGCAGTTCGACGATGTTGCCGGCGTCGTCTTTGACGGCTTCGTCGCAACGGATCACATAGGCGTTGCGCAACCGCACCTCGCCGCCCAGCACCAGGCGCTTGTATTTCTTGTTCGCTTCTTCGCGGAAGTCGGCCCGATCGATGTACACCTCGCGGGTCAATTTAATATCGCGACTGCCGAGCGACTCGTCCTTGGGATGGTTGCTGGCCTGCAGGGTTTCCTGCCGGTCTTCGGGATAATTGGTAATCACCAGCTTAAGCGGGTCGAGCACCGCCATGCGACGCGGTGCCATGGCATCGAGGTGGGTACGGATGCTGTTCTCCAGCACACCCATCTCGACGGTACCCTCGGCCTTGGTCACGCCGATCGCCTCGCAGAAGCGCTTGATGGATTCGGGGGTATAGCCGCGACGACGCAACCCGGCGATGGTCGGCATCCGGGGATCGTCCCAACCGGACACGCGCTTCTCCTGCACCAGTTGGGTCAGGCGACGCTTGCTCATCACCGTGTATTCGAGGTTGAGACGCGAGAATTCATACTGGCGTGGATGACAGGGAATGCTGATGTTATCCAGCACCCAATCGTACAGTGGCCGATGATCTTCGAACTCCAGGGTACACAATGAGTGCGTAACACCTTCAATCGCATCCGAGATCGGGTGGGTGTAGTCATACATCGGATAGATGCACCACTCGTCACCGGTTTGATGGTGAACCAAGCCATGTCGAATGCGGTAGATCGTCGGATCGCGCATGTTGATGTTCGGCGAGGCCATATCGATCTTGGCGCGCAGTGTCTTGCTGCCGTCGGCAAACTCGCCCGCCCGCATGCGCTTGAACAGGTCCAGGCTTTCATCGATGGGGCGATCGCGATACGGACTTTCCTTGCCCGGCTCCGTCAGGGTTCCCCGGTACTCGCGCACCTCGTCGGCCGTCAGTTCACAGACGAAGGCCTTGCCGTTCTGTATAAGCTCGACAGCATAGTTGTACAGCTGCTCGAAATAGTCCGACGCAAAACACAACTGATCCCATTCGTAGCCCAACCAGCGCACGTCGTCCTTGATCGCCTCGACGAACTCTTCCTCTTCTTTCGCGGGGTTGGTGTCGTCGAAACGCAGGTTGCAGCTGCCTGGATAATCCTGGGCGATGCCGAAATTCAGTACGATCGATTTCGCGTGGCCGATATGCAGATAGCCATTCGGCTCGGGCGGAAAGCGCGTATGGATCGTCGTGTGCTTGCCGGCCTCCAGATCCTTGTCGATGATCTGACGGATGAAATTCTTGGGGGTGCTCGGTGCGCCGCTCATGACTAGTCAGTTCCCGCTGGGTTGAGACTCAATACTCAGGCCTGTTCCTTAATATAGGCAAGCGCTTTGTCGATGCGTCGCAGTGTCGCTTGTTTGCCGACCAGGAATACCGTCAGGTCCAGATCCGGTGAAGGCGCACCACCGGTCACGGCGACCCGTAGCGGCATCGCAACCTTGCCGAAGCCGACTCCCAGCTCTTCGACCGTATCGGCCACACACTGATGTATCGGCTCGCGCTGCCAGTCTTGCAGGGCTTCGAGCTTGTTCCGCACCGCAGTCAACGCTACATCCGGCTCGCCTTTGAACGCCTTCTTGGTAGCGGCAGGGTCTATCGCGTCATAGTCCTGGTAATAGAAATGGCACAACGTCGCCAGTTCAACCAAGGTGCCTGCCCGCTCGCGCTGCGCCTCGATCACTGCTGCCAGATCCGGACCGGTCGACACGTCGACGTGATCGTTCGCCAGAAACTCGCCGACCAACACCGCGAGGCGCGCCGGGTCGGCACCCTTTATATATTGCTGGTTCACCCAGACGAGTTTCTCGGTATTGAAGGCCGACGGAGCCCGGTTGACGGCATCGAGATCGAACAACTCAATCATCTGCTCGCGCGTGAACAGCTCCTGATCGCCATGCGACCAACCGAGGCGCACGAGATAGTTCAGCAGGGCCTCCGGCAGGTAGCCGTCATCTTTGTACTGCATCACGCTCACCGCGCCATGACGCTTCGACAGGCGCGCCCCATCATCGCCGAGGATCATCGGCACATGCCCGAATGCGGGCACAGGCCAGCCCATTGCCACGGCCATGTTGATCTGGCGCGGGGTGTTGTTGATGTGATCGTCGCCGCGAACCACATGGGTAATGCCCATGTCATGGTCGTCGACAACCACCGACAGGTTGTACGTCGGTGATCCATCGGTGCGGCGGATGATCAGGTCGTCCAGTTCGTTGTTGCTGACGACGATATCGCCCCGGATCAGGTCGTTGATCACCACGTCGCCATCCTGCGGGTTGCGAAAGCGAACCACATGCGGCTCAGACGGATCGATGTCCCGGTCACGACAATGGCCGTCATAGCGCGGCTTCTGTTTGTTGGCCATCTGCTCGGCACGTAGCGTGTCGAGCCGATCTTTCGAGCAGGTGCAACGGTAGGCGTGGCCCGATTCGAGCAGGTGGTCGATGACCTCGTTGTAACGATCGAAGCGCTTGGTCTGGTAGAACGGCCCCTCGTCGTAGTCGAGCCCGAGCCATTCCATACCCTCCAGAATCGCGTTGACCGACTCCTCGGTCGAGCGCTCCAGGTCGGTATCCTCGATCCGCAGCACGAACTGTCCCCCGTGGCGTCGGGCGTACAGCCACGAAAACAGTGCCGTGCGGGCACCGCCGACGTGTAGATATCCGGTCGGACTGGGGGCAAATCGGGTCTTGATTGTCATCGAAAGAACAGCAAATTGAGGAAACGCGCAATTCTATCAGCCCCGACGGGATTGACCAGCAGCCAGCAGAAAAACTACTATGCCCGTCTGCCCATTCTTGGGGCGCGTAGCTCAGTGGGAGAGCACTGCCTTCACACGGCAGGGGTCGCTGGTTCGAACCCAGCCGCGCCCACCAGTTTTCCGATCAATATCTCTGCCGAAACTCCAAGGTTTTTCGGAAACCGCATGCCGCACCCTGCCCGGCGTCTGCATTCACCTCGCATGCGTATCTGAGAACGTTCGCCCGATGGATTGCGCCATCGACGGCGTCAACACCTGCACTCTTCCCCGACGTTCATCACGAAACGTGAAGCCGACACGGGCTCTAGCGTATCTCGCGCACAAAACGCGGCAGTCGGTGAGCCTGCGTTTCGACACTCCTTTACATTGATCCTGGTTGACAGCCAGGAATCGCTGCATTTCACGTTTGCCGCAAGCGCAAACCCCGGTGCCCGATCGCAGTAAGACCGGACACCGCCTCGTCGTACCAGCAGGAGTCTCTTCATGCGCCGATGTCGCTACGCCATGAAACATGTTGCCTTAGTGTTGCTTCCCCTTTCGGTTTGCTTATCGGCAGTCCACCCAGCCGAGGCCGCAACGATCACGCTGCACAACGGCGACGTGCTGCACGCAGCAGTCACCGCACAAAGCGAAGACAGCGTGACCATCGAGCATCCCACCCTCGGTACGCTCAAGCTGCCTCGCAGCAGTGTGCGGAGCATTGAGGACAACATCGCGACCGCAGCCGATCCACTACCGACCCCGGTTGCCGCGCCCGCTGTCAACGCACGCGACAACGGCCTGCTGGGTATAGGTCTGCTCGAGGGCTGGGAACGCAAACTCGAACTCGGTGTGAATGGCGCCGATGGCAAGAACAACTACAAGAAGTTTCGCGCCGGCTTCGAAGGTGACTACAAGGACAAAGAGAAACGCTGGGCACTCGACGCCCTGTACATATACGACGAAGCAGACGACACAACGACCGAAAAGGAGTTTTACGCCGAACTGACGCGCGACTGGCTGCATCCCGGATCGCCCTGGTTCAACTTCGCCAATGCCCGCTACGACTGGGATAAATTCAAGGACTGGGATCACCGCGCTAACGCCTTTGGCGGTGTCGGCTACCAGTTTCTCGACAATCAGACCTGGTCGCTGGCGGGACGCCTTGGCTTGGGTGCCACGCGTACGTTCGGCGGTGATCGTGAAGAGTTCACACCCGAATCACTTGTGGGCATCGACGGACATTGGCAGATCGCCAATGCGCAGCGCTTGAAGTTCCGTTCGTCGTTCTACCCCAATCTCGAAGAATGGGGTGAGTTCCGCAACATCAGCGGCGTCGACTGGGAGATGAGGATGGCCACCGAGATCAATCTAAGTTTGAAACTCGGCATCGCCAACGAATACGACTCCCTGGCGGAAGATGTCGAAAAGAACGACTTCAAATACTACGGCGGACTCGTGTGGGGTTTTTGACTACCCCACCCCAGGGGCCGCATCACCCGAGCGCGATGGGTACCACGTAGACGCACGACGCCAACCTACCTTGTAAACAGGCTGATTACTGTCGCCCTTGCCTTTCGCGAAACTCGCGCCGCATCCGTGCACGTTCTTCCGGGCTCGCCTCGCGAAACCGCTCGATGCGTTGACGCGCCTTCTGCCGCTGCTCGGGCGTCATCGAACGCCAACGCGCGCGCAGCTCTTCGCGTCGGCTCTCGGGCAAGGATCTGAACCACGAACGCTGACGGCGGACACGCTGTTTCTCCTCATCGCTCATGGCATTCCATCGCTGCAACCGCTTTTTTACGTTCTGCTTTTGCTCAGGGGTCATCGATCGCCAGCGCTCAAGGTTGCCTTTGGCCCGTTGCCGCTGTTCCGGTGTCAGCTTTGCCCAACGGGAAGCGCCGGTAACGAGGCGCTCGCGCCGCTCGGCGGGAAGATTGTCCCAATCGTCGCGCAGCGGTGCCAGCAGGGTCTGCGTTTCGCCATCCAGCTCTCCCCACGCGATACCCTCGGCAATACAGCCCGTTGATGTGCCCAACGCAACAACCAGGGTCAGCAGACAGGGGATCAACATCGTTTTCATCGTGCAAGCTCCGCAGGCGGTTGCGCGTCTAACGTGACGTCTGTCGACTCGTCCGCGCTCTTTTCGGCATCGTCGGCCGGTACTTCCATCGGGTCGGTCAGGCGCCCTCGCTCATCCGGCTCCCAGTCAGCCAGGTACAGCAGTAGCTCAACCGAGGGTGCCGGCGCTTGTGCGACAGTTACCGGCGCAACGCTCAAGCCGATCATCAGGCCCGCCAGGCGATACCTCATGCAGGCCCCCCGTCATCGCCGCTCAGGTCGAGCCAACGATAAAATTCGAGGTCCTCGAGCAGCTCCACGTCGACATCCGCCTCGGCCATTTCGATCCATGGCTCAACCGCATCCCCCGGCTCAACCGGAGTATCCGCCGACTGCGGGGTCCGCAAGGCGACCGTCACTGCCAGGGCCACCACCGCCATGCTGGCGAACGCGCCAACGGGGATTGCCCATCGAGCACCGAAAAGACGCTCCCTGAGCGAAAGGCGGCTGCCGGCTGCCTCGATCGCCGCACGGCGCGCCTGCCGCAACCTGGATAGCGACGCTGGGTCGAGCGCATCGCGCTGCGCGTTCAGCGCCGCCTTTACGACATGCTCAGTTTCTTGATCGTGGCTCATTGTCTCGCCTCCAGGCCTTCACGTAGCCTACTCAATCCGCGCGACAGATGGGTTTTGACACTACCGCTGCTGCAGCCCATCGCCTGCGCCGTCTGCGCCACGTCGAGTCCTTCCCAGATACGCAACAACACCGCTTGGCGCTGGCGTTGCGGCAGTTGTCGCATCAGCCGCAGCACCTCTTGCATGGCTGCCTGGTTGTCGGCCGCCACCTCAGGCAGTTCTCCGCGCGGGTCGGCCAACGACTGGATCGGATCGGCATCCACGGCTTCGTGCCGATCGTCATGCAGCCAGATGCGCCATCGCTTTCGAACCTGCATACGTCTGCCCCAGTCGCGCAGTTTGTTTTGCAGCACACGGTAGAACAACGGCGGCCATTCGTCCGGTGACTTGTCGGCGTAGCGCCCGACAAACGCCAGCATCGCATCCTGGACCACGTCCAGCGCCTCGTCACGGTTATTGGTCGACAACTCGGCCATCACCAAAGCCCGCCGTTCGATATCGGCCAGAAACCGATCCAGCGACAAACTCGACTCATTCACCGCGCCGACCCGCGGTTCTTCCCGCTTGTATCACTGGCCCGCCTGCCGTCACTGCCCGTCCCCATCGTCCCTTTTTCGTTCTTGTATGAGCTTCAACGCACCGCGTCTCAAACGGTTGACACACCCGCCGAGGTTTCTGATTCCAGTTCCTGATCGGGTGCCTGTCAACCGATCCCGGCGTACCGCGTTGTAAGGGGTGAAAGCGGTGCAGAACTGCCCGCCCACTTACCACCAAGCTCTTATCAGGAGACAAAAAATGAACAAATCTATCTACCTGGCCTCGCTACTGCTGATCTTTCCGTTGACGGTCGGCGCCGCCGATTTCGGCGACCGCGTCGAAAACCGCCTCGATCGGCGCGGCGACAGGATCGAGAACCGAATGGACCGACGCGGCGACGTCATCAACAACCGCCTGGACCGTCGCTCGCATTGGATGGAAAACCATGGCTATAACCGCGCCGCCAATCACCTCGACCGCAAAGGCGACCGCATCGACCATCGGCTCGACCGCCGCGGCAATCGTGTCGATGCAAGGCTCGATCGACGGGGCGATCGATTCAACCGGCGTTGGGATCGCCGCTGAGGCCAATCCCGGGGCGGCGGTACCTTGATGATTCGGTACCAAGCCGCCGTCCCGGCACTCGCCACCGCCGCGCTGCCCCAGCGAGCGCCCGCTCAAGTTAGCCTTTCACAGGTCGACAACGCTTCCTAGGGCTTAAATAGATAACGCTAATCGATCCGAGGTGCGTTAGCGCCGGCTTGGTGAACACATGAACCTGATCCTGCAAAAGCTGTCCCTGCCGCGTTTGATCATCGCGCAGACCCTTTTCACGGCACTCGCCATGGGCGGCGGCGCGGCTGTTGCCGTCTCGATGTCGGCTACCGCGACAGAGGTGATGATCGCCTTAGCCATAGCGCTACTGTTCAGCCTCGGCATGGCGTGGGTGGTGGGTCGACACATCGCTGCGCGAGCAACACATTTCGCCAAGGCGCTCAGCGCGCTGGCGGGCGGCGACCTCACACACCGCTGCGACATTCCCGGTAAAGATGAGTTCTCCTGGTTTTCTTACGAATACAGTTGCGCACGCAAAGCCGTGTCGAACATGGTGCAAAGCATCCGCGGCGACGTCGAAACGCTGATGAGCAATGCCGAACGCCTGAGCAGCGTGTCGGAAGAGACCAAGCAGGGTCTGGCCAAACAGAACACTGAAACGCACGCGGTCGCCACGTCGATGAACCGCATGGCCGAGACGGTTCAGCACGTCGCCGATCACGCCGGGCAGGCAGCTGCCGCTGCCAAAGAGGCCGATCAGCAGGCCGAATCCGGCAACCGCCTGGTGCACGAGACCCTGGGTGCGATCCAACAGCTTGCCGCGGAGGTCGATCGCACATCAGAAGTGATCGCCAGCCTGAAGAACGACACCGTCGACATCGGTGCCGTGCTCGAAGCGATCCGCGGCATCTCCGAACAGACCAACCTGCTTGCCTTGAACGCCGCCATCGAAGCAGCGCGTGCGGGTGAACAAGGTCGCGGATTCGCCGTAGTGGCGGATGAAGTACGCACCCTGGCAAGCCGCACGCAGCAGTCGACGTCGGATATTCAGCGCATGATCGAGAGCCTGCAGAATCGCGCCAATGAGGCCGTAGCGGCAATGAGCCTCGGCAGCGAACGGACATCGCGCTGCATCGACGATGCAGAGAAGGCCAAAGAGGCCCTGTCGGCGATCACCACCGCCGTCAACAACATCCACGAGATGAACAACCAGATTGCTGACCAGGCCCAGTTGCAGCGCTCGACCGTTGAGGAGATCAACCAGAACGTGCTCAACATCAGCGCCATCGCGGCACAGACTGAGAGCGGTGCTTCGCAGACCAGCGAATCAAGTATCGGCACCAACGATCTGGCAAGCCGACTCGGCCAGGCCGTCGCGCAGTTCAAACTGAACACCGAAGCGGGCTGAGCGGAACCCCGCCTAACGATGCTGTAGCAGCATTGCTGCGCAGCAAATCTGTCGCAGCTTCGCTGTCCTCCGCGGCTTTGTGCAAGGCCTGACCCTCTCAGGTCGGTCGAAACGGTGCCGTTTTAACAAGGCTTGACGCGATTACGTCGCTCGCGGCCCAGGGCGACGCCAAGTAAAGCGCGCCAAACTCGCCCCACCACCTCGACACCTGACTGGCTACCAAGCCGCCTCGCCCTTGCGGCGGCGCTGTTCGCTGCGTCGCCTTTAATTCCTTTTACATGTCTTGCCGGCTGACAACGAATTTAATTCGCAAATGACGTGATCGGGTCTTCAATCGGTCCAGCAATCAGCTGTAATTTCCCGTCGGCGCGCTAAACTTTGGAATAAGTTGTATCTACACGGACGAGTTACAGCACGGAGGCTGCAAATGTCACACTTATTCAACGACGATTGGTTACTGAACGAGAACATTGCCTATGCAGGCACGTTCGGCGTCAGTCAGAACAATGGTCTCGCAGGATTTCTTCCCGCGTTCCACGATACCCAGACCGGCCGCATCGAGCTGTCACGCTTTGCCGACGGTACCCCCTCGCCGATCCATCTGCTCGACGGTCTGCCGGACGATTGGATCATCCATAAGTCTGCGCAGGGACACGTCACGGCGATCAAGCAGAGCGTTGTCGCCGGCTTCCTGTTCAACGGGAGTTTTCTGACGCGTGAGCAAGCGGCCCGTTACCGCGTTCACTGAAGAACGCGACGAACCTTCAGTCGAACGTCAGTATTCGGGGATCTTCGTCGGGTTCAAGTAATTCAGCCTCGCTGATGTTGCCGTCGTCACCGTATCGGTAGCGGTGCTCGAACTCGACTTCTCCGTAAACCACCTTCTGTACCCCCACAAGCCGCGACTGATCATCGTAATAGCCGCGGAAGAAGGTAATGCGTTGGTCGAGGTCGTCATCGTCGAGCGGCGTTATCAACTGCAACGGCAGTGAGACGCCGGTATAAGAAGCGAAATGTTTGCGTGCGAGCGCCGGATCTTCCAGGGTCATGTCGTCATTGCCTTGCGGTAGCGGTTGTCGTCACAAACGACGGATCGGACAGATCGAAATGCACTTGCAGCATGTCGACCAGCGTATTGATCGCAACGTTCTCGTGTATGTCGGTGCTGCTGGAGATATCCGATTCGTCGAACTGCGGAAACTCCAGATGAATCCCACACCTGCCCTCATCCTGACCATAGGTGTAGAGATAGGCGCAGATCATCGGGTCGCCCGGTTTCTCCAATCGCACAGCTCGCGGGTCGAGGTCCTGCCGCTGCGACAACTGCAGATGATCGATACCCAGCCGGTCACCCAGCACCAACAGCACCGCCTTGATCGATTCGTCTTTGTCTAACGCCCAGATATTCATCATTCACCTATCTCCAATTGCATCGGCAACTTCGGCGTTACAACTTCAACCGCCGATCAGGTACTCGTACGCCAGCCGCAGCAGCTGCAGTTCGATCGGCGGCAACATCCGCGCCTCCGGCAACTCAACGAATTCAGCATCACCCACGGCTTGAAACGGCGGATCGATAGCCGTGAATCCGGCGAGAAAGACCGAGACCGGCCCGCCCGGTACGTCGACCAACGCGTGAAAATCGCCCATCGCCTCGAGGCTGCCTGCGGGCAGGCCGAGGCGTTGCTCAGCCCGATGCGTCAATGCGCCGGGATGCATCGCCACCTTGCCCACCGGTCTTTTTTCGACCAGCTGTGCCAGCGTCGGCAGCGGCGAAAACCCGCACACCGTTTGCTGCGACAAAATCAGAAAGCGCGTGCGTGCACTGATCCGCTGTTTATGAAACATGATCAAGCGCGGATCCGTCGATCGAGTCATGGTTGAAGCGCAATCCGACACTGAGAAATTCGGAGCGAAAAGCAAGCAAGGCTTGGGCCATGGCCATACGTGATAGCGAGCACGAGAAATCAGCGGCTTGCATGCAAACGCCTTAGTGCCTTTGCGACAAACGGGTTTACATGGCAGCGCACATTGTCTGCTTCCCTACCCGCGAACATTGCGCCGATCATCCCGCGCGATCGACGTCTGCTTTACGACAAACCCTCCCGTGTTGCTACGCATGAACGGCGAGAAATGTCGGTTCAGCGACAATCGCTGCTGGATGCTGAGAGGGTTTGCTTTGCTGAATCAACCGCTTGGCAGGTTTTCTACAGTGTGGAACCGAACTTGCTAAATCTCGCCTAAGCGGTGCGACCAAAGCAGGATCCCGGCGATAGCCACCCGCGCGCCGATAGTGCGCCGACGAACCGACGCTGTCGCCCGCCCTGTCTCGGCAATCGACGCCGCAGGCCAGGATTGGTCCCACGCTTGGAACAAGAGGTAATGCATGAGCGGAATGAACATCGATCGTGATACGGCACTGCGTATCGCATTGGCTGCCCGTACCCTGCCGGACGTCGACCTACCCACACTTATCGAACTCCTCAACGATCGGCTGGGCCCACCGCTCGACCTTGAAAAGCTCTCGCGTATCACCGTGACCGACCTCAAGACCGGCATCGGCAGTCATGACGGCGAAGAAGACGGTGAAGACTTCGGCGGCCGCGATGGTCTCGAGCCGATCAAGCTCGCGGTGCGAGTGTTATGGGGTGAAACCACCGAAGACGAAAACCTGCCGACGCCCGCGAGCTATGCCGAAGGTGACATGCCCGGCTCGATCCGGGTTGCCGTCGCATCCAACAGCGGCGCGGCACTCGACGGACACTTCGGCTCATGTCTGCGCTACCTGGTGTACCAGGTGTCTTCCGAAGAAGTGCGCCTGGTCGACATACGCTCAGCCATCGAGGCCGACTACGCGGAAGACAAGAACGGTTTCCGCGTTGGTCTGATCAAAGACTGCCAGGTGCTGTATGTCGTCTCGGTCGGCGGACCGGCCGCAGCCAAGATCATCCGCGCCGACATCTACCCGATGAAGAAGATCGAAGGCGGTGAAGCCGCCGACGTAGTCAGCGAGCTCAAGGCAGTCATGGCAGGTACCCCGCCGCCTTGGCTGGCGAAGGTCCTGGGTGTCGCCAATGCCGATCGCTTCAAGTATTACAAAGGCGTCGAAGAGGCTTGATGTTGCGCATCGGCGTCGGACGCCGGTCGTCAGCACAACGCTAACATGTTGACAGCAGACCGCAGCAACACGTCGCCCGATAATCGACACGCAACCGAGCAGGTCGATCCGACACTCCTGAAGCTGCTGGCTCCGCCCTACGACCGTGCACAATGCCAGGCATTGCTGCAGCAATTGCTCGACCGCGTTGAGTGGCAGCACGAGTACATTGCGTTCGGGCGAAGATTCTCGGTACCGCGCGTCCAGGCATGGTACGCGGATGACGGCACCAACTATCGTTATAGCAACGACTTCTTGCAACGTCGTGATTGGATACCGCTGCTTGCGGACATCAAGGCAGACGTGGAACGGATCACCGCCCATGCCTTCAATGCCGTATTGCTAACCTATTATCGCGACGGCGACGATCACGTGACGTTGCACGCTGACGATGAGCCTGAATTGGGAGACTCCCCGACGATCGCCTCATTGAGCCTGGGTGCCGCGCGCCGTTTCGAATTCAGATTGAAATCCGGTGGCGCGATGCACGGCATCGATCTGTACGACGGTGATCTGCTACTGATGCAGCCGGAGTTTCAGCGCCTGTGGTTGCATGGCGTGCCGCAACAACCGTCGGTAAAGGAAGCGCGCATCAACCTGACGTTTCGCAACGTCTTGACCGCTTAGGCGACCGCGCGAGCAACACCGGTCGGCAAGCTACAAGGCGCGCAAACCCGGTTACAGATTGACACTGCTCCCCTTGGTACCGACAGCGCGCGTAGTCGTCGGCTCTTGATAGGTTGTCTGATCCGGCCACTGTTCTTTGCCCACCCGGCACGCAATACCACGCCGTATCTCGATGCTGTCGGCATCCTCGATCCGCTCTTCGTACTCACGACAGAACCGATCGTCGTCGGTGCGGAAGGTTTTGAGCGGCTTAACGGCCACCCGGGCATGACCGGCCGGCTCGACCCAAGACACCGCCGTACCGCTCGGCACGTTTTCGAGCGTGCTCTGGCGAAGCTTCGCGATCTCCAGCTGCATCTCGGCCAGGCGCAGATTGAGTTCATCTTCGTGCAGCGCATGCCGGGTGACGATGACCGCGACAACCGCCAATCCTGCAGCCAGTGACAACGGAATGGCAAAACGCTGAAACCAGGGCTTACTGGGCTTGCGGGCAGCACGCTGCAAAGCCAGTGGCAGTGGCGCATCCAACAAGGCATCGTAGGCCGTTTTCAGCGCTTCGTCCGATCGCCGTAGCGATTGCCAGAAGGCGAATGCCTCGTCGTCGGTATCGATCAACTGTCGCACGCGCTCTTGCTGCAAAACATCCAGCTCGCCGTCATGATAGGCGTTGATCAAATGCATTTGTTGTTCGTTCATTCTGCTGCTCCCAGGGGAACTTTTTCCACATCGTCTGCCAGCAGGTCCATCAAGGCTTTTCGCCCTCGAACAATCCTGCTCGTCACGGTGCCCATCGGCACCTCCAGCACGTCGGCAGCCTCTTTGTACGACAGGCCTTCCACGCAGATCAGCATCAGCACCGAGCGGTGCTCCTCGGAAAGCTCCTGCATCGCCAAGTGAACCTCATGCAGCGCCAGTTGCTGATCCAATACGTTTACGCCCATGCCCTGAATCTCGGTGATCTCACGAACGGACTCCACGCTGCGGTCTCGCGCCTTTTGCGCGCGAATACTGTCGACATGCAGATTTCGAATCACCTGGTACAGCCAGCTATCTAGCCGGGTGTCCGGCTTTAATCTGCTGTGATGCTTCAACAGCCGCTCGCACGCGATCTGAACCAACTCGTCGCCACGGTCGACCGCGCCGGTCAACCCGGTGGCAAAACGCCGCATGCGCGGAAGTAGCTCGATCAGTTGTTCGTTTAGATCCCTGTGCACGTCGCTTTCCGCGCGAATTCAGACGTTCTCATCTTGCAAACGTTGCAGATGGTGGATTTCATCCGTCGGGCCGTAGAATGGGGAATCAGCACGGTAGCGTCGGCCGGGACACAGAAGGCCCTGCAGACGCGGATGAAAACCTACCGCGCACTCGTTACCTTGTTAGGATACTTGGCAACCCATCAGAGCGCGAACCAGCATGCCCGAACGGCCGAACCGCCAGAATGCGCCGCATTTCCCGAATACACCGCCGTCACGCCTGACCGCATTTGCGGCGCAGGCCCGACCGGCTTGGTTGTCGCTCAGCTTGCTGTTGATCCTGTTGCCGGGCGTCGCGCTGCTTCCGGCAGCCGCTGGCGCTGCGCAGCAAAAGCCCGATCCCACCGCTGAAAGCCTGACCGACGCCCCTTCGGCAAACACGGAGCATGCCGACGACCTTGATGACGGAGAGGGCGACGGTGACGACGGTTCCAGCAGACTCGGACAAGACGATCCCACTGCAAAACGCTACCCAGCCGAACTGCGGCCTGTTTCGCCCGAAGAGGAGCGAGCGCTGCTGGGCGATTGGGGCGATTCCGACGACGGAGAAGACTGAACGCGGACAGTCGCCGCGCTACGGCACGCCCGGCCGGTTAACCTCGACTACCCCCGACAGGAATCTACAGTCGCGCCGGCGATGCGGTTGGCGAACGTGCCGCCCGTTACTAGTGACTTCAGTGTTTCGCCAGTGCGTTGCCCGCGACGAAATAGCGGTAGCGGACCAGTCTTTCCTGGTTGCCCGACTCGTCCGGGCGCACCTTGTAGTACGTGTCATCGCGTTTGACGATGTGTCGGCACTTCGGCGGCTTTTTGTTGAACGACAGGCAGATCATTCCGTCATCGCGAATCGACCATTTACCCAGGCGTTTCGTCCATAGGCGCTCCTGGATCGCGCGGCCGTCGGGATGGTAGTAGGTGAAACTCGTGAACTTGGTGTTCAGGTTGTAGGACTCCACGGTATTGCCGACAAACAGTCGTTCGACATCCGCACGACTCAAGGCGCCCGCCCCGCTCTTCAGCGGCGTTGTCTGGCAACCCTGCAGGATCGCGGCGGCAAGTAGAGTAACGATGACTGACTTATACATAGTTTCCAGGCTCACTGGGTGATCACACGCGGCTCACGCAAAGCGATCTGCCGCGCTTGCTAGTCTTCGCGAATATCACGAACCAATTTCGACAGGCGCTCGTAAGAAGCTTGCCCAGGCGGAAGAATCGCCGCGACCTCGCGGGTACGGGTCTTGTCGCGATACCGGCGTTCCCGTTTCACGACCAACTCCAGTTCGCGGCTGTAAGCAAAGTCCAGCTGTTCCTTGACGACCTTGTGCCAAAACTTCCGGTGCACGATAAATCGGATGCAGCGGAACTGCTCGACCCGGCGGTCGACCCCGAGCACGCGGACGCTTGCATTACCGGTGCGTTGACACTCCCACCGACGTTCCGACCGTCGCCCATCGTCGCGGATGCGCGATACCGTGAACTCGACCGCTTGGCCTGCCCCCAGCTTGTCGATTGTGGCGGGATCGCCGCTGCTTATCGGCTGACGGTAGCCCTTTCCGCTTACCAGGCTGATTCGTTCCAACACCGGCACGATGGGATTCTTCGACTTGACGTAGCGTCGTTTGCGGTCGTCTTCCCAGATCAGCTTGCCATCCTGTTCGCCCAGAAAGCGTTCGACCTTGCCATCCGAATAAACGACGACACTACCTACCGAGAGCCCGGCTTGGGCAATACCGGCCCACAACAACAGGCCAAACATCGCAGCAATCTGCCACGGGCCGTTCAATTGTCTTTGTCGATCGTTTACTCGAATGCTCATGTTACGTTTTCCACTGTCTGGCACTGCTGCTCCGGATTCATTGAAGCTTCGCTCCATCTGCGCGAAACCACTTCCAATTCACCGTACAGATGCGAAAAAACCCGATCGGCCAGTGAACCTGCGTGTACCGCCTGGCTGAATGAATGCCCGACACCGTTGAGGAGATCGAGATCAACCTTCGGCATCAGCCCGTGTCGGCTCGCATAGCGATTCATCGCCGCCTGCCAGGCACGTGCGCGTTCAACCCGATTGTTGCCTTGCGTTCTGCACACAACTTCAGACAAATTCAGTTCCTCATCGTCATTCTTGTCATCCTGATCGCCTACCAGCACCAAGGTCGGCATACGCGTCGCCGACTTGGCACTGAGCCGCACGGCATCGAGACCGCGCGCATTGGCGATCCCGTGCGGGTAAGCCAACGAATCGTCGGGCATCGTGTACCACCCTGCCGCACCCAGTACCATGCGCCTGACCCGTGTTCCGTGGGCCATGGCAAAGCGATGGACGAACTGCGCACCGCCGGAGAACCCGAAAAAGTCGACGCAGGACGTGTCGCAACCGATGTGCAGTGCCACCTCGTTCAGCACCCGGATCAAAGCAAGATCGGCACGCGGGCCATGCTTTCGACGACCGAGTCGTTGGTAATCGCGAAAGTCGCGGTTGGTGAACAACGGTGCAATCAGCAATGCACCATAACGATCGGCCAGCGGCCGAAACAGTTGGATGTGCTCTTCGGCATTGCGCGACACGCCATGCACGCTGACCAGAATCCGTCGGTGCTGCGCGTGCGACGAAGGCCGATACAGGTAGTAATCGATCTCGGGCGACGAGAACGACGTTGCCCTGATCACCCGGTCGACTTGCGCGGTCAATGATCGATCGTCACTACGCATAGCGATCCCGTTCTACGTCATGATCGGCAACCGATCGTCCGGCCTCTGCACCGGACATTGTCGACGGCGCCTCATCATCTGGAACCTCGCGCGCCCTGCCCTTATGCAGACGCGAGACATTCGAGCTGGTAGCGGCCGAGACAATCGCGCCACCTTTCAACAACCACTGTTCGTCGAACAGATGCAGATTTCGACGCCGATGCGATGCCATGATCAGGGTACCCTCGAATCGCTCGATGACGCGTTCAAGCGTCTTGACCGCATCGCTGTCGAGATTGGCATCCGCTTCGTCCAACAGCAGAATGCGTGGGCGACGCAACAAGGCGCGCACCAGCGAAATCTGCAGGCGCTCACCCTGCGAGAGATTGCTGCCACCTTCGGCGATTCGCGTATCGAGGCCGTCCGGCAAACGATTGAACACGTCGCCGCAGTCGAAGCGTTCAATGACGGCTGCGACGTCATCGCAAAGATCCGTCTCCGCGCCATAACAAAGATTCTTCTTCAACGTGCCTCGCAACAGCGGGATATCGCTGCTGACGAAAGCCACCTGGCGGCGCAATGACGCCATGCGTACGCCGGCGATGTCCTGTCCATCGATCAGAATCCGTCCCTTGTCCGGATCGAACAACCGGCCGATCAGCCCCAATAAAGTCGATTTTCCACTCCCGTTCGCGCCACTCAGGAGAATTTTGCAGCCGTTCCTTATGTGAACATTAACGGCGTCGAACACCCCGCTCACCGATACATCGTCCAACTGGATCTCAGCGCGATCGATGTTCAAGGGTACGCTGTCGCGGCGGTCACGCACCCGCACCGCACCCCGCATGACAGAACGCAGGTTGTCCTTGGCCACCTCGGCGCCCAACCAGTATTCATGTGCCCGCCCAAGGTCTCTCAGCGGCGGCGTGAGAAAACCGATGATGCTGACCACTGCGGCAACCATACCGGCCGTCAGATCGGGGGGAGGAAACAGATAGGCCATCAACAACACGGCGAGAACGCAGGCGCCTGCCGCCGCTTCGATCACGCCGCGCAAAGTGCCGATCTTCGCTGCCTTGCCGACCGACGCCCGCAGCAGCCGATCCGACTGGCGGCGCAGCACTTTCTGTTCGCGTTCCGCCTGACCAAATGCCTGTACCGTGCTGAGGTTGTGCAGTTTCTCGGTTACATTGCTCGAGATATTCGCCTGGCAGCGGCGCGATTCTGCAATCGCCTCGCGCAAGGTGCCGCCCTGGTAGACGATCCACGCTGCCGACACGCTCAGTACCGCCGACACGGCCACGAAGAACGGCCAGTGGAGCCAGGCCAGTGCGGTCATCGCAATCAGCGTCGCGACCCCGGCCACCAGCAAACGCGCCATTCCCAGGCTTACCCAGCGGCGCAATGCCGACAGATCGCCGACGAACTTCAACAACAGACCGCCTGTGCGTCGACGCTGCAACGTGCGCTGGTCGCTGAACAACAGGCGTTTATAGAGTCGCCGTCGGATCGACGCCGCATAGTTCTGGCCGAGCCATTCGGCATGCACACGCTCGGTTCGCCGCAGCATCACGCCGGATACGACGATCAAGGCCAGCCCGGCAAACCACCAAGCCGCGTGGTCGGCCTGTTTGCCCAGGCCGTCAAAAATCGACATCACCAACCAGGCGCCCGCAATAGCGAGCACACCTTGCGTCATACCGTTCAGGACGAGCTTCAGAAGCGTGGCCCGCCTTCGGCGTATGAACAGCGACGGTAAGCGAATCGCACTCATGCCGACTCGCCCAGCAGCCCGAGTGCCACGTCGGGGTCGGCCAGCGCCTGCTTGCTGAGCACCGGCAGACCGGTCGCGGTCATGGCCTCACGAACAGCCAGCGGCGAAGCCGTCAGAGAACCGCTGATAGCGCCGACCTTCAACCCCTTTGAGTGCAACCATTGCACCCCGGCATGCGCACCGATGGCGTCACTGGCGGCGAATATCAGCTTACTGCAGTAGAAACCGAATCCGCGCGACGCCAGTAACTCGGCCGTCTCGGTCTGCAGAATGCCATCGGCCACCTCGACGACGATTGCATCGAGGTTACGGTTGCCGAGGTAGCTCAGCAGACGCAGGAAACCCTGTTCCAGTTCCTTGGTTCCGAGCAGATAGGTGGAGGCATAACCGGCATCAGTGAAATCCACCACATCGACAGCGCCGGCATCCTTCATCTGCCAATAGTCGCCACCTGCCCCGGTCCCGGTCACCTTGGCCCCGCCGACACGCTTGCCGGCACGTTCGAGGCCTTTGATCAGGCGCGCGGCGGCTGTCGTCTTACCCGCGTTCATCGCGGTGCCTGCAACCACGATTACCGGCGGCAGCTGTTTCGGGATCGACTGGCCATCGACGCGCCACTTTTTGAGATTCAGCGGTTTGAGGTCCGCATCGGCCAGCAACCCGATCGGCGTGATGCGGGTCGGGTTCTTCATGCGTGAATTCTTGTTGATCAGCTGGGAGGCGATTCCGCCGGCTGCCACCAGGTGACACGCCCCCAGATCATCGGGCACCTCGGCCTCGAACTGATCCGGCGCATAGCGGTTGCCGTAGGCGACAACGATTTCATCGCCGACATAAAGCTGCGCACGTCGGCCGTCCGGCTGCTCGATCCGGGTGTGCTGCCCGATGTTCGTGACTTGGGCAAGAACTAGGTCGCCGGGTTGCGGGACCACGCCGCCGGTGAGCAGATACTCGGCCTCAGAGATGTCGGCGCGACGCGTCGAAAAACCGCGGCGTGCGCGGCTGAGACGCGCCCGAGCGGCGTGCAGCCATTGGCCCGACGCCTCGCCCGTAACCAGCGCGCGGCCGGCACCCTCGTCCGCATGCTCTTCGTTCTGGAAACGTTGCCCGTAGTCGTCGCCTTCATCTACGAATTTCATACCCGATACCCGTCCATACCCGCAATGGATTCATAACCCAGATTAATGTTGCATGCCAACCAGAGACATCGTTCGATCAGCTTTGGAAAATAAACGGTCCATGTCGCGTTTTTCATCCCCTGCCATCACGATCCGAGTAAAACCAGTCCGAATCCCGCACCGCCGCTGACTCTCGCGGGCGCCCACCTCGACAACGCAACCGCCGGCAAACGCTGCCTACCCGGTCATAAAACTTTCATTTCTATCGTGCACCCTGTCGCGCAGAAGCGGTTGGACGATTTCTACTGCCTCGTTCTACGAATCCACCAAACCCGACCGTGGCGTGCGATGACAGATGTACACATCGTTGCGAACGAACCGACGACCACCCTTTCGGCATTCGCCGTTGCCAACCCAGACGTGACGAAGACGGTCCACCTCGTTTCACCGCACCTCAACGGCGGCAAATTTCAGTGGATCACCCATGAAAAGGTAGTTCGGCATTCCATTCTGCGCGATCGCCCCTGCTTCAACCAATCAATCCAACACGTGCCAAACGGAGAAACAACGTGACCGACAAGTCTCTCGAAGACCCGAAGAATCAGACCGTCTGGGAAGATGACGGCACCGCGGATGTGCTGCCGGGCAGCGCCGCACGCCCGACCGCCGCAGAACCGATCCAGACGGTGATGCACAAGGCGATGAGCCGCCGCGCCATGCTCAAAGGCGTCGCCGCCGGCGCCACCCTGGTGATCACGCCGAGTGCCCTGATGCTGGCCAGCGACGATGCCGAGGCCGGCTGGAAACGTCGCCGGCACCATGGCCATGGCCGCAACCCCGGTGATCGTCTGACCTTCGAAACGGTTCCACCCGGTAACGAGGTCGATGTCGTGGTACCGCCCAACTACACGGTCGACGTGATTCTGAAATGGGGCGACCCCTTGACCCCCGATGCACCGCCGTTCGATGTCAACAACCAGACCGGCGCATCGCAGGCGCAGCAGTTCGGGTATAACGCCGACCTGGTACTGTGGTATCCGCTGCCGCGCTATGTGACGCGGTCGGTCAAGCTCACCGGCAAGCTCACCCGCCTGGCCGACCGCCTGATCGGTATGCAGTATCCGCTACTCAAGCATCACAGCAGCGACGATGCGCTGATGGTCGTCAACCACGAATACACCAGCGGCGATGACATGTTCCCCGGCTACGTGTCGGGCAGCCCGACCCTCGACCAGGTGGAGACCGAGATCGAGGCGCACGGCTTCTCGATCGTTCAGGTCTACCAGAACTTCGATGGCGCCTGGCATTTCGATATCAGCGCACCCTTCAACCGCCGTGTGACCGGCACGACGCCGATCGAGATCAGCGGTCCGCTGCGCGGCCACCCGATGCTGCAGACCAGCACCGATCCGGCCGGCGAAACAGTTCTCGGTTGCTTCAACAACTGCGCCGGCGGCAAGACGCCCTGGGGCACGATCCTGACCTGCGAAGAGAACTTCGATCAGTACTTTGCCAATTTCGACAGCGTGCCGGCCGAGGTCAAGTCGCTGAGTGAACGCATCCCGGCCGAAGACGCAGAGACCGGCCGTCGCTGGGAAGACTATGTGTCGCGTTTCGATCTGGCCCAAGAGCCAACCGAGTACAACCGCTTCGGTTATATCGTCGAGATCGACCCCTACGATCCGAATGCCAAGCCGAAGAAACGTACCGCGTTGGGCCGCTTCAAGCATGAAGGCGCCGCCTCACGCATCGCCAAAAACGGTCAGGTCGCCGTCTATTCCGGTGACGACGCACGCTTCGAGTACGTGTACAAGTTCGTGTCCAAGGGTCGGTACAACAAGTACAACCGCGCCGCCAACAAAGACCTGCTCGACAGGGGCACCCTGTTCGTCGCACGTTTCGATGCCGGTGAGGTCGAGGGCGACGACATGGGCACGGGCGTATGGCTGCCCTTGGTTTGGAAACCGGGCAATGCGCTCGATCAGGCAGGTTTCAACAGCCAGGAAGAGGTGCTGCTCAACACCCGAGGCGCGGCTGACGCGCTCGGCGCTACGCCTATGGACCGGCCGGAAGATATCGAGATCAGCCCGAAGACCGGCAAGGTGTACGTCGCGCTGACCAACAACTCACGCCGCACCGAGCCGAACGAGGCCAACCCGCGTATCGACAACCAGCATGGGCATGTCGTAGAGATCATCGAAGATGGCAATGACGCCGGTGCGCAGACCTTTGCCTGGAACATCCTGGTGAAGTGCGGCGATCCTACGGTTGCCGAACACGACACCAGCTTCGGCGATGTCGACGATCCGGTCGCCGCCGGCGTCAGCCCGATCTCCGACCCGGACAACCTGGTGCACGACAGCGACGGCAACCTGTGGATCTCCACCGACGGTCAATACTTCAGTGGCAGTGTCGGCTTCGGGCAGAACGACGGCGTGTTTGCGGTGCCGGTCGAAGGTCCCGACCGCGGCCTGCTGCGCCAGTTCCTGTCAGGTGTTCCCGGCGGCGAGGTCTGCGGACCTGAGTTTTCCGGCGACAACAAGACTTTCTTCTGTGCGATCCAGCACCCGAACGATGGCGAGGCCTTCGACAAGATCTGGCCGCTATCTGAAACCGATGTCTCCAAGCCGAGCCTGATCGCCGTGCGCGAAGTCACCGGCAAGAAGATCGGCGCCTGATCGACAACCCATCCGTTCTCGACCTCTTGCCCGTTCCAGTTCCGCTGGAACGGGTTTTTTTGCGATCCGACCGATGTCGCTTCCTCAGCAGTTTTGAACGCCGGTGGACAACGAGGAGGTCGATCTGACGCCAGTCACACAACCTGAAACAGCTTGCTCGCATGATCGGCGTGCCGGCAGACGGGACACCGTCCATCGATGACGGTATCGAGCGATGGCTGGTGATAGTTCGCCCCGCAGGAGCGACAACGCCGATCGGACAACGGCACTACCATAACGTTGACCGGCGCACATTCGGCCAGGGCAATCGCCGATTGCTCGCATACATCCTGACACACGCCGCACCCGGTGCAGGCCGCCGGGTCGATCACGTAAGCTGCAGGATCTGAGGTGACCACGATCGCCGCGTGTCGGCACACACGCGCACAGGCATCGCAGCCGCTACAACGTTCAACATCGATATTGGGTACGTGCAACGCGGCCCTGTCCTGAACCAACGGCCAGATCAGCACACCGGCCGGTCGCCACTCGCTGTTCTCAGCGGCAGACGGCGCGGTCGTGGCGAACATACGGCGCAGAAAATTTCGCCGACCGCTATCCGCACCCTTGCTGCTGTCAGGTGAGCTTTGCAGGTATATCCGTCGCCAATCCTCGGTCGGCAACATCGATACCTCGAATGCAGTCAGTCCACAGGCATCCAACAGGCGATTGAGGCGTTGCCATGCCGGGTTGTTCGCAGCCTGAGTGTGGCAGGCGCAGCCCTCGCATTGTCCCGCTACCATCCACAAGCGGCGCACGCCGTTCACATACCAGCCGGCGAACTGCTCGATGGTGAATGCATGCACGCAGGGAACGCGTGTGCCCGGCAGATCGGACGCAGCATGCCGGCAGGCGGCGAACAACACCGGATCGCGCGCCACGCGCCGACGCTGTGGCTCATGGTCATGGGCGAGCGCGCCCTCCGGGCACGCCGCCACGCACAGGCCGCAACCGTCGCAGCGTGCAGTGTCTACGGCCAACTGCTCGTCGTCGAGCACCCAGGCGTCGTGCGGACAGGCGGCAACGCAGCGATCGCAAGATGCGACCTCGACATGCGTGTGCACACAGCGTTCGGCATGCAACGTCGGCAGCCACGCATGGCCTTCGGCGTCTACGCCGTCGTCAGCGTCGTCGATGGCCATTCAGGGCAATGCGTTCAAGACCCGGATCACCACGATGGCGCCGTTCCCGGCACATAGCGATCCGGCAACGGCACGGCAACGGCCTCCCGGCGCTCACGTGCCGCACGTTGTGCACGCTGCTCGATCTCTTCGGGGCTCGGCCGCGCCTCACCGATGATTTCGGCCAGCACATCGCGCAGTTCGTCGAGCAGCGCGTGCGTCAACAATGCCACACCGGCGTAGAACGGCGTCTGCGCCCGCGCGGCGACGCGCCGTACAAAGTCCGGCAGCCATCGCAACGTGTGGTCGTCGAGAAAACGTGCGCACTCGTTCATGCCGTCGGGCTCACGCGGGTCGAGCAGTTCGGCGAGGAACTGGATCTGGTGCACCAGGTGATCGTCGCTGCGCATCCGCCAGTTGGGCGCACAGAAGCCGAAACGCGCATAGATCTTGCGCACCTCAAACATCGGCGCCTGCATCGCCAGCCCGTCATCGTCGAGCCACACCGATTCACACGGCGCGGCAACATAGGCATGGGTCAGGTAGATCGCCGCATAGTCCGCCGCCAGTTCGTCGCACTGGGCGCGACTGCCGTCGAGTTCGGCGAGCGCCGATTCGAGCACCAGCACCGCTTCGGCAGCGGTGCTGCCGGTGAGCTTGAAGGCAAAGCAGTGCGGAAAGTCCGCCTTCTTCAAGGCCTGCAGCGTTGCCGGTGTCAGCTCGCGATCATGCAGCTGCGCCAGCGTCATCAGGTCGAGTGCGACTTCAGTACGAAAACGCGTCAGCGATGGATTCATTTGAACGCCTCCAGCGATGCCGGCACGGCCGGTCATCGGCTTGCGCACTACTGGGCCAGAACCCAGGTGATCAGGGTATCGAGCTCGGCATCGCTCGCCGTGGTGTTGGGCGGCATCATGATCTCGCCCCAGGCACCCACGCCGCCGTTGCGCACCTTGCCGATCAGCATCGCCTTTGCGTTGGCATCGCCCTGGTACTTGGCGGCCACCTCCTTGTACGACGGGCCGACCAGCTTGGTCTCGACCTGGTGACAGGCGGTGCAGCCCTTGGCCTGGGCCAACGCCATGTCGGCCAGTGCCGGACCACACAACAGCAGGCTCGCGACGGCCCCGATCAAGGTTGTTTCTTTCGACATGCTGGATATCCTCCTGGTGGTGACTTTCACGCTGCGCAAGTGACCGGGGCGGACTATTTGTCCACCCTGCCCTTGCTGTGTGGAACGAAAACGATAGAGGGATGGGTGAGCTTCGGATCGGCGAAGTTCTTGACCGCATCGACCGGCGCCTCGTGCGGCGCGATCGCCTTAGTGGCGTACTCGTTGAGGCGCAACAGATCGATCGGCCCGACGTCGAGCACGCGCATCATGCAGGCCATCACGCAGTATGGTTTGCGCCCCGCCTCCAACTCGTCGATGCACAGGTTGCACTTCTTGACGATCTGCGCCTCAGGATCCCATTGCGGCGCACCGTACGGACAGGCCGCCTCGCAGCGCCGACAGCCGATGCACAGTGTCGAATCGATATCGACGATGCCGTTGTCTGCGCGCTTCCAGATCGCACCGGTCGGACAGGTCGGCAGACACGCCGGCTCGGCGCAGTGGTTGCACGAGACGTTCACCTTGTAGGCGAACACGTCGGGATAGGTGCCGCCTTCAACGTACTGCACACGGCGGAAACGCGGACCGGGCGGCAGGCCGTTCTTGTCCTTGCACGCGATCTCGCAGGCGCGGCAACCGATGCAATCGACGTTGTTGTGCACGAAGCCGAGTTGCTGCGCCGGTTTGACCGGCTCATACACCGCCTTCTTGCGTCGCTTGATGGCAGTCTTGAGCGCCGCCCGATCTTTGATCTTCTTCATCTATCCAGCCTCCTGCATCAGAGGTCACGACGAAAAACGTGGGATCGCGCGGTCGCCATCCTGTCCCACCCGGGGCGGTGCTCCAGTTCGGACTTGCGCATGTTGCACAGCACGGTGTTGTAGGCGAAGGCCCCGGCCGGGCTGGGTTCATCGAGTGTCAGCACGTCGGGGTTGCCGGAACGGTCGACGCCGTTCTCGTCCAGGTCCAACCAGGCGCCTTCGTGCAGCACCGCCACGCCCGGCATGCAGCGCTCGGTGACATAGGCCGGCACCACGACCATGCCGCGATCGTTCCACACCTCGACGCGATCGCCGGTCTTGATGCCGAGCCCCCTGGCATCGGCGGCGTTCAGCGTCACCTCCTGCTCGTAGGTCTCGCGCAGCCAGGTGCAGTTGTTGAAGATCGAGTGGGTACGCCAGCGCGGGTGCGGCGAGATCAGGTGAAACGGATACTCGCTGGTCTTGGGGCTGTTGAGCGACTCCCACGGCTCGATCCATTTCGGTATCGATGGGATGTGGTAGCCGTACATGGTGCGCGTCCAATCGGCGATCTGTCCCAGTTCGCTGCTCAGGATCTCGATCCGCCCCGATGGCGTCTGAAACGGCTTGCCGTTCTCGACCTGCTCACGAAACGCGACGTGCGGTTGATCGAGCTTGAACTTGTACACGCCGCGCTGCTTGAACTCGTCCCAGCCCATGTCGACGTGCTGGTGCGGCATCACCTTGCCCTCCCACCAGTCACGCAGGTAGGCCTCATCGACGGCGTCGGGATTGTTGAAATAGCTGCGGTCGGCCTTCGGGTTGTAGGTCTTGCCGAAGTAGTCACCGATCCCGGTCAGGTGGCCAAGGCGATAGGCCAATTCGGTGAATACCTGCAGGTCCGACTTGGATTCACCGAGCGGCTCGATCACCTTCGGCCGGTGGATGTAGTAGTGCCCCTTGTACCAGGGCAAGGCGACATCGTGGCGTTCGAAGTGCGTCGCGATCGGCAGCAGCACGTCGGCATACAGACCCGACGGCGTAATCGTCGAGTCCATGCACACCACCAACTCCAACTTGTCCATTGCCTGGATCTCTTTGTTGATGTTGGTGAGCTGATTGAACCAGTCCGATCCCTGCCAGAAGATGCCCTTGATGTTGGGGATCATGCCATCGGTCTGATCCTGCCTCGGCCACAGGCCGATCTCCTCGCGTTTCACGTTCGGATAGTTCAATACGCAATGTGCCCAGCGATCCGACTTGATCGAGGCAAACCAGATGTTGGCGTACTGGTCATACGGATACGCCACCGCCTCGGCGTGCCACGCCTTGCCGACGCCTTCGGCACAACCGCCGAGCACACCGATATTGCCGGTCATCGCCTGCAGTGCGGCCGCCATGCGGTTGTACTGTTCGCCGTAGGCATTGCGTCCCGGTGCCCACGAGGCCTTCAGCGCGGCGGGCTTGGTGCGCGCATACATGTCGGCCAGTTTTCTGATGTCGTCGGCCGATACGCCGCAGATCGCGGCGGCCCATTCAGGTGTCTTGGGCACGCCGTCGTAGGTGCCCAGGATGTAGTCCTTGAAGTTCTCGGTGCCGTTCGCCGAGTTGGTGGCCCAGTCCGGCATGGTGCCGGCATCCATACCCTGGCAGAAGCGATCGATGAACGCCTGGTCCTGCAGGTTGTTGACGAAGATGTAGTGCGCCATGCCGGCCATCATCGCGGCATCGGTGTTCGGCCGGATCGGGATCCACCAGGCGTCGTAGGCCGCCGCCGAATCGGTGTACTGCGGATCGATCAGCACGAACTTGCAGCCACGCTGCTTGGCCATGCGCATGTAGTAGAAGGTGTTGCCGCCGTGGAAGGTATAGGCGGGGTTCCAACCCCACATGATGATCAGCTTCGAATGCGCGAAGGTGTCGTCTTCGTTACCGTCTTCGATGGTGCCGAACGTCCAGCGCGAGCTTGCCGTGGTGCCCTGGTACGACGGCACCGACCAGGAGTTGGTGCGGCAGCCGAACATACCGAGAAAGCGCCCGAGCAGCCCCTCGATCTGATCAGACTTGTGCAATACGCCATACGATGCGCCGGCGTAGCTCTGGTCGAGCAACGCCGTCGAACCGTACTTGTTCTTCAGCTCGATCATCTTGCGCGCGACATAGTCGAGCGCCTCGTCCCAGCTGATACGTTTGAACTTGCCCTCACCGCGCTTGCCGACCCGACCCATCGGGTACAGCAGGCGTTCCGCCGAATACAGCCGCTGGCGGTACGAGCGCCCACGCAGGCAACCGCGTAACTGTGGTTCGTCCTCGGTGTCCTTGTCGAAAAAGCCATCGCGCTGATAACGCCCGTCGTCGGTCGAGATACGCACGATCACATCGCCCTTCTTGTGCGCCACCAGCATGTGCCGCGAACCGCAGTTGTGGGCACAGCTGGTGACCACCGTCTGCAGTTCGTCGTCGCGCGGATACGGCTCATAGGCGAACGCGTTGGCGGTATCGGTCTTGACCAGACTGCCGGCGCCGAGTGCAGCCGCACCGGCCGCCGTGCTCTTGATAAACGAACGCCGTGTCATGTTCAGCCGGTCGTTCAGGAAGTCGTATGACTTGTCGTCATTCATGTGGTTCTCCGACGGCACGGGTGGTCAGTGGTCATTCGCTTGCGAGGTGACCGCAAAGCGTGGATTGGAACTGGTCGGACGATCTTTCGCCCATTCGGGCACCACCCCGCCATCGCCCGGCCAGGCATGACGCGGATAGGGATAATTGATGCGGTACCAGGCGCGTCCGCCATGACAGCCGTAGCACACGTCGCTGTCTTTCTGCGCGGCCTGCTCGATCGCCTCGGGTTGGAGGAAGTTCACCTGGTGACGGTTGGTGCGCACGGCCGCGTGACAGGTCAGGCAGTTGTCGCCGAACAGCTTGCCGTGTTCGAGCCAGCTGCCGGGCACGCCCATCACCTGGTAATTGAATTGGCCGTGGCACATCAGGCAGATCTGCGGATCGACCTGTTTGCGCTGGACCAGATCGCTTGGCCCCGTCGCCGACGAGTTGGCCGTCTCCTCGCGCGGGTCGTTGCCCTGGTGGCAGGTGTTGCAGCGCAGGTTCATCACCTGCTTTGCATACGCCGTAACCAGATGGCGACGGTGAAACGTGTCCTGCTCGCCTTGATAGGTGTCGAGTGTCTGATACCAGGCCAGCGTGCTCTGTGCCGGAATACCGGCCGGCGAGGACTCGAGCACGCGCCGGTCGACGATCTCTCGATGGCACGCAAGACACTGCGCATCGGTCGCCTGTTCGATGGCGGGTTTGAAATGGATCTCGTTCCAACGCGACTGGTCGTAACTGCTGCCGTTGGACGCCGCGGCGGCTACGCCACACAGCGCCAGCAGCCAGATCAGCACCCAAGGTGTCTGCATACGGATCATCGCGATGACCTCACAACAAATTGGCAGGAAAAGACGCACGTCCCTGTGCTTGTTGATTAGCGTGAAGGGGGCTAGGCCGTCAGTTCGGCGGCGTCCAGCCGGACATTCCCGACATGCCGCCCATACCGGACATCCCAGACATACCTCCCATGCCCGACATGCCGGACATGCCACCCATGCCGGACATTCCCGACATGCCGCCCATACCCGACATACCGCTCATGCCCTGCTGTGCGGGATAGAAGTAGATCTGTCCTTCCGGCGTGATCTGGAAGTAACCGGACATGCCGCCCATACCGGACATCCCAGACATGCCTCCCATGCCCGACATTCCGGACATGCCACCCATGCCGGACATGCCGCTCATGCCACCCATGCCCGACATTCCGGACATACCGCCCATGCCCGACATTCCGCCCATGCCGGACATTCCCGACATGCCGGACGGAACCCAGACCCAGTTGCCGCCCATGCCCGACATTCCGGACATACCGCCCATGCCGGACATGCCGCTCATGCCACCCATGCCCGACATCCCGGACATACCGCCCATGCCGGACATACCACCCATGCCGGACATCCCCGACATGCCGGACATCCCCGACATGCCGCCCATACCGGACATACCACCCATGCCCGACATTCCGGACATGCCGCTCATGCCCTGCTGAGCGGGATAAAAGTAAATCTGGCCTTGCGGCGTGATCTGGAAATAGCCGGACATACCGCCCATGCCCGACATTCCGGACATACCGCCCATGCCGGACATGCCGCTCATGCCACCCATGCCCGACATTCCGGACATACCACCCATGCCGGACATTCCCGACATGCCGCCCATCCCAGACATACCTGCCGTCGCGGTTCCGGCGCTGAACACCAAACCGACCGTCGCGGCCAACAATGCCTTTTTGAATCGCTTGCACATTCGTTTCATGGTTCTTCCCCCGATGATGTGGAACCGGCCCAGCGGGCACGGCTAGCGTTATTGCTGATACCAACCGCGGATGTCGTAGCGTCCGGTCATACCCGGTCGATTGAACGGTGTATGCCAGTTACCTTGGTCCTCAAGAAAACGCAGGCTATGCGGATATGGCTGGTCCACACCGCGCAAGGCATGCGAGTACCAGTCACCCGTATGATTGACATGATCGATCCACGGAGCGCCTTCCGGCCGTTCAGCCGGCGCCAGCCCCATGACCGCAACGTCGGCGTGAACACTGGCGGCACTTGCGAGCACCGCTGCCAGGAGCACAACCAACCTTGCTTGCTTCATCGATCTCCCCCTCGTGTCAGTCTTCTTGCACCGGCAGGTCGGACAGTCCGTCACCGGTTGGCGAGAGCTACGGCGCAAGCTCTGTGCCACGCATTCCAAGTCGCTGAAAATCCGACGGTTGTTGCCAAAGGAGGCGGGCTGTCGATGCGCTATGCCGGGTAATTCCTGCCAATGTGTCAGCGTGAACCGATCGGCAAACCCGCAACGTGCCTTGGCACAGTCACCGGCAGCCCTTGTGACGAACGCGGGAAGATCGCAGATGTACCGCATAGTCAACGACTTAAGTCGATAGCAGCGGTGATGAAGATATGATCCGACCGTGCGGAAGCGACCGTCTGTCAAATCGTCATGTGTTCGGTATGCAGCGGATGAACGGCGCAGCCAATGGCCGTGCGCACGTTAGTAAGGCGGGAAACCAGGCAGGGGGCGCGGCCAATAGGGTTGCGGCCGCCAATACGTGGGCGGTCTGGTGATCCAGGCCGGTGCGGGCCGGAAACCCGGCCAAGGAGGTGGATAGGCAAACGAGCGATGGCGCGCTATCGGCCGCGACGCGGCCGCTGTCGACACATCGCGCTCATTGGTCTGCCGCAACATCTGTGCGTTCCAGCCAGTCGCCGAGTCTGGCGGCGCTGCGTCCTGCAACAACGGTGCAGACGGCAGACTCTCCGGCTCAGTACCTCCTTCTGCAGCGTCGGGCGTCGTATCAGGTTTGGTCATGATGACATCACCGTCGGCGTTGGTGTGCCGCACCCAACCCTGTGCTTCCAGCGCGTCGCGCAGGCTGTCGGCAAAGCCATTCGATGGTTTGTTGGGCGCCGCGGCATCCGGCTCCATCGAAGTCTGCGGGCGACGATAGATCACGCTGCCATCGGCCTGCTTCTGCGCCTGCCAGCCCTGCGCCTCGAGTTCGCCGCGCAGTTGGTCGGTCAGCGATGACTTTGGCGTTGGCGGCAAGTCATCATCACCATCCGCCGCTTCCGAGCTCTGCGGGCGGCGATAGATCACGCTGCCATCGGCCTGCTTCTGCGCCTGCCAGCCCTGTGCTTCGAGTTCGCCGCGCAGTTGGTCGGTCAGCGATGACTGCGGCATAGGCGGCAGGTCATCATCACCATCTGCGGCTTCCGAGCTCTGCGGACGGCGATAGATCACACTGCCATCGGCCTGCTTCTGCGCCTGCCAGCCCTGCGCTTCAAGTTCGCCGCTCACTTGATCAGCCAGAGACGGTTGCGGCGTGGGCTCGATAGTGGACGTGGGCTTGGGAGTGGGCGGGAAATAGTAAACACCGCCGTCCGGAGCATCCGAGGTGGCCCAGCCTTGCGCCTCCAGTTCCTGCCGCAGCTGCTGATGCGGTTTCGCCTGGGCTTCGGGTTGCGCAGCAGCCGGCGCCGGTACGTGGAACACCACGCTGCCGTCATCGGCAACCACCGTGTGCCAACCCGATTGTTGCAATGCGGATTGCAACGAGCTGCCGCTATGCAGCTCGCCATCGCCGGACTCGGCAAACAGTGACGTGGAACCTGTCATCGCCAACAGGGCAAACGAAAACAGCACGAATGTGCATCGGGTCGACATCGGCGTACCTCCGCTGATCGGTTGTGCCTCAACCGGGCAACGCAAGATGCCTGCCATAAGCCCAGCATGCGCCGTGGGCGCCGCAATTAGGCGGTTGTTCGTTCCGGTGCCACTGCGCAGGAAGGTCGCCGCGCCGTCAAAACCGTCTCCGACCTGACAATTTGTCAGAGAAAATTTCGTCAGGACATTTAATATTTACAAAAAATAATTAGCGATTCTTTCGCCACCATGTGCGCGGTTCGGCCTGGTGAATCTCACTACGGGTGCCTTATGTATTGGTTGCGATCGCGACTCAGCCGCAAGTTCATGCTCGGCACATCGGCCGGACTGCTGATCAGCTCGTTGGTTTTCCTGGTGATGTATCTCGGCCTGTACCGCAACGAGCTGTCGAACGAACGCGCCGATGCCGCAGAGCAGGTCAATCGCCTGCTGCAGACCTCGCTGGAAAACGCCATGCTCAAGCGCGACCTCGACGGTCTGCGCACGATCATCAGCCGTCTCGGGCAACAGCAACTGGTCATGCAGGTGTTCATCACCAATCCCACCGGCGAGGTGCGATTCGCCAACCTGCCCGACATGCTCGGCCGATCGATTCCCCCGCCGACGGATGTCAGCGCGCCGTCGACCCACTTCATCGCCGATGCCGAGGGACGCGATGTGTTGCGCAGCATCAACCCCGTTGCCAACCGCAGCGCATGCACGGCCTGTCACGGCCTGCCGTCGCAGCATCCGATCAACGGCATCCTTTATGTCGACTACGACGCTGTGCCGATCCGCCACAAGGCGCAACGAACCACCCTGTTGTTGATGGGCTCGGGCGCCCTGATCGTGCTGATCAACCTGGCCGGCGGCTGGTGGTTCATTCACCGCTTCATCACATCGCCGGTTGCGCAGCTCTCCCGCGCAAGCCAAGCGCTGGCGCAAGGCGATCTCAGCGCACGCACAACGCTCAAGGGGCAGGATGAACTCAGCGAGCTGGGTACCACCTTCAACAACATGGCCGGCGAGCTACAGGACAAGGTTACCGAGCTGCGCCACCAGGGCGAATTCCTGCAGGCACTGGTCGACGCCATTCCCGACGGTGTGCGCGTGATCGGCGACGACTACCGCGTGTTGCTGACCAACAGGGCCTACCGCCAGCAATGCGGCCTGGTGGACGAGGATGGCGTGGGCGATCTTTGCTATCGCATTACCCACCAGCGTAGTCAGCCCTGCCCCGCAACCTTGACGACCTGCCCGGTCGCCGAGCTGCGCGCGCGCAACGTGCCGGTCAAGGCGCTGCACCGTCATCACGATGTGGACAACAGCCCGCTCGATGTCGAGATCTACGCCGCCGCGATGACGGCGACCATCGACACCGTGCCACAGACGCTGGTGGTCGAATCGATACGCGACCTGTCGAAGCAGATCGAATATTCGCAAGAACAGAAACTGTCCGAGCTCGGCAAGCTCGCGACCGGCATTGCACACGAGATCCACAACCCGCTGGCCTCGGTTCGCCTCGCCCTCGACGCGATGCGCGAGAACACCGGCGAGAGCGAAGAGGATATCCGCGAGTTCAAGGACTACCTGAAACTGGTCGACCGCGAGGTCGACAACTGCGTCAATTTCACTGAACGGCTGCTGCGTCTGGGCATGCCACCGTCGAGCGAGCCCGACCTGGTTGCACTGAAAACGATTGTCGACGACACCCTGAGCCTGGTGCGTTGGGAGGCCGAACGCCTGCACATCGATCTGCATACTGAGGTCGCACCGGACCTGCGTGTTCTGGGCAGCGACAGCGAACTGCGCATGGTCGTGCTGAACCTGATCCAGAATGCCTTCCACGCCATGCCCGATGGCGGCGAGTTGAACGTGACGGCACGCGCCATCGACGACGCCATCGAGCTGGCCTTTGTCGACTCGGGCACCGGCATTGCACCTGAGCAGCTGCGCCTGATCTTCGACCCGTTTTACAGCCGCCGCGGTGACGGCTCACACGGTACCGGCCTGGGCCTACCGATCTCGCGTGCGATCGTCGACCACCATCACGGCGACATCCGCGTTGCCAGTGAACTCGGCTGCGGCAGCACCTTCACCGTGCGCCTGCCGAATGCCGCCAGCGTGCCGGGAGAATCCGCATGAGCCAGCAGATCCTGATCGTCGAAGACGATGCCACGCTCAATCAATTGATTACGCGGCAGCTCGCCAAGGCCGGCTATGACACCCACGGAGTTACCCTGTGGGCCGACGGACATCGCTACCTCGAGGCGCATGAACCCGCCCTGATCATCACCGATGTCCGCCTGCCCGACGGCGACAGCCTGGAACTGCTGCCGGACCTCGTCGATACCTACCCGGTGATCGTGCTGACGGCCTTCGGCTCGGTCCGCAATGCCGTCGACGCGATGAAACAGGGCGCCGCGGATTACCTGCTCAAACCGATCAGCCAGGACGAACTGCTGTTGACCGTCGGGCGCACGCTCGAAAACTCACAGCTGCGTCGCGAGAACCAGTTCTGCAAACGCCAGCTGCACGCACGCGATGCACGCAACCGCTTCCTGATCGGCGAAAGCCCGGCCATTGCCGACGTCAAGCGGACCATCGAAGCGGTAGCCGCCGACGATATCACCGTGCTGATTCAGGGCGAGAGCGGCTCCGGCAAGGAACTGGTCGCACAGGCGGTGCACAAGCACAGCCCGCGCGCCGGCCGCAGCTTCGTTACCGTCGACTGCTGCACGCTGCAGGAAAAGCTGTTCGAGTCGGAACTGTTCGGCCATGAAAAAGGCTCGTTCACCGGCGCCGACCGGCAGAAGAAAGGACTCATCGAGGTAGCCGAGGGCGGCACCCTGTTTCTCGACGAGATCGGCGAGATCGACGGCGTGATCCAGGCCAAGCTGTTGCGGGTGCTCGAGACCGGCCGCTTTCGCCGCCTGGGCGGCACCAAGGATCTCAACAGCCATGTGCGTATCGTCGCCGCGACCAATCGCGACCTGGCCGAGATGGTCGAACACGGCGATTTCCGCGCCGACCTGTATTACCGCCTGAACGCCTTCAACATCCTTGTGCCGCCTCTGCGCGATCGGCGCGAAGACATCGCGCTGCTCGCCGGACACTTCATGCGCCACCACAGCTTCTCGCGCCGCATCGAAAAACGGCTGAGCAATGCGACCATTCGCAAGCTCGTCAGCTACGACTGGCCAGGCAACATCCGCGAACTGAAGAACGTCATTGAACGCGCGATCATCCTGTCACGCGACAAGACGGTGATCGCACCCGAACACCTGGCCTTCGGCTCGGCTACGCAGCGCAACAACGCACGGATCACCATCGCCTTCGATCACAATCCGACGCTCGAAGAACTCGAGGCGGAGTACCTGTCATTGCAGCTCAAGAAATATTCGGGAAGACGTGCCGAAGTGGCCGATACGCTGGGGGTCAGCGAACGCAGCGTGTATCGGATGATCAAGCGCTACGGGCTCAACAGCGACTGAGGCAGGCTAACGGTAAAAGGCCGTCGAAACGGTGTGCCGCGCCGGGACAGACTTACCGCCTGCCCGGCGCGAGAGGCTAACGGATCAGTTGACCTTCAAGGTGCCGCCACGGCCGAGGCCGCCTTTGACATCCTGCGCTTCGTAGTTGCGCAGCGAACGCACCATGCCGTTGTAGGCATCGACGAAGGCAGCCACGGTCGCCTTACCGGCCGGCGTGGTCGAGAAGCCGCCCAGGCCACCGCCGCCGCTGCGGCCCAACGCACCGACTGCCGCACCGTAGTTGTTGGAGGTCGAGCTGCCCTCAGAGGCCGAGATCTGCACCGCCGAACGGATGTCGAACAGCGACAGGGTCACCACTGAACTCTTCATCTCCAGACCGCCGGCAATCGCACCGACCGTGCTGTTGACCAGCCCGCCGAGCACGCCGCCGACCTTGCCGACCGACGAATCGTCGATGATGATCTGTGGTTCGAGGTAGTAATCCGCAGCAACGCGCTGACCCTTCTGCTGCTTGGACCCGGCACGGTATTCACCCGAGTTGCGCTGGATATCGGTAATGCGCGACAGACGGCTGTCGGTGCGCAGGTTGCCGATCGAGGTGATGATGAAACAGTTGGATTGCTGTACCGCCAGACGGATCAGCGGTTCGACGGTCGTTACCTTGGTCTGCGAGCCGAACGCGCCATACCAGTTGGCAGCGCGGCCATCATCGACCGCCAGGGTACCGAACGGCTGATCGCAGCGTTCCAGCGAAGAATCGGCGTCGACACTGGCGCCACCTGCGGCAGAACCGGAAACCGCGGTACTGTTGGTACCCGTGGTGACACATCCTGCCAGGGCCAGACCGCAGAGTCCTGCGGCCAGACCACGCAATTTCATTCCTTTCATGATTATTGGTTCCTCCACCCTGTAACTAGAGACTTCCCGAAACCCACATTCGGCAAAGCGTATGCGGCATTGCTATTATCTGCGCCACGGCACACAAGATGTTGTGTTTGCCGATGACTTCCCAAAGGATAAGGGTGATGACGATAACGAGACAACTGTATTTGGCAATTTTCCTCGGGGTCGTGCTGGCCGGCTGCCAGTCCGAGCCGAAAAAAGACACCATGCGCGTGTGCGACAGCTCTGGCTGCTCCGATCGCCCCTCCGACTCGGCGAGCTACGATCCGTCGAGCGCCGTGCCCGACGAGGATCCCGACGGCCGCATCGCCGCATTGGAAGACCTGGCACGCCAGGATCCGCGTGCCGCATACGATCTGGGCCTGCGCTTCTTCCGCGGCGACGGCGTGCGCCAGGACAGCTATCGTGCCTTGCAGTGGATGCGCGACGCCGCAGAACGCGGCGATCTCGACGCACAGAAGGCGGTCGGACGCCTCTACCTGACCGGGCTCGAAGAAATGGGCTCAGACCCGCGCGAAGCCGAAAAATGGCTGACGATTGCTGCCGGTCGCGGCGACAAGGAAGCGGCCACGCTGCTGCGCGAAGCTACGGCAGCCCGCCAGAACGAAGACGCCTGGTACCGCTGGCGCAGCCACTGGCAGCCGGTGTTTTACCGTTACTGGTACACCGGTTATCCCTACCACTGGCACTGGCGGCACGGTAGCTGGTACTACCGCTACTGAGACAATCCGGCGCGACGATGAGCGAACGGAGCGGCGGCCGATAGCGTCGCCGCTTCTGGCGCTCGGGTGTACCATGTGAGCAGCACCGGATTGGGAGGATCCCCATCATGCAGGTCGTCGAGAGCCAGATCTATGAAGGTGAAGTCTCCGCCCTGGGAGGTGAAGGGCCGGCGATGCGGTGGATAGTCGTCAGCCCGTTCGGCAAGACCCATGCGCACTCGATCGACGACCCGCGCAACCTGCACTGTATGCCGTTGGGCATCCTGCAGCGCTGTATCGACGAGGCGCGCTTGAAGCACATCGACACGCGACCGAATCACCCCGCCATCCAGCTGCAACGCGCCAAAGAGGAACGTGGCCTGCGCGATACGCACATGGGACTGCATGGCGACTTGCTCGACCTGATGCTGCGCTTCCTCAGAACGGCGGTTGCCGAGCATGCGGAATATGCCCCCTTTCTCGCCGGTGAAATCACGGCTTTGTTGGCCACCACCGAGCTTCCGGCCGACGAGATCGACACGGTACGCGCCGAGGTCGCCGAGATCATCGGGGCCAAGTAGCATGTCGCATGCACACCGCAAGGCCGGACGATTGAGCTGGCGCAAACAAGTGCGGGATGTAACCTAAGCCCAACGCGCCGGACATATACTTTTAATTGAGAGCGAGGTTGCGATCACACGCGTGATTGCGACGATCGGCTCGGGGACAACATCGTAGGATCACGATGTTGCGGCAACCAACGTCGGGTGCGCCACACCCGGGAGGTACAGAATGGGATTTCCTCTTATCCCGTTTGCAGCCGGCATGGCCCTTGGTGCGCTTGCTACCTACGGTTCGCGTGACGAGACCGTACAAAAAGAGGTAAAAAGTGCTGCCGAGCGTATCTCGTCAAGAGCCGCCTGGCTGTATGGCTCTGCAATGTCGGGAGTAACAGGCCTCTTCGGTCTGGGCACCGACAAGAAGACCACAGCCAAGGCCAAACGGACTCGGACGAAAGCTGCGGAGGAGGCACCGACCGCCAAAGCAGCGCCTGCCAAACGCACACGTGCAAAGCGGACTGCAACGGCAACCAAGAAAGGGACCACGACGCGCGCTCGCAAGTCGACCAAAGTCGCTGCTTGAGTCGCTCGTGGATTGAACAACACGTACCGGGCGCCGGAAACGGCGCCCTCTATGTTTTATGAGCCAGATCCATATCAGCCACCCACACGGCGTCAGCCAGCAAAAAGCCTCCAAACTGATCAAGAAGTTCGTCGATGATCTCGAACACGAATACGACTTCGAAGGCGAATGGGAGGGTCACGAACTGTTGCTGACGCGTACCGGCGCCAAGGGTACGGTGCGGGTACTCGACGATGTGATCGAAGTCGATGTGAAACTCGGCGTGCTGCTCAAACCGCTGAGCAAGAAAATCGAGCACCGCATCCTCGCCCAGCTCGACGAATTGTTCCCCAGCGAAACCGCCTGAACACCGCCGTTTAGTGCTCGGCGGCCAACGCCTCGTAACGCGCTTTCACCACATCGGTGCCGTACAGGCGTTCCAGGCGGCGCACTGCGAAGTGGCTGCGTGCCATCTCCTGAAAGTGGCGGATGAAGATCGCATTGACCGTGGCTGCACCCGCGGCACCGACGATCGGCACCATCTGCGCTGCAACCTTGTGCGAAAGATTGACGCCGAAGCGTGAAGCCACCGCACGGACCACGCTGGCCAGTACCGGTGCACTCGCCGTACCGTGGCCAGCAAGCTGCTCTATTGCCGAGGACACGCTGGTGGCCAACGCAAAACGTACACCGTAGTAGCCGGTTTCGGCGGCATCGTCTGACGTGGCCCGACCGCCCAACGCAAACACCTGAACGCAGGCCATGCGCGTTTCGAGCGAGTGCACGTCTTCACCTTCGCGCCTCGCCACCTCGGCGATCGCGCGCAGCATGATACCGGTGCTGATCGGCAGCTCGACCGCCAATCCGGGCAGACCGAACAGACCGCCGGCCGCACCCGAGGCCATGCCGAACAGGTTGTATACCACGTCGCGCGATTTGGGCGTCGGGGTGTCATCCATCGGTGCTATCGCAATCTGCAACGCATTGCCGATCGCGCGTTCCGCCGCTTCATGCAGGCGCAGATACCACTTGCGTGGCAGCAGCTGCAGCGCCATTTCGATCGGCGTGCCGACCACGCTGCTCAACCGCGCCGCAAGGCTGGGGTGTTCCAGATGGCGCACCGCTTCGCGCAGCACGGCGAGATCCGTGGCAGAAAGTGTCGTCTGGGGAAGCGTCACGAGGGTCGGTTTGCGCGTATTCATTGCGTGATTTCCCTTGTCCGGAAGCGACAATCTACAGCCTGTATCGCCGCTCGTCGCTGATCTTATTTCTGTCACAAATACATCATAAACTGGCGCCTATTGCGGCGGGTCATTGACCAGCCGTTCGGCTATTCCACTGACCTCTACCCCGCTATTCGGGTTCAGAATGCGCTATCCGCCGATGACGAAGTTCCTCACGCACCGGTTCGAGACGCCCCACTTCACGCCCGACGAAATACCCCAGGGCCAGCAACCCGGCGCCGACACCCAACAGCGCCACAATGCGTATCGCAAACATCACCGCGCTCTCCTCACTTTGCAGGGGACACGCCCCTATCCTTTTCATAGCACAGGCGCGATCCGGCATGAACTGTCATGCGGCAAGTCGAAGGCAGAATACTGAATGCAGGCCTGGTTGCCTTTTCTCGTCTGTGTGCTGCTGATCGGTGTTTCCGGCGTCTACCTGACGCGCTATGGCGACGCCATCGCCGACAAGACTGGGATCGGTGGCGGCTGGATCGGCCTGATCCTGCTCGCCACGGTCACCTCGTTGCCCGAACTGGCCGCCGGCATCAGCGCGGTCACGATGGCGCACGTACCCGATGTGGCTGTCGGCGACGTGGTCGGCAGCTGCGTATTCAATCTGTTGATCTTGGCGTTGGTCGATTTCTTCAAGCGCGGCGAACCGCTGTATGCCTCGGTCGGACCCGAGCATGTACTCAGCGCCGGCTTCAGTGTGCTGACCCTCGGCGTTGCCGGCACCGGGCTGGCGCTCAGCCATATCGGCATGCCGATCATGCTCGGGCCGATCGGCGCGCCGACCCTGACGCTGTTGCTGCTGTACCTGGCATCGATGGCGACCCTGCATCGCTACCAAAAGACGCATGTGGTCAACTTCACGTCGGAGGAACCCGACGCCTTCCCCGAGCTATCGTTGCGACAGGTTGCCTGGCGCTATGCGGCAGCAGCCGCGGTGGTCGTCGTCAGCGGCATCTGGCTGCCCTACGTGACCGCAGACATCGCCGCGCAGATGGGTTGGCACGAGGGATTCGCCGGCACACTGTTTGCCGCTTTCGCCACCTCGCTACCTGAGCTGGTGGTCACCATGGCGGCGCTGCGCCTGGGCGCCATCGATATGGCGGTCGGCAATCTGTTGGGCAGCAACCTATTCAATATGGTGGTGCTGGCCGTCGACGATCTGTTGTATGAACCGGGCTCCTTGTTGGCCGATGTGACGCCGGTCCACCTGGTTACCACGCTGTTTGCGCTTACCATGACAGGTACTGCGCTGGTAGCCTTGTATTATCGGTCGAGGCGACGTTGGTGGTCGCGCGCAGACTGGCCGAGCATTCTGCTGGTGGCGTTGTACATGGCGAACGCAGCGCTGGTTTATCTCGCCACTTCGGCGGCATGAGTCTTTGACCTTGGGAGATGCGACATGGCGATAGGCGATCTCGGCAAAACGGAACTGGCGAAAGGCGTTGCACTCGGAGCCGGCCTCGCGCTGTTGGTACCCCTGGCGGTCGTTACCCTCGCACCGTTGGCTCGGCCGGTGCTGCGCCAAGCGCTCAAGAGCGGCATGCTGGCCTATGAAAAAGGACGCGAGTTCATCGACGAGATGAGCGAGACGTTCGAAGATACCGCTGCCGAAGTGCAGGCGGAACTGCGCGAGGCGCGTGCACGGGCCGCAACCGCTGAGCCGATCGAGACCGGCAGCGAAACCCCGCCTGACGAAACGGAGCAACGCGCTTGAGCGACACTGCCTGGATCGTTCACCAGCTGGCCGGCCGGGTGCGCCTGCGCCTGCCGCACCGGCGCAAGGACGTTGCGTTCTTTCAACAGGCGATCGAACACCTCGACGCGCTGCCCGGCCTCGAGCGCGCCAAGGCGAATCCTGCCACCGGCAGCCTGCTGGTGGAGTTCGACGAAGATTCCGAGGTATTCACCAGCCTGGAAACCTATCTGCGTGCGCAGGACATCGACATCGACTACGGCGATCCACCGATGGCGGCCGCGCGGCCAACGATTAAACAGGGAATCAAGCAGGTCGACGACTATATCGGGCTGCTTTCAGAGCAGGCCACCGATCTGCGCAGCATTGGTGTGCTGTTCTTTCTCGCTTTGAGTGTCTTGCAGATGGCGCGCGGCCAGATCCTCGCACCTGCATCGACCTTGCTGTGGTACGCGCTCTACCTGTTGAACGGTTCAGACAACGCGCCGTCAGGCGATTGAATCGGCGACGTCTACCCGCTCCCAGGGAGCATCCAGATCGATCCTGCCCATGTGTCCGTACACCGCAAGCGCCCGGTAAAAGCCTGGCCTGTGCAGCGGCAGACGTTGCAAATCGAAGCGTTTGGCGATCGCCGCCGGGCGAAAATCCAACACCTCCGACAGGCGCCGACTGATCTCAGCATCGTCCACGACACCGGTTCCATAGGTGTGCACCCTGACGCTGGCCGGCGACGCCCGACCTACGGTGTAGCTGATCTGGACCTCACAGTGTCTTGCCAGTCGGGCCGCGACAACCTGCTTGGCGGCATGGCGCGCGGCGTAGGCCCCGCTGCGATCGATGCGCAAGGGATCCTTGCCGGACAGTGCCGCGCCACTATGCCGCGAATATTCGCCGTAGGTGTCGATGGCATTTTTGCGACCGGTCAGTCCGGCATGGACCACCGGGCCGCCGCCGATCAGCACGCCTTCCGGGTTGATGTACAACTGCGTATCGTCATCCTGCTTCAACGCCTGGTCGTGCAGGCACACCAGCACCTTGTCGGTCAGCAACTCGCGCAGCTGCGCCGGTGTCGGTTGCTCGGCTGTGCGTTGCGCCGTCAGGAACGTGATCGAATGGATGCGTCGCGGCGCCCTGTCGGCATACTCGACACCCACCTGTACCTTGGCATCGCGCCCCAGCGATTCGAGTTGACCGGCACACACGGCACTGTCGAGGGCACGCGCCAACAGGTGCGCCAGAGAGATCGGCAACGGCATCAGGCTCGGCGTTTCGTCGCACGCGTATCCGAACACCGTGGCCGGCTGAGAGGCGACCACGTCATCGACATCGCCGTTCTCGAGGTCGCGGACGTCGATCCGCGGGTGCCGCTCATTCGGTAGCGCGTACTGGCTGAGCATCACGGTGCAGTCATCGGCGTTGAACTCACCTTCGCGGTAACCGGCTTCGGCAACAATCTCGCGCGCCACGCCGGTCAGGTCGACGTTGGTCGACGAATTGGCGCGTGCCGACAGGAACAACACACCGCCGGACACCGCGGCCTCGGCGATGATGCGTGAGCCGGGGTCGCCCGTGAGGTAGGCATCGACGATGGCGTCGCTGATCTGGTCGCACAGTTTGTCCGGATGACCGGCGGTGACCGATTCAGAGGTGAAGAGAAACGGCGTGTTCATACCAACTCCTTGTTGTTGTCGACGGTCGGTTTGGCCATTTCGTTGATCAGATACGGCACCACGGAACCGGCCGCGACAACGCCCAGGTCAAGCAGCGACAATGGCGTGGTACCGAGCAGGCGACGCAACGGCGGCAATGCGATGCTCGCGGCCTGCAAGACCAACGACCCACCCACGGCCGCATCCAGATAGCGGTTGCGCGGGTGCGCCTTACCGGTGGCCAGACGGCGATCGTTGCTGCGGCATACATAGGCATGCAGCAATTGCCCAGTCGTCAGGGTATTGAACGCCAGCGCGCCGGCATGCGCGCCCGGGCCGTAGCGCCAGCGACCGAACGCAAAGGCCGCCATGGCCCCTGCAGTGATCACACCCGATTCGAGCGCCATGCGTCCCAGGTCACGATGGCGCACGACCGGTTCCTTCGGGTCGCGGGGGCGATGCTGCATCAGGTCGGGCTCCGGTGTTTCCATCGACAGCGCCAACCCCGGAAAGATGTCGCTGAGCAGATTGATCCACAACAGTTGCATCGGTGTCAGTGGCTGGCCAAGGCCGAGACTCACGCCGGCGAACATCACCTCGATCTCGCTGAAGTTGGTCGCCAGCAGGAAATGGATCGTCTTGCGGATGTTGGCGTAGATGCTGCGGCCGTGGCGCACCGCAGTGATCAGGGTTTCGAGGTTGTCGTCTTCGAGCACCACGTCCGATACCTGACGGGCCACGTCCGTGCCGCCGGCACCGAGCGCGATGCCGATATCCGCCGCCTTGAGCGCCGGCCCGTCGTTGATGCCGTCGCCGGTCATCGCGACCACGTGACCGGACTTTTGCAAGGCCTGAACGATCTTCAACTTATGCGCCGGGCTGACGCGGGCGAATACGTGCACGTTGCGACTCAGACCCGCCATCAGCTCGGGATCGAGCTTGTCGAGCGCCTGGGAATCGAGGATCTGCAGCGGCCTGCCGTTCGACAGGCCCAACTGGCGTCCGATCGCGAGCGCCGTCGCGGATTGATCGCCGGTGATCATCACCGTCTCGATGCCGGCGGCATGAAACGCCGCCATCAGCTCCGGCATCTTGCTGCGCAGCGGGTCGGCCAGGCCGACCAGGCCAAGCCAGGTAAGGCCATGTGCATCCGCGTCGCGTTCACCGTCACCATCGCGCATCGCCACACCGAGCACGCGCAGTGCATCGGCCGCCATGCGCTGGTTGGCCATCAATACCGCATCACGCACGTCGTCATCGATCGCCAACCGCCGTCCGGCGAGCAACACATGGCTGCAGCGTGCCAGCACCTCGGTGGGACTGCCCTTGACGGCCACCAGGTGGCGACCGTCACCGGTCTCGTGCAGGGTGCTCATCAGCGGCCGGTCTTCGGCACGCGGGCGCAACTCAAGACGTGGATAGGCCTGGCGCAGCGCACGTACATCCAGCCCCGCCGCCAACGCCGCCTCGACCAGTGCCTGCTCGGTCGGCGAACCGGTCACGACATCGTCGGTCGCCACGTCGGCCTCGCTGCACAGGCTCACGACCTGCAACAGGTGTTGTAGCGTCGGCCGGTCGATGGCGACCGCCGCCTGCTGCCGGTCGCCGCTCAGGCCTTCATCTTCTGCCGCCAGGATTTCACCATCGACAAACACCGAGACCAACGACATGTGGTTGCGCGTCAGGGTGCCGGTCTTGTCGAGGCACACGGTCTGTACTGAGCCCAGGGTTTCGACGGCATTGAGTTGGCGCACCGCCACTTTGTGGCGCTGCATCTCGCGGATACCCAGGGCGAGCGTCGAGGTGGCCACTGCGGGCAACCCCTCGGGCACCGCGGCCACCGCCAACGATACCGACGATTTGAGCATTTCGATCACACTGTAGCCACGCAGCAGGCCGACACCGAATACGCCGGCGCAGATACCGGCCGACAACAGGCCGAGCTGCGTGCCCAGCCCGTCGAGCTGGCGTTCGAGCGGTGTGTCCGGTGCGACCGCCGCATTCACCAGCGACTGGATCTTGCCCAGTTCCGTCTGTCGTCCGGTGTTGACGACGATGCCGACGCCATCGCCGCCGGTCACCGTTGTCCCCATGTGCACCATGTTCAAACGATCGCCGAGCGGCGTATCGCCGGCATGAACCTCGGTATGCATCTTCGTCACCGGCATGCTCTCGCCGGTCAGCGCTGATTCATCGAGCGTCAGCCGACGCGTCGCGATCAGGCGCGCATCCGCAGCGACATAGCTGCCCGGGTTGAGCAGCAGGATATCGCCCGGCACGATGCCCTCGACACCGATCCGCAGGCGCTCGCCATCGCGCATCACGAGTGCGTGGCGCGGGCCGCTGCGCGACAGGGCCGCGATCGTCTTCTCCGCCTGGCGCTCGGTCGCATAACCGATCGCCGCATTGATCAGTACCACCCCGACGATCACCGCCGCATCAACCAGGCCGCCGGTCGCGACCGAGATCGCTGCCGAGATGCCGAGCAGGCCGACCGGCAGGCTGGCGAACTGCTCAACAATCACTTCGAGCGCAGAGCGCGTCTTGGCGTCTTCCAGGCTGTTGGCGCCCCACTGGCGCAGCCGCCAACGCACATCGTCGCCATCCAGTCCCGCGTCGGGACTCACCACCAGGCGCTCGATAACCGCCTCACGCTCGAGTGCATGCCATTCGACCGGTGCAGATGCCGGTGCTGCCGTTGCTACGGCGGGCGTCTCGGCCGCAGCGAACCCCGTGTCGTTCGCTGGCGTAGCGTTGTCTTCGAGTACGCAACCAGTATGCGCTGCGACGAACGCCAGCAATTGGTCAGCGTTCATCCAGTCATGCAACACGAGCAAGAGACTGCCGGTGCGTGTCTTTGCCTCAACGTGTTCGATCTCCCGGCGCCCAGCCAGTGCCGTTTCAATCGATGCGATAAGGCGTGGGTTGCGATACAGCGTCGGGACATCCAGGCGCAATCGACGGCTGCACGACTCCCGGCGCCGAATGCGCATCACAGGTTTCGCGCGACCACCACCGACAGAGCATGGATTCGTCATGACTAAAGGGTTCGTCACACAAGAGACTGGACGGGCAACAGGCGGTGTCGACGTAGTTCGACCAGCCGTGCCATCGAAACCACGTTACCACTCCCACCCCCTGTCATGTGTTTCAGCGTTGGCAGATTCGCCCCGGTGATCACGAGTCTTTTGAGTTGGCGCAAAGCGCCTCGACCAACAGTACGTCGCTCATGCTGCGCGCCGTGCTTATCGCCGGTTCCGATTCGATGGTGCAGATCGGCTTGGCCGTCAGGACCGACAGACGCGGGGCGACGTAAATCACTGCCGGCGGATAGCTGAAAAAACGTTCAACAATAGTAAAGGAGTTTTTATCCTTTACCTTATATATCCAGCCATTACAGTCCGGAAGGCAAATACACAAAAGCATACGGATTGCTAACCTTCCTTAACTCGAAAGAAGTATAAAGACGATCAATCTCTTCGATTGCTCGCATGCCCGTCTGCGGCATCTGCCGCCCGGGTGCCAACACCGTAGATTTCGACTACACAAAACAAGCCACTGTTTTTCCGCATTTTTATTTCCGCCAGATCCGTCATTTGTGACGCTGGCGGAAGTCGTTGTCAGAAATGACGTAGTCAATTTTTGTAAATATGAAACGCCCGACACTTTCTATGTGATCGAATTCAACCGAAATAGGGAACATGTGACACATGTCATAATAATGCGCGATGAGTAATGTAAATATCCGCGCCGCGATCGGCTTCACATAGCCACAACAAAACAAGGAGCTTCGGTGCGGTTTCCCGCCGCGCCACCGCAAGGATGCAAACTGTGTTACGTCTGTTTGAGTGCACTTGGTGTAGGCACCGGGTCGGCATTGTCGTGCTGACGGCTTGGCTGCTGGGTTACTCCCCCGCCGTCTTCAGCCTGACGACTGAATACGATGCTTTGATCGAGCGAGCACGTGGTGGCGACTACCAGCCGGCCCTCGACTACCTGCTCTCGACGCGAGGCGACGAGGTCCGCGTCCGCTACCTCAGCGACCACTTGATCATTGCCAACTGGGCCGGCAACGATGCCGAAGCCGTCGCCCTCTACGAGCAGGCAGACCATCTGCCGATTTCGATGGATGCCCTTGCTGCGGTGGGTCGCTCGTATCGCAACCTGCGTGACTGGCCAGGGGCCATCGCCGTCTTTCGCGAGGGGCTGAAACGTCGCCCCCGATCTGCCGAACTTCGCGCCGGGTTGATGCTGGCACTCAGCGACGCCGGGCGTCACCGCGAAGCCGTTGAACTCGGGCGATCCTGGGTATCTCCGCAAACCACCCAGGCCTCTTTGTTCGTCGCGCTCGGCTATGCCCATCGCCGAGGCGGCGAACCTTATGCCGCGCTGTTCGCCTTCGACCGGGCGTATTCGCTGGCGCCGGAAGACGAAAGGATTCGAGAGCACTATGTGCTGGCGTTGCAGCAGGCCGGCCTTCCCGCGGCCGCCCTCGCCCACGTCGATGCACACACATCCAAGTTCGGCGACCCCCGGTATCGACGCCTGCAGGCCGACCTGCTTGCCGAATGCGTCCGCTTGGCAGTAACCACGACACGTCGCGAGGACGAGCGCTTCCTGCTCGCCGACCGGGCACTGGCGTTGTCGCTACGACTGCTCGATGGATTCGGTGATCACCCCGATACGGCGCAGGACAGCATTCGGGTGCGTATCGATCGGCTCGGTGCACTGCATGCGCGCCAGCTGATGCAGCCGGTCATCGACGAGTACCGTTTGCTGCGCCAGGACGGCATCGACGTACCACCGTATGCCCGGCGCTGGGTAGCGTCTGCAATGCTCTACCGCAGACAGCCGGTACTCGCCGCCGAGTTGTATGAATCGCTGTTGCAGCAGCCGAGCGCCGATGACGCCCAGCGCCTCGCAGATCAGCAAGGCCTATTCTACGCGCGCCTTGAAAACCAGCGGTACGACGGATTGATGGCATCGGCGAACGCCATGGCGGATGGGCAAGCAGCGCGCCTGCCCGTTCCCGGATTGCGCAACGGCCGACCGAACAACGCGTGGCTCGACGCGCAGGTGATGAAAGCCAGCACCCATCTTTACCTGAACGACACGCCGGCCGCGCAAGCCGCCTACGAGTCACTGATCGCACGCGCACCGAACAATTCTCAGATCCGTATCGGCCTTGCCCAGATCTACCGCGCGCGCGGTTGGCCACGGCGTGCCGAAGGTGAACTCAAGATTGCCGAGAGTGCCGAACCGACGGCGATCAGTGTCGAGGTACAACAGGCCTATACGGCATTCGAACTGCAGGAATGGCGACAGTTCGACCTGCTGACGGCCGACGTCGTAGCCCGCTATCCAGAAAGTCTCGCCGTCCAGCGCCTCGATTACCTGCGCGAGGTGCACCAATCGGCCGAACTGCGCATCAACGGTTACGCCGGCGAGAGCAAAGGCAGCACGGTTAACGCCAGCGGCGACTTCGGTATCGATGCCTTGCTCTATTCGCCACCGGTGGATGACGGCTTCCGGCTGTTTGCCGGCGCCGGCTATGCGCAGGGCAAGTTCACCGAAGGCCAAGGCCGTCATCGGTGGCAACGTGCCGGCATCGAATGGCGTTCGCGTGACGTCACGCTGCAAGGCGATGTTTCGCACCACGACTTCGGACACGGCGACCGGACCGGGTGGCAGCTGTCGGGTGTCCACGATATCGACGACCAGTGGCGCTGGGGTTGGTCGGTGGCCGGCCTGTCGGACGACACGCCACTACGTGCGCTCAATGCCGATATCGACGCCGATGGCGCCAACCTGTTCGTCCGCTGGCGGCAACATGATCGGCGCGAGGTCGTTCTGTCTGTCCAGGGGCTCGACTTCAGCGACGGTAACCGGCGCCGAGGCTTGATCCTCAATGGCACCCAACGCGCCTTCACAACGCCCACGTCCCAGATCGACATCGGCCTCGAGGTCTCGGCGAGTCGCAACAGCGGAGAGCGCGGCGCCATCTACTTCAATCCCCGCCGTGATCTGTTCGTCCTGCCCAGCGTGACCTGGTCGCACACACTCGACCGCGACTACAAGACCGCCTGGAACCAACAGCTGCGCATCGGCGCCGGCATCTATGAGCAGCGTGACTACGACACCGGCGAGGTCCGCTACCTCAGCTACGGCCAGCGCTGGAGCCACGACGACAAGGTCGACGGCGGAGTAACGCTCACTGCCCTGCGGCGGCCGTACGACGGCGAGCAGGAAACCGACTACCGCCTGACCTTCGACCTCAACCTGAGATTCTAGGCCGCCGCCGATGCACAGATACCTTCCAAGAATTCTCGCACTGATTTCGCTGTCGCTGCTTGCGGCCTGCGCCCAGACGCCCGTGCCTTTCGTGCCGCCGGACCAGCGCATCCGCCCGAGCTCTGAATCGCCTTGGCCGGAAGGTCGAGTACTGACACTCGCCTATCACGGCGTTGAAGACTACGAGGCCGACCAGACCTTCATGTCGGTGCGCACCGCAAACCTGATCGATCAATTCGCGCTGTTGCGCGAACAGGGCTACCAGGCGGTGTCCGTCGACCAGATACTTGCCGCACGCCAACCGCAGGGCAAGCCGCTGCCCCCGAAAGCCGTGCTGCTCAGCTTCGACGACGGCTACAGCAGTTTCTACGAACGCGTACTGCCGATACTCAAGGCCTACCAATGGCCGGCAATCCTGGCGCCGGTCGGCGCATGGATGGATACGCCGAGCGATCAGAAGGTCGACTTCGGCGGCCAGCCGGTGAACCGTCGACACTTCACGACGCGCGAGCAGATCCGCGCCATCGTCGACAGCGGCCTGGTCGAGATCGGCGCACATACCGACAACCTGCATTTCGGCGCACCGGCCAATCCGCAGGGCAGCATGCTGCCGGCGGCCGCCAACCGGTTGTATCTCGATGCACAGGGGCGCTACGAAACGCTCGCCGAATTTCGCCGTCGTCTGACCAACGACGTGGCACGCATCACCGACAAGATCACCCAGGTGACCGGCAAACCTCCGCGGGTGTGGGTGTGGCCGTACGGCGCCGCCAACGGCACCGCGTTGGAGATCGTCGAGCAACAGGGCTATCAGTTGGCCCTGACCCTGGCCGACGGGTTGAGCGATTACCGCAGCCTGCGCAACGGCGCCCGGATACTGCTGACCAACGATCCGGGCATCGAAGAGTTCTCGGCCAACATCGCCGCCGTGCAGAAAACACCGATGATCCGCGTCGCCCATGTCGACCTCGATTACATCTACGACGACGACCCGGCCCGGATGGAAGCGAATCTCGGTATCGTCGTGCAGCGCATAGCCGACCTGGGCATCAACCGGGTCTTTCTGCAGGCGTTCGCCGACCCCGATGGCGACGGTACCGTTCGCTCGCTGTACTTCCCCAACCGTCACCTGCCGATGCGCGCCGATCTGTTCAACCGGACCGCGTGGCAGCTCAAGACCCGGGCCGGCGTCGAGGTATACGCCTGGATGCCGGTACTGGCCTTCGACCTCGACGACTCCCTGCCGCGGGTCGAACGCTGGAATCCGGCGACCGGACAGCACGATATCGACCCTGACCAATATCGACGCCTGTCGCCATTCGATCCGCATGTGCGCCAACAGATCGGCGAGATCTACGAAGACCTCGCAGGCCATGCCTATTTCTACGGCCTGCTGTACCACGATGACGCCCTGCTGTCGGACTATGAAGACGTCGGCGAGGCCGCCATGCAGGCCTACCGCGCTGCTGGCCTGCCGGACGATATCGACGCCCTGCGCGGTGATCCGCAGACGCTGCACAAGTGGACGCGCTTCAAGAGCCGGTACCTGATCGATTTCACGCACGAACTGACGGCACGCGTTCACGCGGTACGCGGACCCGTAGTCAAGACGGCGCGCAACATCTTTGCCCAGCCGATCCTCAACCCGCAAAGCGAAACCTGGTTCGCGCAGAACCTTGATGACTTTCTCTCGGCCTACGATTGGACTGCGCCGATGGCGATGCCGCTGATGGAGGGTGTCGCAACCGGTCAGGCCTCGGAATGGCTGGCGGCGCTGGTCGGCGAGGTCGCCAAACGCCCCGGCGCCTTGCAACGCACCGTGTTCGAACTGCAGACCCATGACTGGCGCGGTGGCGGCGACACGCCGATCGACGCGACCGTGATCGCCGGCTGGATGCGCGATCTGCAGCGCCAGGGTGTGCGTAACTTCGGCTATTACCCGGATGACGCCTTCACCGAGCACCCATCGCTCGACGCGATCCGCCCCGTCATGTCGACCGCCTGGTTTCCGAAGCCATGATCGACCGTCTCGTTGCGCTTGCGATTCTTGCCATCGTGCTCGGCGTGCCGATCGGGGTTGCCGTGAGCCTGACCGGACAGGCGCTGGTCAACTTCGTGTTTCTCTATCCCTTGTTGATGTCGCTGCTGTGGACCTCCGGCAGCCTGTATTTCTGGTGGCATTGGGAACGTCATTGGCACTGGCGTCACGACAGACGGCAACCACAGCCGGCGATTGCCGGCGAGCCCATCGTTTCGATCCTGATTCCGTGCTTCAACGAAGGCGACAACGCAGCTGAGACCATTGCAGCCGCACTGTCGCAGCGATACGCCCACGTCGAGGTCATCGCGATCAACGACGGCTCCGGCGACAACACGGCGCAGATACTGGACACCATCGCCGCCGTCGAACCGCGTCTGCGGGTGCTGCACCTGGCCAAGAACCAGGGTAAGGCGGTTGCGTTGAGCATGGGCGCGCTCAGCGCGCGCAGCGAATACCTGGTGTGCATCGACGGCGATGCGCTGCTCGACAAAGATGCCGCTGCCTTTCTGGTGAAGGCCTTGGTCGATAACCCGACGGTCGGTGCCGTGACCGGCAATCCGCGCATACGCACCCGGTCGACCTTGATCGGGCGCGTTCAGGTCGGTGAATTCTCTTCCATCATCGGCATGATCAAGCGGACGCAACGCGTCTACGGGCGGGTGTTCACCGTGTCCGGCGTGGTAACGGCATTTCGCCGGTCGGCGCTGCATGACGTCGGCTACTGGAGCCCGGACATGATCACCGAAGACATCGATATCACCTGGAAGCTCCAGCTCAACAACTGGAAGGTGTTCTACGAACCGCGCGCCCTGTGTTGGATATTGATGCCGGAAACGCTGCGCGGCCTATGGAAACAACGCCTGCGCTGGGCACAGGGCGGCGCCGAGGTACTGCTGAAGAACTTCACCGGTGTGTGGAACTGGCGACATCGCTACATGTGGCCGCTGTTGCTCGAAAGCACGCTGTCGGCCGGTTGGGCGTTCACCTTTGCCCTGCTCGTTCTGCTGGCGTTGCTCGGACAGTTTTTCGGTATACCGGCACACCTCCAGGTAACCGGGGTGCTGCAACCGGGATTCACCGGGCTGGTGCTTGCGTGCATGTGCCTCGTGCAGTTCGCGGTCAGCCTTTTCATTGAACGCCGCTACGAGGCCAAGCTGGCCGGATCACTGTTCTGGGTGATCTGGTATCCGCTCGCCTTCTGGGTCGTCACGATGTTGACCACCGTTGTGAGCTTTCCAAAGGTGATGCTGAAGACGAGGCGTGACCGCGCCCGCTGGACAAGCCCCGACCGGGGTATCAAAAGGAGCAATTGACGATGCTGATCAAAACCCCAAGACATTGGTTTCCGAACTCGATCGACGTGGCCTTGACCTTGGCCGCATGGATCGGATTTCTTTATCTGCTGGCTCGCGGGATACGCGGTCTGCTGGTTCAGCCGGACGAGGAATTGCTCAGCGCCATCGATCTCTACATGGCAAACCACGTTCACCTGTTCTTCGACGTCGCACTCGGCATCGTCGCGCTGGTGGTGATGTGGTCCAAATATCAACAGGCACGTGGTCTACATCGAAACAGTACGGCACACAGTGCGATTGCCGACCAGCAGGCCTTGTCGTCGCGCTTTAAGGTTTCATTTTCGGTATTGGGAAACCTGCGGGCGTCTCAGATCTCGGTATTGCACAACGACGACCAGGGTAATCTGGCCGAGGTTGAATGCATGACCGAACGACAATCGCCACCAACTTCGAAGCACTGATCGACTTGCTCGGAGCAGCCCGCATCATCTGATTCTGATGCGGTGCTGCATCGTCGGTAGCCATAGGCAACACCCGTTGAACGCTCAGATCACCGGGCCTGGTTTGCCCTCTGTTTGGCCAGCAATAACCCTGTTAAGTGCAAGGACGCACCGACAAGTTACTATCCGGTCCGCCACACCGCTACCAAGTAACTTTCCGCTCGACGCCGTCCAAAAACCGCCAAATGGCCGTATATCGGCACTTTCCCGGCGTGGCGAGCTAATTGCTTTGTCTTTCAAAAAACCGCGAAAACAAATAACTACAAACGCGCCGGCGGCGACCGCGTCGTCCGTATCGTACAAGAATGATGTCGAAGCAAAACGCGCCGTTGGATTGCCACGGCAAACCCGCACCCGCTGATTGGCCACGTCGCTTTGCCCGGCTCACCTCGCGCTCCTTCCATGTGAGCAGCCCCCGAAGTTCAAGAGGAAAAATCCGATGGCTGAAGAACAGGTCACTCGTACTACCGGTCTGGCAAAAGGCGTCCTGAAGTCCAAACCCACCATCAAATCCATCTACGTCTACGAAGCCCCGATTCGCATCTGGCATTGGGTCAACGTCGTCGCCTTCACGGTGTTGTGCATCACCGGTTATCTGATCGGTTCGCCGCTGCCGTCCATCACCGGTGAAGCCTCCGACCATTTCCTGTTCGGTTACATTCGTTTCGCGCACTTCGCATCCGCCTACATCTTCGCGATCGGCTTCCTCGGACGAATCTACTGGGCATTCGTCGGCAACTACCATGCGCGCGAGATGTTCTCGGTACCCATCTTCACGTCGCTGTACTGGAAGGAAATGGTCTCGATGATCAAGTGGTACACCTTCATTCGCCCGTACCCGAACCGTTACGTCGGGCACAACCCAATCGCGCGCCTGTCGATGTTTCTCGGATTCGTGGTCATGGCGTTCTTCATGATCATCACCGGTTTCGCCATGTACGGCGAAGGCGCCCTGCCGGGCCATTTCGCCCATACGCTGTTCAGTAGCTGGGTCATTCCCCTGTTCGGTCAATCACAGGATGTGCATACCTGGCACCACCTGGGGATGTGGATCATGATCTGCTTCGTCATCCTGCACGTCTATGCAGCGATCCGCGAAGACATCATGGGGCGGCAGAGCATGCTCAGCACCATGATCAGCGGTTACCGGCTGTTCAAGGACTGACCGGCCTTCCGGCTCGGACATAGGACTGCATCATGGCGCTCAACGCAGGCGGCGAGCTCGATGAGAAAAGTACCGCCGTTTTACGATCGGCGCTGAAGCTCCATCAGGAAGACTGGGACTGGGTCGATGCGACGCAGAATGCCGATATCTGGCTGGTCGACCCAACCGTGTGCGCCGACCCGGTGGCATCCATCGACATTGCGGGGCCGGTCGTCATCGTTATTGCGCAACAGTTGCCGCCGACGATCCAGAGCAATGATCTATACCTGCTCGCACCGCCGCTACGCGGAGCGCGCCTGCTCAAGTTGCTCGATCAAATAACACCCGGCGTACATGCGCGTCGCAACGCCAGACAGGCCGCAGCCCAAGCGCCGGCAGAACCGGACCCTGCGCCACCCGATGCACCGGACGACGATAACGACGTCGCCCCATGGGTTGGGCAGAACATCATGCTGACCGGCAAGACGAACCTGTCGCGCTTCCCGGTTACCGCCGAACTGACGGTATGGTTGGAGGCAATGGCCGAAGGGCCGGTATCGTACGATGCCATGGCCGAAGACTTGGAGATGGACCGCGAGCTGCTCGACAGTGTGCTGAATGCTGTCGCCGGCAACGGCAACCTGATCGACGAACACGGATTTTCCTTGCAGCCTTACAATAAAGGCGGGAGCCTGCTCGGCAAGATGCTTGGTCGACGCAACAAGAAATAGCGGCGCGCGTGCGAAACCTCAGTCGTCATGTTCCGGCGGCAGCGCAATCACATCGTGCATCATCGGCGTTGCCAGACTCATTCCGCGCTCAGCTGCCGCTTTGACGATCAGTGCACGCAGCAATTGCCGGGTGCGCAGCAAATGTCTTACATCTTTGGTGTAGTAGTAGACGGTCCACTCGACCGCATAGTCACCTGCATCGGTAACCCGAACCTCCGGTTCGTACTTGAATTCGACACAGGCGCCAACTTTCTGCTTGGCACGCTCGAATGCCGCATCGAACATCTCATTGACGGCGGCTTCATCGAAGTCGTAACCAATCTTGAAAACCAGGGCCTCACGCAGTCCCTTCGCCGAGGCGAACTTGGAGAGGTTGTGAATGGTCATGCCCCGCAGCTTGGCGTTGCTGAACATGATGCGATGGTTGTTGACCAGGTTCAGCACTTCCGTATGGAAGATCTTCGTCTTATAGATCACGCCCAGCACCGACTCGCCGTCGCTCACCTCGATGACGTCCCCTTCCTCGATCAGGCGACTGTTCAAGATCACCAGGCCGCTGATGATGTCCGGCGCCCAGGAACTCTGCGTCAGCGCCAACAAGACCCCGATGAAGCCGATGACACCGCCGGCTTCCAGCAGGCTGTCCAGCCCCAGGATACGCACCACCGCGATCAATGCGACAACGAACAACAACATTGAGCTGAGCAGGCTCAACACCCGGACATTGTAGGTTTCAGACCAGGTACTCTCGCCGTTGACGATGCGTTCCCGGCCGAAGCGTCGTTTGATCAGATAGTTCGCGACGTGGGCGCTCAGGTAGGCAAGAAAAGCGACCAGCACAGCGGCCAGCAGACGCGTCATCCACGAATGCGAGGCGATCGGCAGAATCAGGCTGTTGAAGATAACGACCGACAGCACCAGCAGGTTTGCCGCGCGGAACATGTGCAATTTGCCGCGAAAGCTGTCGCTGTTGTCGCTCCTGTCGCTGAGGTGTTGCAGCAGCGGCCGGGAAAACAGCATCAGCAACACGTTGGCCAGCATCAATGCCAGTTCGAGATTGGAGAAACGCGCCAAGAACGGGTGCGCTGCATCCAGAAGTTCTTCCATTAGTAATTCCTAAAGTTCCGTCGCAATTATGCCTGATGCCGAACAGATCGACAGTTTCTATAGACGTATAAAGGCCTCATCGGATCGCAAACCCAGGCATACCTAGATCGCAGCACGCAGATAGGCCGTCGATTAGCGTGGTTGTGAGCAAGGTTTCGGTCAGAACGGGGGAACATTAAATTTGCGCGGAATCTGCGATCGAGATTGGCTAGAATCCCTTTCGACTACAAAAACCTACAATCCTTCGTGAACCTAAAGGAGATTGTCTCTATGCGTCACGTCCCTTCCTTGGCGGTATTGTTGTTCGGGCTCCCATTCGTCGTGTCTGCCGGCGAACCGCAGGCGTTTGAGTGGACCAAAGAAAAATTCGACATGGTTGCTACCGGCGACGCCGAAACCGGCAAGGTACTGGCAAAGAAGTACCGCTGCAAAAAATGCCACAACAAAGACGGTATCAGCGATGACCCGGAGATTCCAAGCATTGCCGGACAGCGCTCCACCTACATGTTCAAACAGATGCACGACTTCCGCGAAGGCATACGCGACGATTCAGACATGCTCAAAGTCGCGCGCAAGATTTCCGACGATGAAATGATCCATATCGGCGCCTGGTACCAGAGCCTGGAACGCGCGCCCAATGTCGGCGGATCGGCGCCGCTACGCATGAAGGTGTGCGACAGCTGTCACGACAAGGACATCGTCGAGGAAGACAACCAGATCGAAGTCGCACCGATACTGCTCGGGCAGGTACGGCAGTACCTGGAAGCCTCGATGCAGCAGTTCCGCGAAGCGAATCGCAACAATGACCTGTTCCAGCGAATGCAAAGCGAGTCGCACAAGCTGACCGACGACGAAGTCAAACAGATCGTGCGTTACTACGGCGCGGAAGATATCGAATAATGAGCCGTAATTGATCGCTGGGCGATCAGTGCGATTGCCCAGCGGTCGATCTTCATGTGCGCACGCCGGTAGCCCGGCTGCGCCTTACTCCTCTGGCAACACCTCGAGTGTGTTGCCGTCCTGGCTGGCAAACCAGGCTGCCAGATCTTTCATATCCTGAACACTCAGATTGGCGACCATTCCGCCCATCAGCATGTCTTTGCGTTTGCCGGATTTGTACTGTTTCAACGCCTGCAGCAGGTACGATTCGTATTGCCCGGCCAGTCGCGGGTTCGCCCCGATCGTGGAGTTGCCGTCAGCCCCGTGGCATCCGGCACACACCGCAGACTTTTCCTTGCCCGCCTCCGGATCACCACCGGCGATGGCAACACCACCCGCAAGACACAACGCGGCCGCGACGACGCCGGCTATTCTGTTTTTACGCATACCCTCGCTCCTCATTTGCCGACCGACGAGAAAAATGCCGCGATGTCGGCAATATCCTGATCACTCAACGCCAGTGCGTTGTTGTGCATCGTGCTGTGCGCACGCGATCCGCTACGGTAGGCAAGCAGCGCGGAAATGATGTAGGCCTCGTTCTGACCGCCGACTTTGGGAACGTGATAATTCGGATACGCATTGGAATATGAAGGGATCGCATGACACCCCAGGCAGGTATCCGCCTTGACCCTGCCCCGTTCGGCATCCCCTTCAACTGCCTGAGCGGACGTCGTCATAGCGACAGCCGCCAGCATCAGCGGCACGCGAAGTCCACCTATCCACCTCATCAGCATATCTCCCCCTTTGATAGTTTTTTGTGCAGCCAAAGTATACGCAGAACACTGCCCATTTGCGCCTATGTAATCCCCACCAAATTTAGTATTGCGCCGGCCACTGTCTAGCAGTTTGTAACTATATTAGACTTTACAAATCTATTTAGATCGCACGCCTTTTACGCACGACCGAAAATCAAGTTGGACGAGATGTGTACCGCCGCCGACATCGCCCCGTCGATCGCAGCTACCCGTTCGACAGCACAAGGCCAAACTCCCCACGCTCCAGCATCCGGTCGCCCGACCTATCGATATGGCACAAATTTGGCTTCGATGCTGTCATTCGTTGTTCCCCGGGTAGCGCCCCATTGACCGCCTGTACGCCGCAACACCGTATTCATCACGGCCGCCGACACCGGCCCGCGTGATGCGCAACGCATTTCGCCCGACCGCTGTCGTCTTTAATGCACCAACACGATCCTGACGTGGCGGTCGACGCACAACTTCGAAGCACGCGCGAATCCGCAAGACTATGCTTTACCGTCATTCGCTCGACATTCGACACGGCGATGCTTGGCGCCCCCGGAAGGCAACCCGCCAGATGCCAATGATTTGCAAGGAGTCTCAACATGCAAGCCGATCCATCGTCCGCTGACCTGCACCGTCTCATCGAGGCGCGTCACCACGACCCGTTCTCCGTGCTGGGCAAACACCCGGCCGACCAGGAGGAAGACGTCGTCCGCGCGTTCATTCCGTCGGCCAGCGACGTATCGATCGTCGAAGGCAATATCTCTCTGCAGCGCGTGCCCGGCACCGACCTGTTCGAGTGGCGCGGCAGCCATGGCACCGTACCCGACCGTTACCGCCTGCTGTGGAAGGATGACGGTCATCGCGAGCACGTCGGTCACGACCCCTACAGCTTTGCGCCGCAGGTCAGTGATTTCGACCTGCACCTGTTCGGCGAGGGCAAGCACCGACATGCCTATCGCTTTCTCGGTTCGCACCCGCACGAAATCTCGGGGGTTGCCGGCATCCTGTTCGCGGTCTGGGCGCCCAACGCCGAGCGCGTCAGCGTGGTCGGCGATTTCAACCAGTGGGACGGCCGCCGTCATCCGATGCGGGTACGCGGCGGCAGCGGCGTATGGGAGCTGTTCATACCCGACCTTGGACCGAACCAGCTCTATAAGTACGAGATCCGCAACCGGGACAGCGGCGAGATCCTGCTCAAAAGCGACCCCTATGCGCAGGCCTATGAACTTCGTCCGGACACCGCGTCGGTCGCCGTGGGTGCAGAACCCTACCCGTGGAACGACGCGCCATGGCTCGCCAAACGTGCCAACGCCGACTGGCAGCACACGCCGATGTCGATCTACGAGGTCCATCCGAGTTCCTGGCAGCGCGGTATGGAAGGCGAGTTCCTCAACTATCGCGAACTGGCGCACCGCCTGGTCGACTACGTGATCGGCATGGGATTCACCCACATCGAGCTACTACCGATCACCGAGTACCCGTACGATCCGTCTTGGGGATACCAGGCGACCGGTTATTTCGCGCCGACCAGCCGCTACGGCAGTCCCGACGATTTTCGCTACTTCGTCGACTACTGCCACCAGCACGACATCGGCGTGATCCTCGATTGGGTGCCGGCCCATTTTCCGAAAGATGCACACGGCCTGGCACGCTTCGACGGCACTCCGCTGTACGAACACGCCGACCCCCGACTGGGTGAACACCTCGATTGGTCGACCCTGATCTACAACTATGGCCGCAACGAGGTCAGAAACTTCCTGCTGTCGAGTGCCATGTTCTGGCTGGAAGAGATGCATATCGACGGCCTGCGTGTCGATGCCGTCGCCTCGATGCTGTACCTGGATTACTCGCGTGACGAATGGGTGCCGAATCGCTACGGCGGCCGCGAAAACCTCGAGGCCATGGATTTTCTGCGCGAACTGAACACCATCGCACACGCCGAGCAACCGGGCGTGCTGATGGTCGCCGAAGAATCCACCTCGTGGCCGATGGTCAGCCGTCCGGTCGAGATCGGCGGCCTGGGTTTTGATATCAAGTGGAACATGGGCTGGATGAACGACACCCTGGCGTACATGGAACACGATCCGGTGCACCGCCGTTTCCACCAGGGCAACCTGACCTTCAGCATGTTGTACGCATTCACCGAGAATTTCCTGTTGCCGTTCTCGCATGACGAGGTCACGCACGGCAAACAGTCGATGCTCAACAAGATGGCCGGCGACGAATGGCAAAGGTTCGCCAACCTGCGCACGCTGTATACCTACATGTTCTGCCACCCGGGCAAGAAGCTGCTGTTCATGGGCTGCGAGTTCGCCCAGGGCATCGAGTGGAACTGCCTACAGGCGCTCGACTGGTACGTACTCGACTACCCGCAGCACCAGGGGATACAACGTCTGGTCAAAGACCTTAACGGCCTGTATCGCAGCACGCCGGCGCTCTACCAGTACGAGTTCGATTGGCGCGGGTTCGAATGGATCGACTGCCACGACGTCGACAACTCCGTGTTGACGTTCGTGCGCCGCTCAGACGACGACTTTCTGATCGTCGTGCTCAATCTGACGCCGATACCGCGTGAGGGCTACCGGATCGGCCTGCCTGAGCCCGGCGAGTACGAAGAGATCTTCAACTCGGATGCCGCCATCTATGGTGGTTCGAATGTGGGCAACGGCGGCCGGCGCCTGGTCAGCGAAGACCTGCCCTGGATGGAGCGTGGCTGTTCGATGCAGCTGACGCTTCCGCCGCTCGCCGGCATCGTGCTGCGCCGTTGTAGCTGAACGCCGATGCCCAAAGATTCACATACCGTCTGGCCGGGCGGTCCCTATCCGCTCGGCGCTACCTGGGACGGCGAAGGCGTCAATTTTGCGCTGTTCTCGGAGCACGCCGAAGCGGTAACCCTGTGTCTGTTCGACGATCGCGGGCGACGCGAGATCGATGCCATTCCGATGAAATGGCAGACCGACCAGGTATGGCACTGCTACCTGCCGGACGTTCGACCCGGCCAGTTATACGGCTACCGGGTAGACGGCCCCTACGACCCGGCCAACGGCCACCGCTTCAATCCCAACAAACTGTTGATCGATCCCTACGCCAAGGACATCCATGGCAACGTTCGCTGGAACGACGCCTTGTTCGGCTACACGATCGGCCACGCCGATGGCGATCTGCATCGCGACAGCCGCAACAGTGCCCCGGGCATACCGAAGTCCCGGGTCGTCGATCCGACCTTCCCCTGGGGCGACGACAAGCCGCTGGGCACACCGTGGCACGAGACGATCATCTACGAACTGCACGTGAAGGGCTTCACCTACCTCAATGAAAAGGTGCCGCGCCAGTACCGCGGCACCTACGCCGGCCTGGCGACCGATCCGGTGATCGAGCACCTGCAGCAGCTCGGCGTTACCGCGGTTGAGCTGATGCCCGTGCACAGCTTCATCAACGACCGTCACCTCGCCGAGCAGGGCCTGAACAATTATTGGGGTTACAACACCATCGGTTACTTCGCGCCGCACGGCGAATACTCGGCCTCCGGCAACATCGCGGAGTTCAAGACCATGGTCAAACGCCTGCACTCAAACGGCATCGAGGTGATCCTCGACGTGGTCTACAACCATACCGCCGAAGGCAACCATCTCGGCCCGACACTGAGTTTCCGTGGCATCGACAACTCGGCGTACTACCGGCTGACGGCGAACGACAAGCGTTATTGCATGGACTACACGGGTTGCGGCAATACGCTGAACACGATGCACCCGCGTGTGCTGCAGTTGATCATGGACAGCCTGCGCTACTGGGTGCAGGAGATGCACGTCGACGGTTTCCGCTTCGACCTCGCCGTGTCGCTGGCGCGCGACAGCCACAACGTCAACCAGCTGTCGGCCTTTTTGAACATGGTCCACCAGGACCCGGTGCTGTCACAGGTGAAACTGATCGCCGAACCCTGGGATCTGGGCGAAGGCGGTTTTCAGGTGGGCAACTTCCCGGTCGGCTGGACCGAGTGGAACAGCCGCTATCGCGATACCTTTCGTGCCTACTGGAAGGGTGAAGGCGGCCTGATCGGCGAACTCGGCTACCGTTTGACCGGGTCCAGCGATCTGTACTCGTCGAACGGCCGCAAACCGTACGCCAGCATCAATTTCATCACCTGCCACGACGGTTTCACCCTGCACGATCTGACCAGTTTTAACGACAAGCACAACCTGGCGAACGGCGAAGACAACCGCGATGGCGAGAGCAACAACCTGAGCTGGAACTGCGGCGCCGAGGGCCCGACCACCAACCTGCATATCGTAAGACGCCGCGAACAGCAGAAGCGCAACCTGTTGGCATCGCTGCTGTTGTCGCAAGGTGTGCCGATGCTCGCTGCCGGCGACGAGATGGGACGCACGCAACAGGGCAACAACAACGCCTATTGCCAGGACAACGACATCAGCTGGGTGCACTGGGATCTGGACAAGCAAGACGAGGAACTGATCGCCTTCGTAAGACGCGTGATCCGGATTCGCAAGAACAACCCGGTGTTCCGGCGGCGACACTTCTTCCAGGGACGGCGCATCAAAGGCGGCAACGTCAAGGATATCCTCTGGCTGAGCCCGAGCGGCGACGAGATGACCGACAAGGAGTGGTCGCATTCATACGCTCGCTCGCTGGGTCTGCTGCTGCATGGCAATGCCATCGAAGAGCAGGATTCGCGTGGCCGGCCGATCCGTGGCGACACCTTCCTGCTGATGTTGAACGCCCACCACCAGGAAATCGGCTTCTGCCTGCCCAAACAGATCGGCATAGCACGCTGGGCGGTCGAGCTCGACACCAGCTTCCCGACCGGCGACCGCGACGACGGGCGCTATTTTCACAGCGGCGAAACCTATCCCCTGAAAGCCCGATCGACCGTACTGATCCGGCTGATGCGCTCGCGCAAATCGAACGCCGCCGAGGCACCCTCTTCGACCAGCCGCCAGTGAAAACCTAATCGTGACGATTGACTTACTTGATGCACCTCAACCTTAATTTATCTGATGATAAACACCGTCGATCAAGCGCCTTTCAGCGGCCCGTCCAGGCACGGTCCGTGGTCCGGCTGCCGGTCAAACGGGTCGCAGTAAGCCCGGGGCCGAGCGCTCGACACGACACACGACCCTGAAATGCACCCGAGGACGGAAGCGTGGCCAGACAGATGCCGATTTCGAGGATCCGATTGCCGGATGCCGCCGAACGCTCGCCGTTTCGAATCCGCGCCTGCCGCGTATTGAGTACCCCCACACCATGAACGCTGAACGCCCGACGATCATCTACACGCTTACCGACGAATCTCCGCTGCTGGCCACCCAGTCGCTGCTGCCGATCGTTGAAACCTTCACCGCACCGGCCGGGATCAACGTCGAAAAGAGCGATATCTCGGTCGCCGCCCGCATCCTCGCCGAGTTCGGTGACTACCTCGCGCCCGAGCAGCGCGTTCCGGATGCGCTTGGCGAGCTTGGCAACCTGACCCAGGAAGCAACCACCAATATCATCAAGTTGCCCAACATCAGCGCCTCGGTGAATCAGCTGCAATCGGCCATCGCCGAGCTGCAGGCACATGGCTACCCGGTGCCGGACTACAGCGACGAACCGCAGACCGACGACGAGGCAAAGATCAAAGCGCGCTATTCGAAGATCCTGGGCAGTGCCGTCAACCCGGTACTGCGCGAAGGCAATTCGGACCGGCGCGCGCCGGCCGCGGTAAAACGCTATGCGCGCAAGAACCCACACGAGATGACGCCCTGGAGCCCGGCGTCGCGTACCCATGTCTCGCACATGCGCGGCGGCGATTTCTACTCCAGCGAAAAATGCATGACGATGGACGCGGCCTGCGACGTCCGCATGGAGCTGGAGACCAAGTACGGCGAAGTCATCGTGCTCAAGGAAAAGACCTCGCTGATCGAGGGCGAGATCATCGACAGCATGTTCATGAGCAAGAAGGCCTTGTGCCGATTCATCGAAGAGCAGTTGCAGGACGCCTACGAAACCGGCGTGATGTTCTCGTTGCACGTGAAGGCCACGATGATGAAGGTCTCCCACCCGATCGTGTTCGGTCATGCGGTCCGGGTGTTCTACAAAGACCTGTTCGAAAAACACGGCGAGCTGTTCGAGCGCCTCGGCGTCAACCCGAACAACGGGATCAGCAGCGTCTACGAAAAGATCCAGCAGCTGCCCCGCTCGGTACGCGTCGAGATCGAGGAAGATATCCACGCCTGCTATCAGACGCGCCCGGAGCTGGCGATGGTCGATACACGCAAGGGCATCTCGAACCTGCACGCCCCGAACGACGTCATCGTCGACGCCTCCATGCCGGCGATGATCCGTGCCGGCGGCAGGATGTGGGGGCCGGACGGCAAGCTCAAAGACACCAAGGCGGTGATGCCCGAGAGCACCTATGCCCGCATCTACCAGGAGATGATCAATTTCTGCAAGACCAACGGCGCGTTCGACCCGACCACCATGGGCTCGGTCCCCAACGTCGGTCTGATGGCGCAGAAGGCAGAGGAATACGGCTCTCACGACAAGACCTTTGAGATCCCGGTCGACGGCGTGGCACGCATCGTCAAAGCGGACGGCACTCTTCTGATCGAACAGAAGGTCGAGAAAGGCGATATCTGGCGGATGTGCCAGACGAAAGACGAGCCGGTGCGAGACTGGGTGAAACTCGCCGTGAAGCGCGCACGCCAATCGAAGATTCCGGCGGTGTTCTGGCTCGACGAGTATCGGCCGCACGATGCCGAGCTGATCAGGAAGGTCAAACACTATCTGGGCGAGCACGATCTCAGCAATGTCGATATCCAGATCATGTCGCCGCTGCGCGGCATGCGGTATTCGCTGGAGCGGATCATCCGCGGCAAGGACACGATCTCGGTCACCGGCAACATCCTGCGCGATTATCTGACCGACCTGTTCCCGATCATGGAGTTGGGTACCAGCGCGAAGATGCTGTCTATCGTGCCGCTGATGAAAGGCGGCGACCTGTTCGAGACCGGTGCCGGCGGCACCGCACCCAAACTGATGCAACAGTTGGTCGAAGAGAACCACCTGAGTTGGGATTCGCTCGGCGAGCTGTTGGCGCTGGCGGTATCCATCGAAACGCTCGGCGAAAAAACCGGCAACGGCAAAGCCAAGATCCTGGCGACGACCCTCGACCAGGCGACCGAATGCCTGCTGGACAACGGCAAATCGCCGTCACCGCGCACCGGCGAGATCGACAACCGAGGCAGCCATTTCTACCTGGCGATGTACTGGGCCGAGGCATTGGCAAAGCAAAACGACGACGCCGAACTCCAGGCGCGCTTTGCACCGCTGGCCAAGGCGCTTGCGGAAAACGAAGACAAGATCGTCGCAGAACTCGAGGCAGTGCAAGGCGGTGAAGTCGACCTGGGCGGCTACTTCAATGCCGACGCAGCTCGCCTGCAGGCCGTCATGCGGCCCAGCCCAACCTTCAACAAACTGCTGCAAGATGCCGCGTTCTGAATAAGCGCGGCCGATAATCACGGCCCGGCTTTCGGTCTCACACCGACCGCCGGTGCCGTGAAGCCTATAAGCGCTGCCACGCCAGCTCTAACGTTCGATTATGAGTAGCGCATTACGCGCCCGCCGGGCGTCGTCCGTGCTCATCCTGAATTCCCCTCGACACAGCCGTTGCGACAAAAATTTTTTCGCTTAGGGCTTTAGTTCTGCCGGCGTCGACCGCTAACAGAAAGCAAATACTGGTTGGAGCCTGGGTCAGCCGTTCTGTGTCACAGGCGAGCACATCAACGGACATCGTTATGACGTCAGTTGCCGGTGCACTGCCAGCGATCGGGCGCCCGCGGAAGACGCGTCGATAACAGATCGCCGGCGCCGTTCGGCGGCCTTCGCGGCCACCGACAGGACACCAACCGAATAACAACCTCTACACACTGCCGAGTCACAGCATGAACACTCTGAAGACGTGGGTTTCAGCGATGCTGACGTTCTGCCTGGCCGGGAGCAGCCTTGCTGCCGAACAGGGCTCTGCAATCGGACTCCTGTTGAAGACCCGGCAGGATGTCGATTACCGCCTCGACAGCGTCGGATTCTCTGCGTCGCTGCTGACACCCATCGGACTGTTCCGATGCGACCCCAGCCTGCTGCACGGAGAGAGTCGCATCGACTCGTTCAACAACATCGTCGGCATCTCGGATGTACGCGACGCGGAATGGAAGGACTTCACGGCTCGCGACCTTGAATGCCGATACGGGGCCAAGTGGGATGTTGCGGGTGGAACGCTGAAGGCCGGCATCGGTTTTCGCGACTACAACGGCGCAACGAATCACGAACCGGGGGGCAAAGACATCCGCATCAAAGGGGCCGGCGCCCTGATCGACTACGACGGGGTCGTGTTCGATGCAAAAGTGCAATGGCAACGCGAAGACCACGACTACACACTGATGCACCAAGCCAGCGTCGGCAGCTACGACAGCCTGGTCGATGCAGTCGAAGACACCTACTCGGTGAAAACGACCTACAAACTCCTTTACCTGAATGCCAAGCACGTCGATGGCAACAAGGACAACGTCTATACCACCCCGCTGTTCCCGACAAACAGGTTCACCTATGCCTATACCGACGTCGCCCTGGGTCTGCGCCTGAACCCGGAGGCCAACGGTTTGACCACCATCGCGCCGATCTTCGGTGGCGGCTCTTACCGCGGCTCTTTCAACCCACTGCAAGGCAACACCGGCCTCAAGGGCATCGAACTGGCCGGACGGGTGGATGGCTACAACCTCGAACTGGAGATCCTGCGGCATACAGGCGACGGAGACCGGCCTTACCTGCCCGCCACCCAGTTGCTCGCCGAACGCAAGAAGACAATGGTCATCGCCCTGGCGGTACACAGGAACGATTGGCGCGTTCGGTTGGAAAACGCCAGGTCGGAGCACAACGCCAACGCAACGATCGCAAGCCCGGTCTACGCCTTCATCCTCGGCGGGTACGGACCGTTCAACAACCAACGCAAAGAAAACAAGTGGACGCTTTCTGCCTCGTTCCCGGTGCACAAACGGGTAACCGCAGACCTTTCCTTGTATTACGCCGACCGCCACGACCAACAGTACAACTATCCGGCACATGACTATTCGGAAGCAGGCGGCTTTGTGCTGCTCACGTTCCCGTTGTGAGTCTCGCCGCTTCGCTTGCCGGTGTTCGCGCAGTAACACCACGTTTAGCAGCACGTTCGGCTGACACGGCAGACTCGGCCCGCAAGGCTAGGCTGACGCCGGCGCTTCCACCGTTTCGATCCTGTTGCGACCGTTCGATTTAGCGCGGTAAAGGGCCTCATCGGCCGTCGCGATCATCGCATCCGGCGTCTGCGAGGAAATCAAACGACCGGAGCTGTACAGGCCGACGCTGATCGTCACGCTGATCTCCTGCCCGTCGACGGTCACCGGCGCGGACTCCAGTGTGCGCCGCAGTTCTTCGGCGACGCGCAAGGCCCCTTCGTTCGGGGTATCCGGCAGCACGGCAAGAAACTCCTCGCCACCGATGCGACCGACGATATCGTTGGCGCGCAGCCGCTGCTTGATCGTCGTCGCTACGTGTTGCAGCACGATATCCCCGGCCTGGTGGCCGTAGCGGTCGTTGACGCGTTTGAAGTGATCGACATCGATGATCATCAGGCTCAATGACTGTCCATTGGCCTCGGCTTTTGCGTAGAGCCCATCCATCGTTTCGAACAAGGCGCGTCGGTTGGCCAAGCCGGTCAGCGGATCCTGCAACGCGATGCGGCGGTTCTGTTCCGCACTCTGCTCAACCGTCTTCAACACGAAACCGAACGCCAGGAAAAACATCCCGAGATAGTTGATCATGTAGAACAGCGTGTTCAGCGAGTCTCGCGACTGAAAAGGCGAGATCTCGTGCCACCCCAGCCACAGCGCAAGCGCGCGATACGCCATGGTCGTCATACCGACGACCAGGGTCACGGCCATGATCATGCGACCGCGGCCGACCATCAGGTAGCCGGGGCGCAACAGGGCCCACAGGATCAATGCGATCTGGTAGAACAGGATCAGCGAAGCAACAATGAGCCTGGATTCGCGGTCGTCGAGCAGCAGCAGGCTGCACACCGGCATCAGGATCACCGGCACCACGTACAAGGCGGGCGGCAGCCGTTCACGTCGGCAGCAGAGTACCGCCAGCAGTATCAGCGAGAGCGTCAGCGAACCCAGCATGTTGCCAACGCCGACTGCGAGAACGTCCGGGATCTTGCCGCGCGCGCCCAACACGAGGTAGTAGCCGCTGTTGGCGACCAAGCCCCATGCGAGCTGGCTGAGGCCGGGGATGGATTGGCGAAGCGCCACGGTAACCACCGCCAGCGTCATCGCCACGTTGGTGACGACGCTGACGAAGTACATCGTCGGGATATCGAGTGTCATGCGAGGCCCCGCGACTCTCCACACCAGAGAGCCGAATATGCATTGAGAAAAGAATGCGCTTCCCTCGCTTGGCCGGATAATAGTCGAACATCAAGGACGCGAACAGCAAAAGTCCGCGCTGTCGCCGGTGGTATCGAGCACATGGGCAGTTGTTCTTATTCGATGCAGACCGATCCGTATGAATCCTAGCGGCAGAACGCCGCTCCGCCATCGCCGAACCTTACAGTCTGAAGTATTGCGGTGCCTGCAGACTGGCCGGGCCGACCATCTCCTTGTTGATCTTCGCCGTCTTGGCGTACGAGCCCGGGTTGTAGTGGTTCGGCGGATGGTTCGAACTGAGCCAACCCATCTGCTGGTAGGTATTGGCCACCATCTGCGCACAGAATGAGTTGAGCATCCCGCAATCGATGTCGGCCTGGCCTTCCAGCCAGTGCAGGAACTCCTGCTTGGTCGGCGGGAACGGCGTACCGTCATAGTGGTACATGACCGACCACAAACGTTGTTCGTCGATATCGACACCGTGCAACCGCGCAACGGCGAACCGGTACGTCGAACCATCCGGCGACGGATAATACTTGTCCAGATTGGCGAGATACTCGTCGAGCATCAGCAGATGCGTGCCGGGATGATCCGGGTTGGCCTCTTTGTGTATCTGGTCTTCCATCTTGTCGACCGTGTCGGCGGTCCACACGTACAACTGGGGGTGGCCGTGCAGACGCACAATCATCGCGGAATGGCTGAAATCGGTTCCGTCGACCTCTTCGATCAACCGGCTCTCCGCCGCGGTGCCGCTGCACAGCAGCACAGACCCGCAGCCGATGCTGTCGGCAATATCCGCCAGCGTGTCGAGCGCCGCTTCTGCATAGCCCTTCGGCTGATGATGAAGCTTTACCGCGAGGTCCTCGGCTTCGTCGAATACGTCTTTCAATATGCCCATCTCATCTCCCCTCGTGTTATTCGAAATTTTCAATCGCGCCGATGTGACGCAGTCTCGAGCTGCGGCTGGTTCACTGCGCGCCGGCGAGATGGCCCGCAGAAAGATGCCCAATACGTGCTATCGGCCGCTGAGAGCGCAGCGGCGCCTTGCCTTCCGAGACGCGCAGGTGCTTAGTCGAGCAGACACCGGTACCGTTGTTGCCCGCACAGGCGATGACCGCCTGGTAGTTGATGCTGGAATGATTCGCCAACAGATCGATCTTGCCGAGCAGGTTCGTGCTGTAGAAAGCGACGAGGTAAACACAAGGCGTGTGCTGAAAACCCAGCTCCGCAGGCGGCAGATGCGGTACGGCGTCATAAGCGTTCTGCACCCGCAAGGTGGAGCACGGCGCCTGCTGTTCGAAGTAGCGGACGAAGGCTTTATTGCCCACCCGGGGTGACGCGAAGTTGATGTTCGTGACGGTGATCGACGGACGGGACAGGCCAAGGTCGAGCGTAAATAACTGACTGAGTGCAGCACCCAGGCTGTGTCCGGTAACGATCAACTCATCGATCGGTTTGTCCGACGACTGGTAGCTGTCGACCAGCGCAAACAACTGCTGCTGCATCGAGGCCTGGGTGCCGCCCGCCGTCTTGTAGATATCGTTGAATCCGGATTCGACCTTCACGCTCGAGGGCACACCGATGCTGCGGTCGTAGGCCACGAATGGTTGAGGTTCTATGCCGCAGTCGTCGAGCATATCGAGCGCACTGTCGGTACCGCGGAAGGCGAACACGTAACGCCAGGGCGCCGCAGTCGAGCGAAAAACCAGGCCGTAGGTTTCCGCCGTTTTGTCGCGGCCGAACACCGAATCGATGCCGGTCCACGCGTCCAGCAGCTCGTATCCTTGCGGAGCGGTTACCCGTGCGCGATCGCACGCCGCAGCCGTCTTTTTCGAGAAAGCGTTGTAGGCCTGTATGCAGCATTCAATCAAAAGCTCGATCCGGTCCGCATCGACCTGTCGAATATCGGTGACACACGCCATCTACAGTTTTCGCTCCGCTTTGTCATGGAAAGAGTCGGCGCGATACCAAGGGATGCTCGTCGGACGAGCGAGCCGTCCGTGATGCAAAGCGCCAAAAACCATAACGGCCATCAAAGGCGATCCTGAAACGCTGGGAAGGTTCGCGCGGATGGAATGTGCGGAGCCCGCATCGCGGAACGAGAATCACGACTGTGTGACGGGAGAAAAGCGGGAAGAAAGCGCGCGCGACGTACAACAGACGTCGCGCGCCGAAGATCAGACAGACCCGGTCGTGCTCCGTCTCACCGGGCGATGCCCGAGATCCATGGCGGATCGCAGGCATCTGCGGCGGTTCGAAGGTTCAGTTCAGCGGTCGCGACAACGAGGTCGATTTATGCAACCAGGGTTTCCACCAGTAGTTCTTGTGCTCGATCGCCATGTCGAGCGTGCGGTGTAGGGTGTCCAACCCCAGATTAACCTGCATATCGAGCGCGTTGGTCGCCACATTGCGGAACAGCGAGAACAGGCGTTCAACAGCCGCCATCGAGTGTTCCGCCGATTCGTGGTGCGCGCCGGGCAGCTCCACCTCGGCAACGATGACGCCATCGTCGCTACGAATCTCGACGACCTCGCTGACCTTGTAGACCAATCTGCGCATCTCATGGTTGTCGGCCAGGCATTCGAATCGGAATCGACGAATGTCACGTTCGACTGCCGCTTCGACGAGTTTCTCCAGAAGCTTGCGACCGACACCCTTGCCCTGCAGATCGTCGGCCACGGTGATGGCCACTTCGGCACAGTCGGATTCCGGGCCAAGGCGCACGAAGCGAGCGACCGCGATGCCCTCGCCTTCAGCGCCATCGGCGTTCAGCTCGACGGCGCCGATCGCAAAGTGATCGCGCTGATCCAGTTCGGTGAAATACCGCAGTTCGGCATCGCTGATCGACTGCTTGCCACCCATGAACCGTTTGTGTCGAGAGGCAGAAGACAAACGCTGAAAACCTTGGCGCAAAAGCTCCTTGTCGTGGGGCTGGATCAGGCGCAGCCTGACGCTCTGGCCACCGGGTAACCGCATCTGTTCCTGATAACGGTCGTTAAACATCAACACCGTTCCCATCTCTACAACTCCTCAGGCTTATGAGTGCCTAAAACCAACTTATATACGCAATCTTGTTGCAGTGCAACATCGGAAAAACTTCCCGTTTCTTTAGTTCCTTAGCGAAAAAACCTCTTGCGGAATGTAGTTACTCCCATCCCCCATGAACCGTCGAGCGGGGCGCCAACGAAACGCGACGGCCGTCAAAATCGGCGGCTCACCAGCCTTTCAAAGTGAGTCGGAGCGCACGCCAGCCGATCACTTCGGTCGGGCATCAACCAGTGCGCCCCTGCCCGGTGGGCGACACACGATGTCGCAACGATTTCGCCTACAGCACGTCGGTCGTTTCCCTGATCGCACAATGGAAACGCAGGTGTAGTATCAAAGTTCCCAACGTGGCCGCCGGCCGACCCAAAGGAAGGATTGTCGTCCGCGGCTTCAGATCGGCAGATCGGCAAGAAGCGGGAAGCAAAGAGTCGCCCCGCGGCGTTTCAGAGGGAGGTGGAATCGATGACGTTTCATGCGCAGACCTACGAAGGCCTCGTCAGCCAGTTCAGCGAATCGCAGTCGCGATTCTTTCCGCAATACCAGGGCGATCGGACCGACTTCGACATCGTTATCATCGGCTCGGGTATGGGCGGCGGCTTGCTCGCCGACGACCTCGCCGACCGACTCGGCCAGCAGAAACGCATCCTCGTTCTCGAGGCCGGCTCGTACCTGTTTCCGACCCACGTGTTCAACGTGTGCCGGTTTCCCAACGCCGAGGTGGCTTCTCACTACAAGGTGAAGTCGTTCTACCAGTTCGGTAATGGCGGGTCTCAGAACTATATCCACGAACAGCCGCAGCTCAATTTCGGCGGCCGTTCGGTTTTCTGGTCCGGATTGATCCCGACCGTGCAGGACTGGGAACTGGACTTCTTCCCCGACCCGGTTCGCAATGCCTTGAGCGATGAATACCTGCAGTTGGCCGGCGACAAGATGAACGCCTCCGCTTCGATGGGAAAGACTGCCCAGGCGATCGTGGAGCGCTTGCGTGCAAGCCCGCTGGCCGACGAGTTCGATATCCAAGAGACACCACGCGCATTGCACCAACCCTATCTGAATGCAGAAGGCGCACCGCAGGATGAGTATTTCGTCGAACCGACCGGCGTTTTCAACACCGCCGAGTTGCTGATCAACCAGGTCGGGCAGCCAAGCGGTTTTCGTGACCACAACGGCAACGGACTTCACCTGTTGCTGAACCACTATGTTGAAGACGTGCAGAGTCTGCCCAACAATCGGCACCGCCTGATCGTTCGCAACGTGTTGAGCAACGAAATCCGCACCTTCGATACCAACGTTGCCGTGCTGGCCGCCGGGTCGATCGACAGTCCCAAGCTGTTGAATCGCTCGAGCCTGGTCCATGAGCTACCCGACGATGTCAAGCCGCTGATCGGACGCGGGTTGACCGATCACCCGACCACCGACTGGGTCGGCACGGTTGTCGACGGTATCGGGGACCTGGAGATCCCGCGCAACGCGCACGCCAAGATCGTGTTCTATTCGCGTGGCAAACGCGATGCGCAGAACCAGATCAAGTTTCCGTTCAACGTCGAGATGAACATCAACCACGAGTATTGGCATCTGCGTGAAAACGATCCGCACGAACCAGCGCAACCGATCGACATGTCGAACGATCCGTCGATCCTCGAGATCAAGTTCAGCTTCGGCAACTGCATCGATGACGGCAACGAGGTTCGCCCGGCGCCGCCCTTCGGCTACGTACCCGAGATCGTCTTCAAGAACCTGAATTGGATGGACCACCTCGCCGGCTCTCGCTTCCCTGCCCTTGCCGGCTGGAACAAGCGTCACGACGAGATATTCGGCATCCTCAACAACATCACGACACAAATCTTCGGCCAGTTCCGCCACAACGGAAACCCGGTTGCGCCGAACCCGCCCAACCCCTACGGCAGCAACTTCACCGATTTCGGATTCGGCACGGTGCATCATGCCGTGGGCACGCTGCGTATGCCGTATCGGCCGAGCTACACCGCCGACGTCAGCAACGCCAGCGTCGTCGACGAGAACCTCAGAGTAAAAGGTACGGGCAACCTGTACGTGTGCGACATGTCGGTGATGCCGTTCAGCTCAGCGGCAAACCCGGTACGCACCCTGGGCGGACTCGCATTGCGCCTTTCGCGCCATTTGGGTTAGGCGCAGAAGCTGGATCAGCGCGGGCTCAATCTTCCAGCCAAGCGCGACGAAAGCTGTCGTGGATCGGCTGCAGCAGATAATCGGCCATCGTGCGTTCGCCGGTGCGGATGAACACCTCGGCCATCATGCCGGGTAGGATCTGCTTGTCACCCAGACGCTCGACCTGCTCCAGCGGGACTTCGACCCGCGAGATGAAGTAGGTCTCGCCGGTTTTGTTGTCGAGCAGCGCATCGGCCGATACATAGCGAAGTTGTCCATCGAGTTCGGGCGTCGTGCGTTGATTGAACGCCGTCATACGGATCGCGGCCGGCAATCCGACGGTGACCTTATCGATATCCTGAGGATTGACACGCGCCTCAATGATGAGTTCGTCATTCGACGGCAAGAGTTCGAGCAAAGTCTCGCCAGGGGAAACGACGCCACCGATGGTGTGTACACCGATATCGACCACGACACCGTCAACCGGCGACCTCACCTCGGTTTGTTTGTACACGTGTTCGGCGGCATTCATCCGTTCGCGAAAGTCGAAGATCTCCGCCTGCACCTGTTTGAGTTCGCTGACGACCTTCTCGCGAAATGCCGCGCGAACCTGGTGAATCTCCAACTCTTTGCGCGACATCTCGGTTTGCGCCGACGCAATCTCAGACTGATGCTCTGCACGGCTGCCTTCCAAGCGTGCCGACTCTCGTTCGAGCTCGAGAACGCGCTGCTTGCCGCCCAGCCCTTTCTGATGCAGCTTGCGAACGCTCGCCAGTTCATCGCGCACAAATACCAATTGCTTGTTTTCCGAGCGGACCTGCGCCTTGCGACCATCGACGTCCTGTTGCAAACCGGCGATTTGTTTCTCCAGGATTGCCACCTCGCCTGCTACAGCCTCGCGACGCGCCTGCCACAGTGCGCGTTGCGACGTGATGATCTCTGAGATCGTCGGCTCACCCGATCGCTCAGTGAAGGAACGAGGAAACTGAATATCCTCAGCGCCGTCACGCTCCGAGAGCAAGCGCGCTTCTTGTGCCACAGCGACATCATAGCCGTCACGCAATATCGCCAGGGACGCGGCAGCACGCGTTTCATCGAGACGCACCAGTACATCTCCGGCACTCACCTTGTCGCCGTCACGCACCAGAATATCTTTGATAGTACCGCCTTCGAGGTGCTGAATTTTCTTGCGATTCGAGTCCACTTTGATGGTACCGGCGGCGACCACCGCTTCCGCCAGCGGGGCCGTTGCAGCCCACACGATGAATCCACCCATCGCGATCAGCACCACGACCATGCCTGCCAGAATGCTGCGTTTCGGATCGACCGGCAGTGGCGAAGGCGCGGCGCCCGGCGGGTGCATACTCATGCCCCCTGCACCGCATTGCCTACCGTCAGGCGGCGCGTGATCTGCGGCATGACTTCTGCCGTAGGACCGTAGTGCGTGAGCGCGCCTTTCTGCACAACCATCATCTTGTCGACACCGCCAACCAGTGTTGGCCGATGCGCAATGACGATAACGGTGCTGCCGCCCTGTTTAAGTTCGTCCACTGCGTTACGCACTGTTGCTTCGCCTTGTGCGTCCAGATTCGACGTCGGCTCATCAAGCACAATCAGTGCAGGCCGGCGATAGAAAGCCCGCGCCAGACCTATACGTTGGCGCTGACCGCCGGACAGGTTCTCGCCGCCCGCCCCTATCTCGGTAGCATAGCCGTCGGATAGCCCTACGATGGTTTCGTGCGCACCGGCCAGCTTTGCTGCATCGACAACCGCTTGAGCATCGACCTTGCCGAAACGTGCGATGTTCTCTGCAACCGTTCCCGGAAACAGTTCGACATCCTGCGGGAGATAGCCGATATACGGCCCGAGTACATCGCGCGACCATTGCGCAAACTCGGCGCCGTCCAGCCGCACCAGTCCCGACAACGGCTGCCAGATGCCGACCATCAAGCGCGCGACCGACGACTTTCCGGCAGCGCTCGGCCCGGTGAGCCCTACGCTGGTGCCGGGTTCTATGCGGAAACTCATGCCGGTGACCACGTGCCGATCGGCACCCGGCGGCGCTGCGAACACATTGTCGAAAACCAAATCGCCTTTCGGTTGCGGCAACCGCATCGGTTCTTCGGCGTCACCATCGCTAGCTATCCAGTCACGCAATCGCGTGCGCGCCTCGCGCGCACTCAGAAGCTGATGCCAACCCGCTATCGCCACCTCGATCGGCGCGAGTGCCCTGCTACTGATAATCGACGCCGCAATCATGACGCCGGCCGATGTAACCTCGTTGATCGCGAGATAGGCGCCGACGCCGAGGATTGCGACCTGGATGGTGAACCTTAGTGCGCGCGCCGAACCTGCGGCGACACCCGAAATATCGCTGGCGCGGGCCTGTAGCGAAAGGCCGTCATGGTGCCATTTGCGCCAGACCGCACGCAGCCCCGGCAACATACCCATCGCCCAGATAGCGTCACGGTTACGACAACCCGCATCGACAAATCGATCGGCAACCATCGTTCGCCCAGCAGATTCTTTGAGGGGGGTTCGGGTCGCCCTCTCGTTGACCAGTGCAATAACAAGCAACAGCACAGCACCCGTCAGTGCCACATGTCCTAGCCATGGGTGCAGCAGATAGACAAAAAGGAGGTAGATGGGCGTCCACGGAGCATCAAACAAGGCCAGCAAGCCACGGCCGGTCATGAATGAGCGAACCGTTGCAAGATCGCGCAACGGTTGCGCACCGAGCCCATCGTACATGGCAACCGCGAATGTACTGTCTGAAACACCTTGGTCGAAGCGCGCACCTACGCGCACCATTACACGGGCACGAATCGCCTCCAACACACCGAGGACAATCAGTGCGGCCACGGCGACCAGCGACAGCAGCAACAGGGTGTCGACACTGCGCGAGATCAGTACGCGGTCGTAGATCTGCAGCATGTAAAGCGGTGACACCAGCATCAGCAGGTTGATGCACAGGCTGAAGAACACCACAGCGAGCAGTGCCGGGCGTGCAACAGCAAAGCCGGCGTCCAGCGCGTTGCGCTTGGCTGTCATGGGCTGACCGAGCCTAGTGCTAGGCGAAGTCGGTAGCGCGGACACCTCGACGCATTCGATTCACCGCCAGTGCTCCCAAAGGTAGCAGCATGATGAGCAGCGTGGAGGGAACGGGAACAACTGCATCCGGATCATCGGTGACACCGGTGATTTCGTACGCCAGATCGATACTGGGTGAATCGACAATCCAATCGGGCGACAAGGCCGGCTCGCGATAGGCATTGGCGCCATCACCAACTGAACTCTCCGCCCAATACCAGCCAACGGGATTGTTGCCCGTGTTGGAGATGTTGACGATCGATAGCCAGTACGACAAACCATTTTCGAGTGCCAAAGCGCCACTGGCTATATCCAGCGAATACGCATAGACGTCCTCACCAAAGATATCCTGCACGCCGGTCAAAGATCGCATCGCGGGCGCGCTAGCCAGTTCATAGAGCAGATCGCCCACCGAACCGGCCGCATCCGCGAACACGCGGACGATGAAATCGTCGGTAGACGGGGTTCCGTCGTACGACCCCCACCAACTTATGTTCTGAACGTCGACATCTGCAGTAGCCGTCAATGATTCTGCAGTTTCGATCCCACCTCCCAGGTCGTCCAGGTAGCTGTCGATGGCGTCAGGGGAAGGCGTCAGCAACGGTTGCGCGATCGACGTTACCACCGCCGCGTTGGCGCTCGATAGCGCGAGCGACGCTGCTACAGCGAGAAACCAAGGAAACTTGGACTTGATACTTTTCGAAAATTCCATGTCTTTCACTCTTCTTTGTATTAATCGGGTGACTCTGATTGCTTACAGCAACTGGCCGTCGGCATCCTCAGCCAGCGTGCCCAGCGAGGCGGCCATATCGTTCGAAGCAGTGAAATCGAACTCGGCATCGTTAACTGCCAATGCCACCTCGGCCGCACTGACACTGCTCGGCATCGGTGTTGTCGTTTGCGTTGCCGCAACCACAGGAAACTCGAACTCGATGGCATCAACCATAAAATCGCTGCCATCGAAACCACTGCCATTCGGTGTCGGCCTGCCGACCGTCTCACCGGCATCATCGACATAAGCGCCAAACACGAAATCACTGCCATCGTAGGCACCTGCCGTCAGCACGACGCTGGCAAATGCCGATGCCGTCTGCAGCGACACCTGCTTTTCGTGCGAGGCGGAATCAGCCGAGAAAACCAGTTCATCCACCAAGGCACCTTGCGCGTCAAACGCCTGCAGCCGGCCAGCTTCGTTGTTGCTTCCGTCATCGTCGGCAAACAAACGGGCAATATCGACCGTGACACCTGTTGCCTCTCTGGCGAGTTCGAACTTCAAGCCTTCGACGCCGTCGATTTCCTGGTACAAACCGCTGGCGATGGTCTGGCCGCTGACACCCAGGTCACCGCTGAGCACATCGCCGCCCGCCAGGGTGCTACTCGCCCGGCTGCTGAATGTGACGTCTGTCCAGGGTTCGAAATCATCGTTTACATCGGCCTTGTGTGTGATACCGATATCAGGATTGCTCCAGGCGTCCTCCCAGGCTGTCGGGTCCGAACGCAGCTGGCGAACCGGGGCATCACCGATTCTGACGGTGTCGGTTTGCGCGGCAAAGACTTCGATCGGTAGCGTAGCGACATCGGTATAGGTGCCGTCCTCGTCGACGAGGTCGACGGAGATTGTGTAGTCGCCTGCATCGGCATAGGTATGCGTCGCGTCGCCATTGGTGGTGTAGGTGTTATCCGTCCCGTCACCCCAATGCACCACATAGTTCGATACAGTATCGTCACCTGGATCTGTCACCGCACCCAGAGTTAGGGTGTATAGCGTGTCCTCTGTAACGCTGTTATCTCCGGAAACTGCGACTGTCGGTTCGACGTTGTGGACGGTCACGTCGAAGGTTGCGGTGTCCTGATCGGCACCGCCGGTATCCGATATGGTCACCGACACAGTCTGTATCTCAGGGCCGTCGGCAAAGGCATTACTGACCTCGAAGCTGGTCGCGCCTGCAGCAATAGAACCGGCCTCGTCGGCAACTCCGTCACCATCCCAATCGACCTCATAGCTCCAGCCGTCGTTGTTACTATCCTCGCCATCGGTGAAGATGATGGTTTTGGTCAGTGTGTCGGCCTCGTTGAGCGTCTCATCGGTTATTGAAGACACTAGGGCAACCGGATCAGGCTCGTCGACATCCGTGACCGTCAGGTCTAAAGATGCGGCATCCGTGTAGGTGCCGTCTTCGTCCACCAAGTCTACGGTGATCGTGTACACACCGGGGTCAGCAAAGGTATGCGTCACGTCACCATTGGTCGTGTAGATGTCATCAGAACCATCTCCCCAATGCACCACGTAGTTCGCAATGGTATCTTCGCCCGGATCGACTACGGCACCCAGCGTCAACGTGTATAGGCCATCTTCTTGTACGCTGCTATCGCCATTCAGCCCCAATGTTGGAGCAACATTATTGACCGCAACATCAAACGTGTCGGAATCCTGATCGGTGCCACCAGTATCAGTCACAGTCACCGATACGGTCTGGCTGGCAGGTCCATCGGCAAAAGTGTTGCTGATCTCGAAGCTGGTCGCACCGGCGGCGATAGGATTTGTCTCGTCGACCACACCGTCGCCGTTCCAATCAACCGAATAGCTCCAACCATCGGCGTTACTGTCTTCACCATCGGTGAAGGTGATGGTCTTCGTCAGCGTTTGTCCTTCGTTTAGGGTTGCATCAGCGCCGGCATCAACCTCGACAGGCAATGGAGCACTAACCGGTGTCACCGTTACATCCAGCGAAGCGAGCGCGCTGTAGGTGCCATCCTCGTCAACGACATCGACCGTAATCGTGTAGCCGCCAGGGTCGGCATAGGTGTGGGTCACATCGCCGTTGGCGGCATAGGTATCTTCCGACCCATCACCCCAATGCACTATGTAGCTCGAAACAGTATCTTCGCCTGGGTCCACCGCTGTACCCAGAGTGAGGGTGTATTCGCTATCCTCGGGTACCTCGTTGCCACCGGCAATCGTCAGCGTCGGTGCAACGTTGTTGACCGTGACATCAAAGGTATCGGTATCCTGATCGTTACCACTGGTGTCAGAGACGGTTACCGACACGGTCCCGACGTCGGGGCCATCAGCAAACGTGTGGCTGATCTCAAAGCTGCTCGAGCCGGCCGCGATCGAGCCGCTGTCATCGGCATTTCCATCGCCATCCCAGTCAATCGAGTAAGACCAGCCGTCGGTGTTACTGTCTTCACCATCGGCGAACGTGATGGTCTTCGTCAGCGTTTGTCCTTCGTTTAGGGTTGCATCAGTGCCTGCATCAACCTCGACAGGCAATGGAGCACTAACCGGTGTCACCGTTACATCCAGCGAAGCCAGTGCGCTGTAGGTGCCATCCTCGTCAATGACATCGACCGTAATCGTGTAGTCGCCTGGGTTGGCATATGTATGGGTGACGTCGCCGTCGGAGGCATAGGTGTCGTCTGAACCGTCACCCCAATGTACTACGTAGCTCGAAACAGTATCTTCGCCTGGGTCCACGGCTGTACCCAGAGTGAGGGTGTATTCGCTATCCTCGGATATCTCGTTGGCACCGGCAATCGTCAGTGTCGGTGCAACATTGTTGACCGTGACATCAAAGGTATCGGTATCCTGATCGTTACCACTGGTGTCAAAGACAGTTACCGACACGGTCTCGACGTCAGGGCCATCCGCAAACGTGTGGCTGATCTCGAAACTGCTTGAACCCGCAGCGATCGCGCCGCTGTCATCGGCATTTCCATCACCGTCCCAGTCAACCGAGTAGGTCCAGCCGTCCGAGTTGCTATCCTCACCGTCGGTGAATGTGATGGTTTTGGTGAGCGTATCGCCTTCGTTGAGCGTCTCATCGGCACCGGCGTCAACAGCAGCCCCGTCGAAATTGTCACCATCCACAATCGTAACGGTGCCGGTAGCCCCTGCCGTACCGCTTGCAATCGCAGCTGTTGGAATGACGGTCAGCGTAAAGGTCTCGCTTGGCTCGTCAATGCTGTCACCTATGATCGGGATGAGCGCAGCGGCATAGGTCTGGCCTGGACCAAACGTGACCGTTCCGCTGACCGGTTCATAGTCGACTCCCGATGTCGCGGTGCCAGCAGATGTTGAGTAGCTCAGCGTGATGGCTTGCTGAGGTGGTCTGGATAGGGTGATCGGCACCGCGACCTGATCTATCTGACCCGAAGGACCTTCAAAGATCTGTGCATCTTCGACGTAGAGCGCCAGATTGTTGCCTAAACCATCGTCATCCAGAATCCACCCAGTGGAATACAAGGTGGGAGCATTGCCTGCCAAGGCTGCACCCTGCGCCGAGTACACCTCCAGAATCACCGTCTCATCGACTTCGTCGACCGAATCACCATCGATCCGGTAACTCACCGTCTTCGACGTCTCACCCGCCGCAAATGTCACCGACGTCCCGGAATTATAGAAGTACGCGTCCGCACCCGCCGCCGAACTGCCCACCGATGCCGTGCCCGCCAGGAACCGGTACTCCACCGTCACCGCATCCGTCGCCGGCTCCGACAACGAGATCGTCCAGCTCAGATAGTTCGGATCATTGTTGTTCGACGACTCAAAGTTCGAGGCACCCGACACGTTTACCGTCGGCTGCGATTCACCACCAGCATCGTCATCAAAGACCTCAGCCGCACCGATCGAGACCGCCGCCACCTCCGCCGGCTTGTCGAAACTCAGCGAGAACAACTCCGTCGGCTCAACCTTGGTATCACCAAACACCGGCACCGTCACCGAGCCCGACGTCTGACCCGCCACGAAATTCAGCGTGCCACTGGTCGCCTGGTAGTCTTCGCCCGCTACCGCCGAACCATCCACCGTTTCGTAGTCCACCGTGAAGGCCGTCGGCGCCGGTCGCGACAAAGACACTTCAAACGAGGCCTGCGTCTGTCCCGTATCGCCTTCAACCAACACCGGCCGCGACACATACAGCGCCAGGTTGTTGCCGGTCCCGTCATCGTCAAGGATCCAACCGGTTGCCCGCAGCACCGGCACATCACCCGCCAAGGCCGCACCCTGCGCCGAGTACACCTCCAGAATCACCGTCTCATCGACTTCGTCGACCGAATCACCATCGATCCGGTAACTCACCGTCTTCGACGTCTCACCCGCCGCAAATGTCACCGACGTCCCGGAATTATAGAAGTACGCGTCCGCACCCGCCGCCGAACTGCCCACCGATGCCGTGCCCGCCAGGAACCGGTACTCCACCGTCACCGCATCCGTCGCCGGCTCCGACAACGAGATCGTCCAGCTCAGATAGTTCGGATCATTGTTGTTCGATGACTCAAAGTTCGAGGCACCCGACACGTTTACCGTCGGCTGCGATTCACCACCAGCATCGTCATCAAAGACCTCAGCCGCACCGATCGAGACCGCCGCCACCTCCGCCGGCTTGTCGAAACTCAGCGAGAACAACTCCGTCGGCTCAACCTTGGTATCACCAAACACCGGCACCGTCACCGAGCCCGACGTCTGACCCGCCACGAAATTCAGCGTGCCACTGGTCGCCTGGTAGTCTTCGCCCGCTACCGCCGAACCATCCACCGTTTCGTAGTCCACCGTGAAGGCCGTCGGCGCCGGTCGCGACAAAGACACTTCAAACGAGGCCTGCGTCTGTCCCGTATCGCCTTCAACCAACACCGGCCGCGACACATACAGCGCCAGGTTGTTGCCGGTCCCGTCATCGTCAAGGATCCAACCGGTTGCCCGCAGCACCGGCACATCACCCGCCAAGGCCGCACCCTGCGCCGAGTACACCTCCAGAATCACCGTCTCATCGACTTCGTCGACCGAATCACCATCGATCCGGTAACTCACCGTCTTCGACGTCTCACCCGCCGCAAATGTCACCGACGTCCCGGAATTATAGAAGTACGCGTCCGCACCCGCCGCCGAACTGCCCACCGATGCCGTGCCCGCCAGGAACCGGTACTCCACCGTCACCGCATCCGTCGCCGGCTCCGACAACGAGATCGTCCAGCTCAGATAGTTCGGATCATTGTTGTTCGACGACTCAAAGTTCGAGGCACCCGACACGTTTACCGTCGGCTGCGATTCACCACCAGCATCGTCATCAAAGACCTCAGCCGCACCGATCGAGACCGCCGCCACCTCCGCCGGCTTGTCGAAACTCAGCGAGAACAACTCCGTCGGCTCAACCTTGGTATCACCAAACACCGGCACCGTCACCGAGCCCGACGTCTGACCCGCCACGAAATTCAGCGTGCCACTGGTCGCCTGGTAGTCTTCGCCCGCTACCGCCGAACCATCCACCGTTTCGTAGTCCACCGTGAAGGCCGTCGGCGCCGGTCGCGACAAAGACACTTCAAACGAGGCCTGCGTCTGTCCCGTATCGCCTTCAACCAACACCGGCCGCGACACATACAGCGCCAGGTTGTTGCCGGTCCCGTCATCGTCAAGGATCCAACCGGTTGCCCGCAGCACCGGCACATCACCCGCCAAGGCCGCACCCTGCGCCGAGTACACCTCCAGAATCACCGTCTCATCGACTTCGTCGACCGAATCACCATCGATCCGGTAACTCACCGTCTTCGACGTCTCACCCGCCGCAAATGTCACCGACGTCCCGGAATTATAGAAGTACGCGTCCGCACCCGCCGCCGAACTGCCCACCGATGCCGTGCCCGCCAGGAACCGGTACTCCACCGTCACCGCATCCGTCGCCGGCTCCGACAACGAGATCGTCCAGCTCAGATAGTTCGGATCATTGTTGTTCGACGACTCAAAGTTCGAGGCACCCGACACGTTTACCGTCGGCTGCGATTCACCACCAGCATCGTCATCAAAGACCTCAGCCGCACCGATCGAGACCGCCGCCACCTCCGCCGGCTTGTCGAAACTCAGCGAGAACAACTCCGTCGGCTCAACCTTGGTATCACCAAACACCGGCACCGTCACCGAGCCCGACGTCTGACCCGCCACGAAATTCAGCGTGCCACTGGTCGCCTGGTAGTCTTCGCCCGCTACCGCCGAACCATCCACCGTTTCGTAGTCCACCGTGAAGGCCGTCGGCGCCGGTCGCGACAAAGACACTTCAAACGAGGCCTGCGTCTGTCCCGTATCGCCTTCAACCAACACCGGCCGCGACACATACAGCGCCAGGTTGTTGCCGGTCCCGTCATCGTCAAGGATCCAACCGGTTGCCCGCAGCACCGGCACATCACCCGCCAAGGCCGCACCCTGCGCCGAGTACACCTCCAGAATCACCGTCTCATCGACTTCGTCGACCGAATCACCATCGATCCGGTAACTCACCGTCTTCGACGTCTCACCCGCCGCAAATGTCACCGACGTCCCGGAATTATAGAAGTACGCGTCCGCACCCGCCGCCGAACTGCCCACCGATGCCGTGCCCGCCAGGAACCGGTACTCCACCGTCACCGCATCCGTCGCCGGCTCCGACAACGAGATCGTCCAGCTCAGATAGTTCGGATCATTGTTGTTCGATGACTCAAAGTTCGAGGCACCCGAAACCGTCACATTCGGTATCGCAAGCAAGCCTTGCCAACTACTGGGTCGAAAAGACGAAACCCGCGACAGCGGCACCGCGCTCCCCGCAACGACGTCAAGATCCCAGGTGCCGCCCAACGAAAACGCACCCACATCCTTCGAACAAGCCTCCACGGGGCGAGCCAGTACCTGCGAAAGCTTCCAGATGAAGCGTTCACCCACACCACCTTCAGCGCTGCGGCAGCCATAGATGAAGACCGCAGCGTCCGCCGCCAACGTCTGTCGCCACAGGCCGAACAACTCCCTGTTGCTCTCTATCGCCTGTTGATCCAATAGCGAATCGCCGAGTTCGAGAGCACCCGGTCGGCCATGGGCGAACAGATGCAGGGCATCGATCTGACGTTCATTAGCCAGAACATCCGTCAACACAACCAGCGCAGCTTGCGTCTCGTTCACAACGATGACGCGCGCAGTAGATGCCAACTCCCTTTCGAGTTGCCAGTAGTCCTTTACTCTGCTGTCGATAACAGCGAGAACCCTTGATCTGTCTGCGCAACTCTCGCAGCCAACCCCACTCTCGATACCCTGATTCATCCAATCCTCCTAAACGACGCCGGTGGGCTGATCGCCTATCGATGCAAACTCAGTCCATCGCCTGCCGGTACGAAATTTCTGGCGAAAAATTCGGCCTTGCGCAGCAGTGATACAACGACACCGCTAAAGACCACTCAAAGTCGGCGAAACTATTGGTAAATCCTCGAAACCATCGTATTCACGAGCCTGTCCATGTGTATCCATTCGTGGTGACCGCAGCGCTGCCTCTGACAGACGGTAATCTTTCGGTATTTTTCACTGGAAGAGCTTGCTTCGAAGAATCCGCAACTATCGTGTACGGAGAGTCGCACCAAGAATATTCAAGCAACCGTCTTGGACGCCCACGCTGAATCCTCAGCTTGCGCGATAAGACGCGAGCCGATATCACTTCTAATTGAATTACGCCTCAAACGGCGACGTATTAGATGATCGATGCAATCTGAGGACTGGCAGTGGTTTCTACGCGATGCCCAAGAACCACTCCCATTGACACAACGACCCATCGGTCCCCCCTTTTTCTTCTTGTAGACGAACGCACAATGACAGCTGCACGAATCTTTACATTTGGAGGGGAGATGACACTTGGAGTACTAGCTTCCCTGCCAAATCAACCTGTACTTCGTCCGTTTGTACTTGGCGTAGTAATTAATAGCGTAGTTCCTATCGCGATGCAAAGTACTAATTCAGTGAATCTTTGTGTTGCAAACGGAAAAACGTCGTTAAAAAAAGCAAGAATGCAGAGCGACAACGTAGCGCCGCCCCTAATTTTTCAGGCGATACTCCATCCTTGGATATTTACATCTCGGGTGTGCGCATTGATGCGTCATAATCCCCGTCGTCGTCGCGAGAACACCTCACTCAAACGACACGAAACCTGCAAAGCCCTGACGCAGTCATAGCTACCGCCATTCGCGGATTTGCCCAAACAGTGGCGTTGAAAGAGTCGCACGCAAGGAAAACCACCAGCATTCGCGTTCGCCCTTTCCGGTCACGCCGCTCCCAACAGCCGAAGTACTCCAAAAACGCAACCCGCCACCTTGTAGACTGGCTTGTTCTCAACCAAGCCGGTAATCACAACCGAATCTCGAGAAGCTTTCTCTCAAGTTGCCCTCACTCGATAGCGTCCGCTAGATCCACGTCGCCAAACCAGCGACACAACCATGTAATGTATGCTCGACCGGCAGCCCCAGTCAGGAACCTCACGATGCAACCGGCAGTAACCGCGCTCCAGGAAAAAATTCACGAATCAATTCCCCTCAGCCGCTCCATGGCTTTCGAGATCACTGAATTGACGCCGACGCGGATCGTGACCCAAGCGCCGCTTGATCCCAACATCAACATCCACGGCACCGGTTTCGCCGGCAGCATCTACGCGCTGGGGGCCTTGACCGCATGGGCCTATGGCACCTACGCGATCGAGGAAGCCGGCATGCAGGCGGATGTAGTGATCGCCGAGGCGAACATCCGCTACAGCAAGCCGGTGAAGACTGCTATACGCTGTCAGTGTGAGTTGTCGCTCGACGAGGCGGATCTGTTCATCCGTAAGCTGGAAGAGAACGGCCGATCGGTCACCAACATCGATGTCACTGTTGGCGACGGTGAAGCGGTGTTGTGGGTCAAGCTGCACGCGCGGCGACGATGATACGCAGCGCGGGCAGCGCCGGACTCAGATCGTTGTCGAAAAAGGCTGCACCCTGAGCGTTTCACCCTCTGCCACGCCGGCGCATGCCTCGTCGAGAAGAATGTAGCAGTTGGCGCGGCTCATCGATGTCAGTATCCCCGACCCCTGCTTGCCCGACGGGCCAACCGTCAGGCGACCATCCTCACCGTATTCGAGGATTCCCCTCACGAACTCGAATCGGCCCGGCTTTTTCTTCAAGGCTGTTCGGGCTCGCGCCTCGACGACCAGCGTCTGTGGCCAGTTGCCGCTGGCCAGATAGCGCAGCGCCGGCTGTACGAACTGGTGAAAGGTCAACATCACGGCGACCGGGTTGCCGGGCAGGCCGAAAAACATCGCGTCGCCGAGTCTGCCGAACGTCAACGGGCGCCCCGGTTTCATGGCGATCGTCCAGAACGACAAGCTACCCAATCCTTTGAGGATATCTTTGGTGTAGTCCGCGGCACCCACCGAAACGCCGCCAGAGGTAATCACCACATCGGCCATCGACGAAGCACGTTTGAAGGCATCCGCCAATGCTTGACGGTCGTCGCGCACGACGCCCAGATCGATGATTTCAACACCGGTTTCGGTCAACAGGGAAAACAGGCTGTAGCGATTGCTGTCATACACGTCGCCCTTGCCGAGCGGATCGCCGATCGAGCGCAATTCGTCGCCGGTGGAAAAGAACGCAACACGCGGTCGGCGGCGCACCTTCAACTCGGCAAACCCGAGCGACGCAAGTACACCGATATCGGCCGCTCGCAGATACCTGCCTTGTTGGAACACGCAGGCTCCCTGCGCAATGTCTTCGCCCGCCTGGCGCACGTTCTGACCAACGCGGTGGCGTGCATCGATACGGATTCGCCCGTTGCCTAGCGACTCGACCTGCTCCTGCATCACCACGGTATCCGTACCCGGCGGCATCGGCGCGCCGGTCATGATGCGAATGCATTCGTTCGGCTTGCACCCCACATCGGTCGACTGGCCGGCGAGCACGGTCGCGACCACGGCGTACTCGCGCACACCTTCGGTCGGCAGATCGGCGCCGACAAAGGCGTAGCCGTCCATCGCGGAATTGGTATGGCTCGGCACATCGATCGGCGAGATGCAGTCGTCCGCCAACACGCGGCCAAGCGCATCCCTGATAGGCACCATCTGCCGGTCGGTGATCTGATCCAGCGCTTTGCGGATAGCCCGGCGCGCCTGTTCGACGCTCAGTGACTGTGAATCACCGGCATCTGCGCAGGATGGCTGGGTTGATACCTCGACAATCGACATCGCTACTTCGCTCCTCAACGCGCCCGGTTCTGCGCGTGGCGTTCATCCAATCCGCTAAACGACAGGATGAAATCGACAATCGATCCCGGGTCATTGATCGACAATACCGGCAGTGTACCGGCTTCCTCCGCCAGGGTCCCGGCGTCGGTAGCGATTGCCACGATGTTTGGATCGCTTAGAAACAGCAACGGCGCCTGGGTGGCGCTTCGATTCAGTTCGATCTTGGGGAAGGCGTCGCCTTTGAAGCCCTCCACCAGCACCAGGTCGAGCCCATCGGGATTCAAAGCCGCCAGCGCATCATGTAGGGTCGGTTCGACTTCCTGCGTGTTCTCGCGGATCCAGGCCATTCGACGACGGCTCGCGACCAGCATTTCGTCGGCGCCTGCTTCGCGCAACCGATAGCTGTCCTTTCCGGGATGATCCACGTCGAAGGCGTGATGCGCATGTTTGACAACGGCCAGGCGCACGCCGGCCGCCTTGAGCAACGGGATCAATTTGAGCAACAGCGTTGTCTTGCCGGTGCCGCTGAACGCGGCGAAACCGATGACCGGCACCGGGTACTCGATAGTTGACTCGCGGCGCTGGATAGTCACAACTCAGGTATCGAATCTCGCCTGACCGGCACTGGCGTAGTCGTCCGGGGTATTGATGTTGCTGAACTGTTCGGGCACATCGCTGAAATCGACACGCACCCAAGAATTGCGTGGAAACCAACGATCGATCTTGCGCTCACCCTCTTCGAGCGCTGCCGACAGGTCAGCAAGCACGCGTCGATGCATCAGGGTATACACCGGTTGCAGACGCTTTCCATCGTGGGCTACCGCGATGTCGGCGTCCGCATCTTTCAACCCCCGGGCAAGCCGCGCCACCAGATCGGCGACAACCACCGGTCCGTCGCACGGCAAGGTCAACAGGTAATCGGTACGCATCTGTTGCAGGCCACCGAGAAAACCTGCCAGCGGCCCTTGGTAATCGTCCAACGGATCGGCCACGACCGGGTATCCGAACTGCGCGTAGTCGGCCTGGTTGCGGTTGGCGCTGATCAGAATCGCACCCACCTGCGGGCGGATCGCATCGATCACATGGCCGACCAGCAGGCTGTCACCAAACGGCAGCAGCCCCTTGTCTCGCCCGCCCATGCGACGGCTTTTTCCGCCGGCCAGCACCAACGCGGTGATGTCGTCTGCCTGTATGGCTGTCGTCATGTCCCCTCATACCGCCGCGCGTGCAAGTTTGCCGAACGGCGTTACCTTGTCTGTGTATCCATCATACGCCGATTCACGCGCACGCAGCCTGCCGCCTTCAAGGTCGAGCACCGCATCGGCAATGCCGGCGAAATGCAGCGGATCGTGTGTGGCCACCAGCAGCGACACGCCTTCGGCCTTCAGCACGTTGAGCAGTTCGACCGTGCGCTGCCGGCAAGTCGTGTCCATGTTGGCTGTCGGCTCGTCCAGCAGCATCACCTCAGGACGCCGCATCCAGGCCCGGACCAAGGCAACCCGCTGGCGCTCACCCCCGGACAACTGGTTGACATCCTGGTCGGCCAGAGAGGTCAGATCCGCCCACGCAAGACCCTCTTCGACGCGCGCGCGCCGCAGCAAGGCATCGCCCTTGAGCGGAAAGTCCAGGTTGCGCCTCACCGAACCCTCGAACAGGTACGGCCGTTGATGCAGATAGATGGTTCTGGCGAACAAGGCTTTTTTAGCGGCGCGCCAGCCGGCGTTGCGGCCGTTTACGACGACCGTTCCCTGCTCAGGCTTTTCCATGCCCGACATGATGCGCATCAGCGTGGATTTGCCCGCGCCGTTGCTGCCGCACAGCAGCTGGCATTGTCCGACGCCCAGCGTCAGGTCGACACCATCGAGTATGCGACGTTTACCGAATGATTTTACGATGCCGTGGTATGACAAAAGCATCACGTTGCCAATCTCCCCTTACCTTGGACGAGCTGGAGTAGACCGTTGAGTACGAACGCCATGGCCAGCAGCACGAGACCCAAGGCGATGCCCTGGGCGAACTCCCCTTTGCTGGTCTCGAGTGCGATTGCGGTCGGTATATTGCGGGTGTAGTGCAGGATGTTGCCGCCCAACATCATCGACGCGCCAACCTCGGCGATGATGCGGCCGAATCCGGCCAGGAAGGCCCCGAGTAAACCGAAGCGTGCCTCGCGCATCAAAGTCCAGACGGCGCGTCCATAGCCGGCGCCGAGCGTGCGGGCTGTTTCCCAGGCGCGACGATTGATCGCCTGCAGCGCAGCATGCCCCATGGCAATCAGGATCGGCAGTGCCAACGCGATCTGCCCGATCACCATCGCCGGTTGAGTGAACAGCAACCGCCATTCGCCCAGCGGGCCCTGCCGCGAGAGCAGGATGTAGAAGGTCAGCCCGACGACAACCGCAGGGAACGACAGTAAGGTGTTGAACACCGTGATCAACAACCTTCGCCCCGGAAACCGGCCATACGCCAGCAGGAAAGAGATCGCCAAGGCCACCGGTGCGGCGATCAAGATCGCCGTCACCGATACCTGAAACGAAATCCCGATGATCTCCCATAGCCCAGGGTCACCGCCGAACAACAGTGACAGGGCTTCACGCGTGCTCTCTGCGATCGAGGCCATCTACGCGGTTTCGTTATCGTCTGGCAAGCGTTCCCGCTGACGGGGTGAACAACTGCTCGCCGGCCTTGCGAAATGCGGCGATCGCCTGCTGACCTTGCGGCCCGCGGATCCAGTCGATCAACGCCTGGGCGCCTTGGTGGTTCAAATCAGGAAACTTCTGGCGGCTGACCTCGATGATCGCGTAGGGGTTGAACAGCTTCTCGTCGCCCTGGAACAGCACCCGCAGGCTCGACTTGTCGCGATAGGCCAGCCAGGTTCCGCGGTCGGCCAAGGTGTACGCCTCAAGCTCATTGGCCATCTGCAGTACCTTACCCATGCCCTGACCGGCTTCCCGGTACCATTGGCCATCCGGCTGGATGCTTGCACTCGTCCACAGCGAACGCTCTTTTTTGTGCGTGCCCGAGTCATCGCCACGCGACACGAAAACCGTCTGCGTATCGGCAATCTTGCCAAGAGCTTCGGCAGCGGTTTTTGCGGACGCAATCCCCGCAGGATCGGAAGCGGGACCGACCAATACGAAATCGTTGAACATGACCGGCAGGCGCTGTTCGCCGTTACCTTCATCGACGAACTTCTGCTCCGCGGCAGGTGCGTGTACCAGCACCACATCCACGTCGCCGTCGCTACCCATGCGCAACGCCTTGCCGGTACCAACCGCAATCACGTGCACATCGTAGCCGGTGGCCTGCTTGAACTTGGGCAAAAGCTCATCCAACAGACCCGAGTTCTCGGTACTCGTCGTCGTTGCCAGTCGGATCGTCGATGTCTCGGGCGCGGCCCAGGTGAACCCGGACAGCAGCACCGCCAAGGCACCGATCAGATAAAGCTGAAACAACGAAACGCACTTTGTTCGCACCACACTTCCTCCAGGATGTCGTTATTGTCTCGACAGTGAGTGCAAGTCCGGTGCCATCAATCAATAACGCGGTTCGCATTCGTCGGATGCTGCTACAGTGCGCCCTGCACAAGGGACGGGCGGCCCGGGCTGGACAAAACCGTAGAGGCAGCGTCATCGATCACGGGACAATTTGTCTCAGAATTAGCTAGACTGCCAAGACAGAATGGCCCAAAAAAACGGTGATTCTGCTGCCGGCCTTGGGGGAATCGGTGAGGTTTTCTGGTTATTTCTCCCGAGGTGCAGACACCGCAGCCAACGATAACGAGATCCCGAGGACAGACACGGCAACCATGGCTTGCACGACAGAGAACTTGAAAGCTGAACTATCCAAAGAGGCCACGCAACACGACTCCACCGAAGCACCCGGCAAGAAACTCAGCTCGGTGCTGGTCGTCGACGACGAACCGGGCATTCTGAGCTTCCTGCAGAAAGGGCTGAACGCGCAGTTCAGCCTGGTCGAGGTGGCCACCGACGCCGACGCCGCAGACGCGCTGCTCAACCGCTGTCACTTCGACCTGATCATTTCAGACATCCGTCTGCCCGGTCGTTCGGGCGTCGACTGGATCAGCCAGATGCGTGAGCAAGACCTGATGACCCCGGTCATCTTCATGACCGCGCACGCCGATCTGTCGACCGCCATCACCGCACTGCGCGCCGGCGCGTCCGATTTCATCCTCAAGCCGTTCCGCATGGAACAGATGCAGGCTGCCGTCAGCCGCTGCATGGAGCGCCATCGCCTGCAGAAAGAGAACTTTCTGCTGCGCCGGCAGGTCGCCCACATGCACGAAGGCAGCGGCATCATCGGCTCTTGCGACCTGATACTGGGAGTCTGTGACGTCATCAAGCGGGTTGCGCCGATGCCGTCGACCGTGCTGATTCAGGGCGAATCCGGCACCGGGAAAGAGTTGGCCGCCCGCGCCATCCACAAGTTCAGCGGACGCAGCGGGTCTTTCGTCCCCATCAACTGCGGCGCGATGCAGGCCGAATTGCTCGAAAGCGAATTATTCGGCCATGCCAAGGGTGCGTTTACCGGGGCCGTCAAGGCGCGCGAGGGTCTGTTCTCGTATGCCGACGGCGGCACCCTGTTTCTCGACGAGATCGGCGAGATGCCGCTGGCGATGCAGACGCGACTGCTGCGCGTGATGGAAGACAAGACGGTACGACCGGTCGGCGGCAACCGCGAAACACCGGTCGATGTTCGCATTGTTGCGGCGACCAACCGCGACCTGAAGGCCGAAGTCGAAAAAGGCAATTTCCGCGAAGACCTGTTTTACCGCTTGAATGTTCTGAGCATTCGCATGCCGTCACTGCGCGAGCGCATCCAGGACCTGCCGCAGCTCATCAATCATTTCGTGCAATCGATTTCCGCCGATCTCGGCGTGTCGGCACCTGCCGTCAGCGAAGCGGAGCTCAAACGCCTGTCGGAATACGCATGGCCGGGCAACGTGCGCGAACTCAAGAACGTCATCGAACGCTGCCTGTTGCTCAACCACCAGCCAAGTCAGTCAATTCCCGGTTGCACGCCGTCGGCAGCGCTCTCCAACAACGCGGAAGACGACGACCTCACGCTGGAAAGCGTCGAGCGACGCCACATCCTGCGCGTCCTGGATATGGAGAACGGCAACAAATCGGCGGCGGCGCGTCGCTTGGGTGTGTCGCGCAAGACACTCGAACGCAAGTGCCAAAGCTGGGGCGTGACGAACTGAGCGGATACCGCGCTCGATGGCCCTGATAGAAACCATCAGCCATGCCATTCGCCGCAGCGTCAGACAGAAGCTGTTGGCGCTCACGCTGGTGCCGGTCGCCCTGGTACTGCCCTTGGCGCTCGCCGGCTTGATCTACCTCGGCGCGACCTTCACCTACGAACAGCTGTATATCAAGGTCAACACCGATCTTGCGGTCGCCCACGACATCTTCGAACGCATTCAGAAAGATCACCTCAACCAGTTGGCGCGATTGAGCGAATCGTATGCTTTCCGCAGCGCCATGAGCTCAGGCGACAACGACACGATCGAGCGCCTGGCCGAGCGTCTTAAGAGCGACGGCAACTTCAGTTTTCTGCGCGTTGTGCCGGTTGACGACAACAGGCAGAACAGTGCCATACGCGAACCGGCGGTCGGCATTCAGATCCTCGATACGCAGCAACTGGCCGAATTGGACCCGGCCCTCGCCGCCTCGGTACAACTGCCCATCGTGCAGACGCAACGTGCCCGGCCGACCGAACGCAAGCTCGAAGACCGCGGCATGGTGATCCGCGCCCAACAACCGGTCGTCGCGGCAGACGGCCGCGTCGAAGCCATACTCGACGGCGGTGTGTTGCTGAACAACAACTTCGAGTTCGTCGATGCCATTCGCGACCTGGTGTATGGCCCGGGCAGCCTGCCCGCCGGCAGTATCGGCACGGTGACGGTATTTCTCGACGACGTGCGCATCTCGACCAACGTGCCGCGACTCGCCGGCAAGCGCGCCCTGGGTACGCGCGTTTCCGATGAGGTCAGCGAGACCGTGCTCGGCCGGGGAGACAGATGGATCAACCGCGCATTCGTCGTCAACGACTGGTACATCTCTGCCTACGAACCGATCGTCGATATGAACGGACAACGCGTAGGCATTTTGTATGCGGGGTATCTCGAGGCACCGTTCCGTTCCACCTTGTGGAAAACGCTGGCGCTGTTGCTGTTGCTGTTGTTCGGTCTGATCAGTCTGTATGCGGTACTGGCGATCCGCGGCGCAACCTCGATCTTCCGTCCGGTTGAAACCATGTCGAAGGTCGTCAGGGCCACTCGCCTGGGCAAGACACAGCGTGTCGGCCAGGTCGACAGCGAAGACGAGCTGGCTGAACTCGCCCACCAGTTCGACGACATGCTCGACCGCCTCGATGCCCAGGCAACCGAGATGAAGCAATGGACGGAACAACTCGAAGAGAAAGTCAGCGAGCGAACCGCCGAGCTGCAGCAGCGCAACAACGAGCTGCAGCGAACCATCACGGTATTGCGCGACACCCGGCGCCAGCTGGTCACCGCCGAAAAGCTCGCCGCCCTCGGCGAACTCACGGCCGGCGTCGCCCATGAGATCAACAACCCGACCCAGGTCATGCTCGGCAACCTCGACGTGCTGATCTCCGAACTCGGCGAGAAACTCGACCCCGTGCGTCCCGAGATCGACCTGGTTGTCGAGCAGATCTATCGGATACAGGCGATCATCGAGAAATTGCTGAAATATGCCCGCCCCGATGAGTACGCCGGCTACCTGACGGACGTCGACGTCAATCAGGTGATCAAGGATACGGTTTCGCTGGTCTCCCATCTGCAGAAGATCCGACCGTTCGATCTGAAACTCGACCTCAAGGCCGCAAAGACCATCGTGATCAACGCCCAGGAACTGCAACAGGTATTGGTCAACCTGATCAGCAACGCAGCGCACGCCCTGCCCAAGGATAACGGCCGCATCACCATCTGCAGCGAGAATTGGGAGCCGCACGGCGTGACCGTGACCGTCGCCGACAACGGCAGCGGCATGAGCGAGGAGCAATGCTCGCAGATCTTCAACCCGTTCTACAGCACCAAACGCAATGGCGAAGGTACCGGGTTGGGGCTGTCGGTCAGCTACGGACTGATACGCCGCTACGGTGGCGATATCACGGTAGCTTCCGAGTTAGGCGTCGGCACGCGCTTTCAGCTTTGGCTACGCACCGAACCGCAGCTGATCGAAGACGCCGAAACGATCGCCGAACAATTGCACGCGATCGAGGCGAAACGCGATTCCGTGTCGGCCTCGACAGGTTGAGCGGCGCCGGTTCGATCCAGCCGACGCGCACCGCAAGTTGGCGTAGAATCGCAACAAACACGAACCGCAAGGTGTAACAAGGCGGCTGCGATTTGAAGAAGTTGCCGGTACTCGGAATCATCGGTTTTTTCTGTGTTCTCTTCAGCCTGTCGGTGATACCCCCGGCGCTGGTGTCGCTGTGGTATGGCGACGGCGAAGCGAATCATTTCGCATTGTCTTTTGTGGTGATCTTCGTGCTGGGACTCGCCCTGTGGTTGCCGGCACGCGGCCGCTTGAGCGATTTCAAAAGACGCGATGGATTCATCATCGTCACCTTGTTCTGGGTCGTACTCAGCTTGCTGTCGGCGATCCCGCTCGCGCTGAGCCCGCATTTCAATTTCGTCGACGCCTTCTTCGAGGCCGTCTCCGGGTTCACCACCACCGGCGCTACGGTCATCATCGGGCTCGACCAACTGCCGCCTTCGATCCTTTTCTACCGCGGCGAGCTGCAGTGGCTGGGCGGCATGGGATTGATCGTGCTCGCGGTCGCGATGATGCCGGTGCTCGGGATCGGCGGCATGCAGTTGTACAAGGCCGAGGCGCCGGGTCCGATGAAAGAGGACAAACTGAAGCCGCGCCTCGCGCAGACCGCACGCACACTGTGGCTGATCTATACCGGGCTGACCCTGGCCTGTGCGCTCAGCTACTGGTTTGCCGGCATGAACCTGTTCGACGCCATCGTGCACAGTTTTGCAACCATATCCACCGGTGGTTTTTCGACGCACGATGCCAGTTTCGGCTTTTTCAACAGCCCGTTGATCGACGCCATCGGGATCGTGTTCATGCTCGCCGGCGGCATAAATTTCGCCGTCCACTACTACGCGCTGGCCGGTTTCACGCTGCGCCCTTACTGGCGCGATACCGAGGTGCGCGCCTTTCTGGTCATCATCGTCGTGGCGGTCGTCGTGATCGCCTTCGTGCTGTGGCTGCTGGGCACCTATGAGCACCCGTACGACGCGATGATCAACTCGGTGTTCGAGGTCGTCTCGGTAATCACGAGTACCGGTTTCGGCACGGCCGACTTCTCGTCCTGGCCGAGTTTTCTGCCGGTCATGTTGATCTTCATGAGCTTCATCGGCGGATGCGGCGGCTCGACCGCCGGCGGCATCAAGGTGTCGCGCGTGCTGTTGCTGCTGAAGTACGGCACCCGCGAGATTCACTACCTGATCCATCCACATGCAAGGCGTCCACTGCGCATCGGCAAGCAGATCATGTCGCACCGAGTCAACGAGGCGATCTCCGGGTTCTTCTCTGTGTACGTCGTGACCTTTGCTCTGCTGACCCTGGTCATGATGGCCGCCGGGCTCGATCAGGTCAGCGCATTCGCCGCCATCGCGACCTGTATGAACAACCTCGGCCCGGGACTGGGCGAAGTGGCGGTGACCTTCTCGAGCGTCAGCGACTTCGGCAAGATGATCGGCAGCCTGGCGATGCTCCTGGGTCGCCTCGAGATCTTCACGATGCTGGTGATGCTGACACCGGCGTTCTGGCACGACTGAGTCGAACGACTCGCGACCCGCTGTGCCTACTCGTCACCCCAGATCAACTGCCCGCTTTCGCTGAAATCGTAGCCGCCGAGCATGTCCGCCATCTGGCGGCATTCACCGGACTGCAGCCTGGCCAGCATGTCTTGGAACAGACGGCGGAACCAGATGTTGCGCGGCAGCGCAAGATCGAACGCCTCGGTGCCGCAGGTAACGAAGTCCAGGCCGGCCTCGGTCGCCGCAGACCGCGCACCCGGCGCGATGTCGGCCAACCCGAGCACGATGGCCGTGGCCGCTTCGCGTTCCGACAACGCTGTCGTCGTGACATTCAACGCCGGTGCGCCCGCCGTGTTCTTACGGATCTCCATCAGAAAGCGTTGCGCCCCGGCGCCGGGTTGGCGCTGCACCCAACGATGGCCGGCAGCGAGCAGCGATTCGATATCCTGTGGGTCGGCGACCAGGCCCGGTCTCACCATCAGGCCCTGTTCGCGGCCGAACGCCCTGATCAGCACCCAGTGCCGATGCTGCGGGTGTTGCCGCAGCAAGGCCGGATGGCGCGTGCGGCTTTCGGCCGCCGGCCCCCAATGCAGCGCGCTGATGTCCACCCGGTTTGCCTGCAGCAGTTCCAGCCCCAGCCGCGTGCCGGTGGGTGTGTAACTGACCTGCGCCAATGCATTTACATCACGTGCAAACGCAGTCACGGCACGGTATAGCAAGGGATCGTCACTTCCGGCAACCACCAACCGGTCGGTCAGCAAGCCGCCGTGCGCCGAATCCATCATCCAGCGGTCGATCAACTCACGCGGGAACATCCACTTGCCGGTCACCTTGGTCGCCGGCATCTTGCCTTCGTTGACCAGTGCATAGACCTTCTTCTCATTGAGCTGCAGGTAAGTGGCGACCTGCTTGACGCTCATGAAGGTATCGTTTTGCGAAATCATGACGGCTGACATACGGTGCTTCCTCCCTGTTCCCCTGGCAAACTCATCAACCTTCAGTCGAGCGATGTTTTTCTTTGTCCCGCGGCAACGCCGGCGGTATCGCGTCGAAGGTTACTTGATCGGCACCGTTATAGATTAGAAAGTGACGGCCCTTGGCACGTGCAACGATCACCACGCCGACCTTGCGCGCCAACTCGAGACCGCGATAGGTGATCCCCGACCGCGACAGCAGTACCGGCACCTGCATCTGGGCAACCTTGATCACCATCTCGGATGTCAGGCGGCCGGTGGTATAGAACCACCGTTGTTCGCCGTCGACCGCGTTCAGCCACATGAATCCACTGATCGCGTCGGCGGCATTGTGTCGACCGACATCTTCAACGAACAGATCGATGAACGGCTGATCGACTGCATCGCAGCCGCACAAGGCGCAGCCATGTACCCCGCCGGCGCGACGGTAGACTTCGTTGTGCTCGTTGATTTCATTGAGAACGGCATAGATGCGCGATTGCGTGATCGACACGCGCGGCAGTCGGATCTTTTCGATCTGCTCGCCGATGCGGCCGAACACCGTGCCCTGACCACAGCCCGTGGTCACCGTTCTGTGGCGCAGCTTTTCTTCCAGGTCGGCGATACGTTCGAAGGTGTCGACCCGCACCTCGCCTTTGTCCCAGTCGACGCGCACCGAGTCGACCGACTCCAGGCACGGCACCAGACGCTGGTTGGCGAGATAACCCAGGGTCAACATCTCGGGATGCGTACCCAAAGTCATCAGTGTGACGATCTCGCGATCGTCGAGGTACAGGGTCAATGCACGTTCGCCGGCAATATGTCCGCTGCGAACCTCGCCGTACTCATCGACGGCCGTCACCTCATGCGACGGTCGCAGACCGGCGTCGCTCATCTCCGGTTGATAACGCTGTTCGGTCTGCTCGGCGCCTTCGGGCATATCTCAGCCTCCGGTGTGATTCATATGACGGAAGATAACCGGCTGCGCCTGCAGGTCAAAGTCGTGACCCTTGGGCTTGATCGCCATCGCATCCACCAAGGCCTGCCGCAGCACGGCCTCATCGGCGCTGCTGCGAACGACCTCGCGCAGATCCACGCTGTGTTCCTGCCCCAGGCACAACAGCAAACGGCCTTCGGATGTCAGGCGCACCCGGTTGCACTGGTCGCAGAAATTGTGGCTGTGCGGCGAGATAAAGCCGACGCGCGAGGCGACGTCGGGGATGCGGAAATAGCGCGACGGCCCGCCGGTCGATTCGGTCGTCGGGATCAGCTCGAACCGCTGGGCGAGGTCGCGACGTATCTGCTCACTCGAGTAGAAGCTGGCGGCGCGATCGTGATCACCGACCACGCCGAGCGGCATCTCTTCGATGAAACTGATGTCGAACCCGCGCTCGACGGCGAACTCGACCAGGTCGCATACCTCGTCGTGATTGCGATGTTTGAGAATGACGGCATTGAGCTTGATGCGATCGAACCCCGCAGCCTGGGCGGCATCAAGGCCGCGCATCACGCGGTCGAACTTGCCGGTCCGGGTGATCGTCGCGTAGCGATCCTCGCGCAGCGTATCGAGGCTGACGTTGAGTCGGTGTACGCCGGCATCGCGCAATGAGTCGGCGAAACGATCGAGTTGCGTGCCGTTGGTCGTCAGCGTCAGGTCCTCCAGGCCATCGAGCGCGCCGAGTTCGCGGAACACCTTGAGGATATCGCGGCGGTGCAACGGTTCGCCGCCGGTAATACGAATCTTATTGACGCCGAGCGCAACGAACGCGCTGCCGATGCGCACGACCTCTTCGAGAGACAATAGACTGGAGCGTGGCAGGAACGTCATGTCTTCGGCCATGCAGTACACACACCGCAGATCGCAGCGGTCGGTTACCGAGATGCGCAAATACCGCACCTCGCGACCGAAACGGTCGACCAATTCCGCTGCCGGCTTGTTCTGGTTATCAGGCATCGCTGTCTCCGTGCATTGCGCATTCACGAAGCAAGTTGCATACCCCTTGATCAGCCCGGCCGGTCAGGCTGCCCGTTGCGCTGTGGATGCGGGGTTTTCATGGATGCATCGGAGCACCTCGGACGACGCAGAAGTGGTGTCTTCTGACCCTACCGGACAACCGGGGTGGGACAAATTGCGCCACCAGCGCGTGATTTCCCGTCGGATTTTTCGGTCATAGCGTGTTTTTGAGCATGCGTTTCCAATGGTACGCAACTTGCTCAATGACATGGCTGAAGCCAGGAGGTACGCCATGCCAAACGACGCCACCGAACCTGACAGACTGGCAGCCGGTTTTCCGGTTGCGGTCATGATGGAACGCCGACCTGCCACGAGTCCGTGGGTCGATCACGTCTGGAAAGCGGTCGCCATCACGGTTGGACGACACGCCCAAGGCGGCGCCATGTCGCTGGTGCGCGACGATGGCGAAACCGCGTTGTTCCTGGTCGGCGGACTGCAGGTGCGATTGCACGTCGACGAATGCGAGAGCTACTACCACAACATGGTGTGCGGCACGCCGCGCGCCTACGTGGTCGCCCACCCCGCCGCCGACATCAACGGTGCCCCCAGGCCTTTCATCGTCAGCCTGAGTTTCGACGAAGCACATGCCTATCTCGAAGGCGAAGACGAGATCTACGACGTCGACATACCGCCGGAACTGTATCGCTGGACCGAGGCGTTCGTCGTCGAAAACTACTTTCCGGAAAAGAAGGTCAAACGCAAGTTGCAGGACTGGCGTGCACAGGACGGAGGTAAGCGCGCCTGATGCGTGACAAATTGTCAGACACGGTCGAGCACTCACGCGCCGGCACCGACGAAAGCTTCTTGCAACGCTTCAGCCGCCTGAAGACCGAGGCACGCGAGGCGCAGCACAATCCGGCTGCGCCCGAGCCGAAAGAGCCACCGACCGTTGAAACCGAACCACCCGGCGACGACGACATGCCGCCGTTGGACACGCTAACGGTGGATTCCGATTTTTCGGGCTTTCTGTCGCCCAAGGTCAGCGATGCGCTACGCACTGCCGCCCTGCGCAAGCTTTTTCATTCGTCGCAGTTCAACGTGATCGATGAGCTCGACGACTACGCCGAAGATTTCACGACCTTCCGTTCATTGGGCGACATCGTCACCGCGGACATGAAACATCAAATCGAGGTACAGGCGAAACGCGTCGCCGAATCCGTCAAGCAACAACTGTTCGACGACGATGCCTCGACGGCGATCGACACCGATCAAACCGATGAACAAGCGACCACCGATAACTTGGTCGCGTCATCGGAATCAAACGCAAGCAATCCGAGTTCAAGCTGAGACGAACGCACCATGTCATCCGATAGCCACGCCCTCGAGCACACACGCAACATGCGCGCCCGCAGTGCAGCCACATCCGCCGCAGAGAAGATCGTGCCCTCGCCGACCGGCGTCGTGCACTACCGGTCGCGCGGCCGGGTGCTGGTGATCGGCGGCGAAGAGGCACAATGGCTGGCGGCACGCCTGGAACAGCCGCTGCACGCTGAGATCCTGCTGATCCACGGCGACGACGAACCCGGTGTGCCGACCACGGCGCTCGGTGGCCGGGCCATGGCGTTGAGCGGATATCTCGGCGCGTTTGAGGCACGGCTGGGCAACGAAGGCCACCCGAACCACCAGGTGCTGCAGGCCGACCTGGTCATCGACCTGAGCGATACACCGCTCATCGACAGTGAACTGCCACCGCCCGGCTACTGGCACTTCGGCACCGGGCCGGCCGACCTCGACGCTGCCGTGGTGGCGCTCGATGGCATGACTGGTCAGTTCGAAAAGCCGCGCTTCTTCGACTATGACGCCGACATCTGTGCGCACGGCCGCGCCGGCCAACCGGGCTGCAGTCGCTGTATCGACAGTTGTCCCGCCGACGCGATTGTCTCGATCGGCGAGCGTGTCGAGGTCAACCCGAACCTCTGCCAGGGCGGCGGCATCTGCGCCAGCGTGTGTCCGACAGGCGCGATGCGCTATGCCCTGCCATCGCCGGGCGACACCGCCGAGCGTGTACGTACCTTGCTCATAACCTACCTGGAGGCTGGCGGCAGCGACCCGATCATTCTGTTCATCTCGGATGACGATGCCGGCGACCTGCCACCTACGCCGCCCAACCTGTTGCTGGTAGTCGTCGAAGAACTGGCCAGCGTCGGCCACGAGATCTGGCTGGCCGCATTGGCCTGGGGGGCACGCTGCGTCGTGCTCGCAAACGGCGGTTCAGTGCCGCAGAAGTCACTGACGGCACTCAACGAGCAGGTGGCTATGCTGCGCGGCCTGCTGCAAGGTTTATCGCTGCCACGTTATGCGATCAACCTGACCAGCACATCCGGCGCTCTGGCCGAATGCAACACGGCCGGCATCGCATGCCAGCCGGCGGTGTTTGGTGCAGCCGCAGACAAACGCCAACTCGCGGCCCTGGCGATCGAGCACCTGCGCGAACAGACAGAGGGTGCGCCTACCGTAGCGCCCCTGCCCACCGGTGCCCCTTACGGCCGGATCCTGGTCGACACGCACAAGTGCACCCTGTGCATGAGCTGCACCAGCGTGTGCCCGGCCGGTGCGCTCGCCGCGGGCGACGACACGCCGCGCCTGTCGTTGTTCGAAACCAAATGCGTACAGTGCGGCATCTGTGCCAACGCCTGCCCGGAAAAGGCGATCACACTGGAAGCGCGTTATCTGTTCGACCCCGAACAGCGAAGGACTGCGCGCGTGTTGCACGAAGACCCTCCCTTCTGTTGCGTGAGCTGTGGCAAACCGTTCGCTCCGCGGCATGCGATCGACACGATTCTGCAGAAGCTGGTCGATCACCCGATGTTTCAGACCGAACGTGCTCGCCGTCGCCTGCAGATGTGCGAGGACTGCCGCATCGTCGATGCCGTGCAGGACGACGAAGCCATGCAAAGCCCGCAGTTCGGTGCATCTCCCCGCCCTCCACATCACAACGGATAACCCGCGATGCATGATTCGCCGACGACGTTCAAACAAGGCGCCGAGCCACAGCCAATGGGACAGGATACCGATGCCCAGGCCTATCGCGCTGGCATCTATGGTCTGCTGGCGGCGCTCCTGCGCGATACGCCCGATGCAGACATGCTGTCCCAGGTCGCCGATCTCGACGACGGACAAAACAAAGGCAAGAACGAACTGCAGCTGGCGTTCTCAATGCTCGCCCTGGCCGCCAGGCATACCAGCGAATCGGCGCTGCGCGACGAGTACCATGCGCTGTTCATCGGCCTGGGCCGAGGTGAACTCGTGCCCTTTGGTTCGTGGTACCAGACAGGCTTCCTGATGGAGCGTCCGCTGGGCCTTTTGCGCGAAGACCTGAACAGACTCGGGTTCGAACGCGCCGCCGATGTGCGCGAACCCGAAGACCATATCGCCGCTTTGTGCGAGGTCATGGCGTTCCTGATCCAGGAAGGCCGCGACAGCAGCGTGCAGCGCCGCTTTTTCGACCAGCACATCGACTCCTGGGCGGAGCGCTTCTTCCAGGATCTCACGGATGCCAAATCCAGCGTGTTCTACCGGTCGGTTGGCCGGCTCGGTTGCGCCTATGTACAGCTCGAACGGCACTATTTGTCCCTGCCGGACTAGACAAACTGACCCACTGGGTGAATGCGATACATGATTGCACGCCACGCGTACCCAATCCGTTCCGAAACGGTCATTTTTCTCCCGCCGATTCTGGTGTGCCGATTGCCACTTCGAATGGAGGGCGCGATTTCAACCCGCCCTGCCCCGCGGCACTGCAGCGCCGCGACATAACGAAAACGAGGATGCGATGCCCATGAAAGAGTCAAAAGACAAGGTTTCCCAGTCCCGCCGGGAGTTCCTGCGCAACGCCGGCAAGACCGGCGGCCTTGCAGCGGCCGCCGCCGTGGCCCCCGGTGCAGCATTGGCAGGCACCCAGGATGCACCGACCGAAGAGCCAAAGGCCAAAGACGGCTACCGGCTGACGCAACACATCCTCGACTACTACAAGAGCGCTGCGAGCTGAAGCGCGCGTCGAACGGGAGAGCACGATGAAGCTTAAGAAGATATCGGATCGCGTCGACGCGCCGGTCGAGAAGGAAACCGAAGGCACTGCCCATCGCACGGGGATGGCCTTGAACCGACGCGACTTCCTGCGTCAATCCGGCATCCTGGCGGGCGGCGCAGCCGTCGCAGCCGGATTTGCGCCCGGCATGATGCAGAAGAAGGCACACGCAGCGGTTGAACCGGCAAGTGGTGAGACCAAAGAGATCCGCAGCGTCTGCACGCACTGCTCAGTGGGCTGCGGGGTAATCGCCGAGGTCAAGAACGGTGTCTGGGTCGGCCAGGAGCCGGCGTTCGATCACCCGTTCAACAAGGGCGCACATTGCGCCAAAGGCGCCTCAGTGCGAGAGCACGGCCATGGCGAACGTCGTCTGAAGTACCCCACCAAGCTGGTGGATGGAAAATGGCAGAAGGTCTCGTGGGACGAAGCCATCAACGAGATCGGCGACAAACTGCTGAAGATTCGTGACGAATCCAGCCCCGACTCGGTGTACTGGTTGGGTTCGGCCAAGTTCAATAACGAGCAGGCCTACCTGTACCGCAAGTTCGCGGCGATGTGGGGCACCAACAACGTCGACCACCAGGCGCGCATCTGTCACTCGACCACGGTCGCGGGCGTTGCCAACACCTGGGGCTACGGCGCGATGACCAACAGCTACAACGATATCCATCGCTCGAAGGCGATCCTGCTGATCGGTTCGAATCCTGCCGAAGCGCACCCGGTTTCGTTGCAGCACATCTTCAAGGCGAAAGAAGAGAACAACGCACCGATCATCGTGATCGACCCGCGCTTCACGCGCACCGCTGCGCATGCCGATCACTTCCTGCGCATCCGCCCCGGCACCGACGTGCCAATTATCTGGGGGATGATGTACCACATCTTCAAGAACGGCTGGGAAGACAAGGAATACATCCGCCAGCGCGTCTACGGCATGGACGACGTCAAGGCCGAAGTCGCCAAGTGGACACCCGACGAGGTCGAGCGCGTCACCGGCGTGCCAGAGAACCAGGTCTACGCCGCTGCCAAGGCGATGGCCGACAACCGTCCCGGCACCTTCATCTGGTGCATGGGCGGAACGCAGCACACCATCGGCAACAACAACACCCGCGCCTACTGCGCCTTCCAGCTCGCGCTGGGCAACATCGGCGTATCCGGCGGCGGCGCCAATATCTTCCGCGGTCACGACAACGTTCAGGGCGCCACCGACCTCGGCGTGCTCGCCGATACCCTGCCCGGCTACTACGGCCTGGCACCGGCATCGTGGGGACACTGGGCGCGCGTCTGGGACCTCGATCTCGACTGGATCAAGGGTCGCTTCGACAACACCGCTTACGACAAAGACGGTAAGGAGTTCTACGTCGGCGAGTACGAAGAGAAGGACGATGCCGAACATGTCATGAACACCAAAGGTATCCCGGTTTCGCGCTGGATCGACGGGGTACTGGAAGACAAGAGCTTGATCGCGCAGCGCGACGTGATCAGGGCGATGTTCATGTGGGGACATGCGCCGAACTCGCAGACCCGTGGCCAGGAAATGAAAAAGGCCATGGAAAAACTCGACCTGCTGGTGATTGTCGATCCTTATCCGACCGTATCGGCCGTCATGCACGACCGCAAAGACGGTGTTTACCTGCTGCCGGCATCGACGCAGTTCGAGACCTATGGCTCGGTTACCGCGTCGAACCGCTCGATCCAATGGCGTGACAAGATCATCGAGCCGCTGTTCGAGTCGCTTCCGGACCACATCATCATGTACAAGCTGGCCAAGAAACTCGGCTTTGCCGACGAATTGACCAAGCACATCAAGGTTGAAAACGACGAACCGCTGATCGAAGACATCACGCGCGAGTTCAACCGAGGCATGTGGACCATCGGTTACACGGGCCAAAGCCCGGAGCGTCTGAAGATCCACCAGCAGAACTGGGGCACCTTCGATTTCACGACGCTCAAGGCCGAAGGCGGACCTGCCGACGGCGACTTCTACGGTATGCCCTGGCCTTGCTGGGGCAACCCGGAGATGAATCATCCGGGTACGCCGAACCTGTACGACACCAGCAGCAGCGTGGCCGAAGGTGGTTTGACCTTCCGTGCCCGCTTCGGTGTCGAGCGCGACGGCGTCAGCCTGCTGGCGGACGGCAGCTACTCACGCGGTTCAGAGATCAAAGACGGTTACCCGGAGTTCTCCAGCGACCTGTTGAAGAAACTCGGCTGGTGGGGCGACCTCAGCGCCGACGAGCAGACACTTGCCGAAGGCAAGAATTGGAAGACCGACCTATCGGGCGGCATCCAGCGAGTTGCGATCAAGCATGGCTGTGCACCTTTCGGCAATGCCAAGGCGCGCGCCATCGTCTGGACGTTCCCCGACCCTGTGCCGATACACCGAGAGCCGTTGTACACCAACCGTCGTGACCTGGTGGAGAAGTACCCGACCTACGACGATCGCAAGTCGTTCTGGCGTCTGCCGACGCGCTACGGGTCCATCCAGGCCAAAGACTATTCGAACGACTATCCAATCATTCTGACCTCCGGTCGACTGGTTGAATACGAAGGCGGTGGTGACGAAACGCGCTCCAACCCGTGGCTCGCCGAACTGCAGCAGGACATGTTCGTCGAGGTACATCCGCGCGACGCCAACAACGCGGGCATCAAAGACGGCGACGACGTCTGGGTGGAAGGCACCGAAGGCGCCAAGATCAAGGTCAAGGCGATGGTGACGCGGCGCGTGGCCGCAGGCGTGGCGTTCACGCCGTTCCATTTCGGCGGTCACTTCGAAGGCAAGGACCTGCGCGACAAGTATCCCAGCGGATGCGACCCCTTCGTGCTCGGCGAGGCCTGCAATACCGCAATGACCTACGGCTACGACTCGGTGACCCAGATGCAGGAAACCAAGTGCACCCTTTGCCGCATCTCGAAGGCTTGAGGAGGACTCAGACATGGCCAATATGAAGTTCTACTGCGACGCTGAGCGCTGTATCGAGTGCAATGCCTGTGTCACCGCTTGCAAGAATGAAAACGAGGTACCCTGGGGTGTAAACCGCCGGCGCGTCGTCACCATCAAAGACGGCGAAGCCGGTGAACGCTCATTGTCGGTCGCCTGTATGCATTGCTCGGACGCGCCCTGCGCCGCCGTCTGTCCGGTCGATTGTTTCTACACCACCGAAGACGGCGTGGTACTGCACGACAAGGACATCTGCATCGGCTGCGGTTACTGCTTCTACGCCTGCCCCTTTGGTGCGCCGCAGTTTCCGAAGGCCGGCGCGTTCGCCTCGCGCGGCAAGATGGACAAGTGCACCTTCTGCGCCGGTGGTCCTGCCGAGACCGGCAGTGCGGACGAGCATCGCACCTACGGTTCGAATCGTCTGGCCGAAGGCAAGCTGCCCCTGTGTGCCGAGATGTGCTCCACCAAGGCACTGCTGGCCGGCGATGCCGACGTCGTATCCGACATCTACCGCAAACGTGTCATCAACCGTGGTGCCTCGGTTCTCGACTGGGGTGTCAACTACGATCGTGCGGGCATTCGTGCCACGCGCGGCATGAAAGGCAAAGCCAGCAGCGACGGCTGACACTGCCCTTGCCGGCTACCTCGCCGCTGGGTAGCCGGCCTTCGTTTTTCAGCGAGCAAAACCACTTCCGAATGTCCGTGGTTCTGCCGGAGTCGTTAATGAGACAAGTCATGCCGTTTGCAACCCGAAGCAGCCTGATGCCGGCGTGCGTCCTGTTCTTCGTGTTGTGTGTTCTGTGCGCAGGTTCTTCGGCATTCGCCGCCGACACCGAGCCCGCCACGCACTCGCCCATCATGGTGCCGAACCCGGCAACGGACCTTTGGCGGGCGGTCCGTCAACGCGGCGGAGACGTCGTCGGCAACACCCAGGCGCGCGGTGTCGATAGCGGCGTGCTGATCAACACCAGTGGCGAGGAGTTCCGCAATTACCGGCGCAACGACTTCATTGGACCTGCCGGATGGGTAGTCATTGGTGCGGTCGCGGTAATCTTCGTGTTCTACCTGATACGCGGGCGCATTCCGATCGACGGCGGGCGGTCAGGCAAGCGCATCCTGCGGTTCGGCGACTTTGACCGTACCCTGCATTGGTTCACCGCAATCCTGTTTATCTTTCTCGCCATCACGGGCCTGACGCTGCTTTTCGGTCGCTTCGTCGTCCTGCCGATATTCGGCGCCGAGGCGTTCAGTGTGATAGCCAGCGCCTGCAAGGAAGGTCACAACCTGTTCGGCCCGCTGTTCATCGTGGCCGTGGTGTTGCTGTTCGTGCGCTTCGCGGTAAAGAACCTTCCGGCAAAAGGCGACCTCAAGTGGCTGGCGAAAGGCGGAGGCATCATCGGCAAGGCGCATGTCAGCGCCGGCTTTTTCAACGCCGGCGAGAAGATCTGGTTCTGGGCGGTGATGGTGCTTGGTGTCACCGTATCGGCATCCGGCCTGATCCTCGATTTCCCGGTGTTCGGCCAGGGCCGGGAAACCATGCAACTGGCGCTGGTGGTTCACGGAGCTGCCGCTATCCTGTTCATCGCCGGCTCGTTCGGCCACATCTATATCGGCACGCTCGGTACCGAGGGCAGCCTCGAGAGCATGACGACAGGTACGGTCGACGAGAACTGGGCCAAATCGCATCACGACCGGTGGTACGCAGAGGTCAAGGGTAAGCAAGCACCGGATGTGCCGGATTCCGGTGTTCCGCCTATCGGTTTACAGGCGAAACCCGACAAGGCGTAGACAATCCATTCACAACACAGGGAGTTGCCGTGAGTTTCAGCGCATTCGTCGATGGCCCGCTGTGGTACATCTCACTGACGGTGTTCGTGGTCGGCGTTGTATGGCGACTCGTCGGTTTGCTCACGCTGAGTAGAAAAGCGGATCTCAGTGTGCCCCGTGCGTCTGCTGCGAGCGGCGCCGTCAGCACAACACTCTCACGCTTTTTGCCGCGTCGCGATTTCTGGCCGCGTACACGCTTGCAGGTTATCGCCGGTTACCTGTTTCACGTCGGATTGTTTGCCCTGCTGTTCTTCGCCGCGCCGCATGTCGATTTCTACCGCGAGCGCCTGTTCGGTGTCGGTTGGCCGGCGATGCCCGAATGGGCTTTCATCCTGACGTCGGAGATGGCATTTCTGGGCCTGCTGTTCCTGATTCTGCACCGCCTGATGAATCCGGTCACGCGCGCCATCTCCAGGCGCGGCGACTACGTGGGCTCGATCCTGCTGTTTCTCGTCATGCTGACGGGCTGCCTGGCTTTGGCACGATCGTATGAGCCGTTACGTATGTTGCACTTCTTTCTTGCCGAGCTGTTGTTGTTGTACTTCCCGTTCAGCGCGCTGATGCACACCTTCACCTTCCCGTTCAGCCGTGCCGCCATGGGCGCGCACTACGGGCGGCGCGGTGTGCGTGTCTGAATGTGCATGCTAGGACTGACAACGAACCGATAACCAGGAGCGCCGACGATGGCCATCGACATGAACGTGTTCCGCGGCTTCATCGAGCAGATAAAGATGTTGCCGCAGATGGCGCAACCCACCGATTGCCCGGACGGCGAACGGATCAATCGTGCCAAAGCGGTGTTTGCTGCCAAGCTCGATGCGCGCAAGGCCGTGCAATTGGAGTCATGCGTGCACTGTGGGATGTGCGCCGAGGCCTGCCAGTTCTATATCCAGACAGGCGACCCTGAACTGACGCCGATCCACAAGCTCGACCTGCTCAAACGCTATTACCGGCGCGAGAAAGCGCCGTGGCGCATCGTGCACCGCCTCACCGAACCGGAGATCACGCAGGCCGACCTCGAGGCGACTCAACCGTTGGTTTACGAATCATGTACCGAGTGCGGACGCTGCGGACTCGCCTGTCCGATGGGCATCGATATCGCCTCCATGGTCAATGTGACGCGCCAGGCACTGGCCGAGGCCGGCCTGATTCCGGCCGGACTGCGCGCCGTGGAACAGGAGCAAGGCAGCCGCGGCACCGTGTTTGGCGTCGGTCCCGATCAGCTGCGCCAAGCGGTCGAAGACCTGCGCACCAAGGGCTACGAGGTCCCGCTGGACAAAGAGCGCGCCGACATCCTGGTATTGAGTTCGACCATCGACATCCTGCTGTTCAAAGACGCCCTCGAGGCGACGGTCAAGGTCATGAATCACCTTGGCGTCGATTGGACGATACACAGCTGCGCCTTCGAAGGGGCGAACTTCGGTCTGCTGTCGGGTTATGAATCCGTGCAGAAGTCCGCCTCGGAGCGCATCACAAACGAGGCGATCCGGCTCGGCGCAAGCCTGGTGATCGTGCCCGAATGCGGTCATGCCTACCCGGCGCTGCGCTGGGAAGGCGCGAACGAACATGGCGAAGCATTGCCGTTCGAGGTCATGGCCTTGTCGGAGTACCTCGGCCGCGAAGTGATGGCGGGACGATTGAAGCTTCAGCCAGTCTCCAAGAACAGATCGGTCACCTACCACGACCCGTGCAAAGTCGGCCGGCATGGCGGCGTGTTCGATGAACCCCGCGCTGTGCTCGATGCCTTGGGCGTTGATCTACGCGAGATGCCCAGTCACGGCGCCGTCAACTTCTGTTGCGGTGGCGGCGCCGGCCTGTTCGTGATGGAAAAAGCCGAGCCGATGCGCAATGCAGCGTTTGATCTGAAACGCACCCAGGCCGAAAGTACCGGCGCGGATTCCGTCGTCACCGCCTGTGGGAGCTGCCGCGTCAACCTGATGGCCGGTGCAGATCGCACGCAGTGGCAGACCCCGATCGAGAGCCTGGTCGAGTTGGTCGGCGCCAACCTCAAGTAGGCCCCAGGTTCGAATCTGTTCGCAAGCTGCAACCGCGCACTTCGACCGGGATTAACGACGATTTTCGACTTCGCGCCGCGGTAAGCGACGACCTGGATTGCGGCGAAACGTCTCAAAAACAACGCGCACCAAGTCATGCGTGCCGGTTGACAACCTACGCCACCAGGCAAGCGCCTGATCGCGCCTGCACGGGCAATCCGCCGGAAAGCGACGAGGTTCACACCTGCAAATCTTGAATGGGCAATCGAGCTGGTGAGCACCCAACTCTACGCCGTATAGTCGAGCGCGCGTACTCGGATCCGCGAGCCGTTTCACCTCGCCAAGGATTGCTGGATGTAACGCATAGACTTGAATTGCCCTTCACAAAAAATACATGAGGAGAAGATCGTGTCCAGATCACTCAAAAGCACTTTGCTCGCGGCCGCACTGAGCGTGGCGTCTTTCAACCTGATGGTCATTGAACCGGCACAAGCGCATTGCCAGATCCCCTGCGGGATCTACGACGACCATGCACGTGTGCAGTCGATGCTCGAAGATGCTGCGACCGTGGAAAAATCGGTAACGCTGATCACCGAACTGGCCGGCAAGACCGACGTTCAGTCGCAGAACCAGCTCGTACGCTGGGTCATGAACAAAGAGACCCACGCACAGAAGATCATCGCGACCATCAGCGACTATTTCCTGACGCAACGTGTCAAAGCCGACATGGATGACTATGGCGAGCGCCTCGCCAAACATCACGCGGTCATTGTCGCTGCAATGAAAGCGAAGCAGAACGCCGATGATGCTTCCGTGAAGGCATTGAAGGACGCGATCGAAGCGCTCGCTCCGTACTACCCCGAGCACAAGCACTGATCCGCACTACGCTCGCCACCTCGGCAAGCGAATCAGCCGCCGTGCATCCGCGCGGCGGCTTTTTCATTCTACCGCTGACTCGGCCAGTATCTCCTCGAGATAGGCAAGGCGCCGCAGCGAGACGTTGATTTTCTCTTCGAGTTCTCTGTCGGGTTCACCGCCGAGCAGATGCAGCATGTCCTCGAAAAAGAACACGTAGAAGCTGTCGATGTAGCGAATCTGCCGCAGGTTATCCATCACCAGGTTGTCCATGCCGTACAGGTCGATGACGCGTGGGTTCGGGCCCTCGCGCCACGCATTGGCGACATTGACGAACTGCTGCAGCTGATCACGCGTGATCGGGTACTTTCGAAGCAACCCAACCGCTTCCTCGCGATTGCTCGGATTGGCGATGTTGAACCAGATATTCACGGCGCGCGCCAGCACGAAGACATTGCGCTTGCCGTTTATGCAGGTAATCGCGAACAACGCACGCGGAACGATTTCACCCAGCTGTTTGCGCAGCATGTCGTATTGACGACGCAGTATCCGGATATCGGCATCGTCGTAGGAATCACGCGGATACTTCAGCACGAACTCGACAAAATTGTGACCGTCGGACTGGTCATCGCTTCGCCTGCCGCCGCGCCAGACCTGGCAATGATTGCCGGTATCCGACACCAACGCCCGCCTGACCCGTGGGCTGACACAGGCCACATCGAGCTCGGGCGTTTCGTATTCGGAACGCCGGGAAGGCGGCTTGTCACTGATGTCCAACGGCTTCGAACCCCGGGAATGCAGCCAAGAACGCGCCGAGCCCGTCGGCAAGAAAGCGTTGGTAATCCCAACGTCGGTCGCTCAGCAGATGAGCGTGCTGCGGAGAAAGGACGTACCCGAACGCCTCGACCAGCGTTCCATCAGACAATGTCACCACGAGGCCCTGCCGCTCGTAGTAGTCGTCTTCGAAGGTGTCCAGCAAGGCCATCTGCGCGGCGTTGAGGCCGCGGTAAAGCACACCGTCTACCGCCTCAGTGCGAGACTCGACAATCGCCGGATAGATTTCACGCATCAGGAGTCTGCGTTTGTACCCGTTTGCGACCGCCGGTTCTCCCGTCTGCTGGTAGCCGCAGACCGCGCGCATCACTTGCGCTGACATCAGGGTGCCGTATACGAAGAGTTGCACGATTGATCACTGCCCCAGATCGTGTTGCCACCGTCAGACGGTGGACGTCTCGAGCACACATCATGCACCAGATCGCAACCACGGGGGAAGTCAGTCGACGCCGGAACGACTCCACATCAAGGTCGACAGCACCGTGGAATGAAACTCTCGCCTGTACAGCACAATCACGACCAAGGCCGCTGCTGCAGCGAAAAGCCAGGCAGCTATCAGCCAGCCGAGTACCGCCAGGGCGAAGTAGTAGGAGCGGATGCCGAAATTGAAATGGTTGGCCGCCTTGGACACTACCCGGGCGACCCGCTCGGAGGTCTGGCGCACCTCTTCATCGCTGATGTTGTCGATGTTGGGATTCGGCGCCGCGCCAATCAGCACCGCCGCAAAGCCGACCTGGCGCATGCTCCAGGTGAACTTGAAAAAGGCGTAAACGAAAATGATCACCAAGAGGAAGATCTTTGCCTCCCACTGCGCTTGGCTTTGGTTGGTGGCCATCGGCAGGTCGGCGAACAAGACGATGGCCTGGTCGAGGTAGCCGAGCAAGGTGAGGATACCGGCCAGGATGATCAGTGCACTCGACGCAAAGAACGACATGTTGCGCTCCAGCGTGCTGATCGCCGACATATCCGACATGCGATTGTCGCGATACATCATCTGCATCATCCACTCGCGGCGATACATGTGCATCACGCTGGCGAGACACACGTCCGATTCACAGCGCCACCGGGCGTAGCGTGCGTAACCCACCCAGCACGCCAGGAACCAAAGCAATGCCAACACGTCGATCAGTAGATTCAGATCGCGTGTCGGCATTGTCTGCAGTGTGTGACGTCAGTCGAGGTCGTCAATATTCTTTGGCAGGTGTCGCAGTTCAGCCTCGCTGGTCGGTTCGACGACTTCGTCGCGGCTATGTGCCACCGCCAGTTTGTAAGGCAGTTTACACTGCAAGGTCGACATCGCCTCCATGAACGCCTCGGCCTGCGGGGTAAGGAACTTGCCACGCCGGGTGACGGCACCGTAGGTGCGCCGTGGGAAGTAGTCGTCCAGCGGAATCACCGCCAGCTTCTCTTTGCCGGTCAGGCAGATCTCGTTGACGATCGAGATGCCCATACCCTGCTCCACGTAGCGCTTGATGACCTCCCAGCCACCGGCCTCGAGCACCACGTTGTACGGCACGCCATGCTGCTCGAACACCAGGTCGACCGTGCGCCAGTGGTTCAGCTGGCGCGGCGGCAGGATCAAGCCGTAGGGGCTGATGTCTTCGAGGGCGACCTTGGTGCGTCGCGCCAAGGGGTGATCGAGCGGAACGATCAACACCTGTTCGAACGAGAACAGGGGTTTGAAATCGAGATCGGCCTGGCCTTCGACCATCGGGCCAACGGCGAAATCCGCTGAATCCGAACGCAACTTGGCCAAGCCGTCACGCCCGGTCTCGTTCAACAGCTTGATATGGATGCCGGGGTGGCGTTCTTTAAAGCAGGATACGAATTCGGGCAGCAGGTAAAGGATCGTCGACTCGCCGGCAACGATGGTCAACTCACCGCTATCGAGACGCCCGCTTTTACTGGCGAAAGTCTGGGCAAGGTTATCGATGCCTTCGAGCAACGGTTTGGCGATTTCGTAGAGCAACTCGCCATCGGGGGTGATGCGGATTTGTGGGCCGTGGCGTTCGAAGACGACCACGTCGAGTTCGCGTTCCAGCGCCTTGATCTGCAGCGAGATCGTCGGCTGGGTCAGAAACAGCTTTTCAGCGGCACGGGAAATATTCTTGGTTTCAACGGTTTTGCAAAAAGCACGCAATTGCTTCAGGCGGTTTTGCTTATAGCTTGGCGGTGAAATACTCATCTACACTCCATCCTCTCTCAACGTCCGCCTGCCCGTATTTTGTTGTAAGTGACTCTGCGGTCTCTACGGGAGACACAACGCCCTGGTCATCGAAACTGACACGGTGCATGCAACGTCCGCATCAGTGCCTACTGCCCTTATCCCTTTACCCTAGCCGAAGTTTGGAGCTCCATACGGAAACCTAATACTTTCTATAAGCTACGGGAGCCTCATTCTCCTTGTTCCAAGCAAAAAAATGGGCGCCCGGGAGGGCGCCTAAAAAAAAGCAGAGGGGGCAGATTCCTCTGCCAGGAGGGTTCTTTTCTCCCGGTCAGTGGCTGGTGAACAAACCGCCGTTGACAGGAATATTGGCGCCGGTGGTGTATGAGTTGCCTTCACTGGCCAGCCAGGCGACCGCGTCCGCGATCTCTTCCGGCTTACCCATACGACGCATCGGTACGCTGTTAACAATGGATTCGAGTACGTTTTCCGGCATCGCCTCGGTCATCGGCGTGGAGATGTAGCCCGGCGACACCGTGTTCACGGTGATGCCCTTGGCTGCGGTTTCCAGCGCAACGGCCATCGTAAAGCCGTGCATACCGGCTTTTGCTGCCGAATAGTTGGCCTGGCCGAACTGTCCGCGTTGGCCATTGACCGACGCGATGTTGACGATGCGGCCCCAACCTTTGTCCAACATGCCGTTGATCACGTGACGGGTCACGTTAAATGCACTGTCGAGGTTGGTCGAAATGACGGCCTTCCAGTTTTCTTCCGGCATCTTCTTCAAGGTGCCGTCGCGGGTGATCCCAGCGCAATTAACCAGAATATCGACTGAACCGAACTCTTCAGCGATCTCGGATACTGCACGTTCGCAATCCGAAAAGCTCGATACGTCGAGGGGAGCCAGGCCGATTGCGCAGCCCTGCTCGTGCATGTCCTTCTGCCAGGCTTCAGCGGATTCCTTTTCCGGCGGAAAATAGCCGGCAACCACAGTGTGTCCCTGGTTTGCCAACTCCTTGCAAATTGCGGAACCGATTCCGCCGTTTCCACCGGTCACGAGGGCAACTCGCTTAGTCATTCATCCACTCCCGATTCGTTGTTCTGGTATATCGAAATGCCATGGCAACGGGGAGACGCATCTCCCCGTCGGATCACCGAGCCTTAAGCTGCTTTCTTGGCAGCCTTGGTGGCAACAGCGCCTGCCTTCTCAACGCTGTCGCTGGTGTACTTCACAGCCTCTTCGACCAGACCGGTCAGCTCTTCGCGAACCGAGGTCATCATGTCGGCGGTCTCACGGACGTTGGCCAGGAACTTTTCGTTGCAAGCCTTCATCAGCTCAGCCTGAGCGGCCATTGCGTCTTTGTAGTCCTTGGCGGTGGTCAGCACTTCGTACTGCTTGGCGCTGGATTCGAGGCAATCGTTCATGACTGCAGCCTGCTTGTTGGCGATCTCTTCGAAAGCGCGCATGTTGATGTCACCGAGACGCTTCATTGAAGCGAAGACGTTCTCGTTGAACTGGTTTACCATATTCATAATTTCGTTCTGCATGACTGTGTCTCCCGAGTCGTGTTTAATGCGGTTTGTGCAGCGCAACAATGTTGCAGTGCACAATATCGGTCCTTTCCAACATTTGTCAAGCCCCGGATTGAAAAAAATTTGTGCGGCGCAGCATTTTTCTGCTAACCCATTGTCTTTATTGATCTTCTTTTATGCCGCTCCCACCGCCCGAAAAACGCGAATTGGTCCATACCCGACGAATCGAATGTCGGGGATACCGACGAGATGACGGGCTGTGGGACATCGAAGGCAGCTTGATCGACACGCGCACCGAAGCCATGGAAACCTTCGGCCGCGGCAAAATCGCGCCCGGAGAGCACTTGCACGAGATGTGGCTGCGCATGACCGTGGATTCGGACCTCACCGTGCGTGCCATCGACGCCAAAACGGTCCATGCACCCTATTCTCGCTGCCCCGATTTCCCGGACCGCTTCGGCAAGCTGGTCGGTCAGCGCATCGAGCCGGGCTGGACCGCCAAGGTCAGGGTCTTGCTGGGGGGACGCTGGGGATGTACCCACCTGGTGGAACTGATGGGGCCGCTAGCGACAACCGCTGTGCAGACCGTCTATGCCTGGCGCGGTGAAACCGGTGAACACCTCGAAGACAGCGTCGCGCCGCCGGAAGATTTCATCAACACCTGCCACACCTTTGCCGAGGGCACCGAGGTGGTACATCGCCTGTGGCCGCAGCACGTTAGCAAGGCACCATCGGACGACAACCCGTCCTGATCCGTCTGCCCACCGTATCGGTGGGCAAACGCCGCGAACGGGTGCAAACTAGATTCGAGAGCGAATTCAGCGCCGAGTGCACCGTCATGCAAAAGAGCTATCTGTGCATCGAGACCCATCCGGATCATCCCAACATGGTCCGCATCGTGATGCGAGAGACGCGCCCACGGGGCGGCGAAACAGCGAGTTCGGCGGCGCATGAGCCGACCCTGCGCTATGCCGCCCGCTTCAACGACGGCGAAGCGGCACTGATGCACACCCACGAGAACCTGCGGCGGCGGCTGGTCGACATCGACAGCCATCTGTACCGCGTACCGCTGAATCAGGCGATCGCAGCAGCAGAGACGGTTTCGCTGCGACACCAACGCGCCTACCTCGACCCCGACCTGGATCAATCGAGTCTCGGTGAGATCGAGGCCTACAGCAATCGATACCGACTCTTGAAACGACGCAAAGATCTGTTTTTCGAAACGATGGGCTATATCGGGATCGGCTTGCTGCTGTTCAACCTGTTCGCGTTTTCCGTGGCCTGAACTCTCACGCGATGACCCCAACGCGATAACCCTCGCACGATCTGCGCCGAGCGACGCAAACTGTCGGCGCGCTGGTATATCGTTTCGATATGGCAGGCAACGACAAGTACAATCACTTCTGTCGTTTCACGGTAGTCCGCCGTCCCGAAAACGGCAGCTTTTGATGTATACGAATGCCCCTTGTTCGCACACCGGCCGTGGCAGCGCACACAACAGTACCGCGCACAGACGCTGTCTAAGCGTAAGACGATGACCAAACACACTGCAGATTTTGCGGCCATAATGTAAACAGACAATGTAAACAAACGCGGCCCAACTACAGGGGGACGCCGTGATAACAACCCACCGTTTATTAATAAAAACAGTGGCGCTGGTGTTGTTGCTGAGTGAATCCTGCCCCGTTTTCGCCAACGACGAATACGACGCTGAACGTCGTGCGTTGTGGAGTGCCGTCGATTTTCAGATCTCCCGATTGCGCGACGAGGTGGGGTTCTCCCGGCTTTCGCCCAACATTCGCGAGGCGCTGCAGAAAGTCCCGCGTCATCGCTTCGTGCCCGACGATCAGGTAGCGCATGCCTACGAGAATCGGCCGCTGCCGATCGGCTTCGGCCAAACGATTTCGCAACCACTGATGGTGGCCGTCATGACCGAGTTGCTGGGTGTCTGTGCCGGCGACCGGGTGTTCGAATTGGGCACAGGCTCAGGCTACCAGGCGGCCGTGCTTGATCAGGTCGGCGCGCAGGTATACAGCGTGGAAATCGTGCCGGAACTGGGGGCACGTGCGCGCAACACCTTGCATGAGCTCGGGCATACCGCGATTCAGACGCGCGTCGGCGACGGCTATTTCGGTTGGCCCGAAGCGGCGCCGTTCGATGCCATTATCGTGACCGCCGCCAGCGACCATGTACCGCCGCCGTTGCTCAAGCAGCTCAAACCCGGTGGACGGATGCTGATACCCGTTGGCAGCCGCTATCTCACGCAGAAGCTGGTAATGATCACGCGAGACAGCGATGGCACGGTCACGTCGCAGGAGCTGATGCCGGTAACCTTTGTTCCATTGACTGGTGAGCGGTGACCCTGGACGGATCGCAAAGCAACATGCACGACGACGGTTCGATGGCATCGCCGGCCGTACTGTTCGCCATTGGCCTGCTCTCCGCTGCCGCACTTGCCTATGAGATTCTGCTGATCCGTTTGTTCGCCGTTGTACATTGGCAGCACTTGGTAAGCACAGCGATCAGTCTGGCGCTGCTTGGCTACGGCACCAGCGGCACCTTCCTTGCGCTGTTCGCCGAGCGCCTCAAGTCCAACGTGGTGGGAGCCTTCGTTGCAAATGCCGCGCTGTTCGGTGTTTCGGCCGTAGCCAGCGTGGCGACAGCCCAGGCGATCCCGCTCGACCCACAGGCACTCGCCTGGGACCTCCGGCAACTTGCCTACCTGGTTGCGACCTTTCTGTTGTTGTCGATCCCGTTCTTTGCAGCGGCCAATTGTATCGGCCTTGCGCTGTGGTCGTTCCCGCGACAGGTCTCGAAGATCTACGGAATCGACCTGGTCGGCGCCGGTCTCGGCGCCTGCCTGGTTCCGCTGGCGCTGGTCTGGTTCTCACCCGAATACGCGATGGCCTCGACTGCCGCTGGCGGCATGCTGGCGGCGCTTGCCGCTTCGCTCCGCGCTCGATGGCGCACCTTGCTGGTGGTAAGCAGTTGCGCAGCATTCGGCTTCAACCTGTGGAGTTTCGGCGTGGAGTTCCGGCCGGCCGTCTACAAGGACCTGTCGCGTTCGCTAGCGGTCATGGGCGCCGAAGTCGACTACGACACCAGCGGCAACGGCGGCCATGTCACCGTGGTGCACAACCGACAGGTGCCAATGCGACTGGCCACCGGCTTGAGCCTGAACGCCCAATCCTTGCCGCCCGACCAACTCGGCGTATTCGTCGACGCCGATCTGGTCGGTGCACTTGGCCGCTTCGCCGACGATCCGCAAGCCGGCGCTTACCTCGAGTACGTCGTATCTGCGTTGCCCTATGCGCTGACGGAGCAACCTCGCGTCGCGGTCGTCGGCGCGGGTGTCGGAGAACGGGTACACCAGGCCCTGCAGTTAGGCGCCAGGCACGTCACGGCGATTGAGCCCAACCCGCTGCTGCCACGCGTTGCCTGTGAGCAATACGCCGCTTGGAGCGGACAGGCGTGCGATCCTGAAAAGGTCACCTGGGTGAATCAAACAGCGCGGGCCATCTTCGCTGCGCGACACCGGACATTCGATCTGGTGACAATCGACATCGCCGCAGACCCATCGGGGATAGAAGCGCTGACTTCGGACCACCAGCTGACGCGCGAGGGTATGGCGTCTGCATTCAGCAGCCTCGACGAACAAGGCATGCTGCTTATCACCGGGCCGACGCGCCTGCCTCCGCGTATGTCGCTCAAGATGCTGAAGACCGTGCGTGACATGCTGTCGGACACACGCTTGACGCCGCCCAGCCAACATATCGCGATGCTGCGTGGCTGGCAGCAGTTCGCGCTGCTGGCGACCAAACGGCCTATCACTGAAGACGACAACACCAACATCAGAGACTTTGCCAAAGCTCGAGGATTCGATCTGGTGTGGCTGCCGGGAATAACCGCGCAGGACGCGAACCGATTTCAGCGACTCCGCCAAGCCCAATACTTCCTGGCCGCCAGGGATGCCTTGACGGCGAGCGTGCCGGACCACGCACCATCGGGCGAGTCACGTGACATCCCGTTCACCGCGCCGGCAAGCGACGACAAGCCCTATCCGCACCGTTTCACCGGCTGGCGATCCTGGTACCAAACGATGCGCTACGGCGACCAGACGCAACGCGCCACGATCGACACCGGCCTGCAGATCGGGATTGTCACGCTCGCCGCGGTCAGCCTGATCGGCGTGGTATTGATCGTCCTGCCGCTTGCGCTGAACTGCTCGGTGAACAACCGCGCCTCGAACCGGGCCGGCGCAATGGTGGCCACCTTGCTCTACTTCGGCGTGCTCGGCGCGGCTTTCATCGTTATCGAGATCACCTGGATCGACCAGCTGCAGCGCTTCCTTGGCCACCCGGTCTATGCGACCAGCGTGGTATTGGGCGTGTTTCTGGTGTTCGCCGGCCTGGGCAGCCTGTGGTCATCGCGCGTTGGTTCGGCGCGTCCGCTGCGCTTGGTCGGCTTGGCAGCGGCAACCATCGCGGCGCTGTGCGCGGGCTACATCGCCTGGGTACCCGATATTCTGCTTGCGTCAGGATCGGCGCCGTTCGCTGCACGAATCGCTATCGCGATCGCAGTGCTGGCGCCTTTGGCTTTTGCCATGGGCATCCCCTTTCCGATCGGATTGCGCCTGCTTGCCGGGATGCGCCGCAACCTGGTGCCGTGGGCTTGGGGCATCAACGGCTGCACATCGGTCATCGGTGCAGCATCGGTACCGCTGATTACGATGCAGGTGGGATTTGGCGGCATCTTGTCAGGTGCCGCATTGTGTTACCTGACGTTGCCGATTGTCGGCCGACGCTTTATACGAGTCATGCATCGCCCGCTGGACGACGCTCAATAGCGATACCCATGTTTGAGGCGTTGCCAATCGGCAACGATCGTCGTCAGCCGCATCCAGCTTGCCAGATCGCTGTCGTGATACCACGGCGCCATCTGTACGACGCCGTCGAGCAGATAGCCGCCATTCCATCTGGGTCGCAGTATCTCGCGGAGCTGGTCGATCGTGGTCGGATCGTTGCCGACGAAGGTTACGGCTGCCCATTCCGGCGTCGCGCGCACGACCTTGCCGCGGATAACGAACCGTTCATCGAGCTGCACGGTCCACTCCACGCCGACAGCGTCGCCTTCATGGACACAAAATCGGCCGCTGGCGAACAAACCGCCGCAACTGATGTTCAGCGAATGGCCGTGGCGCCGTTCCCCCTCTGTCCTGCTGTAGAGATCGATAGCTCGGCGATAGACAATCCGCTCGTCTTTACGAGCGTCACGCATCGCGGTCTCCGTCTTTCCGCCGACCCAGCCGGACGGGTTTGTTATGGTTTTGTGACAGTTAGTTGTAGATGAGTCGCGGCGGAAGGTAACGAGGGATATCCCTTAATTAGCGTCGCCTTACGGCGCTTTATCCACACCGTGCCGCCACCCGGAAGCTGCCGCTCGGCAGCAGTGCGTCACTTGCCCGACGATTCGGCGGTTCATTCGCAACCCATGGGAACCTCCCGCTGTCGCGGGCCAAGCATGAGTGACAAACCAATCGCCGCTGGCTGACCTGCCTCATAAGAAACCGCGGCGCGAAATCTATACTTGAAATAGAGCAGTGAAAAGCCAACGCGAAGGGAGGGATTCACCATGAACACCGCAGTGAACTATGACACCCCCATCGTCAGCGCGCAGACCGTCCGCGAGTCCCCCTTGGGATTGGAACTGAGCGATGCACAATGCGCACTGCTCGCTTCAACGGCGAGCGCCGTGTGCCTTGACGAAGGGACCTTGTTGCTCGAGGAAGGGCATGTAGACGACACATTGTATGTCGTGTCCAGCGGTAGCCTGAACGTCGTCAAACCGACCGGCGGTGGCGACAATATCGTGCTGCAGACACTGCATGCGGGCGACATGGCCGGGATACTCGGCTTCGTCGACGGCGTGGCACACAGTGCAGCGATCCAGGCAACGACCCAGTGCGAGTTGTTCGCGCTCGACCGGAAAGATCTCGAAAGCCTGGTCGAACGCGATCCCCTGCTCGTCTATCAGGTGATGCGGGCAGTGGTCAGGGCCGCACACCGGATACTGGGCAGGATGAATGCGCAGTTCGTCGAGATGTCGAACTACATCAGCAAACAGCACGGGCGTTACTGATCGCGCATCACCTGGATGCTCCGCCAGACGGCTGTGTATGATGTCGACGCATGAAGCCAGACACGCAACACAGCCGTCGCCCGGTTCCCCGACGCCCGGTATCCGCATCGCGGGTAGCAGGCGTTTGCTTGGCGATCATCGCCCTCGCCATCTCCGGCTGCGGCCCGCAACCGGAAACAACGAATCTGCGCTACGAGCTGTCGGGCCCGCTCAACGACCGGGTAGCCAAAACGCTCAAGCTACTGCCGGATATCGCGTCAATCGCCCACGAGCTGACGCGTGTCGAGATGATCGAAGAGTCGGTCGGCATCGCGGGCATCGGCCTGGGACCCACCGACCTGGCGTGGTTCTACCGCATGGAAGCTCCTGCCGAGGCAATCTCAACATGGAGCGCCGGACTCACGCCCTCGCCGGGTCTTTCCCATGTCGCTTCGCCGAGCAACGCGCGCGACTGGTGGCCCGATGAAGCAGCAATAGACGGGCTGGATTTCTTCGCACTCCCCACGACCGGCGCCGACGGCTGGATCGGTATTTCGCCGGACAGAAACGTCATCTTCGTCCATCGCTCAACGCGCTGAACGCCGGCACCGTCAATCCGGACGGCGATAACGGTACCTGACAATCCTGTTGTTGCCCGAATCAGCAAACCAGACAATGTCGCCGTCGGTTTCCACCCCTTCCGGGGTTCTGAACACGCCGTCACCCAGTTCCGGTTTTCCACTGCCCAGAGTCGCCACGAGACGGCGTTGCGCATCGATGACCTTGATCGAATGCGTGTATTTGTCGGCAGCGATCACCGTACCGTCGTCGAGCACATCCAGATAGCGGACGCCATCGAAATCGAAAGGCTCGCCCCTTACCTCGGCGACGATCTCGAGTTCCTCACTCAACAGCAGCAGGCGATCGTTGCCGGCATCTGCCAGCCACAAACGCCCGTCACCGGCGAGCTCAAGATCGTGCGGTGCCGACAGACCGCCCAGCTCGTGAACGATCTGACTCTCTCGGTAGGCGACCACATTGTGTGACCAGGCGCCGGCGACATAGACGTTGCCGTTGGGATGCACCAGCACACCCTCGGGGCCCGACATACGGCCCGTAAGTTCACCGCTCAGCGTGCCACGGGTGCCCTGCAGGGTGTAGATGGCGACACGACCGTTGTGTGTATCGGCGACGTACAACCGCCCTTGGTCGTCAAAATCCACATCATGGGTACCGTCGAGTTCCTGCTCACCGAAGGCCTCGACGAACTCAAGCGTTGTTGCATCCAGCACAACCACCCGGTCATTGCCGACGTCAGAAACAAACAGGTGTTTCCTGTCGGGCGAGAGTTTGATGTCGTGAGGATTATCGAGTGACGTGCTGCTGGCCAGTTCGAAGTCGAACTGCCAGTCGCCGGCCGCGACAGCCGACGAGGCACTCGCCATCGCCCACAATGCGACCGGCACCAACCATGCGTACAGTGGAAAGTTCATCGGCTTCTCCCGGGGCTGAACTAACAGCGTAGCCGATCGCTGCTCAGCGGGAGAAAGCGGATACCCGGCTCGGCGCCGGGTAAGGATCAGATCATCGCGTTGACGACACGCTGCTTGGTGTAACGCTCGAGGATGCGCGTTACGTAGGCCTGCGTCTCGGCGTACGGTGGCACATCGCCATAACGGTCGACAGCAGCTTCGCCGGCGTTGTAGCCCGCCAGCGAGAGGCGCACGTCGCCGTCGAAACGATCCAGCAGCCAGCGCAGGTAGGCCATGCCGCCGCGCAGGTTCTGGGTCGGCTCAAAGGGATCTTCGACACCGAAGCGTGCCGCCGTTTCCGGAATCAACTGCATCAGCCCGAGCGCGCCTTTGTGCGATCGGGCGCGCGGATTGAAGTTCGACTCCATGCGCACCACTTCGAGCACCAGCGCCGGGTCAAGATCGTATTCGGGCGCCAGTTCATAGATCGCCTCTACCAACTCGGCGCGCGGCACATTGGCGAGCTCGATGTTCGCGCCGTTGGCATCACGGCAAACCGGCTTGACGCGCTTGACCTTCGACAGGCTGGCCATGGTGCGCGCCGGCGGTTTTTCACCCAGGCGTTTGGCTTCGCGCAACCAGGCCGCCGCCAATTGATCGCTGCGCGATACGCCACGACCTTCGAAATACAGCCATCCGAGTTCGTGGGCCGCCGGGCCGTAACCCTTGCGCGCCGCATTGCACAGATACATCAGTGCCCGATCAGGATTGCGCTTTACGCCCTCGCCATGCAGATAACGCAGGGCTTTATCGGTAAGTTGCTTGGCGCCGGTGGATTTGGCAGCGAACGCAGGAGCAGCCAAAACGAAAATCAGGCTGCAAACGACTAGGATGGGCCCGGTGATACGGGCAAGGCTCTCGGCACAATTAACTTTCATACCGCGCGTGAAGCAGTATCCATGCCCAGACCACTGATTTTCCTTGTATATCAGTCCATTAGCGAAATTAGAACTTAAAGTAGTTTCTTAAGATGTAAAACGCCCCGACACCTGTCGATCGAGCGTGTGCTGCGAATTTCCGACCCGGTCGCAGACCGACGCCCACTATGTCATCGCGCGATTTCGGCTAGAGTGACGCGGCCGCGTTTGTTCGAGCCGACTACCGCCCCCGTGAATCCGATGGCCCGTTTGCTGCCCTGGTTGCTGGATACCGACGAACGATACCGAGTAACGTCACGCCTGTTCATCCGCGTACTGGCGCTGATCTATTTCGCAGCCTTTTTCGCGATAGCCTTCGACATCCGCGGGCTGGTCGGAGAACAGGGCATCCTGCCCGCCGGCGACCACCTGGCGTACCTGCAAAGCGGCGCCGCTGACATTGCCTGGCTGCGCTTTCCGACGCTGTTCTGGCTGAATCACAGCGACACCAGCCTGGTGACGGCGGCCTACGCGGGCTGCGGCTTCGCCGTCTTGCTGTTCTTCGGCTGGCGCCCGTTGCTGTCGAGCATCGTGCTGTTCGTGCTTTACCTGTCGCTGTTCCAGGTCGGACAGATCTTCTTCAACTTTCAGTGGGAGTACCTGCTACTCGAAAGCGGTTTTCTGGCGATCTTTCTGCTCGCGCTCGGTCCGAGCCGATTGCTGGTGTTTCTGTTTCACTGGTTGTTGTTTCGACTGCGTTTCCTGTCGGGCCTGTCGAAGTTGCTCAGCGGTGACCCCGCATGGCAATCGCTGACGACCCTCAACCACTACTTCGAGACCCAGCCCCTGCCCCATATCGGCAGCTGGTACGCCCACCAACTACCGGATTGGCTGCTCAAGACCGGCACCGGCTTCACGCTGTTCGTCGAACTGGTCGTGCCGTTCTTCATTTTCCTGCCACGCCCGTTTCGTGTGTTCGCCGCGCTCGCGACGATCATGATCCAGGTGCTGATCATCCTGACCAGCAACCACAACTTCATCAATCTGCTGACTATCGCCCTGTGCCTGTTCCTGCTCGACGATCGCATTCTCGCCAGGTTGCCACTCCTCGGTCGCGCAGATCAGGTCAACCGACCATCACGTCCCATCGGCAAGGTGTTGCTGGCCGTTGTTGCCGGCGCGCTGATTACAGCAGGCAGCTATTCGGCTTATGAATTCATTACCGACCGGCGCGCCGAGACCGCGTGGAATGCGCCGGTGAACTGGGTGCGTGGTTGGGGTCTGGGCAACGTCTACCACGTGTTCCCCAACATGCAGACCGAGCGTCAGGAGCTGGTTATCGAGGGCAGCGACGACGGCAGACACTGGCGGGCCTATCGTTTCAAGTTCAAACCCAACAGCCCGGATGAAAGCCCGCCATTCATCGTGCCGTGGCATCCACGACTGGATTGGATGATGTGGTTCGTGCCGCCGCAGAACCCGGCCATGCGGCGCTGGTTCGAGCAATTCATGTGGCGGCTACACGCCAACTCGCCCGATGTCACCGCGTTGCTGGCGCACAACCCGTTTCCCGATCATGGACCGCGCTACCTGCGCGTAATGGCTTATCGCTTTCGTTTCACTTCGGTCGAAGAACGCGAACGCACCGGCAAGATATGGCACACAACGTTGCTCGGCGAGTTTCCCAACGTGCCACCGCGCGTGCCTTGAGGCGAACACTCAGCGCTGGAAAAAGCCCCGGCCACGGAGAAATTCGAGCATGTGTTCGCGCTTCTTGCCTTGCATGGCGGTTGCCACGGCGGAGGTCCAGTCGCTGAGTTTCACGTTGCTGCCACGCCCCGCGTAATAGTCGGCCATTTGCCTGTCGTAGGCGGCGAGCTCGTCGTCGCTCGGGTCGCGGTACACGTCCTGGTGCAGCACCAGGTCGACCGGCATACGCGGCTTGACCTCGTTTTGTTGATCGGGCCAACCCAGACACATGCCGAACACCGGCGCGACGCGCTCAGGCAGGCCCAACTGGTCGACAACCACCTGCGGATCGTTGCGAATCCCGCCGATGAATACCCCACCCAGGCCCATCGACTCGGCGGCCAGCAACACGTTCTGCGCCATCAGTGCGACATCCACGACCGCCGCCAGGCCATGCTCGCTATAGCCCTCCAACTCGCCCTTGCCGGCCTTTATACAGGCCGAATTCAGGCGACGCAGATCCGCGCAATACACCAGAAACTCAGCCGCCTGTTCGATCCAGGCCTGCCCGCCCGCCGCCGCGGCAATCGCCGCCCTGGCTTCCGGCCGAGTCACGCGGATCACCGAATAGGCCTGAATGAAACTCGACGTGGCTGCGGCCTGGCCACAACGGATCAGTTGTTCGAGCTGTCCCGGATCAAGCGGCTTGTCGAGATAGCGACGAACTGACGTGTGGCCGAGCTGGAGGGTTTGCGTGGGTGTTGGCGACATGGCTGCGAACCGTCATGCAGAAGTGGAACGTTTGGACAGCATACGGTCCCAGACGAACAGCGCAATGAACACTGCAAGGCCGATCCAATGCAGCAGGGGTTCGCCCGGCCACAGCAGGCACAAAGCCACTGCACCCAGCACCAGGCGCATGAACAAGCCATGATCGCGTTCAAGGTGTCCCTGAAACGCCGCTGCGAAGGCATACAGGCCGACCAGAGTAAACAGGAAAATCTCGATCGCTACTGCCCACTCACCGTAGAGAAACGGCGTGTATGCGAACAGGATCGGCATGATGTACAACCCCTTAGCCAGCTTCCAGGCGGTGAATCCGGTGCGGATCTGCGGTGTGCCGGCGATTGCCGCGGCGGCGAAGGCGGTCAGGCAAACCGGTGGTGTGACGTTGCTGTCCTGGCTCAACCAGAAAATGATCATGTGGGCCGACAGCAGTATGCCCAGGATCAGTGCCGGATCGAGCATCTGGTCGTAAAGGCCGGTGACAAGGGAGGGATCGACGGCGCGCAAGGCGTCGAGAATGCTACGCGCATCGTCAATCGACATAGCCTGCCCCAGCATGCCGACCTTGTCGGGTGCTGCCAACATGATCATCGCACCCACTGCTTCGGGCAACGCCTGACCCGACGCAATGGCGCTGACCAGTTGTGCGTCGGCGATCAGGTTATTCAACGCAGGCGCCGACAGGGTCGCGAGTACGATATAGGCCGCGGTCACCGGTAACCCCATGCCGAGCACCAGCGAGGCCAACGCCACCAGGGTCAACGCGATAATCAAGTTGCCACCGGCCCATTGTTGAATCATCAGCGACAGCGTATTGCCGACACCGGTCATGGCAATCACGTTGACCACCAGACCGACGGCGACCAGTAGCAGGCCGGTCGTTATCATGTTGCGACTGCCCAGCGCCAACGCGTCGAAGATGTCGCCAAGCTTCATCTTGCGTGGCGTCAGCCAGCTCGACGCGATGACCGTCAATATCGCGATCCCTGCGGCATAGGTCGGGGTGAACCCCGATACCAGCATCGCGATCAGCACGCTGATCGGCAGCACGAACACGATGCCGCCCTCTTTCATCACGGTCGCGAAGTTCTGGCCCTCATCATCGTCGGTTGTCTTGAACCCGAGGCGTTTGGCCTCCAGCCTGACGAAGAAGGCGACCGACAGGAAATACAACAACGCCGGCAAGAACGACACCACCACGATATGCGTGTACGGGATCTGGGTATAACTCGCCATGACGAACGCGCCCGCGCCCATGATCGGCGGCATCAATTGTCCGCCGGTACTCGCTGCCGATTCGACACCTGCGGCGAAGCGCGCCGGAAAACCCGCGCGTTTCATCAGCGGAATCGTGATCACGCCGGTCGATACCGTATTGGCGATCGACGATCCGGAGATGGTCCCGGTAAGACCGGACGACACGACCGCCACCAACCCCGGCCCGCCGACCACCTTGCCGGCAACCGCCCTGGCCATCGCGATCACAAAATCGCCCGCCCCCGAACTCAACAGGAAGGCGCCGAACAGAATGAACATAAAAACAAACGACACCGAGATCTGCGAGATGCTGCCGAACAGCGCGTCGTCGCCATAAATACTGCGAAACAGCAGCGTTTCGGTGCTCAGACCGGCAAAGCGAAAGATGCCGTCGAGACGTGCCCCCCAATCCACCACGTAGGTGAGCGCGACAACAATCAGGATCGGTATCACCCATCCGGTGGTGCGGCGAGTCAGCTCGATCGCGGCAACAATCGTCATCACGGCGAGCCCCTGCTCGAACGCGGTCATGTTGACCCCGCGCGCATAGATCGCGTCCTCAGCCGCCACGATCCAAACGGCCGCCGCCATGAACACGATCGCCAGCGCGATATCGAGCCACAGCACAACCGTTGAGCGCGCCATGCGCTGTCCGCGAACGGGCGGATACAGCAGCATCGCGAGCGTTCCCAGTCCCACGAAGTGCAGTGCACTCTGCCACTGCACCGAAAACAGCGTGGTGAAGTTCATCACCAAGTGCAACACGGCGATGCCTGCACCCAGCCAATACACCATGCGTTGCACCCAGACCTGCTCACGCAGACCCGCATGCAACGAACCCGACTCCGGGGGCGTCGATTCGTTAGTCATCGCGTTTCGGCGACCGCCGTCAAGCGGTCGCCGCCACCATCAGTTCGCGATCAGCTTTGCCGGGATATCCAGGCCGGCCTCCTTGAAATAGCGCGCCGCGCCGGGATGCAGCGGCATCGGAAGTCCGGCAATCGCTTTCTCCAGTGCCATGGCGTTCGTGGCCTTATGAATCGACTGCAGGAAACCGAGGTTTTCGTAGATCGTCTTGGTGATCATGTAGACATCTTCTTCCGCCACGTCGGCGCGTACCGCAAGGAAGTTGGGCTGCGCGATCGTGTTTACATCGGCATCCTGGCCCGGGTAGGTGCCGGCCTTGATCAGGTAAGGTGTCCACAGTTCCATGCCGCCATCGGCCTTGGCGGCCTGTTCATCAGTGAACGACAACAGGCTCACACCATCGCTCTTCGCCGCCAACAGCTTGGTGATCGCACCTGCCGGAACACCCGCAGGCGTGCCGATCAGATCGGCCTTGCCATCCTGCATGGCGCTCGCCAAGGCACCATAACCGCCGTAGAAGAGGTCGTACTGTTTGTCGATGTCGACGCCCAGGTTGCCGAAGATGGTACGACTCGAGCCCAGCGAGCCGGAGTTCTTCTTGCCGAAACCGGCAACCCCTTTGATAGCCAGCGCATCAGTGATCGTGCCGGTCTTTGCATGGTCGGACGTCACAACGAAATGTTCGACGTTCTGCCACAGCATCGTGACCGCGCGCAGTTCTTTCTGCGGACCTTCCTTCTCCAATGGTCCAGTGCCGTTCCAGGCATATGCCCCGTAGAGACCCTGCAGAATCGCAAACTGACTCTCGTTTTCGCGCAGCAGCTTGATGTTCTCGCCGGATCCTGCGGAGTTGATTGCCGACATGTTGATCTTGTCTTTCGGCTGCAGTTTGACCTTGACCAAGGTCGACAAGGCAACGCCAACCGGATAGTAGGTTCCGCCGGTACTGGCGGTCGCCAGCAGGTAGTCGCCCTCGGCTACGGCCTGGGTCGTCCCGCCGGCGGCAAATAGCGCCAGGGCGAACGCGGCAACGCCTCTCTTCATGCTGCTTTTCATTTGGTGGTCTCCTTCGGTACATCGTTTTTATCATTTACGGGCAGGCGCCCTTTTAGTCGCACACACGTCGCACATGCAGTGACGTACGCGCACCTCGACAATAAACCCGCTCCGCCGGTTAATTGCAACCGTCGGCGGCCAACGCCCTGGCGATTGCAGTTCTCACCAGGCGGTGCTGCGGTTTAACGGAGTCTAGTCGAGTGATGCAGGGCGCGGCTGGTGACGTGGTCGTTGCTACGGCAGCAACGCTGTCAGGATGCCCGTCCAACGGGGAAGGTTCAGCCCATGGAATCCCGGTACGGGCATTTTTCCTTGGTGCAGCGACCGTAGATGATCAGCGAATGATCTGTGATGGCGAACCCTTTCTTGGCCGCAACTTCGCGCTGCGCCTTCTCGATGGTGTCGTCGAAGAACTCCTCGACCCGGCCGCACTGGGCACAGACGATGTGATCGTGATGGTGGCCCCGATCGAGTTCAAAGACCGCCTGACCACCCTCGAAATGGTGACGTTCCGCCAGCCCGGCGTTAACGAACTGCGTCAGCACACGGTAGACGGTCGCCAGGCCGATCTCCTCGCCGCGTTCCAGCAATGCCTTGTAGACATCCTCCGCGGTCATGTGCCTGGCATCGGCCGATTCCAGAATCTCGAGAATTTTTACCCGGGGCAACGTGACCTTCAGCCCGGCCTTACGAATATCCTGGTTCTCCACCCCTCGCCTCCGCTGTAATCTTCCGGCAGTTTCGTTATTATTCTGAGCCTGCTCGGAAAGCCATTGATACAATCAGTAAATCATGCGTAAGCTTCTCATTTTATTCAGTCTAACCGCAACCTTACTGTCCGTGGGTTGTAGCTCCTTCAGTGAAGGTGCTCGCGATGTCGCAGATGTCATCCCGAACGCCCTTGACAAAGCGCCACTGATCTACCGCCCCACGATTCAGCAGGGCAATGTCGTCACCCAGGAACTGGTCAATGAATTGGAACCGGGCATGACCAAACGCCAGGTGCGCTTCCTGCTGGGAACGCCCATGCTGACCGACGTGTTTCACGCCGACCGCTGGGACTATGCCTACACCTTGGGTGAAGGCAGCACGCCGGATGAAATGAAACGCGTCACGGTGTATTTCGAAGACGACCGGTTGGTGAGAATCAACGGCGACCTGCGTCCCCAACCGCCGCATGAGCGCGTCGAGAAGAAAAAAGACGTGGTGGTGACGGTGCCGGATTGGGAAGGTGAAAAGAAAACCCTGTTCGAACGCGCCATGGGTGCCGTCGGTCTCGGAGACGACTAATCTCGACGGCAGTGCCCGTCAGGCGTTATCGCCGCCCTGCTCGCGCGCACCCTTCTTCATCGATTTGCCTTCGGCCGCGCGTTTCTTTCGCGCCTCTTTGGGATCGGCAATCAGCGGACGGTAGATCTCAATCCGATCTCCGTCATGTAGCGACGCTTTGAGCGTCGTGGCTTTGCCGAACACCCCGACCTTGTTCGACGCGAGGTCGATCTCCGGAAAGCGCTGCAAAAACCCCGATTGTTCGATAACGCCGCCAACCGTGGCGTCGGCCGGTACTCTCAGCTGTTCCAATGCCTGTTCGCCGGGTTTGGCGTAAACGATCTCCACGGTGATCTGCGGTTCAACCACGGTACACCTCGCGTGCCCTTTCCACGAATGATTCGACCAAGGTGTTGGCCGCCTGGTGAAACACCTTGCCGAAGGCAGCGTCTATCAACCTGCCGGCAAACTCGAACTCCAGGGTCAGCATCACTTTGCTGGCGTCATCGCGCAATACGAGAAACTGCCATTCACCGTGCAGCCGCTTGAAGGGCCCTTCGTTCAGCGCAATGCCCATTCGCGTCGGCGGTTCGAGCCTGTTGCAGGTCGAAAAAGTCTGGCTGATACCCAGCCGCGACACCTCGATTTCGCCACACAACTCGCGCTCATTGCGCGAGATCAATCGTGAACTGCTGCACCAGGGCAGGAAGTGCTGATAGCTTTCGACATCGGCCACCAGGTCGAACATCGCCTGTGCCGGATACGGTACCAGCGCCGATTTTTCCACTTTAGTCAATCGATCTCCCCGCCGTGTCTGCTGCTGGAAACCCGCGGTATCAACAAGCGATTTCGCTGCAGCAAACGATCCCGCTCAGCCGAACGCCTTGATCGAGTTGAGGAACACGATCACGATGCCGACCGGCGACACGAAGCGAATAACGAACCACCAAGCATCGAACAGGCGCTGCCGGCTGATCGACAGTTCCTCCAACGCCATTTGACGCCCGGCACCAAACCCAACGAACAGCGCAATCAGCAATCCGCCGAGCGGCAACATGATATTCGACGCGAGGAAATCTTTCAGATCGAATATTGTCTTGCCGAAAAGCTGGTACTCCTCGCCCGACCAGAGGTTGAACGACAGCACCGAACCGATGCCGATCAACCAAGCCAGGCCACCCACGGCGAACGCCGCTACCCCCCGTGTCCAGCCGCGACTGTCGACCAACCAGGCAACCGCCGGTTCGATGATCGAGATCGACGAAGACCAGGCCGCAAATACCAACAACACAAAGAACAAGGTGCCGAACCATTGACCACCCGGCATATTGCCGAAGGCGATCGGTAGCGTTTGGAAGATCAGGCCTGGACCGGACGACGGCTCCAGTCCGCTGGCGAAAACAATCGGGAAGATCGCCAGGCCGGCCAGCAGTGCGACGACGGTATCGGCCAGCGCAATCGTCAGGGTCGCACCAGTGATTGATGCATGATCGGGAACATAGGCGCCATACGCCATGATCGCCCCCATGCCGAGACTCAAGGTGAAAAACGCATGCCCCATGGCAACCACTACCGGTTCGCCGGTGAACTCGCAATTGAGCGCCTCGGGCGTACCGGTGCACAGCTGAAAGACCTTGGAGAAATCCGTGTTGAACAGAAAGCCGAAGCCGCGGGCAAAATCACCTTCGATGAAGGCGTACCCGACCATGATCAACAACATGATGAACAGCGCCGGCATCAGCACCGTTACTGCTCGCTCCAGGCCATTCTTTACCCCACGTGCGACGACCACGATAGTCATCAGGGTGAACACCGTGTGCCACAGCAACAGCGTCTGCCACGAACCGACGAGATCGCCAAACTTCTGCCCCGCGCCATCGGCCGTGATCCCGTTGAGACCGCCGGCCGCCGAATCGAAGACGTAGGCCAGCGCCCAGCCGGCAATCACGCTGTAGAACGAAAGAATCAGGAAACCCGCCAGAACACCCGAATAGCCGACCAGCGTCCATAGGGGTGATGAGTGCTGCTCTCTGGTCAAGCGCTTCATCGTAGCGATGGGACTCGCACGACCGCGACGCCCCAGCAGTATCTCGGCCATCATGATCGGCACGCCGATGAGTGCGATACAGATGAGATAGACAACGACGAACGCGCCGCCGCCATACTCGCCGGTGATATAGGGAAATTTCCAGATATTGCCGAGGCCCACCGCCGAGCCCACGGTCGCCATGATGAACACCGCCCGGGACGACCACATGCCGTGCATCGACGCACTTCGAGAACCCATGCGATTCCTCACGATCTGCGGCAGGAAAGCCGCGTAAAAAGCTTATTTTTGCGGAATCACATAGCGCTTACAAGGATATGGCCACCCCGGAGACTGCGTCGCATGGCCACTTTGTTTGCCGCGCAGCGCGCGACGGACAGGCGATGCAGAAGCCAGCGCCACCTCGTCTGCAACGACAGACGAACCGCGAATCAGCTATCAGCGACTACCCGATCGGCTGTAAGCATCCTGGATCTTTGCCAGGATCGCGGGCAGACCCATCTCCTGTCCCCCTTGCGCCGAACGACGTGCCGCCAATGCCGCCGGCAGGGATCTGATTGCCAGTACAAAGCCCCTCAGATTGACGCGATCGAATCGCAGCAATTCGAAAAGCAGTTGGATCAGCGTGATCGGCAAGGTCGTAAAGAACAATCTTGCCGCCGGCATGTGAATCCACTCGATGAAATACTTGTTGCGTCGGCGGATGGTCTTGACGTTGCTGCGCTTCGCGCTTTCTTTGATTGAGCCTTGCGATTGATGAACCAAGGTCGCCTCAGGTTCGAAATAGCTTGGCCACCCCCTGTACCACGCACGAATACCGAGATCGAAATCTTCGCCGTAATACGGTTTGAAAATCGAATCAAAACCACCCAGTGCCAAGAACTTCGTCTTGCTCACCAGCATGCCGCCGCCACTCGCATACAGTGTCGGCAGCTTGTTGCGCTTGCGTGACTCACGTGCCGCGTCGAGATTCCAGCGATGCAGCTTCAGATAGCCGCGCCTGAAAACACGAAAATTCCAAGAATGCGGGTTGACCGAGCCATCCTCCCGCAAGATGAGCGGACAGACCGAGAACACATCCGGATCGGCAAAATAGGGTTCGAGGTGTTCCAGACAACCGACATGCAACTCGACGTCTGAATTGAGCAAGAACAACAGCTCTGTCGAGGCTTGCTCGACGCCGGTGTGAATGGCGTCGGCAAAGCCGCGATTGGCGGCGTGTACGACGAGACCTGCGGCGGAGAACTCCTGCCGCATCACCTCGACACTGTCGTCCGACGACCCGTCGTCGACCACGAGCACCCGCGCATCGCCGGGATACTGCGCAGCCGCCTGCATCACGGACGGCAGATTGCGCCGCAGCAGGTGCGCTCCGTTGAAATTGGGGATGACGATGGTGATGGGGCGTGCGGTCACAGCTTTATCCACTGACCGCTATCGCGAGTCGATTTATCCGCGAGTGTTGAAGCCAGGCCGTCAAACAAGGTAATCGTGTCCGGAATCTGAATATAGCCGCCCTCAAGATAAGGTAACCACCAAAGCTGCGGCTTTTCACGAGCGACTTCGTATCGTTTGCGAACGTTCTGATACCAGGTCATCGAGTTGTCTTTAACGGTCGGGCCGGTTGTTGGTTGAGATCGGCCCACTGGAGATCGATCATTTCTGCATCTGCGGTCGCAAAGCCTTTGGCCGGCCATCTTCCTGTAGCGGAAGCATAACCGGACCATTGCAACGCCAAGCCCCCTGTTCCATTACCTCACCACGACGCCAGATCGACGCCACGGGCGGGACATTGTCGGAACGGTGGACCTTTCACGAGCGCGAAATTCTAGCCTGCATCGTGCCGTCAATGCAGCCCGGCCATGTAACGGCAAGTGATTCGCGGGCCAAACATCGATTGCAGGGTCGTCCGACCGACGAGGAACCCTGGACGCCGCCTTCCGCTTCAGTTCCGCGCGCCTTTTGCCACTGAACAACCCACCAGCATTGCACCAGTCGCCGGTCACGCTCGGTCTCTGTGGCTTGAAACCCCGACGAATCGCCATACCACATCTAACATTCTATCTCATATTTATTTCATTACTATCTGTTTTTACTGAATTAAGTTCGAACTCTCCATCCAGACATCTATGCTCGGGAATGCCGTGCTAAACTCGCGCGCCATGGCAAAAAAGGCAAAAAAAACGGCTGGCGACGGCAGCGCGACGATCGCTCTCAACAAAAAGGCCAAACACGAGTACTTCATCGAGGATCGGTATGAGGCTGGCGTCTCGCTCGAAGGCTGGGAAGTCAAAAGCCTTCGCGCCGGCAAAATCAACCTCACCGAGGCCTACGTGTTGCTCAAAGGCGGCGAGGCGTTCCTTTTTGGTGCCAACATCTCGCCTTTGCCGACGGCCTCGACGCACATCAGTCCCGACCCAACCCGTACCCGCAAGCTGCTGCTGCACCGGGAGGAACTGAACCGCCTGATTGGCTTGGTGGAACGCAAAGGTTTCACCCTGGTGCCCACGGCAATGTACTGGAAGCGCGGCCGCGCCAAGGTTGAAATCGGGTTGGCCAAGGGCAAAAAACTGCACGACAAACGCGCCGATGCCAAGGAGCGGGATTGGCAGCGCGAAAAACAACGCATCTTCAAGAACGGCTAGGTGCTAAGATTACGGAACCACTGCGGCAGTTTGAGGTCGTATTGGTTACTTCGGGGGCGACACGGCATTCGACGTGGGTTGCAAAACCTGAGGTGCATGCCGAGGTGCGAATTACCTCGTAAATCCATTCGCAAACTTATAGTTGCCAACGACGACAACTACGCTATCGCCGCTTAACACCCGGTAGATTGCCGTCAGACTGGGGCCGTGCTTGTGCGCCCAGCGCTCTTCGGAGCATTTCTGGCGTCATATCTCACAAGATCGCGATGAGGCTTGTCTGGGGCCGATTCGTTAAAACTTACCGGAATCGCCGTACTGTATGCCCTGTTCGTCGGGCGGCACGCGGTTAAATATAATCGACGACACTAAGCATGTAGAGCCGAAGGCAGAGGGCTTGCGGACGCGGGTTCAACTCCCGCCGCCTCCACCAAACGATGAAGGGTCACCCAACGGGTGGCCCTTCTGCGTTTTTGGCCGGGTGCTGGAGTAACGAACACGCGGAGCGGGTTCACTAGGCACCGGAGGTGCCGCAGAACGCCGTCGCAACGCGACGGCAGCCCGAAGGGTGAGGCCAAAGGCCGAATAACTCCCGCCGCCTCCACCACCAAACGTGAAAAGGTCAACCTCGTGTTGGCCTTTTTGCGTTTTGGGGCGCTGTGGACGCGAACCCGCGTTGCGGGCTCATTGGCCGCGTCCAACATACATGTCCTGGACGGTCCGCCGACTTGCCGGACCGTCTCTGCTCGCAGCCGACCTAACTTGCGCAGCACCGAGACCAAATACCTCTCTTCAGAGATGGGCCGGTGGTACGTCATGCCTGATTCCCGTAACTTGCCGGTTCGGGGAAGCAAACCGTATCCCCCGGCCGCTTGGTTATCTTTTCCGGGAGCGTTGCCGTTAATTTATAAGATGGTGCCGGAACAAAGCATTCCTGCCACCTTGAGTTGCAAAGGATAATTACATCATGGGTGAAAAGCCCAGGCTTGGCCGGATACTGTGCGTAACCTCCAACCTACCCCGCTGGGAAGGCGACAGCACAACACCTTTCGTGCTCAACCTCGCGGAGGACATGCAAGCGCTTGGCTGGGAAATCGACTTGCTGGCTCCGCATGCCGATGGGGCCGCGTTGAATGAAGAACTCGCCGGAGTGAACGTCGAACGGTTCCGCTATTTCTGGCCATCGCGCGGGCAAACCGTCTGCTACCACGGTGGAGCCCTGGTGAACCTGCGCAAGAATAAGTCGAATCACCTGAAGCTCCCGGCGCTGCTAGCTGCCGAGTGGTTTGCCGTTTCGCGGCGATTGAAGACCCGTTCCTACAATCTGCTGCATTCGCACTGGATACTGCCTCAGGGCTTTATCGGTATGCTCGCCGGCAGGCCTCACAGCATTCCCCATGTCATCACGGTACATGGCGGTGATATCTTCGGCTTGAAAGGCAGGCTGATGCGACAGGCGAAGCGATTGGCTTTGCGCAGCGCAGACGCGATCACCGTGAACAGTCGCTCTACCGGGAATGCAGTCAAGCGCATCGCGCACGACCTGGAGCAACTTCACTGCATTCCGATGGGGGTCAACACCCGCGCCCCCGATCCCGAGATTCCCGAGTTGGCGCTGCAGATTCGTGCAAGGCACCGGGGCACCGACGGACCCTTGTTGTTGTTCCTCGGCCGCATCGTCGATGAGAAGGGCCTCGAGGACCTGTTGCATGCGATGGCCATCGTCCGGCAAGACCAGCCGGGCACACGACTCTTGGTCGTCGGCGAGGGCCAGGACCGGGCCGAACTTGAATCGCTCACCCACTCACTGGGGCTGGCAGATCACGTCGACTTCGTCGGCTGGCAGGATCACAAGACCATTGCCGCCTATTTCGCGGCCGCCGACATCTACGTGGCACCTTCGCGCCGCGCGGTCGACGGTTGGATCGAAGCGCAGGGTCTGACGGTTCTCGAATCAATGGTTGCCGGCACGCCGGTGATCGCTACGCGCCTGGGCGGCTTCAAAGACTCGGTGATCCACGATCGCTCCGGCCTGCTGGTCGATCAACGCGCGCCGCAGCAGATTGCCGACGCCGTTCGGCGGATCGCGACAACCCCCGGCCTCAGCGAAAGGCTGACAGCAAACGCCAGCCTCCATGCCAGCGAGAAATTCTCCCGCCTTCGGAGTGCGAATGATTTTTCAGCATTGTTTTCACGCATGATCACCAGCAGGCAGGCGTGACAAACAGCCCTCGCATCCATGATCAACAGCTTCGCGTCTGGTTGCCTTATGTGAGGGCCGGCAGCGGGTCGGATGTGTTTACCGAGAACCTGGCAAAAATGCTGCGCGCGAAGGGTGTGGAGGCGACCACCACCTGCTATCCACATAACTACCAATACGCGCCCTGGTTGCTGCATAGGCAGCGTGCACCAAGCAACGCCGATGTCGTTCTTACGAACACCTGGAACGGCTTTGCCTTCCGCAGGCCCGGCAGCAAACTGGTCACCGTCGAACACCTGTTCGTGAACGACCCTGCCCTGGCGCCTTACAAATCACGCGGGCAAGCGATCTTTCATCGACAGTTTGTACGACGCTGGGAACTGCTCACCCACCGTGTCGCCGACCAAGTGATTGCGGTCAGCCGATATTCTGCGCAGACCTACGCGCACGGCCTGGGCGTTGCGGCCCCCGAAGTCATCCTCAACGGGATCGATACCGAATTTTTCCATCCGCCGGAAAACACCAAAGAAAGTTGCGACGGCCGCGATTTCCGCCTGCTGTTCGTTGGCAACCTGAGTCCACGCAAGGGGGCCGACCTGCTACCCGACATCATGTCGCATCTGGGTAAAGGATTCGAACTGTCGTACACCCAGGGAAAGCGGACGGCAGCCCCCTTCCCCGACGACGCAAATGTACGCCGCCTGGGGCGCCTCGATCCCGAGCAGGTGCGCCAGGAGTACCATCGTGCAGACGCCCTGTTGCTCCCGACCCGCCTGGAAGGGCTGCCCCTGGTGGCGATGGAGGCGATGGCCAGCGGCACTCCGGTGATCGCCAGCGACACGGCGTCGCTACCGGAAGTGATCACCCACGAAAAGAATGGCCTGTTGTGCCAACTCGATAATGCGAGGGATTTTGCCTTGGCGGCACGCCGCCTGCGGGACGAGCCGGCACTGCGTCATCGCATGAGCGACGCTGCGCGGGAAACTGCAGAACGCGAGTTCTGTTTGGATCGCATGACCGAGCAATACATCAGCCTTTTCCAACGTCTGCGCTAGAAAGTGACCGCCAGTGGAAGAGATACAAACAAGGCACAACAAGGTCATACCGGCGCAGCACGGACCCACGATCAGTGTCATCATCCCAGTGTTCAACCGTGCGGATTGCATCGTGCAGGCAATCGCATCCTGCCTGGCGCAGGACGATATCAACCTGCTCGAGGTATTGGTCGTAGACGATGCATCCACCGACTGCACGCGCGAGGCAGTTCGATCCATTGACGACCCGCGTCTTCGCCTGATTCGGCGCGAACGCAACGGCGGTGGCGCAGCTTGTCGGAACACCGGGATCGACAATGCAAACGGTGACTATGTCGCCTTTCTCGATTCCGACGACACCTGGGATCGACACAAACTGGCGGAGCAAATCCGGACGCTGGGCGAGCACGCCTGGAATCCGGCGATCGTTTGCCATTCGCAGTATCGAGCGATCACGCCATCCGGTGTATCCATTCTCCCTGGCACAGCAAAACCGGTGGATGTCGGCGTGGCAGAATACCTGTTCGTGCAACGGGGCCACATCCAGACGAGTTCGCTGCTACTACCGACGGAGCTGGCACGACGCACTCGCTTCGACCCCGACCTGCGCAAACACCAGGACTACGACTTCTGCCTGCGTCTCGAGCAACACGGCGCGCGCTTTCTGATGGTCGACCAGCCGTTGCTTTCCTGGTTCCATGACAACCGTCCGGACCGCATCACCCACCGCTACGGACTGGATGCCTCAGAATGTTTTCTCGAGTCACGCTTGTCCTTGATCGGACAAAAAGCGGCCGATGCGTTCTGGACAAGACATATCTTCCCCAAAAAATTTCGAGTTGCACCCATCGCTGCCATGACGGCGTTGAGCAAACGTATGTTCAGCGGCCCCTTACCGATGCGCTGGTATGGCCGATGGCTGTGGACAGGGGTGAAGCACGCAGTTCGCCGACTGCTCGGTAGCGGGCGTTCTACATGAAAGTCCTGTACCTGCCCGAGTTCACCGACAATCCTTATCAGGCGCAGCTATATCGTCACCTGGCCACTGAGACGGGGGCTGCGTGCAATCCCGGCGGCGTTGTTTTCATCCACAAGGTGCTGGCACAACGTCCGGACGTCGTGCACTTCCACTGGCTGCATCCGTTCTACATCGGTAAGACGCCAATCCGCGGCCATATCGCCTTTGTGCTGTTCCTCTGCCAATGGGCGATTCTGCGCGTACTTGGCTGCCGCATCGTATGGACGGTCCATAACCTGAAGGACCACGAGGAGCGAAAGCCACGCACCGAAACCCTGATCACCCGATTGGTATCGCGCGCGGCGGACGCGATCATCGTTCATTGCAAAACCGCCGGTGCCGACCTGCGCAAGTGCTATCCCTGGATCGACGAAAAGCAGATTCGCGTCATCCCGCACGCCAGCTATGTAGGTGTGTATCCCGACCACCAGGACCGGGCGACGGCGCGCACACGCCTCGGCCTGCCCGGCGATACTAGCGTGGTGTTGTTGTTTGGCGAGATACGCCGTTACAAGGGTGTATTGGAACTGCTCGAGGCATTTCTGGCCAGTGACCAGGCGATGTCTGCGATCTTATTGATCGCCGGCCGCGTGCACGAACCCGAACTACGCACCAAGCTGCAGCAAGCTGCCGACAACAACAACCATATCCGCCTGCACCTGCAATTCATCGATGATGACGACATCCAAACCTACATGGCAGCGGCAGACGTGGTAGCCACACCGTTCCGCAATGTGCTGACTTCCGGCTCGGTTATTCTCGCGCTGTCGTTCGGCAAGGCGATCATTGCTCCCAGAACAGGCTGTATCCGGGACCTCGAGCACGAGGCCAAGGGGTTCTTCTACGACAGCGACACGCCGGATGGCCTGAAAAACGCCCTGAACGAGGCCTTCGAGCATGTTGAGGAATTAGCATCTATGGGCAAGTGCAACCGGCAATTGGCCTCGACACAGGATTGGAAAACCGTGGCCCAACAGACGGGCGACCTGTTTCGTCAACTTCTTGCGCATTAGTGGGCTGGTTGACAAAAAACCAACATCCACGCTTACTAAGGCCTCATGACAAGCGGAACGGATTCCAAAATGCAACGACCCTTTGGCAAGGCCTGAAACACATGACAGCTCCATTGAGCGCCGAGGATACCGAAGCGCTGATCATCGAATTCATTCGAAAACATTTGGCAG